>CAKPQG010000019.1 GCA_934178345.1 uncultured Dialister sp. | reverse complement strand
TTCCGAGAGACGCCACCGGCAGTGGGAGCAGAAATATTGACCAAGGGGATCCCATTGGCTGTTTCCTGCACTAATGGATACCGATTTCCCGGTGCTGTTGTATCAGGAAGAATGGGGGCTTCTGCCCATGCGATGGTATCACCGAAAAAGACACCGCTCAGTAAGACACAGAGTATCTTCCGTCCTAAGGATTTCATGGTTTTTGTTTTGAGAGACATGGATGATATGGGTTTCATGGTATGACGCTTCCTTTATATCTGTAGGCAGTTAGCCGTCATTGATATACTGCTGAGTACCAATTGCCTACCACTAACTAATTCTTGCTAACTAATACTAAAATTTCCAGCTTACAGTAAATCCGGGAACCCATTTCCTGGTGTGATAGCCTTCGGGTTTGTACAGGCTACGACTTATAAAGGCATCATAGGAAAGCCCTGAGGAAAAGTTTCCACGAAGGCCCAATGCCACACCTGCTATGGTGCGGCCCACCAGAACATCAGTAGATACACCGTATACGCTGCCTACATCCAGTCCCAGGTAGATATCGCTATGAAGGGTGGGAATGTTGGAAGATAGTTCATTTCTCAGGTACCATCCACTTTCTCCCATTAGGGTATATTCTCCATCAAAGCCTCTGACGGTATATCTATTTCCTATACTCAGGGCATCTACGCCGTATAGCCGATTTCCTTTTGTATTCCATTGTCCATGAAGGGAGCTGGAAAAGGATGCTTGACGATGCCCCATTGTAAACGGCTGCTGCCAGTCGATGTCAAAGAGCCACATCTGGTACCTTGTTTTTGGAGAATCGGGATAGGTATTTTCTTTTTGGGCACCCATCCAGCCGGTTCCTTGTTTATGCCCCAGTCGTACATAGAGGGTATTTCTTCCTATATATATGCGATCAGATAAACCAACCTCTAAAGCAGTGGTATCCATGGCTTGTACGGGGATTTCCATGTCGTTAATAAAGTAATGGGAGTCTCTCTTGATCATAGAAATATCCAGTGCTTTTCTTTCTGATTGGGAACGAGAAATCATATGGTCATAGGTGAAGCGGGTGGTCTGCGTCTTCCCGCTGCTGATAAAGTCATAAGGGATACCGGCAACGGTTTGATGATAGCGGTTGCGATTGTGGCTGATAGTCAGACGGTCTTTCCCTTTCGGGATCGTATAGGAAAAGCTCTGATACCGACTCCCCTTTTCAGAGCCTCTCCGACTTCCATCCAATACAGCAGATAGTTGTAAGGTATCATTGGCATGAAATACATCATCAAAAACAATGCCTGCATTCCATTGGTATTTCCCTGTTTCTTTCATGCCGGAGTCATCTAACGATAGCATCCCATGGACTTGCTTTCCCGGTTGCACGGTGAGTTCTAGGTCCGAATAGCCGGCCTTAGCCGTAGGAAGTATTTTCATGGACACCTCTTGGGACGATACTCGTTTCATATTTTCCAGGCCTTCCTCCAGCATGCGAAGGTTCAAGAGGTCTCCGTCCCGGATGGGGAATGCGTTCTGCCAGGGAAGTTTCTTACTGCCCTGGCTGTAGATGACCTGATGCAGTCTACCGGGCAAACATAATAAATGAAGAGTGCCTGCAGAAATATTCTGCTCAGGAATCACGACCTGGGTGGTCACATAGCCTTTATCTTGCAGCTTTTGATTGAGTATTCTCACTAGTTTCTCTATGTCGTTCATGCTCAATTTCTGCTTTTCGTAGGCATGCACCCTGTCGTTCAAGAAATCCAGTTCTTCCGGTAGACCTTCTAGATGAATTTCGTCCACATAAAAAGCAGCCATCGAGGGAGAGATGTCCTGTGTCTCTTTCTCGATGGCTGCTTTTTCTACTTTTATGCGGGGCAGAACGGCTCTGTCTTTTTTCCATTGTTCCAATTGCCGAGCTTGGTTCAGCTGTTCCTGCTGTATAAAAGGCTCAGATGCCTTTATGGCAGAAACCGGCAGCGTATAAAGTATAGATAGTGATAAAGTGGCTATAAGAATCGATGTACTTCTTTTCATGTTCCCATATCCTCCTCAAAATGATAGATTTTCATTACTTTCTTTAGAGAATATGTTACAGCTTTTACTAAAGATTAGCAAGTAGGGAAAATGATCAGTTGCTCTGACGCTCGTAGAACAATTCAGACTGTAGAATCGGTTCATCATAATAGCTCTTGGAATTCTCAATTTTTTATAAAATTAACCTTTCTCCTCTTTTCAAAGACATATCCCTATTATATAATTAGATAATTTTGTGCGCCTTTCGCGCCATATGATTTTCAGGGTTATTGTCTGCACAAGAGCAGACACACAGGGGAGGTATTATGTCAGAAAAATCATTGGAAGAATTGGAATTTGAGGAAACTGGCGTCACCCGGAAGGAACGATGGAAGGTCATGTGGGCTTCGATCGTCGGGTATGCGATGGATGGACTGGATGTTTTGATCCTGTCCTTTGCCATGGCAGCGATCGTTGCGGAGTTTGGCCTGACGCTCGGAGAAGGCGGCCTCATCGCGACGTACACGCTGATTGGTACGGTCCTTGGCGGGTATCTCTTTGGCGTCTTTGCGGATTACTTCGGACGTGTGCATACCTTTTCACTGACCATCATCATTTTCTCGATTTTCACCGGTGCCTGCGCTTTTGCGGACAATGTCATGCATCTCAATATCCTTCGTTTCCTGGCAGGGCTCGGCCTTGGCGGGGAATACGGGATCGGTATGACGCTCGTCACGGAGACCTGGCCGGCAGCGAAGCGTGCGCGTGCTACGGCGGGCGTGGCGATGGGCTGGCAGGCGGGCGCTGTGCTCGCTGCGATCCTGGCGGCTGTCGTTCTTCCTGATTATGGCTGGAGAGGACTCTTCCTCGTGGGCGTCGTTCCGGCGCTGCTGGCGGCATGGGCGCGTCATGGCTTGAAGGAACCGCCGATGTGGCTGAAGCGCAAGGAGCTGAAGAAGCAGCTGAAGGCAAGAAAAGAAGCGGGCGAGACGCTGACAGCGGAAGAAGAGGAGGAGCTCGCGGAAGCAAGCAAGTTCCCGCTGGCGCATCTGTTCTCCAGCCCGTCGAAGACGGTGACCACGATTTCTCTCACTATCATGACGAGTGTGCAGAATTTCGGCTATTACGGCATCATGGTGTGGCTGCCGATGATCCTTCTGAAGGAGCACGGCCTTTCCACAAAGTCGATGTCTGGCTGGATGGTTGTCACGGTTATCGGTATGATCGCAGGCATTTATGTCTTTGGTTATCTCTCGGACCGTTTCGGCCGTAAGAAACCGTACCTGCTCTTCTACGTGTGCGCGGCAGCGATGGTGTATGTGTATGTGAATCTGGGCACGCCGCTCCTGCTGCTCTTCGGCGGTGCGATGCTCGGCTTCTTCTGCAACGGCATGATGGCCGGCTATGGTACGCTGCTCTCTGAAAACTATACGACGGATGCGCGCTCGACGGCGCAGAATTTCATTTTCAATACAGGCCGTGCGGTCGGCGGTTTTGCCCCGGCGATCATCGGTGCGCTGGCACAGGCGAATGGTTTCTCGGCGGCTTTCGCTCTGCTGTCCTGCGTGTACCTCGCGGCAGCGCTCAATGTCCTTTTCTTCATCAAGGATACCAAGGGTGTGACGATTAAATAGCCGTTGGGGGCTCGGCAATAAAAAAGACTCGTGAGATCATATCAATCTCACGGGTCTTTTTTTATTGGCTTTATAATCCCAGTGCTTCTTCGCAGGTGGCTGGCATTTCCGGTACGGGCGTCTTGAACCATTTTTCGTGGAGCTCATTCAGCGTACCCTTCTGCTTCAGGTCGGCGATGGCTTTATTGACCTGCTGCTGCAGTTCTTTGTTGTCTTTATTGAAACCAAAAGCGAAGTACTGGACTTTCGAGTCCGGCACATCGACGACGCGGAAATTGTCCTTGCCGTCTGTCGCGACGAAGTAGTCTGCCGCCGGTTTGTCGAGGATGCCCGACTTCGCACCGCCTGCTTTGAGCTCCATCACGATATCCGATGCATGGTCGAAGCCGCGGATCTTCATACCCTTATCCTGGGCATAGTACGCTGCTGTCGTACCCATCTGCACAGCGACTTCCTTGCCGTCCTGCATGTCTTCGACAGAGTGGATCGGACTGTCTTTCGGGGTCACGACCGCAAGCTTCGTCGCATAGAAGGGGGCGGCGAAAAGGATCTTGCCGGCTCTTTCTTTCGTGGCTGTCATGCCGGAAGCCGTCATGTCGACTTCATGCGATTGCAGAGACGGGATGAGTCCGTCAAACGCAATGTTCTTGAATTCCACATCGCGGCCCAGTTCTTTCGCTACCGCGCGTACCACGTCGATTTCATAGCCGGTGTAGTCTTTTCCATCTTTGGATTTAAATTCAAAAGGCACATACGTTGCATTTGTAGCAACTTTCAGCGGGGCTTTGCCCGATGCCGTGTCTGCCTTCTTCTCGCTGCCGCAGCCGGATGCAAGTCCCAGTGCGAGCACGGCCGCTGCGGCCAGTGCCAATCCCTTTTTCCAAGTTTTCATTCTTCTCGCCTCTTCTAAAATGCATAATCATAAAATGATGTACATATTATATAAAGCGGTATGCGATTTGTCCATGAGAAATCACAGGGGGGTGCAGGAGAAGCGCCAGATCCTTCGGCGCACGCCTCATGCTTCCGTTCAAGTCTTGTGTAACACACGACATTTGGTTTTATGCAGGATGACGAAAGGAAGGAATGCCCGAAGGTCTCCAGGGTGGCGGGTTTCCCATTTGGAGTTTCTGTCACCATCCTGTTTCACCGCAAACGGAAAAGATTTCTCGACTTCGCTCGAAATGACGATACGGGAGGAGCGGCAGTCTCTTAGTCTCAAGTGACCAGCCTTCAGTCACTAGTCACTTGAGGCTTCTAATCCCTAATCCCTAATCCCTAATCCCTAGTCACTAGTCACTAGTCCCTAGTCACTCGTCCCCAGTCTCCCATCGTTCCACTTCTATCTCTTTCCCGAAGGTGAAGGACCAGAGGTAGAGGTGCTTGACGGGCTTTCCCAGC
The DNA here is from genome assembly GCA_934178345.1 of uncultured Dialister sp. Lineage (GTDB taxonomy): Bacteria > Bacillota > Negativicutes > Veillonellales > Dialisteraceae > Dialister. The sequence goes on along the minus strand of CAKPQG010000019.1, from coordinate 41,576 downwards.
AATTTCTCAGCGGATTCGCCGTAGACTTGGAGCTGGATCTTGTAATGGGCTTTCAGTTCTTCTTCGGTCATGGTGCGGTCGGTCTTGTAGTCGATGATGGTGAGGCCGTCCATTTCTTCTACGAGGCAATCCATGACGCCTTGCAGGAAGAGAGTCTCGCCCTCTTCGCACTGCGGGTAGAAGGAATGGGCGGGAAGGAGGATGGAGAATGGCATTTCCTTCCTCAGAGTGGTGGCTCTTCGCATCAAAGCGGCGAGGGGGCCGTTGGCGAAGGCGAGGAGGGCTTCTATGGGATTGCGATTTTTCCGAGGGGAGAGGAGGACTTTCGTTTCTTCTTCAGTGAAGACGTGCTTGTCAGAAAGGGCGCGGATGTGTTTTCTGAGGGCGTCTTCGGTGGGAGGAAGGGCGGTAAAGTCGATCATTTCCATCGCCTTGTGCATGAGGGTGCCGAAGGAGGTGCCGCTGTACAGGGGAGCGTCCTCGTTCAGGAAGGCGGGGGGCTCGCTGTAGTCGGCGGGAAGGCCCTCTGTCTCTGCTGCGTCATCAAGGCCTTCTGCGAGGATGGAGGAAGCGTAGGGCGGTTCACCCTCAGCGTATTCTGCTTCTTCGCGGAGCTTGACGGCGGCGGTGGCGGTGAGTTTGGCTGGGGTCGCTGTCGCACCGGGGAAGGCGTAGCGCCATGTGAGCTGTCGGGAAAGCCAGTCAGGGACGGTTTCTGGGAGATGGGCGAGGAAGGCGTCTTTATCGAAGGCGGGCGCTTCGTCCTTTTCTTCTTTCGCTGTTTCCGGTTTCTCACTTTCTTCGAGGAGGGCTCGCTCGCTTTCTGTGAGCAGGTCTTTCTGGGAGATGATGCGGAAATCAAAGTGGGAGTGGTCGCCCGCAGCATCACTTTGGAAGGCGGGGATCTTCTCGAGGCGGTTCCAGACTGGGGAGAGGTCTCTGTGGTGGAGCGCGGCGGGGAGAATCCAGTCCAGATAGGAGCGGGCATGGGAAACGAGGTGCGAGGGAAGCGGGCGCGGCGTGTCACTTCCGCTGCCGGCGAGCGGGGCCATGCAGGCAGCGAGGACTTTCCCTGCGTCCGTGACGGAGGCGGTGAGGTAGAGGGCATCGCGGGCGCGGGTCATGGCGACGTAGAGGAGGCGTGCTTCTTCGGCGCGGTTTTCACGCTCGGAGGCGGCGCGGACGGCGTACCAGTAGAGGGAGGGCCAGCGCAGGCGTCGTTCGCGGTCAAAGTATTGGATACCGAGGCCGAGTCCTTTGTGGCAGAGGGCGATGCCGGTCATATCCGAAGCATTGAAGTTTTTCGCAAGGTCGGCGAGAAAGACGACGGGGAATTCCAGTCCTTTGCTGCTGTGGATGGTCATGATGCGGACGGCATTGGCGGGGGCGGCATCGGTCTTTGCCTGAAAACGGCCATCGCCTTTGAGAAGGCTCGATAATTCAGTAAGGAAGGGGTAGAGGCCGTTGTGCGTGCCTGCGTCGCGTGTGCGGGCGAGCTCATAGAAGGCGAGCAGGTGGGCGCGGCGGACATGGCCGCCGGGAAGACCGGAGACGTAGGTGAGGTAGTCGGTATCCTCCCAGATTTCCTGAAGAAGTGGTGCGATGCCGCCTCGCACGGCATGCTCGCGCCATGCGCTAAAGTGGGTGAGAAAGGCGGACAGGGCATCAGCCTTTTCCGGGGATAGAAGGGGCGCAGCTTTCCCTAGGAGCGGGAAGAGGTGGTCCGCATGGTTTTCTTTCATCAGGAGGCGGAGACGGGCGAGGTCTGTCTCGGTGAGCCCTACGAAGAAGGAGCGGAGCACGGCGGTGAGCGGCAGGTCCTGCAGCGGGTTGTCCAGGATCTGGAGGAGGGCGATGAGTGTCTTGACTTCCAGGTTCTGCACATAGTCATCGTCTCGGGAGGAGATGGCGGGGATGTGATGGCCTTTCAGGATCTTGAGCAGGGCGGGGCCTTTTGCAGCGATGGAGCGGAGAAGGATCACGATGTCTCCATACTGGATGGGACGGAAGGTGCCGTCTTTATTCATCACCTGTCTGCCCTCTTGAATGAGGCTTTCGATATGGCGGGCGATGAGACGGCCTTCGGTGTCGATTTTGGAGATTTCCTTGAGCTCGGGCTGGTCCGTCTCGGCCAGTTCGCTGCCATCGACGAGTTCGATCGTGACGCGGCCGCCGACGTAGTTTTCCGGGCGCGCTTCTTCGTGGCGTCCCGGATAGAGGGCTTCGGCATCGCCGTAGGTGAGCTCCAGATTTTTCTCTGTCATGAGCTGCCTGAAAAGGTAGTTGATGGAGGAAAGGATGGTGGCATCGCTTCGGAAGTTGCGGTTCAGGTCGATGCGCTGGCCGATCTCGCCTTCTTGATGGAAGCGGTGGTACTTGGAGAGGAAAATCGTGGGGTCTGCCTGGCGGAAGCGGTAGATGCTCTGCTTGATGTCGCCGACAAGGAAGCGGTTATGCCCGTTCGAGAGGAGGGTGGTGATGAGCTCCTGAATGCCATTCGTATCCTGATACTCGTCGATCATGACTTCTTTGTAGTTTCTTCGGATGGAGAGGGCGGCTTCGGAGGGGAAGTCTTCGGCGTGCTCGGGGGTGAAGGCCGGATTTTCCGTATCGAGCAGAAGGGAGAGCGTATAATGCTCGAGGTCATTGAATTCCATCACGCCTTCCTGCTTTTTCCTTGCCAGGTAGCTGCGTCCGAAGTCGAGCGCGAGCGCGGAGAGGACTTTGACTTCCGGGGCCATGGCGCGCGTCTCTTCTCTCCATTGCGCGGGCGTAATGGAGAGAAAGGGGATGAGCTTTTTCTTATAGGTGTCTTTGGCCATGTCACGAAGAGCTTTGATCGATTCCGCGTCAGGGGATTTGTTAAAATCCGTAGACTTGATGCCGTAGGCTTTGGCTTTGGCGGCGGAGAGGCTCGGCATCTTTTGCGGGATAAAGGAGGGCATGGCATAGAGTGCCTGCCATGTGGTGACTTGGGCGAGGGAGGAAAAGAAGGCGTACTCTTGGCTGAGCGTCTCGCCATAGACATCGCGTGCGATGGGATTCGTATCCAGAAGGGAGAAGGCCTGCCGGTAGAGGTCGCAGATTTTTCCGGCGGTGTCGATGAGCTCGGATAGGATGGGCTGCGTCCATGGGAGGGTATCGAGCGTGGCATCTTCAGGGATCTCATAGGCATCGGGGAGGCGCGCGAGCCAGACGTCCGGGAAGGGCATGGAGGAGGCGTAGCTGTGCATGCGCAGGATCATCTGGCGCAGGGCTTGATCCTGATGACCGCTCGCAAAGAGGTCGCAGGTGGTGAGGAAATCAGGATTTCCTTCCTCATACCAGCGCTCGAGGACTTCTGTCAGTACATCATCGGCGAGAAGGCGCGCGTCATTTTCATCGGCCATGATGCGTGTCTTCGGGTCAAGATCGAGCAGGTAGAAATATTGACGCACGAGGGACTGGAAGAAGGCATCCAGGGTGGAAATCTGCGCGCTCGAAAGGAGCGAGATCTGTCGCTCTAAGTGGTGGACGAGCGGGAGATCCTGCGCGGCATCCGCGGCCTCGAGCTCACGGGTGAGAGAGGCGGAAATGCGGGACTTCATCTCGCTGGCCGCGGCTTTTGTGAAGGTCAGCACCAGGAGTTCGTGGATGTCGATGTGACTGTCCGGATCCGCAGCGAGGCGGGTGATGCGTTCCGTCAGGACGGCGGTCTTCCCGCTGCCTGCAGCGGCGGATAAGAGGAGGTTTTTATTTCGGATGCGCAGGGCCTCTTCCTGCTGGGGTGTCCAACTCATGATGACTCCTTTAGAACAATGAGAAATTAGAAATGAGAAATGGGTGTGAAAGGTTGACGGGTTCAGGGTTCAGGTTGGTGGAGCGGCGCATCATAAAATAGAAGCGCCGCGGAGTATAAATGGTGGCGATGCCCGCTTGAGACGTGAGACATTAGATGTCAGACGTCAGATGGCTGATGTCTCTTAGTCTCCCCGTTACGAGTGACCAGTCACCAGTCCCTAGTCACCAGGGGTACGGCACACAAAATGATGGAAGCGCCGCGCTAGCGGTTTTCTCGTATCGCAAACCTAATCCCTAGCTACTAATCCCTAGCTACCAGTCTCCTAGTCACCAGTCACCAGTCACCAGTCACTCTTTCACGCGTTCTTCCAGTTCTTTTTTCAGCGTGCTGTCGCTGGGGAGGCGCACGTAGTCGTAATTCTCTTCTTCCCGACCGGGGTCGAAGCGGCAGATGGTGTGGTAGGGGCAGTAGCGGCAGGGGGCAGTGCCTTTGTAGCTGGCAGGGCAGATGGAGATGTCGCCTGCGATCATGCGGCTGTGGAGAGAGAGAATGTTTTTCCTGACGATGGCAAGGAGAGCGGAGAATTGTTCTTTCGTCAGGGCAGAAGCAGATCCCTTGCGGAGGCTGCCGTCATTATTAAATTTCACAGGCAGGCAGGAGTCGTTTTCGCCGGCGTCCTTGTCGAGGGCGCGGAGAAGATCCGGATCTGCGAGGACGTAGCCGGAGGCATGATCCTTTTCAGAAAGGTTGACGTTTCCATTCGGCGGGACCTGCTCGACCTTGGTGACATTGCCCGACAGGTAGATATACATGAGCGCAGCGGGGAGTAGCGGCTCTTCGGGGTGTTCCTGCTCGACGGCGAGAAGGTAGGTGAGGAGCTGGAGCTTCAGTCCGGCGACGATTTCCGCGAGCGCGGCGTCGGTATGGCCGGTCTTGTAGTCAAAGATGGCGACGGCATTGTCCTTCATATCGAAGCGATCGATCTTTCCGGATATGGTGAGTGTCTCGCCGTCTTCTTTGGCAAGATGGAGGTAGAAGGCTTTCTCGAGGGCTTTGGTATCGAATTCGCTTCGCCGGCTCCAGGAGCGAAGGAAGGTGAGCGTTTCCCGGAAGGTGCGGTCAAGGCTTCTTTTCGTGTAGCGGGAGGTGGCATCGGAGGAGAGGATGCCGTATTTCATCTTTTCGGAGAGGGCGCCTGCGATGGTGGAAGAAATCTCTCGGATGTCGTCATCGCTGGCGTCGCGCCACTGCCTTTGCTGCCGGGTGAGTGTGCTGCCGAACTGGTGAAGGCCTGCGTGAAGGTAGTTGCCAAGGTCAAAACTTTGGATTTCTCCCTCATCACGTTCGGCGAGCGATAGACCGTACTGGAGAAAATACTTATAGGGACAGCTGCGATAGGTTTCCAGACGCGTCATGGAGCTTACGAAGCGGCCGCCTGGCTGGAAAAGGGCGCGGGCGAGCTCTTGCGGCAGGGTGTCGGGGGTATTGCTGTAGGAGAGAGAGCGCAGCTTTTCAGAAAGGATGCGCTGCCAGTGGGGACTTGCCATCGCCCAGCGGGCGAGTGCGCGCCAGGGGGAGGTGCTTGCCGGCAGGCCTTCCTGCAGAAGGCGGGGAAGGAGCGAGAGGGCTTCTTCGGGGTTGGCAAAGAAACTGGGGTCGGGATCCTCCAGCGTGGGCGCGCAAGCGGCGGCGCATTCTGTGCTGTAGCCGAGCTTGGCGAGCTGGAGGGATAGGAAGGAGGGCTCGCGTTCTTTCCCATCGCTTCCGAGCGATGGGGAGATGAGGTAGAGGGCATCGGAGGCGCGGGTGAGGGCGAGGTAGACGAAGAACTGCTCCTGATGGATCATCTGCATGAGATCATTCCCGAAGGTGAGCTGGCTGTTTTCATAGAGAGCCTGCTTTTCCCATTCGGAGAAGAAGCCGCTCTCTTCGACGCGCTTGGGAAATTCGCCTTCGATCACGCCGGGGATGAAGACGACTTTCGCTTCCATCGCATAGCCGCGGTCCATGCCTGTCACGGTCACATGGTCGAGGGTCGGCGGGATGGTGGAGTAGGTGAGGGCAGAGAGGCCGTCTTCGAAGAGGACGCGGAAATCTTCGGCGGTCATCGGGTCATCCCCTGCGACATGGACGATCTCATCCAGGAGGCCCAGCACCTTCTTCCAGACCTGAAGGTGGGGGCGAAGGCCTGTCTTTTCGAAAGAGGCTGCATCCCATGCCGCCAAGGAGTGAGGCACCTTTTCGCTGAGGAGGAACCGGTAGAGGAGCGCTGCGCGGTCTTTGGCGGAAACGGCGGATTTCCACGCGGCAGAGAGCGGATCGAGAAGAGAGGTGAGGCGCGTGCGCCATTCATTCACGCGGCGGCGCTCGGTGAGCTCGGCTTCAGACAGCGGCGGGGGCGTCTCATCGAGATGGCGGTAGCTGCGCTGCTCCCAGCTGTCATGCCACTGCCAGGGACGGATGCGGCGGGAAAGGACGTAGTTCTCGAGACGGTCGATCTCTTCCTGAGAAAATTCAGGAAGGAGCGAGGTCTTCAGGAGGCGAAAGAGGGTGAGACGCTGCCAGCCTGCGTTCTTTCGGCTCGTTTCCTTCGCGAGAAACTGCAGCAGGAAGGAGGTGAGCATCACGAGCGGGTGGTTATTCATGGGATGCTTCTCATCGATGAAGCCGGGGATGCCGTAGGCCGCAAAGGCGCGGGTAAAGAGGTCGCTGTAGTTTTCCGGCGTGCGTGAGAGGACGAGGATGTCACGGTAGCGAAGACCTTTGTCACGGACGAGCGATGTGATGGTGCGTGAAATGAAATCCACTTCTTCCTTCGGGCTGGCTGCGGTGATGAGGTGGAGGCCGTCTTTCGCGCGGCCGTCCTCAGGACGGGGGCGTGCGTGGCGTTCGAAGAAATGGCGCGCCATGAGTGCAAGGTCGCTGGCGCGGAAGCGTTTCCCTTCCGTGAGCACGACGGAGGAGGAGCGGCGGATCGCGCCCTGCATCTGGCTGTAGAGCTGATACGGCCGGGCAAAGTTTGGATTTTCCGCTGCCTCTTCCGGACTGTCCATCTGCAGCGTCATGGTGACTTCCGCGGCTGTATGAACGAGCGCGGATACGATGCGGATTTTCTGCGGCGCCATGCCGTTGAAGCCATCGATCCAGATGCGCGAGCCACGGAGCTTCTCTGACTTGGGGATCTCCCGTGCGAGAAGGTCGAAGAGGCTTCCTTCATAAGCGAAATGCATACGCAGATAGTCGTGGTACGCTTTATATAAGAGGGAGAGATCAGCGAGCTTTTTCCCCAGCGGCGTCTCTCTTTCCCGCTGCGAGGCGGCAAAGAGGTCATCTTCTGTGACGAGAAACATGTCGAGCTGATGGAAGAAGGCGGTCAGATTCTCCGAGAAATGCGGCTGCGATGCAGCGCGGAGGATCACTTGCAGCTTATCTTTGTGCGCGTCCAGCAGTCGGCGCAGGATGATCTGCTGACCCAGCGGTGAGAGAGCATCGGCGACCGGCGAGTGCAGCTCTTGAAAAACGCGGTAGGCGAGGCGTGAGAAACCGCACACCGTCACATCGATGAAGCCGCCGCCGGGGAAGGATTTCGCGAGCAGGTACTCCGCCGTGTATGTGCCCTGATCGGGGACAAGAAGGTAGGCGCGGCCGCCCGGGGTCTTTTTCAGATAGTCTTGGATTTCGCGGCAGCAGCGGGTGGTCTTTCCCGTGCCGGCGCGGCCGAAAATAAAGTGCAGGCTCATAGGAGACTCCTTAGAAAATAGTTGGCGAGGGGGGGAGGGGAGAAATGAGGAATTAGGAATGAGGAATTAGGAATGAAGGTGGCGGCTTCGCCGCATTATAAAGAGGGGCGATGCCCGCCATTTCTGCCAGTTGAACTACTTCTCGCCCCTTCCTCCGGAAGGGGCAGACGAGCGGAGCGAGGCGGGATTGCCTCGCGCGAATGAGAGGAAAGCGCAAGATGAGCGGACAGGGATTAGGAAGCTTGAGTGACTGGTGACTTGAATACCGTTTTCGGGCATCGCCCATATATACTCGCGGCGAAGCCGCTTCCTCAACCTTGAACCTTGAACCCTGAACCCTTAAACACAATCCCCTTTCATATGTTATAATACTAAGGTTATTTCATAAGAAAAACAAGGAGAACAAACGGATGGGTGAAAAGCTATGGACCCGTGAATTCATTGGCATGGGTCTGACGAATTTCTTTTACTTCATGTCGCAGTACATCATGATCGCGGCGCTGCCGGTCTACATCATGGATGATCTGGGGCTCGGCGAGTGGGAGGCGGGGATGGCGATGACCTGCTTTCAGATCGGCACGGTGGTATCGCGTCCGCTTGCAGGCCGCGTGATCGATGCGGTGAATAAGCAGCGCCTGCTCCTCATTGTCTCGGTGCTGCTCTTTTTCCTGATGGCGGGTTTTCTTCTGGCATATCGTTTGGAGATCGCGCTTTCGCTGCGCCTCATTCACGGGATCGTCTTCGCGCTGGGGACGACAGCCTCGGCGGCGATGGCGGCGCTCGTGCTTCCTGCCCGGCGGAAGGGAGAAGGCATCGGCTACTTTGCGGTCTGCGGAAATATGGCAATGGTCGTGGGACCCTTGGTGGGGCTCGTCATCATTGAACACTTCGGCGCATCGGTGCTGTTTCTTTTTCTCTCTGTAATGGCCGCATGCGCGATCCTTTCCGGAAATGGGAAACGTCTGCCCGCGCAGGTGGTGCTGCCTTCGGGAGAGAAGCACCATGGATTTCATGTTTCTGATTTCTTTGAAAAGAAGGCGCTTCCGGCGGTCATCCTGGGCGGGCTTGTCTTCTTTGCCTACGGCGGTGTCCTGACATTCATCCCGATGTATACGAGAAGCCTTGGCATCGGCTCTTACACGAGTCTTTTCTTCTTGGTCTTTGCACTTGTCATCGTCGTATCCCGTCCGTTCATCGGCTACCTCTTCGATCACCATGGCTCGGACTATACGGTGTATCCGGGATTCCTCTTCTTCTCGGCGGGTTTTCTCCTTTTCTCACAGGTGAAAGGCCCCTTCCTCCTGCTCCTTTCCGCGGCGGTCCTGGGGATCGGCTTCGGTGCGCTGGCACCTGCCTTCCAGACCATCGCGGTCAGCAGTGCTCCTTCTTCCCGCGCGGGCGTCGCGACGTCGACTTATTTCTGGTCGCTGGATATCAGTGTCGGACTTGCCGCCGCATTCCTCGGGCTTTTTGCAGAGGCTTTCAGCTATTCTTTCATGTATGGCGGCATCTGCCTCGCCTCTTCGCTGGCCGGGCTGGCGTATTACTTCATGTGGCGAAGGGGAAACAAATGAGGAATTAGGAATGAGGAATTAGGAATGAAGGTGGCGGCTTCGCCGCGAGTACATATGGGGCGATGCTCGAAAGTCGTATTCAAGTTACCAGTCACTCCGAATCCCTAATCCCTGCTTTCGAACGTAGCCTCTGGGGTGTGCCGCCCCTTGATTACGGTTGAACTCCTCACTCTCTAGTGAGGAGTTAGGAGTGCTGGTGCGGCGCATAAAAATATGGAAGCGCCGCGGAGTACAAATAGGGCGATGCCCGAAGATGGTATTTCAGTCACCAGTCACCAGTCACAAGTCACAAGTCACTAGTCACTCCTAATCCCTAATCCCTCATCCCTGCTTTCAAATTTCTCATTCATACAACAAAAACGCCGCTTCGCTTGCGCGAGGCGGCGTTTTGTGATGATGTTTGTGATTCGGCATCACGAAATTGGGAGGATGATTCTCTGGCCAGTGACTAGTTACTAGTCGCCAGTCCCCAATTGCCAGTCCCTAGACACTAGTCCCCAGTCCCCAGTCCCTAGTCACCAGTCCCTATTTCACGATGATCTGATGGCAGAGGTTTCTCAGCTGGCTTTCTGCATCTGGGAGGGAGGAAAGGTGATTGACGTAGAGGAAGGATACCTGTGCGCCGATGTAGTTTCTGAATGCATTAAAGCGAGCGCCATTCGCTTCTTTTTCGGTGAAGCCATAGTCTTTCTGGCAGATGGACTTCAGGATAGCGATGGATTTTTTGGCAGCCGGTACAGAGAGGACCCAGTCATGGTCGCCTAAGTGGACGATATAGCCTTCCTGTTTGTGCGGGGCTGGGAGGCCTTCGCCATCAGAGGTGAGAAGTCCGAGGCGGACGGGGTCTTTGCCGGTGATGATGGAAGCTGCGCGGATCCAGCTGACGACATCGGCTTCATCCTTCTTGCCGGTCGGAGCGGCATGGGCGCAGGCCTGGGCTACGATTTCTTCTGCCGGCATGCCGCGGTAGATGGATTCCGCGATACTTAAGACATGGTGCGCCCCCTGACCAGCGATGGTGTATTCTTTTCTGGAGGAGCCGTCTTCCTGCCACTGGAAGACGAAAGGCTTCTCGATGTCGTGCAGCGCCTGTGCTGCGACGGCGGTGTCGTAGTCGACATCATAGTGGAAGACGTCTTTGTAGGTCTCACAGATACCGACGGTGATGTGCAGATTGCTGTCGACATGGGTGGAGAGGCCGCCCGGGTAGGAGTGGTGGCTCATGTAGCCGCTGCCCGGTGCCGTCATGAAGGGCTGCAGCTTCGTTGGTACCGGCGGGAGGAGCATTTCTGCGGAAATTTTGGATGGATCGACGAGCTTCTGATCGAGGAGCTGGTTGTACAGGCGCTGGATGGAAGAAGGACTGGTGTAGTTTTCCATGAAGGTCGGGAATGGATTCTTGATCATGGAAAGGACTGCGGATTTGAGAGAGCTGTCTTTGATGGTGTCTACGATCTTCAAAATGTCTGCATAGGAGCTTTTGATGAGCGGAGCGGCTTTAGCGGCAGCTTCTCCGGTCTTTGGCAGATCAGCGAGAGCGATTGGGCGGATTTCCATCGCAGCAGCTGCTTCTTTGGCACTGGCGGTGAATGGGAATTTGAAAAGCATAGCGCCTGCCGCGGTGCCGGCTGCGAGCTTCAGAAAGGTGCGTCTGGAAATCGGATCGTGCGTGATTGCATTGTTCATGAATGGTTCCTCCATCTCTTTTTGTACGGAATTTGAGCAGGCTCTTCGGAGCCGCTTTTATCAGTCTAGTGAGGAAACGCAAAGAATGGATTCCTGTTTTGAAAAACTTCCGCTAAATTTCGTCATACCTTTGTCAATTGACAAATATTTGGCAGCTTTGACAAAAGATGTACAAAGTATTGATGAAAAAAGAATGGGGAGAAGGTAGGATAAAAACGTCAATTAGGAATGAGGAGTGACTAGTGACTGGTGACTAGTGACTTGAATACCGCTTTCGGGCATCGCCCTATTTATACTCCACGGCGCTTCCTTATTTGATGCGCCGTACCACCATTCCTAATTCCTCATTCCTCATTCCTAATTCGAGCAGAGCTTTCATACATAATCAAGGGGCGACCTGCCCCACGGGCTAACTCTGAATTTACTTAAGGAGGTATACACTTATGTTTGGTATCGGTATCCCGGAACTTCTCCTGATCCTTGTGATCGGTCTCATTGTCTTTGGCCCTGGCAAGCTGCCGGAGATCGGCAAGGCACTTGGCAAGAGCATGCATGAATTCAAAGACGCAGTGAATACGGACTCGACAAAGACGGTCATTGTGAAAGAGACTGAGGTCGCAGCGGCCAAGGCGGCTGTCGAGGCGAAGAAATGATGACAGAAGCCGCGGACATGCCTCTTTCCGGGCATCTCACGGAACTTCGCAAGAGGCTCATCTACTCGTTCCTGGCGATCGCTGTCGGGACGGCGGTGAGCTTTTTCTTTATCCGTGAGCTCATGGCCTTCCTGACCGCTCCGGCGGGGCAGCTGTACTTTGCGCGGCCCACAGAAGTCCTCATGATTTACATCAAGACTGCGGTCGTGGCAGGCTTCGTCCTCGCCTCGCCTGTGGTCTTCTTCGAATTTTGGCGTTTCCTGCTCCCCGCACTGACGGATCAGGAGAAATCCTGGTGCTGCGTCTTCGTGCCGCTTTCCGTGATCCTCTTTCTCTTTGGACTCTCCTTTTCTTATTTCTTCGTCATGCCGGAGAGCCTTCACTTCCTCATGGGATTTGGCGGGGACGATTTCAAGCCGCTCCTTTCGATGGAGAACTATCTGGAATTCGTCCTCTTCATGATTTTCCCCTTTGGCTTTGTGTGTAACTTGCCGCTCATCCTCATCGCCATGGCCAAGGCCGGCCTCGTCACCTCGGCAGCGCTCACGAAAGGGAGAAAGTATGTGATCTTCCTCTCCTTCGTCCTTGCGGCCATCCTCACGCCGACGCCGGATATCATGACACAGAGCCTTCTCGCCGTCCCCTCTATCGTCCTCTTTGAGATCAGTCTGCTCGTGATCCGGATGATGGGGCGGTGAAACCGCATTTCTGAAAGAATTCTTCAAGCTCATGGCAAAACAAAAGCCGCTTCACGCAAGATTTCGTGAAGCGGCTTTTGGCTTGTCGCGGTTAGCCCATGGGGCGTTTTTTTAGGCATTCAATCACCAGTCACCAGTCCCTAGTCACCAGTCCCTAGTCCCTAGTCCCTAGCCACCAGTCCCTATTTCTCAAATCCTTCTTTCAGCTGGCGGAGTCCCTTTTCGAGTGTCGCTCTCGGGCAGGCGAGGTTGAAGCGGAGGAAGCCTTCCCCTTCCTTGCCGAAGATGTATCCCATATCCAGCCAGAGGCGGCAGTCATAGAGGATCTTGTGCTCCAGCTCTTCGTTGGAGAGGCCGTAAGCAGAGGCATCGACCCAGATGAGGTAGGTTCCCTCCGGTTCGATGAGCTTCATCTTCGGCAGTTCTTTCTGGAAGAAGCCTCTCGCAAAGTCCAGATTTCCTTTGAGATAGGACTTGACGGCTTCGAGCCAGGGGCGGCCCTCCCTGTATGCGGTTTCACTGGCAACGAGCCCCATGACATTCAGCTGGTCGTAGCCGAAGGCATCGAGCTCTTCCTGAAAGGCTCTGCGGATGTTAGGATTCGGGATGAAGATGTTCGAATTCTGCAGACCGGCGATGTTGAATGTCTTCGAAGGCGCGGTACAGATGATGGCATTGTCCGCTGCCTCGCGGCTGACGGTGGCGAAGGTCGTGTGGGGATGGCCGGGGTAGGTGAAGTCTTCATGGATTTCATCCGCGACGATCTTCACGCCGTGGCGGAGGCAGATCTCTGCATATCGCGTAAGCTCTTCCTTCGTCCAGACGCGTCCGGCGGGATTGTGCGGTGTGCAGAGGAGCGCGAGCTTCACGCCGCCTTCTTCGATTTTCTTTTCCATGTCATCGAAATCGATCTCATAGTGGCCTTCTTTCAGGACGAGGCCGCTGTTCACGAGGCGGCGGCCATTCTTCTCGATGGCGGAGAGGAAGGGATAGTAGACAGGCTGATGAAGCAGGACGCCGTCTCCCGGCTTCGTCAGTGCTTTGACGGCGATATTGATGGCCGGCACGACGCCCGGTGTCTTGATGAGCCATTCCGGCTGGATGGTCCAGTGGAAATAGGTCTTTTGCCAGTCTGCGAGTGCTTCGAAGTAGGAGCTGCCTGCTTCCGAGTAGCCGAAGATGCCATGGTCCACGCGGGCATGAAGCGCACGGATGATGGGCTCGGCCACGCGGAAATCCATGTCTGCGACCCAGAAGGGAAGGACATCAGCCGGTTTGCCGCGCTGCACGGCGAAATCGTACTTGAGGCAGCCGGTGCCTCTCCGGTCAATGATGGTATCAAGGTCAAGTGTATGCATAGGAAGGTTCTCCTTTCGCGGGCAGGGCTCACCCGCTGAATCCGAATGAAGGCTTGCGGCAAATGAGGCGGCGTTTCAGTCATCCGCCGCCGGTTTCACACCGCTCATTCTCCCAGCGCCTCAGAGAGGTCGGCGATGAGGTCATTCACATCTTCGATGCCGACGGAGAGGCGGAGGAGACAGGCGGTGATGCCGCGGGACTCACGCTCCTCTTCTGTGAGGTCAGCGTGCGTCTGGGTGGCAGGGTAGGTGATGAGACTTTCTACGCCGCCAAGACTTTCTGCGAAGCGGATGAGGCGGACGGATTTCAGCACGCGGAGCGCTGTCTCATGGCTGTCGGTATAGAAGGAAAGCATAGCGCCGCTGCCGCGGGACTGCCGGTCGTGGATTTCTTTGTTTTTGAAGCCGGAGAGACCCGGATAGAGCACCTGCGTGATCTTCGGATGACCGGCAAGCCACTCAGCGAGGGCCCCGGCATTTCTCTGCGCGGCTTCCATGCGAAGTGCCAGTGTCTTGATGCCGCGGGTGACGAGCCAGCTGTCCCATGGCGCGAGGCAGCCGCCGACGGTCTTGTAAAGGAAGCGGATCTTTTCCGCGATCTCTTTGTCCTTGCAGACGACAAAGCCCGCGAGGGTGTCATTGTGTCCGGCGAGGTACTTGGTGCCGCTGTGGAGGACGATGTCGGCGCCGAAGTCGATCGGATTGCAGAAGTACGGGCTCATGAAGGTATTGTCCGCGATGAGGAGCGCGCCGTGCGAGTGCGCGAGGTCTGCCATCGCAGCGATGTCCGTCACCTGCATCATCGGATTCGTCGGCGTCTCGATGTAGATGGCTTTGACGGTGTCGTCCAGTGCGGCCTCTGCTTTGGAAATATCCGATGTGTCGACGAAGCGGAAATGAAGGCCGTTCTTCTCATTGATGAAGCGGAAGAGTCGGATGGAGCCGCCGTAAAGGTCATCGGTGGAAAGGATCGTATCTCCCGGCTTGAAAAGCTCCATGACCATAGAGATCGCAGCCATGCCGGAAGAGTAGCTGGTACAGTCACAGCCGTGCTCGAGCCGTGCGACTACCTTCTCCGTGCATTCCCGTGTCGGGTTCTGCACGCGGGAATAGTCGTAGCCCGTGGACTGTCCGAGCTCCGGATGCCCGAAGGTCGCGGACTGAAATACAGGAACAGAAATGCAGCCGGTCGGATCTTTCCAGTCGCTGCCATGAATGCAGATCGTTTTTATATCCATCGTGGATTCTCCTTTTTATAGGTCGGGGGTATGGCGCGGCATGCGGTAGAATCGCCCCGCGCAGCATGACCATATCCCTTTCCTGTCAATAAAAAAATCCGTCTCTCTATTGAGAGACGGATAGTAATACCGTGTGACCACTCTGCTTCTCCTTACCGTCACCGATAAGGACTCGATAGGTACGCTGGACGAGCCATAAATACCCTGCTGCTGTAACGGGCAGTCCCGGCGAGCTTCATGATTCGGCTCGGAGGCTCGAAGGCCATCTTCTGTGCCCGCTTCTGCACTGCTTTCACCATACGCAGCTCTCTTTGCCAGTCCTGGACGCATACTCTTCTTCTCATCGCCTGTGTGGAATTAGGCCTATCATAGCACGGAGAAGGGGGGATGTCAATGAAGGCTTGGGCTGCAAACTTAGCTCCCTGGGGCGTGCCGCTCCTTGATCGCGTGCGAAAGCTCTGCTCTCTAGCGAGACGTGAGAAGTGCTGGAAGGGGGATAAAAATCGGAAGCGCCGCGGACTATAAATAGGGCGATTCCCGAAGGCGGCCTCAGTCACTAGTCACTAGTCCCCAGTCACGCAGGATCTCTGCATTCAAACTTGCATCATTATTCAGGAAAGCGTATACTGTAATATAATTTATCTGTATTTGTTAGGAGGAGGATTATTGTGTTTAAAACGATCCAGCATACGCTCGCCAGCGTGGCACTGATCAAGCAGATCGCGGTCGGCCTGGTGATCGGCATCCTGATCGCCGTCTGCTTCCCTGCGGCCATTCCGGTCGTGAAGATTTTCGGTGATCTTTTCGTCAAAGCCCTGAAGGGTGTCGCACCGATTCTGGTTTTCTTCCTGGTCATGAACGCCATGGCGCAGAGAAAAGAAAATGGGAACGGCAGCATGAAGCCGATCATCGGCCTCTATGTGATGGCGACATTCTTCGCCTCGCTCGTCGGGGTCTGCATGTCTTTCCTGTTCCCGACCACACTGCACCTGCAGGTGGCGGCTGACACGAAGCTCGCTCCGCCAAGCGGCATCATTCAGGTGCTTCATAACCTGATCCTGAGCGTCGTCGATAATCCGGTGAATGCACTGCTCTCTGCGAACTACATCGGCATTCTGGCATGGGCGATCATCATCGGTATTGCGATGAAGAATATCGCATCCGGCACCACCAAGGGCTGGCTCGATGATGTTGCCAAGACCATCACCAAAGTGGTGACCTGGGTCATCCACTTTGCTCCGCTCGGCATCATGGGCCTTGTCGCTGACTCCGTCGGCACCGCCGGCGTGGAAGCGCTCATCGGCTATGTGCAGCTCCTGGCGGTTCTCATCGGTTCGTACTTCCTGGTCGCTCTTGTGATGAATCCGATCATCGTATTTGGCCGCATTCACATGAATCCATACCCGCTGATCCTCACCACGATCCGTGAAAGCGGTGTGTATGCGTTCTTCACCCGAAGCTCGGCAGCCAATATCCCTGTGAATCTGGCACTCTGCAAGAGACTGGGGCTGAATCCGGATATTTTCACAATTTCCATTCCTCTCGGTGCGACGATCAATATGTCCGGCGCATCCATTACGATTTCCGTTCTGGCTTTGGCTGCGGCGAATACTCTCGGCATCGATGTCGATCTTCCGACCGCACTCCTGCTCTGCATCGTGTCCACGGTCGGCGCATGTGGTGCTTCCGGTGTCGCTGGCGGCTCTCTGCTCCTGATCCCGGTCGCTTGCGCTTCCTTCGGCATCAGCAATGATATCTCTATGCAGGTCGTCGGTGTCGGCTTCATCATCTCCGTTCTGGAAGATGCCTGCGAGACCGCGCTGAACAGCTCCACCGATGTTCTCTTCACCGCTACGGCGGAATATGCAGAACGCCGCAAGGCGGGTACGCTCAAAGCGGAAGACATGGTTCCGCATGACAACTAAATGAAAGAAAAGGAGCTGTGAAGAAATGAATTCTCATTTCTTCACAGCTCCTTTTTACTTTGCTTTCATTTGGTTCAGGGTTCAAGGTTCAGGGCTCTCGTGGCGGCTTCGCCGCCTTTTTTAGAAGATGGCATTCTCGTATCGCAGCCTTCCCCTCTAGGGGAAGGTGCCCCGCAGGGGCGGATAGGGTGACTATGGCATGAAAGACAGCTGGGATAAGGTTTCCCGGTCACTCCTATGAGAGCTACAAGTCCCCCGCGGCAGATTGAACGCGAAAATGAGATGATCGTTATTTCACAGCGCCTTTTTTATGGGAAATGAGAAACTGGCTCAGGGTCAGCCCGTGGGGCGTACTGTCCCTTGACTGTGAATGAAAGCTCTGCTCTCATCAGTGAGGAGTGAGGAGTGCTGGTGCGGCGCATAATTATTGAAAGCGCCGCGGAGTATAAATACTGGCGATGCCTGAAGGGCTCTTGATGGCAGGCTTCCCGTTCGGGATTTTCACACATCGACCGCTGAGTCGCGAATGACAAAGATTTCTCGGCAACGCTTTCAATGACGATGCGGGAGTCTGATGTTTCTTAGTCTCCCCGTCACTCGCGGCTCCCAATCCCTGAACCTTTTATGCCACCCTGTCCATCCTTCAAATCGAAATTTCTATAATGCGTAACCCGCGAAAAAATGCTAAAATAATAAAGATTATGACGCTATGGAGGTCATTATGGAAACGATTGGTTTATTAGCGGGCATCGGGACGCTGCCGGTGGAATTCATCGAAGCGGTGCAGCCCCAGGGGTATCGCGTGGTCTGTATCGCGGTGACGCCGGGCGTCGACCCGAGACTTTCTAAGATCGCGGATGCGTACTACGATATCAGCGCCTTTAAACTGGATAAAGTCATCAAGACGCTCGTGAAGGAGCATGTGAAAGAGGTCACGATGATTGGCAAGGTCACGAAGGAGTGGCTCTACAAGTCGCATACCCTTCCGGATATGCGCGCGGTGAGGCTCTTGAATCGTCTGCGTAAGATGAATTTCAAGGATGATACGATCACGCTGGCGATCGTGGATGAGCTGGCCAAGGACGGGATCTCCGTCTTGGATCAGACGAAGTATCTGAAGCCTCTCATGCCGGGGCCGCAGGTCTTCACGAAAAAGAAGCCGACGGAGGCGCAGATGGCGGATGTAGCCTTTGGCTTCGAGGCGGCGAAAGCGATCGGCGCGATCGATCTGGGGCAGACGGTCGTGGTGAAGGATCAGGCGGTCATGGCCGTCGAAGCCATCGAAGGCACGGATACCTGCATCAAGCGCGGCGGCAGTCTCGCCCGCGGCGGTGCTGTCGTCGTGAAGACGGCCAAGCCCGGACAGGATACCCGCTTCGACATGCCGGCGGTCGGTCTTACGACACTTTCCTCCATGGAGGAGAGCGGCTGCGCCGTCCTTGCCATCGAAGCATGGCATACCCTTTTCGCAGAAAAAGAAGCTGTGCTGCAGGAAGCCAATAAAAAAGGCATTGTGATACTGGCGGTGGAAGGGAAGAAGTGACCGGTGGCTAGGGACTAGGGACTAGTGACTGGTAGCTAGTGACTGGTGACTTAAATACCACCTTTGGGCATCGCCACTATTTATACTCCGCGGCGCTTCTGATTTTTATGCGCCGCACCACCATTCCTAATTCCTCATTCCTAATTCCTCATTCGCGCAAAGCTTTCATTCATAATCAGTGGACGAGCCGCCCCATGGGCTAACCCTGAACCCCGAACCCTGAACCCTGAACCCTTTTATTCACGAGGACTTAACTTATGAAAATTATGATGTCTGCCGGAGAGGCCTCTGGCGATATGCATGCCGCCGCCGTTGCGGCAGAAATCAAAAAGCTCTACCCCGAGACAGACATCTTCGGGATGGGCGGTGCGGATATGCGAAAGAGCGGCGTCCGCATCATCTATGATATAGAAAATCTGGGCATCATCGGCCTGGTGGAAGTCATCAAGCACCTGCCGCTCTTCTTCAAGCTGCGCAGCTTCCTGAAGGAAGCCATGCTGCGGGAAAAGCCGGATGTGCTGGTCTGTGTAGACTACCCCGGATTCAATATGAAGCTCGCTCATGTGGCGAAAGAGCTGGGCATCCCCGTCGTCTACTACATCGCGCCCACCATCTGGGCGTGGAACAAGGGGCGGGCGAAGAATATCGTCCGCGATGTCGAGCAGGTGGCGTCCATATTTCCTTTTGAAGCAGACGCATATCGGAAGGCGGGCGCGCATGTGACCTTCGTCGGTCATCCGCTGGCGGATACGGTGAAGCCGTCCATGACGAAGGAAGCGGCGATGGCCTATTTCCATGGCGATCCGAATAAAAAGCGTGTCCTTCTCATGCCAGGCAGCCGCAAGAATGAAGTCGCGGGGCTTTTGCCCGTGATGCTGGAGGCGGCGCGCCAGCTCGCCAAGAAAGCAGACTGCCAGTTCTTTATTCCCCGGGCCTCGACGATTCCGATGGAAATGCTCTCCTCCTTCATCGGTGCTTCGGAGCTTTCCGTAGAAATCACCGAGGGCAGGCAGTATGACCTGATGCAGATCTGTGATGCCTGCGTCGCGTCTTCAGGGACGGCGACTCTGGAAACGGCGCTCATGGAGCTGCCGACCGTATTGATTTATCGTCTCGCCCCTGTGACATGGATACTGGCGAAGCTTCTCGTCCATGTGAAGTATGCGGGACTGCCGAATCTTCTGCTGGACCGTGAAGTCACGCCTGAGCTTTTGCAGGATGCAGTGACAGCGGAGAATATTTCCCGCATCGTGACACCGTGGCTCATTCAGCCGGCCGCGCGGGAAAAGAATGTGGAAGGCATCCGAGAGGTGAGAAAAGCCCTGGGCGGCGGAGGCGCGGTGCGCCGCGTGGCCGAGCTCATCGTGAAGACGGGGGCTAAGTAGCTGGTGGCTAGTGGCTAGTGACTGGTAGCTAGGGATTAGGTTTGCGATGCGAGAAACCGCTAGTTTCAAATCTCCGCGGCGCTTCTATATTTTTATGCGCCGCACCAGCACTCCTAACTCCTCACTCCTAACTGGCGAGCAAAGCTTTCATCCACAATCAGTGGACGAGCCGCCCCACGAGTTAACCCTGAACCCATCAACCTGAACCCTTTGAACCTTTAGTCTCCCCCAAAAAAATTCTGGAGAATGGAATGAATACAAAATCAAGTAAACTGAACAGTTACATGAGACTGTTATCCTATTTAAAACCTTATTGGAAGCTGCTTCTGGTTTCCGTTGTCTTCATGCTGCTCGTATCGGGTTCGAACCTGGTCGTGCCGTGGATCATCAAGGATGTCATCGACAAGGTGCTGAATGATAAAGACCTTGCCATGCTCTACCTCATCATCGTGGCGATCCTTGTGACCTTCCTCATCCGCGCGATCACCACCTTTGGGCACCGCTACCTCATGGGATATATCGGGCAGGCTGTCATCAAGGATCTTCGAAATACGCTCTATCATCATCTGCAGAAATTATCGATTTCCTACTATGACCGCCGCCGCACCGGGGATATCATGAGTAACCTCACGAATGACATCGCGGCGCTGCAGACAGCCATCGTGGATAATTTCATCCAGCTGGTGCAGGAAGGCGCGATTTTCATCGGTTCTTTCGTTTCCATGATCTACCTGCAGTGGAAACTGACGATGCTCTGCCTTGTGATCGTACCGCTCGTTTCTTACACGATCAAATTCTTTGGGCGAAAGCTCCACTCGAGCGGCCGCGACGTGCAGGAACGACTGGCTGATGTGACGTCCATGCTGCAGGAGACCATTCAGGGCGTGCGCATCGTGCGCAGTTTCAATCGCGGTGACTTCGAAGAGAAACGCTTCAATGAGATCAATGAATCCAGCTTCAAGGCGACTGTGCGTTCCATCCGCCAGCAGAGCCAGATGACTCCGCTTGTCGAATTCCTCGCTGCCATTGCGGTCTGCGCGATCATCTGGTATGGCGGTGTCTCCGTCATTGAAGGCGTGATGACCACCGGTGAACTCATTGCCTTCCTGATTTACGCCATCAACCTGGCCAATCCGACCCGCCGTCTGGCAGAAAGCTTCGGTAATATCCAGAAGTCCTTAGCAGCAGCGGACCGCGTCTTTGCGATTCTTGATGAGAAGCCGGAAATTCAGGATAAAAACGGTGCCAAGCCGATCGAAGTCACAGAGGGCTGTGTCGAAGCGCGCCATGTGGCCTTTGCCTATGAAAAAGACAATCCGGTACTGACGGATCTGAATTTCATCGCCAGACCGGGACAGACCATCGCCGTCGTCGGCCCATCCGGTGCCGGCAAGACGACCATTGCCAACTTGCTTCCGCGTTTCTATGACGTGACAGGCGGAGCCATCTACATCGATGGCGTCGACATCCGCGATGTGACAGTCGGCTCTCTTCGTGACAACATCGGCCTTGTGCCGCAGGATACACTCCTCTTCAATACCACCATCAAAGAAAATGTTCTCTATGGCCGTCTGGATGCGACGGATGAAGAGGTCTGGGATGCCATTCGGGCTGCGAATGCAGAGAAATTCATCCATGGTCTGCCGCGCGGCATCGATACCAAGGTCGGCGATCGCGGTCTCGTCCTCTCCGGCGGTCAGCGCCAGCGCATCGCGATAGCCAGAGCGATCTTGAAGAATCCGAAGATCCTCATCCTCGACGAAGCGACTTCCGCGCTCGATACGGAGAGCGAAAAGATCGTGCAGGATGCGCTCGACAAGCTCATGGTCGGCCGTACCTCCTTCGTCATTGCCCATCGCCTGTCGACCATCAAAAACGCCGACCAGATCCTTGTCCTGAATCACGGCGTCATCGAAGAAAGCGGTACACATCAAGAACTCATGGAAAAGAAAGGGTTGTATCATGAGCTCTATACGATGTCGCAGAAGAATGATTCTGAGAGAAATAGTGACTAGTGACTAGTGACTGATGACTAGTGACTGGTGACTAGGGACTAGGAACTAGGATTTTATCCCAGTGAGCAGCCCTTTACTATGAATGTAGGTCGAACGGTTCAATGGGTTCTGACGGGAAGGTGGGGAAGGGGCGCACAATTCATAAATCGCCCCAATACCCTTTATATAAAACTTCGCGGCGCTACTAATTTTGATGCGCCGCACCTTCCCCGTTGAACCCGCTGAACCCGTTGAACCCAACAACCAAACAACCAACAACCATCAAAGGAGAAAAAATTGTACTGGATTTACAACATTTGTCTTGTCGCCTACTGGCTGCTGCAGATACCGATCCTGATTTATCGGCTTGTCTTCGAAGAAGGCTTCTATGATCGTCTGAAGCAGAGTGCGGGCGTCATGCCGACGCCTACCTTGCAGCAGATCGCCTACCACAATGCCATCTGGGTGCATGCCGCTTCCGTCGGTGAAGTGGTCGCTGCGAGCCCGATCGTGCGCGAGCTGAAGAAGAAGTACCCGGATGAAATGGTGGTGGTGTCTGTCGTCACCGCGACCGGTCACCGCATGGCACAGCGCATCATCCCAGAGGCGGATGGACACATTTTCTTCCCCTTTGACCTGCCTGTCATCACCGAGCGCATCGTAGACATCGTGAATCCAAAGGCGATCATTCTGATCGAAACGGAGCTGTGGCCGAATTTCCTCCGTCTCGCTTTCCGCAAAAAGATCCCTGTCATGATGATGAATGGCCGCATCAGCAGCCGCTCGATGCGCCGCTATTCGCTGATCAAGCGCTTCACGACGCGCATGCTCTGCCAGATCCGGCGTTTCTGCATGCAGTCCCGCATCGACGAGGAGCGCATCATCGCGATGGGAGCCCAGCCGAAGCGCTGCACCATCACGGGCAATACCAAGTACGATCAGACGTATGCCGAAGTGTCGGAAGAAGAACGCGCTGCGCTTCGTAAAGAATTCCGCTTTGACGGGAAGGGCCCGATCATCGTCGCCGGTTCCACGCACAGCGGGGAGGAGGAGATCGTACTCCGTACCTTTGGTGAAATTCTGAAAAAATATCCAGATGCGCGTCTGCTTCTCGCCGTTCGCGAGATCACGAGAGCGCCGTCTGTGAAATTTGCCATCAAGCATCACGGCTATAGCGTCCTTCGCCGCTCCAAGATGGGCACGGAGGAGGATGACGGTACGAGTCCGCAGGTGGTCATTCTGGATACCATCGGCGAGCTGGGGCGTCTTTACAGTCTGGCAGATGTCGTCTTTGTCGGAGGCAGCTTCGTCAAAGTCGGCGGTCATAATATTCTGGAGCCGGCGGCGCATGGCAAGCCTGTCATCGTCGGCCCTTACATGTTCAATTTTCAGGAGATCTTCGAGCTTTTGGAGAGCCGCGGCGTGTGCCTCATGACGAAGTCAGAGCATGAATTTAAAGAAACGCTCATGGATCTTCTGGCCCATCCCGAGACCATGAAACGGATGGGAGAGGCGGCTTTGACTGTGGTGCATGAGAACCAGGGCGCGACCGAGAGAAATATCAAGGCTTTCGAGCAGCTGGTCGCGGAAGCCGGCGTGAAGCTGGGAGGCCGTCATGAGTCTTGAGTCCTATGTCACAGGTCTGATGAAGGAGCCATCGCCGAAGGGCATGGACAGGCTGGTCTTGTCAGGCCTTTCACAGCTGGAAAAAATGTATTTCTCTCAGGTCGAAAAGAAACGGGCAGCGGACATGGCATCTGCGGTTTCAGCCTCCGTGCCCGTGATCAGTGTCGGCAATGTCACGGCGGGCGGGACAGGCAAGACCCCCTGCATCCTGATGCTGGCCGAGCTCTTCCGCTCGATCGGGAAAAAGCCTGCCATCATCAGCCGGGGGTATAAAAGCGGTCTTGAAAAAGAAGGCGGCTGCGTATCGGATGGGAAATCCATCCTCGTATCCCAGCAAATGGCAGGGGACGAGCCCTACATGATGGCGAGGAAACTCCCTTCCGTTCCCATTTTTATCGGGAAAGACCGCATCGCCTCTGTGAAGAGGGCTGAGGAAATGGGAGCCGACATCCTGCTTTTGGATGATGGCTTTCAGTACTGGAAGCTCAGACGCGATCAAGATATCATTCTCATCGATGCGACGAATCCCTTCGGCTATGGTCACGGGCTGCCCCGCGGTCTGCTCCGGGAGCCGCTCGATGCCCTTTCTCGGGCGAGCCTTTTCATCCTGACGAAGAGCGATCAGGTGCATCTGACAGATTTGATAGAGATCAGAGAAGAGCTCGCCCGTCTCGCGCCAGGCGTGCCGATTCTTTCCTCCGCGCATGCGCCGTCAAAGGTGGTGCCGTATGAGAAGTGGAAAGTTTTCCTTCATGAAGGGGCGATCGAAGATGTCAGGATGAAGAAAGCCTATCTGGTCTCCGGCATCGGAAACCCCGCTGCTTTTAAGAAGACCGCCAAGGAAGCGGGCCTTCGCGTGGTGGGGGAGATGCCCTTCCCTGATCACCACAGGTATACCGAAGAGGATGTGCGGAATGCGATCTCCGAAGCCAAAGCCAAGGGCGCCGAGCTCATCGTCATGACAGAAAAAGATGCTGTGAAGATGCTCTCTCTTGCCAGCCTCGCCGAGTCTGACATTCCCTTTTCCGTCCTTGAGATCGCGATGACATTGCCCAAGGAAGACAGGGAGGTATTGGAAGAATTCCTCCATGCCAAGCCGCAAGTTCCTCATCTATGATCCCTGTCACTAGTCCCTACGCAAAGGAGTTTATCATGAAAATTGCTTGTATCATTCCATCCCGGTATGCATCGACACGTCTTCCGGGAAAGCCGCTCCGTCTGATTGCAGGAGAGACACTGGTGCATCGTGTCTATGAAAGAGCTATAAAGGCCAAGCTCCCTGATATCGTCATCGTGGCGACAGACCATGAGGACATTGAGAAGGAAGTCAAGAGCTTCGGCGGCCATGTCATGATGACCTCCGTCGACCATCCGACAGGCACCGACCGTCTGGCAGAAGTGGCGTCCCATACGCCGGACTATGAGATCATCGTCAATGTACAGGGCGATGAACCGCTGATCGACCCGGATGTGATCGATCGTCTGGCGCAGGACCTCATCGACCATCCGGAGCTGGATATGGCGACCGTCGCAACGCCCCTCCACGAAGACGAATATGATGATCCTTCCGCGGTCAAAGTCGTTGTGAATCAGAAGGGCGAAGCACTCTACTTCTCCCGTTCCCTCATCCCGTATCCCCGCCACGATTTCGAAGTGCCGGCGCTGAAGCATGTCGGCATCTATGCGTATCGGAGAGATTTCCTCCTCGCCTATGCGAAGATGGCGCAGACCCCGCTCGAAAAGACCGAGTCCTTGGAGCAGCTCCGTGCCCTCGAGATGGGCTACAAGATCGGTGTCATTGAGGTGAAGACACAGGATATCGGCATCGATACCGAAGAAGACCTGAAGAAGGCCAATGCGTATTTTGAAAAGATGAAGTGATAGAGGCTCCACGGGTTCTGAAGGTTCTATGGGGGGAGAAGGGGCATTCCTTTCATAAAGGAAGGTCCTCTTGTTCTTTGCTATAAAGCTCCGCGGCGCTTTCCAATTATTTTGCGCCGCACCTTCACTCCTCACTCCTCACTCCTCATTTACAACAGGGAAAATAACGATTTTTGAATTACCATTTAACAATTATCCCAAAGGAGCTTCCTATGAAAACCATTCATGTCGGAAATCTGACCATCGACGGCAGCAAGCTGTTTCTGATCGCAGGCCCCTGCGTCATTGAAGGCTATGACCGCACGCTGATGATCGGCCGTGAAATCAAAAAAATCTGTGAACGCCTTGGCGTACAGTACATTTTCAAAGCGTCTTTTGATAAGGCGAATCGTTCCTCATTTAACTCCTTCCGTGGCCCGGGGCTCGAGAAAGGCCTCGAAATTCTTGCGGATATCAAGAAAGAGCTTCAGGTGCCGGTGCTCTCTGACGTGCATGATGTGACCCAGCTCGCACCAGCCTCCCAGGTGCTCGACATGCTCCAGATCCCAGCCTTTCTCTGCCGCCAGACCGATCTGGTATACGGCGCGGCAAAGACGGGCAAGCCTGTCAATGTAAAGAAGGGCCAGTTCATGGCACCGGAAGATATGAAGAATGTCATCGGCAAGATGGAAGAAGCAGGAAATCCAAATCTCGCTCTGACAGAAAGAGGAGCCTCCTTCGGCTATCACAATCTCGTGGTTGATATGCGTTCCTTCCCCATCATGCGACAGTTCGGCTATCCCGTCATTTTCGATGCGACCCACAGCGTCCAGCTCCCGGGAGGTATGGGCAATACCACCGGCGGCCAGCGTGAATTCATCCCGTACCTCGCAAGAGCGGCAGCGGCATCCGGTGTCGACGGCTTCTTCATGGAAGTCCACGACAATCCGCCGGAAGGCCTTTCCGACTCTACCAATATGCTCTATCTTTCTTCTCTTGAAGTCCTCCTGAAAGACCTCATCGCGATCAATGATGTCGTAAAGAAGGATAAGGAAATGGGACTCGTGGCTGGGAAATAGTAACTAGTGACTAGTGACTGGTGACTGGTGACTGGTGACTAGTGGCTAGGGATTAGGGATTAGGGATTAGACTAGGAGACTAGGAGACATCAGACATTAGACATCTGACTTCTATCCTCCGTCCTTCGGGCATCGCCCCATATATATTCGCGGCGAAGCCGCCACCTTCATTCCTAATTCCTTATTCAAATTCGTAATCATGGGGCAGCGCGCCCCACGGGCTAACCCTGAACCTCAATATAACTATTTTCCCTCGAATATTGTATAATAAGGTGTAAACTTATTTTGCGTTGACCAAGGAGGCATCATGTCAGTTATCGAAACAGCTTCGCGGGTGCTTCGGGATGAAGCAGCCGCTGTCCTTTCTCTGGTGGATCATCTGGACGGCGAATTTGAAAAAGCCGTTTGCCTGATCGAAGCGTCCAAGGGGCGCGTGGTACTGACGGGTATGGGAAAATCAGGCCATATCGCTCGGAAAGTGGCAGCGACCATGGCGAGCACAGGGACGCCGGCTTTTTTCCTGCATCCGGCAGAAGGCATTCATGGGGATCTTGGCATGGTGACAGCCGATGATGTGGTCATCGCGTATTCGAATAGCGGGGAAACGGGAGAGGTACTGAATATTCTCCCATCTCTGAAGCGCATCGGGGCAAAGCTCATCGCGGTCGTCGGGAAAAAGAATTCGACACTCGCAAGGAATGCGGACGCGGTGCTCGATGCGGGCGTCGAAAAAGAAGCAGACAGTCTGGGGCTCGCTCCGACGAGCTCGACGACGGCTGCTCTGGCTCTGGGAGATGCACTTGCCGTCTCTTTGATGGAGCGCCATCATTTCACGGCAGATAATTTCGCGATTTTCCATCCGGGCGGATCCCTCGGCAAGCGTTTGCTTCTGACCGTCGAAATGGTGATGCACAAAGGCGAGGACAATCCTTTGATCCATGAACTGGCTTCGGTCAAGGATGCGCTCTTTGTGATGACAGATAAAGGGCTCGGCGCTGTATCTGTGACGGATGGGGACGGACAGCTTCTGGGGCTCATGACGGACGGTGATGTCCGCCGCGGCCTCGAGAAGGGGGAAGATTTTCTGCTGCTCCCCGTGAGAGATGTCATGACGAAGTCGCCGATGGTGATTTCTGAGCAGAAACTGGCGGCCGAAGCCTTGCACATCATGGAGAAACACCAGCCGCATCCGATCACCGTGCTTCCTGTCTGTGATGAGGCAGGCAAGGCGATCGGCATGGTGCATATCACGGATCTTTTGCGGCAGGGGGTCGTGTGATGATCGGCGCGGAACAGGTGAAGCTCATCGCTTTTGATGTCGATGGCACATTGACTGACGGGACGCTCGTCATGGGGCCTGCCGGTGAGGCATATAAACTTTTCAACGCGCACGACGGACTGGCGATTTCTCTTGCTCACCGCATGGGCTATGCAGTCGGTTTCATCACAGGGAGGACTTCACCGATCGTAGAAGCGCGCGCGAAAGAGCTCGCCTGTGATTTCGTCCTCATGGGCATCAAGCACAAGGTCTCTGCCATGCATTCGCTCCTGAAAGAGAGAGGCCTTTCGTGGGATGAGGCGGCGTACATGGGCGATGACCTGAATGACCTGCCGCTTTTCTCCTTCGTGGGGCTCTCGGGCTGTCCGGCAGACGGCTGCGAGGAGAACCAGTCCGCCGCAGACTTTGTCTCGGCATATAACGGCGGCCGCGGGGCCGCGCGTGAATTTATCGAGTGCATCCTGAAATCTCAGGGACGCTGGGAAGAAGCGGTGTATTCCTTCCAAGAAATCGATCAGGAAGATCTCGTGCAGTGAGAAGCGCTGCTCGATTGTGGAATTAGGAATCTTGAGTGACTGGTGACTAGTGACTAGTGACTGGTGACTAGGAGACTAGAAGACATTAGACTCCCGTATCGTCATTTCGAGCGAAGCGAAAAATCTTTGTCATTCGCGGTCAGGTGGCAATGTTTGGAAAGTTTAAAATGGGAAACCTGCTATCGAGAGACTTTCGGGCATCGCCCTATTTATACTCCGTGGCGCTTCTGATTTTTATGCGCCGCACCACCATTTCTCACTTCTCATGCAAGGGTCAGCACGCTTTACAGGTAATCTTGAACCCTGAACCCTGAACCCTGAACCTTGAACCTTGAACCCTATTTTATTCCCTTTATATTTGGAAAGAAGAATCAGCCATGTTATTCAATGTACGATATGGACTCTTGAAGGGCATCAGCCACCTGCTGTGCAGGATGTCCTATGATCGGATCCTGTCCATCGGCCGCGTTTTGGGGCCATGCATCATGAACCGCATAGCCAAGCAGAGAAACCGCGGGATCGAGCAGATGATGCGGGGCATGGGCATCCGCCGCGAGGAGGCAGAGAAGCTGCTTCACAAGGTGTACGAGCACATCGGCATGTCCGCGATGGAAATGATGTACATGCCGCGTCTCTGTAAGGAAAAGGATCATATCGATGATTATGTGAAAATCGATCATCCGGAGTACCTGGAGGCGGCGTATGCCGAAGGGAAGGGCATTGTCGGTCTGACGGCGCATATGGGGAACTGGGAATGGCTCGGTGCCGGTCTTGCGCTTCATGATTATGACACCTCAGCGATCGGAAAGAAGCAGGCCGATGACGCTCTGATGCGGATCATCAATGACTACCGCGCCCGCGCAGGGCAGCACATCTTCCTCACCGGGACGGGCGGCTATGAAATGATCGCAGCGGCGCGCTCGATGAAGAAGAATCACATTCTGGGCTTTCTCTCCGATAAGGACGGGGATGAGACAGGGATTCCCGTGCTCTTTATGAACCGCGTCTTCTCCTTCCCGCAGGGACCCTGCGTCTTTGCCAGAAAATTCAAGGCGCCGATCCTGCCGCTCTTCATCGTGAGAAATGAAGGCGGGAAGGGGCATACGATCTGTATTGGCAAGCCGTTCTATTATGAAGAGACCGGGGATACGAAGAGGGATCTCATGACGAATGCACAAAAGATGGCGACGATCATGGAAGATTTCATCAAGGAACATCCCACTGACTGGCTCTGGTTCCAGCATCTCTTCTGGACGCGGCCGGGACGCATTAAGATGTATATGGAGCTGACGGAGGAAGAGAAGAAGCGTTTCGCCCCCGGCATCAGCGAAGACTGGAATGAAACCAGAGGAGGCAAGTCGTGAGCAGAAATAGAAAAAGCATCCTCATCGTACTCGTCATCCTTCTGGCAGTGCTTGGCATCTATTTCCTTTTTAAGGATGACCATCAGGAAAAGGGAAGCGCCAAGTCCGGCGGGCCGGCCATGGAGTTTTCCAACATTGAAATGAAGGAAGACAAGGATGGACAGTCTGTCTGGCGTATCAAGGCGAAGCATGTCACCATGAGCCGGGATAAGAACTCAGCCGACATGGAAGGCATCGAAGCATATTTCCTGAAAGATGGCAATGAGCTGAAGCTCAATGCCGATCGGGGACACTACGACAGGAAGCAGAAGAAGGTCCATGTCGAGGGGCATGTAGAAGGCACGTCAAGCGACGGCATGGTGCTTCATGCGAAGAACCTGACCTACGATGGCAATACAGACATTCTTTCGACCGATGAATTCTTCACGGCAGAAAAGGATGGCCGCGTACTGACCGCAGACAGCTTCACGGCAGATCGCGTACTGGAGAAGATCACAGCGAAAGGCCATGCGAGACTGGCAGATAAGGAGGATGCACAGTGAAAACTTTCTATACAGCACTCATGCTGGCAGCCGTAAGTTTGGGCGCGATGGGGACGGCGATGGCCGATGACATCACAGCTGACGTACTGACCTACGACGGCAAGACCAAGGTGGTCAGCGCGAAAGGAAATGTGGTGATTCACGCCAATGAAGGCGCTACCATCACAGGCACGAATGGGGAATATCATTTCGAAGATCGGAGTGCTTTTCTGGAAGGCGGCGTGAAATATGTCAAAGAAGAGAGCACGCTCATCGCAGAGAAAATGTACCTCTATAAAGACAAGACCGCCCGCGGCATCGGCGGCGTGGACTTCGTAGACCATGCGGAGCATCGCGTCCTTCGAGGAGACGACGTGATGTACAATGCGGGTACGGGATTTGGCAAGATCGAAGGCAATGGCTATCTGGAGACGGCTGACGGCAGCCTTTCTGCGCCGCATATCGAGGGCAATCTGAAGCAGATCAAGGTCGTTGCGACCGGCGGCGTGAATCTCACCAGCACAGCAAACAACGCGGTGGGCTTTGGGGATCAGGCTGTCTATACCCGTTCCGGACAGGATGGCACCGACGGAAAGATGGTGCTTTCCGGCAATGCGTGGGTGAACCAGAATGGCAATACCTTTGAAGGACCGGAGCTTGTGCTCCGTGATGCGGACAAGGTCGTCGAGACGACAGGCCGCAGCACCATCACCATTACGAATACCAAGAGCCCGTCGGACGAAGGCGGAGAGGGAGACTCTCAGCCATCGGTTCCCGCGGGGCCGGTCAATCAGGCGACACCGATCGCCGGCCGTCCCGAATATGCAGGCAGCCCGTTAGAAATCAAGGATAACAAATGAAGATAGAAACTCATGATTTGATCAAGCGCTACGGCAGCCGCACCGTTGTCGATCACGTGAATGTAGAAGTCGAGCAGGGTTCCATCGTCGGTCTTCTGGGACCGAACGGGGCAGGCAAGACGACCACCTTCTATATGATCGTCGGCATCATCCAGCCGGATGAGGGCGATGTGACCGTAGACGGGCGTTCCATTTCCGGGATGCCCATCCACCAGCGCCACCAGTTCGGGATCGGCTACCTGCCGCAGGAAGCCTCCATATTCCGAAAGATGACCGTCTGGGATAACCTGATGTCCCTCCTGGAGACCCGCCGGGATCTCAGCGAGAAGGAGAAGGTAGAAAAAGCGGAAGCGCTGCTGGAAGAATTCCATATCACCCATGTCAAAGACACTCGGGGCGATGCGCTCTCCGGCGGTGAGCGGCGGCGCGTGGAAATCGCGCGTTCCCTCACGCTCGATCCCTCCTTCATCCTGCTGGATGAACCATTCGCCGGTGTCGATCCTCTGGCGGTCGAGGATATCCAAAGTGTTGTCATGCACCTCAAGACACGAGGCATCGGCATCCTCATCACGGATCACAATGTCCGTGAGACGCTGCGCATCGTAGACAACGCCTACATCCTCTCCGACGGCAAGATCCTGCTTTCCGGGAAGGCAGATGATATCGCTGTGAACCCCACAGCAAGGAAACATTATTTGGGGGAAAATTTCAGCTTATGATTCAAGAAGAAAGACAGGGAGGAAAGTTCTGATGAGACTTCTGGACAAGTACGTATTAAAAGAATTTTTGGCTCCCTTTTTATTTGGCGTTGCCGCCTTCACAGCGATCTTTCTCGGGGCAGATACGCTTCTGAAGATCGCTGGCTTTGTCTCCCAGTATGGGGCGTCTGCGATATCGGCAGTCAAAGTGTTCATCCTCGCGCTGCCGCGCATCATCGTCTATACTTTCCCGATGGCTGTACTCTTAGGCTCGCTCATGTGCTTTTCCCGCTTATCCGGGGCGAGCGAGCTCATCGTCATGCGTACCTCGGGGCAGAGCTTCTTCCGCCTCGCGCTGCCAGTCTTTCTGGTAGCGTTTCTGATTTCCCTCTGTGCCGTTGCCTTCAATGAATACGTCGTGCCTTGGACAAACCGCGAGTATGACTATGTGGTGAATACGGAAATCAAAAAGAACCTGAACCCGGGCGTGACGGATCACGTCGTCATCCGCGATGTGCAGAACGGCAAGATCGCCCACCTTCTCTATGCGCGCCGCTACAATCCGAATACCAAAGAACTGGAAAACATCACCGTGCAGGAATTTGAAGATGAAAAAGTCATCCATGTCGAGAATGCACCGAAGGCTGTCTGGCGGGATGGCGTGTGGCGCATGAGTGATGGGATCATTTACGATCTTACCGGAGAAGGCGTGGAACGCATGATGCATTTCGAGAGTCAGGAAATCCCGTATGCCATGTCGCCTTCAGAAATCCCGCGTGAGTCCAAAAAGCTCGATGAAATGACCATCCGCGAACTCCTCGTCACGCAGAAGGCTTACACCGCGGCGCATGCGGATGCGACCGGCGTCATCATGGAAGTCTATCGTCGCTTCTCGCTGCCGATGGCCAGCTTCGTCTTTGCTCTGGTCGGCGCCCCCTTGGGCGTGCAGAAGCAGCGTTCCTCTTCCTCCATCGGCTTTGGCCTCTCCGTGGTTATTATTTTCGTCTATTACGCCATCATGACATTCCTCGAAGCGCTGGGCAAGGGCCACATGCTCCCGCCTTTCTGGGCCGTCTGGCTGCCAAACTTCATCGCCCTCGCCATGGGCTGTCTCTTGATCCGAAGAGCAGATCGGTAGTGTTTGAAGTCACTAGTGACTGGTGACTGGTGACTAGGGATTAGTATCTAGGGATTAGGAGCAAGCGGTGATTGCAATAGCGCAGTTAGGGGAATACTGACTGTCCTGCAAAGGGATCTCTCGCCAATGCTTCTGATGACGATGGCGCGAAGCTCTATAAAAATTCCGCGGCGCTTCTGATTTTTATGCGCCGCACCACCATTCCTCATTCTTAATTCCTCATTCGAGCAGGGCTTTCAACCGTAATCTAGGGGCAGCACGCCTCACGGGCTAACCCTGAACCCATTTTTCATCGCAAAGGAGGTTTACTATGTTTATCGGCATATTCATGTTCCTGATCCTGATCGCCATGGGCGGGCTGATCGCCTTTTTGGGAGATCGGATCGGATCGAAGGTCGGTAAGAAGCGGATGACGCTCTTCGGGCTCCGTCCGAAGTACACCTCCGTGATCGTGACGATCATTTCCGGTATTCTGATTTCCTTCTTCACCATCGCCGTGCTGGCCGTCGTGAATGAAAATGTCCGTGTCGCCCTCTTCGGTCTCTCCAAACTGCAGAGCGAGATGCAGGATCTGAATCAGGAAATCAAAGTCAAGAATCGCGAGCTTGAGAAGGGTAAGCTGCAGCTCGAAGCGCGCAACAAAGAGTATGAAGACGTGAACCAGAAGGCCGAAGAGACTTCTCGGCGATTGAATGAAGTCGAAGGGCAGCGCGTCTATATGGAGAGCGAGCTCTCTTCCGTGCAGCAGGCCTATGATGAGGCAAAAGCCGGCGTCGAGCAGTCCGCAGAAGACATTGCGGAGCTGGAAAAGATCCGCGAAGAGCTGACAGGAAATATTGCGACACTGAATGAAGAAAAAGAGCAGCTCATCAAAAATATCTATGCGCTGCGTGAAGGACAGGTGGTCTTCCAGGCAGGCCAGGTGCTGACAAGCGTCGTGGTCGATGAAGATATGGATGAGAATAAATCTAGAGAGGTGCTGAAGAGCGTCCTCTCCGACATCAACGGCATGCTGAAGGAAAGACTGAACATCACTGATGAGAGTGTGAACCTTGTCCGCATGAGCCAGAGGGACTTTGATGAGTCGGTGGCACAGGTCACAGGCGCCAAATACAAAAAGCTCGTCCGTGTCGTTGCCGCGCAGAACCTCATCTTAGGGGAACGCCTCGTGGTAGATTTCGACATCCATGACAACCTTCTCGTCTTCAGACAGGGACAGGTCATCTATAAAGGCGGTCTGGATAAGTACAAAGACAGCAGAAACTATGAAATGCAGGTGCTGCGTTTCCTGCAGGATCTGAATCACTACGCGCAGGCGCAGGGGGTTCTCCCGGATCCGATCACCGGCAAGGTCGGCGTCCTGGACGGACAGGAGCTTGTCGAAGTCATCCAGAAGGTCAAGGAATGCAGCGGACAGTGTGAACTCAAGGTGACAGCACACAGCGATGTCTACACGAAAGGCCCGCTGGCCATCGATGTGGAGGTGTTGCGTCCATGAAGGGTCTCCTCTGCGCCATTGATCCCGGGCGGGATAAGACAGGCGTCGCACTCGTCCATACGGATGGGACGCTCGAAAAGAAATGCATCGTCCGTACAGCGGACTATGAGCAGGAGCTGCCACGACTGCTCATGGGGAAAGATCTCCTTGCGGTAGCCATGGGAAATGGCACGCGCCATGAGGTCATGCAGAAGCGGACGGAAGCCCTTCTTGCGAAGCTCGGACGTGCGATCCCCGTCACGCTCGTCGATGAGAAATACACGACGGAAATGGGGGAGCAGTGGTACTGGAAAGACCACCCTGCCAAAGGTCTGGCGCGTCTGATCCCCAAGGGGATGCGAAGCGTCCCCGTGCCGGTGGATGACTACGTGGCATGGATCATCGGATGCATCTACCTTGGCATCGTCAAAGCGGAAGATGTAGGACATAAAAAAGTGTGAAAGGAGCCCGCGCAGCTGGCTCCTTTTTTGTGGCTGGTGACTAGTGGCTGGTGACTGGTGACTGGTGACTGGTGACTAGTGACTGGTGACTAGTGACTAGTGGCTGGTGACTGGTGACTAGTGACTACTCAGCAGCTACCGGTTACGATTTCGCCGCTCCCATTCTTTTGAACCCATTGAATCAGTGTTTCCCTAGAGCCCGCTACTCCTGTATCGTACCTCTAAAATTTTCTTCTTGACTTACGTTCTTTCATACTATATAATATTTAATCGTAACGGGGCATAGCGCAGTTGGTAGCGCACCTGCTTTGGGAGCAGGGGGTCGCCAGTTCGAGTCCGGCTGCCCCGACCATATGGCTCAGTAGCTCAGTTGGATAGAGCAACCGCCTTCTAAGCGGTGGGTCGTGAGTTCGAATCTCTCCTGGGTCACCAAGACGAAGCACTCTTGCAATCGCAAGAGTGCTTTTTCGATGCAATCCGTATTTTCTAAAAGATGAAAAAAGTTAAAATTCCCTCTTTCCATATCATGGCGAATCATGTATAATGGGAAACATGCACTCCAATGCATACAAAAGTTGTGAAATGAATTTATATCTATGAAGTGGGAAATGAAACGATGATTGACTATACGAAGTACCGAATGAACCGGCTGAATAGTGCCTGTGCAGAATTTATCAGGCAGGAGTCCTCAGGCAGTCTGCTCCTGATGCTCGCGACAATCATCGCGATGGTGCTCGCCAATTCGCCAATGGCAGAGTCCTATGAGCATGCACTGCACCTCTTCGTGGATCTGCCGCTGCTGCCGGACATGTCACTCCTGCACTGGGTGAATGACGGCCTGATGGCGATCTTTTTCCTTGTCGTCGGGATGGAAATCAAAAGAGAGTTTCTTTTCGGCGAACTGAAGTCGCTCTCCGCGACCCTGCTCCCTATTGCGGCAGCGGTCGGCGGTATGCTGATACCGGCGGCGCTCTACAGCCTTTTCAATATGGGCGGGCCCACCGCACAGGGCTGGGCGATCCCCATGTCGACCGACATTGCCTTTTCGCTGGGCGTGCTTGCCTTTGCAGCCAAGCGCGTGCCAAGAAGCGTGATCGTCTTCCTGACGGCACTTGCGATCGTGGATGATCTGGGCGGGATCGTCGTCATTGCCCTTTTCTACAGCACATCGATCCAGTGGACGGCGCTCGTCGCAGGCCTGGCGGTGCTCATGGTGATGGCACTCTTTTCCTGGAGAAATGTCCATCATCCGCTGCCCTACGTCTTAGGGGGCGTACTGACCTGGTATGCTTTCTATCAGGCGGGCATCCACCCGACTGTCGCAGGCGTGCTGACGGGCTTTTTGATCCCCGCAGGCACGGAAAACACCCAGCACTCTCATCCGCTCCACCTGTGGGAACACAAGCTCTCCCCGTGGTCGGCATTCCTCATCATGCCGATCTTTGCACTCGGTAATGCTGGTATTTCCATGACAAGCGAAAGCTTTGCCTCCCTCGCTTCCCCGATCGGCCTTGGCATCATCGCCGGCCTCTTTCTGGGGAAACCGCTCGGCATTTTCACGACCGTTTTCCTGATGGTGAAGCTGGGCATCGCCAAAAAACCGGAAGGCGCGAAGTGGATGCACTACTTAGGAGCGAGCATCCTGGCAGGTATCGGATTCACGATGTCCATCTTCCTCGCCTCGCTCTCCTTCGCAGATCCTGCAGAGCTCACCTCTGCGAAGGCAGCGATCGTGACAGCGTCCATCCTCTCGGGACTTGTCGGTTCATTCGTATTCAAGATCAGTGAGAGTAAAGCGTAAATCAAAAAACGTCCTCCGAATGGGGGACGTTTTTTATTTGGAGTTAAGGAAACACTGATTAAATCGTTGTCAGATTTCATTCTTGGATTTTTATACAGAGCAAGGAATCATCTGACGCGAATAGCGAGCTATTTAAGGAAGATGATGACGAAGCTATGTATAAAAATCCATATGAAATCTGACTCTGCGATTTTATCAGCGTTTCCTTAAAGTAAGCCTGCTGGGCGTATCGCCCTTTGGATCTGTTTGAAAGTTTCGCTTGCATGAGAAATGAGAAATGCGAAATGGTAGTGCGGCGCATAAGAATATAGAAGCGCCGCGAGTTTTTGATCAGCGGCACTCTCGTATTGTCATTCCGACCGAAGTGGAGGAATCTTTTTCGTTGGCCGTATGACGCAGGATTGTTGGATGAGGAAAACGGGGAAATACCGTGCGGCAGGGAAGTGCGGAATCCAGTGTATCATGCATGCGGTTATTCGAAATGATTTATCAGTGGAATACAACAAAGATCCCTCGACGTCGCTCGGGATGACGATACGAGAAAACGTCTGGTCAGAAGTCAGAAGTCAGAAGTCTGATGTCTAATCCCTAATCCCTAATCCCTAGTCACAAGTCACTAGTCACTAGAACCACGAGCTCCCAGCACTCCCATGACATCTTCCAGTGTCTGTGCGATGTGGAGATTTTTC
This sequence comes from uncultured Dialister sp., assembly GCA_934178345.1. Lineage (GTDB taxonomy): Bacteria > Bacillota > Negativicutes > Veillonellales > Dialisteraceae > Dialister. The sequence continues at coordinate 4,612 of CAKPQG010000019.1, read as the reverse complement.
CAGTCTTCTCTTTCGAGGAAGCCGGCTTCCACCCAGGCATCGATCTGTGCGAGTAGACCATCGTAAATATGCTCAATGTTGCAGATGATGATGGGGGGCTGGGCGAGTGGATCGCCATAGATGTGCCGCTGGTTCGCCGTGTCGGCGAGCTCTTCAAGCGTACCGATGCCGCCGGGAAGGATGAGGAAGGCGTCTCCGAGGGAGATCATCTTCTGCTTGCGGATGGTCATGTCTGGCACTTCGATGAGCTCCGTGAGGCCTCGGTGTGCCTGCTCTTTCGCGATGAAGACTTCCGGGATGACGCCCGTCACTTCGCCGCCGGCAGCCATGGCCGCGTCAGCGCAGATGCCCATCAGCCCGACCGTGCCGCCGCCGTAGATCATGTGGAAATGATTCTTTCCCAAGGCCTCTCCCAGCTCGCCCGCAAAGGCGGCATAGGCCGGATCATTTCCGAAATGGGAGCCGCAGTAAACGACAATATTTTTATATGACATAGTTGTTCCTCCTTTTCTGTATTGTAGCATAGGAGAGGGGCGGTTGGCATTGGAATGCAGGAAGTCGGAGTATCGAGTGACTAGCGACTAGTGACTGGTGACTAGTGACTGGTGACTGGAATGTCAGCTCATGATACCACCATTTCTCATTTCTCACTCGAGCAGAGCTTTCATCCTCGATCAAGGTACGGCACGCCCCGTAGGCTAAGTTTGAAAGCAGGGATGAGTGGCTAGGGATTAGGGACTAGGGATTAGGTTTACGATACGAGAAAACCGCTAGTTTCAAACCTCCGCGGCGCTTCTATATTTTTATGCGCCGCACCACCCCCGCCCTACCCTATGAACCTGCCCCCCGCCGAACCTCTTTCGCACGTAATCAAAGGACGCCCCGCCCACGGGCTAACCCTAAATCCCATTTCTCTGCATGAAAAATCATAAAAAAGTATAAAGATTCGGTGCAATGATACACACGGGAACGTGGTAAAAAAGTTGCCCATAAACACTAAGAAAAATAGGATAAAAATTATTGACATCGGAGGCGGTCAATGATATAATTCCAATGTTGCGTGGATTTAGTGTGCTGAAAAGCAGGTGAGAACGTATGACACTGGAAGAATTGAAGAATTCAGACTTCGTAGTAGGAATGAAGGAAACGGAAAGAGCGATCGAGAAGAGGGAAGCCTCTGCTGTGTTTATTGCTTCAGACTGTGATGAACGGATTTCTGCTCCGCTGCTTTCTGCGTGTCAGGCGTCAGATATTCCTGCCATTCAGGAATTCACCAAGAAAGAGATCGGCCGCGCGTGTGGTATCAAAGTGAAAGCCGCAGCTGCCGCTGTCCTGAAGAAATGCTGATTTCATCCGCGTTTCCTCAAAATCCTCGGTAATATCCAGCAAGGCTCTGCCTTATTGGATCAATTATAAATTTACCCTTATAGAAAGGAGGTGCCCATTTTGCCGACAATCAATCAGCTGGTTCGTAAAGGCCGCCAGACTCTGGCAGTCAAAGCGAAGACCCCGGCTCTGAAACAGTCCCCACAGAAACGTGGTGTCTGCACAAGAGTTTACACCGCTACCCCGAAAAAGCCAAACTCCGCTCTTCGTAAAGTAGCTCGTGTACGCCTGACCAACGGAATCGAAGTTTCTGCTTACATTCCTGGTGAAGGCCACAACCTGCAGGAACATAGCGTAGTCCTCATCAGAGGCGGCCGTGTTAAGGATCTTCCAGGTGTTCGTTACCACATCATCCGTGGCGCTCTCGATACCGTAGGTGTATCTGGACGTCAGCAGTCCCGTTCCAAGTACGGTGCTAAGAAAGACAAGAAATAAGATTTCCTGTCAACCAAGTTTTATGTGATTAACTAACATCTATATAAGGAGGAACTAACAATGCCGAGAAAAGGTGCTGTTCCGAAACGTGACGTGCTGCCGGATCCCGTGTATGGAAACAAGACAGTCACTCGTTTCATCAATAAAGTAATGCTTGACGGCAAGAAGGGTGTCGCAGAATCCATTGTATATGGCGCATTTGACATCTGCCACAGCAAGCTCAATAAAGAACCGATCGAAATTTTCGAACAGGCTCTGAACAACGTAATGCCAGTCCTCGAAGTTCGTGCTCGTCGTGTCGGCGGCGCAAACTACCAGGTACCGGTTGAAGTAAGAGCAGACCGTCGTCTGACTCTGGGTATCCGCTGGATGGTCAACTATGCCCGTCTGCGCAGCGAACGTACCATGGAAGAACGTCTTGCAGGTGAACTGATGGACGCTTTCAACAACACTGGTGCTGCTGTAAAGAAGAAAGAAGATACCCATAAAATGGCTGAAGCAAACAAGGCTTTCGCTCATTACCGCTGGTAATTTTAATAAGGAGAAAAAATCGTGGGCAGAGAATTTCCGCTTGAAAAAACAAGAAACATCGGCATCATGGCGCACATCGATGCAGGTAAAACCACAACCACGGAACGTATCCTGTATTATACCGGTGTAAACCATAAGATCGGTGAAGTTCACGATGGCGCTGCTACCATGGACTGGATGGAACAGGAACAGGAACGTGGTATTACCATTACCTCCGCTGCTACCACCTGCCACTGGAAAGGCTACCGCGTAAACATCATCGATACCCCAGGGCACGTAGACTTCACTGTAGAAGTTGAACGTTCTCTGCGCGTACTCGATGGCTCCGTTGCCGTATTCAGTGCGAAAGACGGCGTTCAGACCCAGTCTGAAACCGTTTGGAGACAGGCAGACCACTATCATGTACCGCGTATCGCATTCATCAACAAGATGGATACCGTCGGCGCTGATTTCCTCCATGCGGTAAAAACCATGGATACCCGCCTCCATGCAAGAGCTATTCCGATGCAGCTGCCGATCGGCGCTCAGGATACCTTCTCCGGTATCGTTGATCTGCTGACCAGACAGGCTGAAATTTATGACAGCGATGACGGCAAGCAGTACCATGTTGAAGATGTACCGGCCGATCTCGCTGATCAGGTTGAAGAACTCCGCGAACAGATCATCGAAACTGCTGCTGAAGGCAGTGATGAACTGATGGAAAAATACCTCGAAGGTGAAGAACTCACCATGGAAGAAGTCAAGGCATCTCTGCGTCAGCAGGTTCTTGACTGCAAACTCTTCCCGGTATTCTGCGGTTCTGCATACAAGAACAAAGGTATCCAGATGCTGCTCGATGCAGTACTTGACTACCTGCCATCTCCGCTGGATGTTCCTCCGGTCAAAGGCACGACCCTTGACGGCGAGGAAGTCACCCGCGAAGCATCTGACAGCGCGCCAATGGCTTCGCTGGCATTCAAGATCATGGCTGATCCATTCGTTGGTAAACTGGCATTCTTCCGCGTTTACTCCGGTATCATGAACCAGGGCACCTACGTTCTGAACTCCACCAAAGGAAAGAAAGAACGCGTTGGCCGTATTCTTCAGATGCATGCAAACCATCGTAAGGAAATCGACTGCGCTTACTCCGGCGATATCGCTGCAGCAGTCGGCTTCAAGGATGTCACCACCGGCGATACCCTTTGCGATGTAGATCATCCGATCATCCTCGAAAAAATGGAATTCCCGGATCCGGTTATTTCCGTTGCTGTTGAACCAAAGACCAAAGCTGACCAGGAAAAGATGGGCAATGCTCTTCAGAGACTGGCAGAAGAAGATCCGACCTTCAAAGTACACACCGATCCAGAATCCAACCAGACCATCATCTCCGGCATGGGCGAACTCCACCTCGATATCATCGTCGATCGTATGAGACGTGAATTCAACGTGGACTGCACCGTAGGCAAACCGCAGGTAGCTTACCGTGAAACCATCCGTAAATCCGTTGAATCCGAAGGTAAGTTCATTCGTCAGACCGGCGGTCACGGCCAGTACGGCCACTGCTGGCTGCGTCTTGAACCGATGGAACCAGGCAAAGGCTTCGAATTCGAAAATGCTGTCGTTGGCGGCGTTATTCCGAAGGAATTCATCAACCCGATCCAGACCGGCGTAGAAGCAGCTCTGGAAGACGGTGTTGTTGCTGGTTATCCGATGGTCGATATCAAAGTTACCGTCTATGATGGTTCCTATCATGATGTCGACTCCTCCGAAATGGCATTCAAAGTGGCAGGCTCCATGGCATTCAAAGATGGCGCGAAGAAAGCTGATCCAGTTCTCCTCGAACCATACATGGCAGTCGAAGTCGACGTACCGGAAGAATACATGGGCGACGTTATCGGCGGCCTGAATTCCCGTCGCGGACGTATCGACGGCATGGAAACCGAAAACGGCGAATCCAGAATCAAAGGCTTCGTTCCGCTGTCCGAAATGTTCGGTTATGCGACCGGCCTGCGCAGCTCTACCCAGGGCCGCGGCACCTTCACCATGACCTTCGATCATTATGAAGAAGTTCCGAAAGCTATTTCTCAGCAGATCACTGAAGAAAGACTCGGAAAGAAATAAAATTTTATTAAGGAGACCTCAAAATGGCAAAAGCTCATTACGAAAGAACCAAGCCGCATGTTAACATCGGCACCATCGGCCACGTCGATCATGGTAAAACGACCCTGACCGCTGCTATCACCAAAGTTCTGGCTGAAGAAGGCAAAGCAAACTTCCTCGA
>CAKPQG010000018.1 GCA_934178345.1 uncultured Dialister sp. | reverse complement strand
CCCTCGGCTACGCTCGGGATGACGATAGCGCGAAACACTATCAAAATTCCGCGGCGCTTCCTCATTTTATGCGCCGCCCCACCATTTCTCATTTCTCATTTCTAATTTCTCATTCAATCAAGGGGCGAGCCGCTTCAGGGGCTAACCCTGAACCCTGAAGTTTGAAAGCAGGGATGAGTAGCTAGGGATTAGGGATTGGGGATTAGGAGTGACTAGTGGCTAGGAGACTAGGAGACTAGGAGACATCAGACTCTCGTATCGTCATTTCGAGCGAAGCGAGAAATCTTTTTTGCAGACCGCTAAACGAAGGATGTGTGAAAGCAGAAATACGTAGCACCAAGGCGTCGTTTCCGTACCGGTGCTTATGTGATACTGACCGCAGTGCAAGAAAGATCCCTCGGCTACGCTCGGGATGACGATAGCGCGAAACACTATCAAAATTCCGCGGCGCTTCCTCATTTTATGCGCCGCACCACCCCCTTTGAACCCTCTGAACCTGTTGAACCCGCTGAACCTCTTTCGCATGTAATCAAAGGGCGGCACGTCCCCGAGGCTAACCCTGAACCCCGAACCCTGAACCCTGAGCCCTGAACCTTGAACCCCGAACCCTGAACCCTGAACCTTGAACCCTGAACCCTGAACCCGACAACCTAAAAAGGAGTGGATGACTTATTTCTTCAGAGATAGAATGGATCGGCCTTTGGCTTTTTGTCATCTTGGTCGTTTCCTTTATCAATTACAACAATACGATGGTGAACTTTTCCTTCGCCCGCATGCGGAAGAAATACATCGAAGACAATGACGAGCAGGATCCGGCGCTCATCGAAAAGGTGGCGCCTTTCTACCAGCGCACGTCGCAGATCATTGGCGGTACGCAGGTTTCCTTCGTGCTGTGCAGCGCCGTGCTCGGGATTTCTCTCCTTGCGCTGGTGAGCCATAGCCTCGTCCTTTCTGAATCGCTTTTGGGCGGGGCGCTCTGGGCCGAATGGAAATGGGGGGTATATGCTTTCCTTGCACTTCTTGTCATGGGGTTTCTCTTAGCGTACTGGGTGGGGACGATCCTTCTACCCGGGGCGCATGCGCTGGTCGATCCGCTGCCCATCCTTGCTTCGCATACATGGGTCATCCGTCTGAACCGCCACCTGTACCGTCTCTTTGTCGAGGCCGGCCTTTTTGTGACGCGCCGCATTTTCCGCCTGCGCGGGATTCCCTTCCGCAATGAAGTCAATTTCACCTACACCGAAGATGAGATCCGCTGCATCGTCGAAGAGAGCCACCGGAGCGGCCGCCTGAATGCGCTCGAAAATACCCTCATCAAGAATTCGTTCGATTTCTTCGACCTCATGGCACGCGATGTCATGATCCCCAGAAATGAGATCGTCGTCTTCCACTTCGATGAGGATCTGTCCGAGGCCATGCGGCGTGTGCTGCCGAAGAGCCACCACACCTGCTATCCGGTTTGCATCGAAGACAGGGACCAGATCATCGGGTTCATTCATGTGAAAGACCTCCTGCAGGGCTGCCTCTCAGGCCAGCTGTCTTTGAGGAAAATCAACCGTGAAATCCTGACCGTGCCGGAAGTCATGCCCGCGCCGGCGCTGCTCCAGCTCATGAAGAACCGCCGCATCTACCTCGCCGTCGTCGTGGATGAGTACGGCGGCACCTCCGGCCTTGTCACGCTGAATGACCTCGTCGAAGAGCTCATCGGCGAAATCCCGCAGCCGGCGGAAAATGTTCCCTATGAAATCGTCCGTCAGAAAGACGGGACATATGAATTTGACGGCACCGTCATTCTCGAAGACGTATCAGACCGGCTGGAGATTGATCTCGCGGGAGAAAATAAAAGCGCCACCATCGCCGGCTTCGTATTCTCGAATCTGGAACGTATCCCGAAGGTGGGCGACCACGTCGACTTCTCCGGCTGGCGTTTCACTGTCCTGCGTCTCTCCGGCTTCCGCATCGTCCGCGTGAAAGCGGAGAAAGTGACTGGGGACTAGTGACTAGTGACTGGGGACTAGTGACTAGTAGCTAGGGATTAGGGATTGGGGATTAGGAGTGACTGGGATTCTCCGGCATCGTCATCCCGAGCGCAGCCGAGGGATCTTTACTGCATTGCGTGAATCAGCGTGTATGCGCCGAGGGAAAACGATGTCCAGGTGCTGCCTCATATCAGGCGATGAACGTTCTGCAATAAAGACCCTCGGCTACGCTCGAAATGACGATGCGCGCGAAGCGCTATCAAAACTTCGCGGCGCTTCTGATTTTTATGCGCCGCACCACCACTCCTAACTCCTCACTCCTAACTGGCGAGTAGAGCTTTCAAACGCAATCAAGGGGCGAGCCGCCCCACGAGCGCACCCTGAACCCCACATCTATCGTTAAAAGGAAACCCCGACCATGCCAACACCCAAAATCCGAAATCTCGAAGGGATCGTCCTTCGCGCTGCCAAAGGCAGCGAAGGGGGGCGGAGTCTCTCGCTCTTTACCCGCGAGATGGGGCTCATCCGTCTGACGCTTCCGCGCGCCGTGATGAACCGGTGCGGGACAGGCATTCTCCTTTCCTTTGCCCACGTCCGTCTTTCAGCGGCGCTGTATCCCGAGTATGGTGTCATCAGCCAGTATGAGGGCCGCCTTCTTTTCGACATGATGAAGCTTTCCTATGAAGACATGACCTGCTGGTACTATGTGATCGAGCTGGTGCTTGCCTTCTATCCCGTGGGGCAGAAGGAAGACGAGGCCTATGACATTCTCTCTTCCGCTGCCCGCGCGGCGGGAGAGAGAAATCCTCGCGTCATCGCCTTCATCGCCGCCGTCAAACTTCTGGCTTCCGCCGGTTACGATCCTGCGGAAGCCATAGAAGACCCGCTCGCCCTTTCCGAGGGAGCGAGAGATCTACTCAATCGCTTTCGCGGCTACCGTTGGGGAAGTCCCTTTGAAGGCTCGATTTCTGCATCCCTCTTCACGGAGTGCGCCCGCTACCTTGACCGCTTCCTTTTTACGGTCTGCGATACGGAGATGAAGACGGCGGGAGCTTTCTTGTGAGACTTTCTTTCTATGAAAAATTAGAGCATACTTAATCTGAACAATTTCACAAACCCATTGATGAAGATTCTGCAACCGGAAGTTTTTTCGTGTGCAGAATTTTTTTTATGGGCATTTCAAATGGGAGAGTTACTTGACGAGCTGGAAAGCACTGTAAAATTCCTTTTCCAGTCCGCCGAAGAGTCCGGTCACGGCTCGAACTACTACGTCGACCATGGCTGCTTTGAAGACATTGACGCTGCGATGGCGGTGCATGTGATAAATGAGATCCCGAAAGGCACCGTCAACATCGACGACGGCCCCCGCATGGCATCGAGCGATCGATTCGTCATCAAGATCCATGGGAAATCCGCCCACGGCAGTGCGCCGGACCAGGGCAAAGACGCCATCGTCGCTGCCGCGGCCGTCGTCATGGGTCTGCAGACCTTAGCCAGCCGCGTGAACGACCCGCAGAATACCTTCGTCCTCACTGTCGGTATGATGAATGGCGGCACCCAGAGCAACATCATCGCTGACGAAGTCGAGCTCGTCGGCACCACCCGTGCCTTCGACAAAGCCTTCCGCAAGAGCCTTCCCCAGCTCATCGAAGCATGCGCTGCAAAGATCGCCGAAGGCTACGGCTGCAGCGCCGAGTGCTCCTACCGATTCGGCCCCTCGCCCCTCATCAATGAGCACAAAGACCTGAATGACATCGCGCGCAAGGCAGCTTCTGACATCATGGGGAAGGACGCCCTCGTACCTATGGAAAAACAGATGGGCGCAGAAGACTTCTCCGTCTACCTCGAAACCATCCCCGGCCTCTTCGCCTTCTTAGGCGCCAGAAATCGGGACAAAGGCATCGACTGCGTCCACCATCACCCCGCCTTCGACGTCGACGAAGACACCTTCCCTGATGGCAGCGCCATTTATGCACGATTTGCCATCGACTGCCTGAAAAAACTAGGGAAACACTGATTAAATCGTTATTTGATTTTACTCTTATATTTTCATGCAATGCAAGGAATACTCCGACGCGAATAGCGAGCTATTTAAGGAGGAGTATGACGAAGCATTGCATGAAAATACATGTGAAATCGAATTCTGCGATTTAATCAGCGTTTCCCTAAGCCAGTAATACACATAAAAACGGCCGCTCGCAAGAGCCGGCCGTTTTTGTGTGCGATGGATGAAGAAACGAGGACGCCGTCTCCCCGAAACGAAGCATTTCCTGATGGGGAGTACCGTACTTTGATTGCAAGCGAAAGAGGTTCAGCGGGTTCTATAGGTTCAAGAGGTTCAAGAGGTTCAAGAGGTTCAAGAGGTTCAAGAGGTTCAAGAGGTTCAAGAGGTTCAATGGGGGTGGTGCGGCGCATAAAAAATCAGAAGCGCCGCGAAGTATAAATAGGGCGATGCCTCAAAGTAGTATTCCAGTCACCAGTTACCAGTCACTAGTCACCGGTCACTTGAGACTCCTAATCCCTAGCCACTAATCCCTAGCTACTCATCCCTGCTTTCAAACTTCTAGCGGTATGAAAAAGAGTGGGGGAGATCGTCTCAAGTCGACGATGTACGAAAGCACCCGAGCGCCGCTGGCGCGATCCCCCTTCCCCAATGGGTAATGCTATTAAGTTAAGCGGAAGAACGTTCTTGGCTCCCCATCGGGGGAGCTCCCCGAAGGGGAGAGGGGGCTACGTAGCGGTATTGCATGAAAGTGTTGAAATATCGATAGCATCGGACTATTCAACATAGCACGCTATACCGCTAGCATGCCCCTATTGCCTTCGGCACTTCCCCCGAAGGGGGAAGCAAGACGTTACGTAGCTAACGATTTCCTTAACTTAATAGCCTTCCCCGCGTGGGGAAGGTGGCGAGCGGAGCGAGCCGGATAGGGTACTAGCGGTATGAAAGAGAGCGGGGAAGATCGTCTCAAGTCGACGATTCACGAAAGCACCCTCTGCAAGAAAATAACTTATAAAACCTATCTATACTTATAAGAAGAGAAAATCTAATACTACAAATGATTTTAATGTTATTTACTGTTCCGGATATCGACAAATGCAAGAAAAATCAGAGGCCGTGCATTTTCATGATTAAAAAGGAAGGAGAGAAGATTGGCAAACATACATGAAATTTCTAAAAGTATGAGCCAAAACAATCCTTGAACCTAAGTCAAAAGTATGATACCCTACTACTAGACCTGAGTCTAAGCTTCGGACTCATGGTCCAAAGGAAACAGACATGAAAAGCAAGCAGAGGAAACACGGTCACTCGAGCGGAGCTTTCATGGACGTCGACTTTGAAAAGAAGAAGCAAAATTTTTTTCAAAGGGAGATCACTATTATGAAAAAGATCCTCGCACTGGCTGCTGTAGCAGCACTCACCGCTGGCGTATCCGCTTACGCTGCAAATCCATTCTCTGATGTAACTCCGGATGACTGGGCTTATCAGGCAGTATCCGACCTGTCCGTACAGGGCGTCGTAGAAGGCTATCCGGACGGCACCTTCAAAGGTGAAAGAAACATGACCCGTTACGAACTGGCTCAGATCGTCGCTCGCCTCATGGCTAAAGAAGACCAGCTGAACGCTGAACAGCAGGCAACTCTCGACAAACTCGCTGGCGAATACGCTGACGAACTCGCAAATCTCGGCGTTCGCGTTTCCAACCTGGAAAAGAAAGTCGGCAATATCTACTGGTCCGGCGACGCTCGTATGCGTTACCAGGATAAAGCTGTTAAAGCTGATGACGACTGGAATGGTCGTATGAGAATCAACGTTAAAGGTCAGGTTAACGAAGCTACCTATGTAAAGGGACGTTTTGTTAGCAACATGAACTTTAAAGGTGATAATACCGCTGATACATATATGGATCAGATTTTCGTTAACCACAACTTCGGCAAAGATGTTGCAGTACGTCTCGGCCGTCAGCCAATCGTATTTGGTAACCAGGGTGGCTGGCTCTATGGCGACGGCAAGGGCTATGACGGAGCACAGGTTTCCTATAACAATGGCAAACTGGCTCTCACTACTGGCTATGGTCAGCTGAACACCAGCAATATTGCTGCTGTTAAAGTAGAAGATGTATACTTTGCACAGGGCGCTTATGATTTCGGTGTAGCAAAACTGAATGCAGATTACATTGCAGTCAAAGGTGCTGAAGGTACCGTCCTTGATAAAGCTGAAGTTTACGGTGTAGGTCTGAATGTACCGGTTCAGAAATTCAACGTATTCGGCGAATACTACAAGAATACCACTGCTTCTGACAATGATACTGCTTGGAATGCTGGTCTTGGATATGGCAAAGCTGACTGGAAGAAGGCTGGTACCTGGGATCTGGCTGTAGCATACAACGACGTAGATCAGAATGTATTCTTTGGTGGCACCGGTCTCTCGACCAACGTTCTTGATTATCTGAAGACTGAAAAGAACGTAACTTTCTGGAATGCTATTGCAAACGTAACTCTCCAGAAGAACGTACAGCTCCATGCTGAATATGCATTCGCTACTGACGTAGAAGGTCTGAATGACGAAGAAGACTCCTGGACTGTTTCCCTGAACTACAAATTCTAATTTGTGAGTTCTCGCAAATAAGCCTGAATCCAAAAAGGAAATCTCAGAAATGGGATTTCCTTTTTTATTGCCCGCTTCGCTCCATCCATCGCCGTGTGCGATGCGATCTTGGCGATAGCACTCTATGCGTATCCTCATAGGTTAGCCCATGGGGCGTGCTGCCCTTTGATTATGTTTGAATGAGAAATTAGAAATGAGAAATGAGAAATGAGAAATGGTGGTGCGGCGCATAAAAATCTGGAAGCGCCGCGAAGTTTCGATAGTGCTTCACGCGCATCGTCATTTCGAGCGTAGCCGAGAAATCTTTATTGAAGAACGCTCATCGCCTGATGTGAGGCAGCACCAAGACATCGTTTTCCCTCAGCGCATACACGCAGATTCCCGCAGTACAAGAAAGATCCCTCGGCTGCGCTCGGGATGACGATGCCGGAGAAATCCCAGTCACCAGTCACTAGTCACTCCTAATCCCCAATCCCTAATCCCTAGCCACTCATTCCTGCTTTCCAACTTCTAGCGGTATGAAAGAGAGGGGGGATACGAGGAACGGGATGCTTCACATGCACGGACCACGCTAGATGATGCGTGTCTGGCGCGCAGTCATGGTATAATGGAGTGAAAACGAAAGGATGGGATAGGATGGAGGAGTCGATCGATTGGAATAGGCCGACGGGCGCGCCGTCGCTTTATGTGCTGAATCATCCTTTGGCGGATGGTGTGCTGGAGATGGCGAGCGTGGTGAAAGCGCCGGAGAAGGTGCTGGTGCGTATCGATCACAAGGTGCCGCCGAATGCGCCGGAGGAGTCGCTCCTGCAGCGTCAGCTGATGGAAGAGGCGAGACGGCGGGGGCTTTCCTTCGCTTACGGGCGGGGGATGGCGGCGCATGAGGCCGCATCGCGGGCGCAGGCGGGGGATGTGGTGCTCGCCTGTGATCCGGATGTGCTGATGGTGGGCGCGAAGGGAGCGCTGGGTCTTTGCGTGTCGCAGGAGGAGATGGCGAAGGCGCTCGCATCGGATACATGGATGGATCGAGCGCCTTCGCCGTTTCGGATTTCTTTCGTAGGAGAGATGGCATCCGATGTGGATGTGAGAGATGTGGGACGCATGCTTATTTCTCGTCTGGAAGGGCGTGTGACAGCGGATAGGGTGCTGGTGTTTCGAGGGGGAGATTTCTCTATCGAAGAGAGGATGATCCTTTGCGGGATGATGCAGAAGCTGGGGGCGCGATCGGCTCTGTTTCAGGCTTTCTCTGGAGCAGGAGAGTGTGAGATCGCTCTTGCGGAGGTGAGGCCTTCGCTTTTGCTGCCGGATGGGCGCGTCACGGAAGCGTGTCCCCCTGTTTCTGTGCAGGCGGTTTTTGTGGGTGGTGCATATGGAGGTTTTCTGAAGGATATGGAAATCCTCGCGGAGATGCTCAAGGGGAAGCGCATCGCGCGCGGTGTGCGCCTCAGCGTCGCACCGGCGTCGGGTGAGGTGTATGAAAAGGCGGCGAGTCTCGGGTATCTGGCGGCGATCATGGAGGCGGGTGGTTTGGTGCTGAGCCAGTGCGCGACGCCGGACTATGAGGCGCGCATCGGAGAAGCAGAGCGGATGATTTCCAATGATATCCACAATGAAGCGGGCTATGCGGGCGGCGCGGTATTCCTTTCTTCGACGCGGGCCCAAGCGGAGGCAGCGCTCACAGGGATGCTGGATGGCAGCAAGCGGAAGGAAATCGCTCCGCAGAAGAAATCGATGCCGCGCTATCGAGAGAAAAAGGCGGAAATGCAGACGCCATCTGCCAGGACGCTCGAAGGGCGCGTGTGGAAATTTGGTGATGATATCGATACGGATATCATCATCCCGACGCAGCATCTTTCGTATGCGTCGTGGGAAGAGGTGAAGCGGCATATGTTCGAACCGCTTCGCCCGGAGCTGGCTGGGGAAATCCGCGAGGGGGATATCCTTGTCGCAGGAAGCAATTTCGGGTGCGGTTCGTCGCGGGAGCAGGCGGCGGAGGTCATCGCGACTTCCGGGATCCGCTGCATCATTGCGAAGTCTTTCGCCCGCATTTTCTTCCGCAATGCGATCAATAACGGGGTGCTTCTCATCGAGTGCCCGGCTCTTCCGGATCACGTCCGCGAGGGGGATACGGTGAAAGTCATCATCAATGACTGCATCCTGCATCAGGGGAAACGCTACCCCATCCCCCGGATGCCGGACAATCTGTACCGCCTCATCATGGCGGGCGGACTGGTGAAGAGTGTGACCGGTGGCTAGTGACAAGTGACTAGTGGCTAGTGACTGGTATAGCGATTTGTTAAGGAAATCGTTAGCGCCGTAACGACTTGCTTCCCCCTTCGGGGGAAGTGCCGAAGGCAAAAGGGGCATGCTAGCGGTATAGCGTGCTATGTTGAATAGTCCGATGCTATCGATATTCCAATACTTTCATGCAATACCGCTACGTAGCCCCCTCACCCCTTCGGGGAGCTCCCCCGATGGGGAGCCAAGAATGATCTGCCGCTTAACTTAATAGCCTTCCCCATTGGGGAAGGTGGCGAGCGGAGCGAGCCGGATAGGGTACTAGCGGTATGAAAGAGAGCGAGGAAATGCATCTCAAGTCGACAATTAACGAGAGCACCCTATCCACCGCTGGCGCGGTCCCCCTTCCCCAATGGGGAAGGCTGCGATACGAGGATACCGCTTTTCTCGACACAACGCCTTTCCCAAGGGCGAAGCCGCCACCTTCATTTCTGATTCCAAGTTCTCATTAAAGCAGAGCTTTCGCACGCGATCAAGGGACGGCATGCCCCACACCTACTACCAAAGGACAAACGAATGAAACATACTGCTACGCCTCATACGATGGCGGAAAAAATATTGATGCGGCATACCGGTCTTTCAGATCTGAAGCCGGGGGATCTGGTCGTGGTCCGTCCGGACTATGCGGTCTGCCATGACATTTATACGGAAAAATTATATAAAAGGCTGCGGAAAATGAATTTCCACTCTGTCAGATACCCGGAGCGGCTGGTGATTTTTCACGATCATTTGCAGCCGGCCTGTCTGCCTTCTGATCCGAGAAGTCTTTCCTACGGCTACAGGCTTTGTGAGACATACGGCATTTCTGATTTCCATCCGACGGGCGGTATCTGTCACCAGCTCATTCCGGAGATGGGCTATGCGAAGCCGGGGCGGATCATCCTCTGCACGGACTCGCATACGACGACGTATGGCGCAGTGGGCTGTTTCTCTACCGGTATCGGCTATACGGAGATGGCGTATCTGTGGGGGACGGGCGAGCTCTGGCTCAGGGTACCGGCTTCGATCCGCATAGAGATAGAGGGGTCGCTGCCGCCGCATGTCTATGCGAAGGATATCATTCTTCGTGTCTTGGGGGATCTCAAGGCGGCGGGCGGGACGTACAGGTCTCTCGAATTTACGGGGAGTGCGATTTCCTCTCTTTCCATCGACTCGCGTCTCACCATAGCCAATATGGTGGTCGAGTGCGGTGCGAAGGCGGGGCTCTTCCCTGCGGATGAGAAGACGGCAGCCTACTGCGGTGAGAAGCTCGAAGACGTCGACTGGGTGAAGCCTGATGAAGGGGCCTGCTATGAGAAGACGCTCACGTATCGCGGCGAGGACTTCGTGCCTGTCTGCGCCTGCCCGCCTTATGTGGACAATATCCATCCTGTGAGTGAGGTCCTGGGGACGAAGATCACACAGGTCTGTATCGGCTCGTGTACGAATGGACGACTGGAGGATCTCGCGATCGCTGCCGGCATTCTTCGCGAAAAGAAGGTCGATCCATATGTGAAATGTGTGGTGACACCGGCTTCGAATGCCATCATGGAAGAGGCTATGCGGCGCGGCTACATCCAAGACCTTGTGCGAGCCGGTGCGTTGGTGACGCCGCCCTACTGCTCTTTCTGCGAGGGCCGCACGATGGCGCTCATGGGGGAGGGCGAGGTCATGCTCGGTACGAATAACCGCAATTTCCTTGGCCGCTTCGGTTCACCACGCGCGAAGGCCTATCTCGTGAATCCGGAGGTCGCTGCGGCTTCCGCGATCGCGGGTGAGATCGCGAGCGTGAGGTGATGGGCATCTCATGTTAGAAACGGTATTTCCTTATAAAGCGTCGCGCCGCCCTGCTTTCTGCGCTCTGTTTTGATTTCTTACTATTTCTTCCCAAGGCGCAGGTCCCCTGTTATAATGGATAGAGATTTAATTACAGGAGGCCAATTATGTCACAGAGTGCTATGCAGGAGATCACCTGTCCGAAATGCGGGAAGAAGACGTCTTTCCTCGTATGGGACAGCATCAATACGATGGAGAATCCGGAGATGAAGGAGAAGGTCAGAAATGATGAGGCCTTCCGTTTCCACTGCCCGGAGTGCGGCGCGTCAGCGCTTTTGAATTACAATTTCCTCTATCATCAGCAGGAGGATAAGGTGCTGATCTACGTCAGCGCGGACGGCGGCGATACATCGGATATGGCGCAGATCTTAGACCAGCGGGGGAATGCCTTCGACGGCTACCGGAAACGCATCGTCCGCTCCTACAATGCGTTCAAGGAAAAGCTCCTCATCCTCGATGCGGGCTTCGATGACCGGATCGTGGAGATCATCAAGAGCTCCATCTGGGACAATGTCGAGGCGCATTACAAGGATAAGAAGATCGACGAGATCTATTTCGCGACTAATGACGACGGCGTGCACGGCTTCCTCTTCCGCAGAGCGGGAGAGATGGTGGCATCGATGGAATTTGATGAATCCCTGTACAAGGCCATCTATGACAGCGCGTATGAACGCCTCGATGCCGCGACAAGGAACGATCTCTATATCGACCGCGACTGGGCAAAGGATGTCGTGGAACGGATGGGATAGAAGGGGAAGTCCGTGGGCGGGGCGCCCTTTGATTGTGCGAAAGAGATTCAGGGTTCAAGGTTCAGGGTTCAGGGGTGTGGTGTGGCGCATCATCATATGGAAGCGCCGCGGAGTATAGATGGGCGATGCCCGAAAACCGTTTATATTTCATCTGCATCGAAAAAGCCGCAGAGGGAATCGTATGATTCACTCTGCGGCTTTTTGTATGGAAACGGGGATGAAAACGGCAAGCGGGCATCGCCTATATACTTGCGGCGAAGCCGCCGCAACAACCCTGAACTCTGAAGTTTGAAAGCAGGGATGAGTGACTAGTGACTAGAGACTGGTAGCTAGGGATTAGTGGCTAGGGATTAGGAGTGACTGGTGACTGGTGACTAAATACCACGTTCGGGCACCACCATTTCTCATTTCTAATTTCTAATTTCTCATTCAAACGAATCTTTCAAACGGAATCAAAGGACGGCACGCCCGATAGGCTAACCCTTAAACCTTCTTACTTCGTCCCGAAGATGCGGTCGCCGGCATCGCCAAGGCCCGGGAGGATGTATTTCTTTTCATTCAGCTGACGGTCGAGGGAGGCGGTATAGATCGGTACATCCGGATGCGCCTGGTTCACGACCTCGACACCTTCCGGGGCAGCGACGAGGCACATGAATTTGATATTCTTGACGCCTTTTTCTTTCATCATGTCGATGGCTGCGACGGCGCTGCCTCCGGTAGCGAGCATCGGATCGACAAGGATGAAGTCACGATTTTCCACATCCGGGAGCTTGCAGTAGTATTCGATCGGCTTGGCGGTGACGGGATCGCGGTAGAGGCCGATGACGCCGATGCGGGCAGAGGGCATGAGTTCGGTGAGGCCTTCCACCATGCCGAAGCCGGCGCGCAGGATCGGGACGATGCCGAGCTTCTTGCCGGCGACCTGTTTCCCTGTCGCTTTTTCGAGCGGTGTCTCGATAGCGACATCTTCGAGCGGCAGGTCGCGGGTGAGTTCATAGCCCATCAGGAGTGTGATTTCCTGCAGCAGACGGCGGAACTCGCCGGAGCTGGTTTCTTTCTTTCTCATAATGGTCAGCTTGTGCTGGATCAGCGGATGATCAATGACATGGATATGCATAATGGCCTCCTCAGGGAAATACAGAGTGAATAGTGATTTTTGCTTTTTTCATTGTATCACAAATGAGAGGGATGTGGGGCTAGACTGAAAGACCAGGAGACGTAAAGACTGGGGGACGTCAGATATCAGACATCTAAAGTTTCAAGCGGGCATCGCCCTATTTATACTCCGCGGCGCTTAGATCCTTCGACTCAGTTCTCCCATTTCAGATAAGCCATTTTTTAACATACGACGTTTTTCTCCGCTCAGGATGACGAAATGTGCTGTACCATCCCCTTTGAACTCTCAGAACCTATAGAACCCGCTCCCCCTCTTTCGCACACAATCAAGGGGCACCACGCTCCACGGGCTAACCCTGAAGTTTGAAAGCAGGTATGAGTGCCTAATGTCTAGTGACTGGTAGCTAGGGATTAGTGGCTAGGGATTAGGGATTGGGGATTAGGAGTGACTAGTGACTGGGATTCGCCGGCATCGTCATCCCGAGCGTAGCCGAGGGATCTTTACTGCACTGCGGGAATCAGCGTGTATGCGCCGAGGGAAAACGATGTCCTGGTGCTGCCTCACATCAGGCGATGAACGTTCTGCAATAAAGATTGAGGGCTACGCTCGAAATGACGATGCGCGCGAAGCGCTATCAAAACTCCGCGGCGCTTCTGATTTTTATGCGCCGCACCACCATTCCTAATTCCTCATTCCTAATTCCTCATTCGAGCAGAGCTTTCAAACGTAATCATGGGACGGCACGCCCGAGGGGCTGAACCCTTAAACCTTTCTTTAATGACAATTCTCAAAGAATGTTGTAAAATGGAAGTCAGTATGACAGGAAATGCATTTTTATACCTTTATATATAGTTTCAGGTCAATATGGCTTCAAGTAAAGAAAAGAGGAATCCTATGAAATCCAATAAACTGACGTCCCTTCTCTGCGCGCTGGCTCTGACAGGGGCAGTGCTGCCGCTTTCTATGGCAGAAGCTGCAGAGCCTGCTCCGGCGGCTCCGGTGGCAGCTCAGGAAGCACCTGCGGAAAGTGTGAACTACACCGATGCCCTGCTGAAGGGGCTGTCTTTGACGCTGCCTGATGTCCAGAGCGCGGTCGAGTCCGGCACGTTCAAGAATCTTTCACCAGAAGCACCGAAGCCTGCTGAACCGGAGCCCGCTCCGCTGCCCGAACCGGAACCCGAGCCGGAGCCGGAGCCGGAACCGGAGCCGGCACCGGCAGCGAAGTATACCGCAGACCAGGGGAGCGCAGCTGCCGAGATCGGATCCGATGGTGCGTATGACGGTATGACCTACCATTCCGACAAAGCGGATGAGAATGCGCTCCGCGTCTCCATGGCATACATCACCGCGAAGGGCGATACCATCACGAAGTCCGGCGATACCTCGAGTGCAGAAAGCAGCGACCTCTACGGAATGAATGCAGCGCTGCTCGTGACCCATGGCGGACATGGTGCTTTCACGGATGCGAAGATTTCCAGCACAGGAAACGGCGCGACGGGTGCCTATGGCTACAGCAAGGGCACGTACATCAATCTGACGAATGCAGAGGTTTCCACCACGGGCGCGCAGGCAGCGGGCGTCGAAGTCTCCCAGCGTGCGATGATGAAGGTGCAGGACTCGACGGTTTCCACGACAGGAAATCAGTCGCCAGCGATCCGTATTTCTAAAAACGGCGGTATCCTTCTCACCGAAAACTCTGCTTTCACCGCATCCGGTGCCAATGCACACGGGATCTATACCGAAGGTGATGTGACCGTCACAGGCGGCTCTGTCAAGGCGGAAAAGACCAAGGCAGCCGTCATCAAGAATATCAGCTCCATCACCCTCGAAGGAGCGACGCTCGAAGGCAATGAGACGGGCGCGCTTCCTTACAATATCGTCATGTACTCGGACGCCGACGCGATCGGTGTCACGGGGACGCAGCAGTTCGAGGCAAATCATGCAAGCCTCATCTCTCACAAGGGCGGTATGTTCTATGTGACCGGCACCCACTGCCGTATCACGCTGAATGACAGCACGCTCACGCAGGATGAAGCATCGCCTGTCTTCACCATCACAGGCAATGACGGCGGCTACGGCTGGGGCGATGCGGGCGCGAACGGCGGTCACGCAGAAGTCATCCTGTCGCATCAGATCCTGAATGGCGACATTCTCCTCGATACCATCTCGGATATCAATCTCAATATCAAAGACCAGTCCACATGGACCGGCGCGATTACCATCGCTCCGAATGCCCAGGAGGGCGCTCCGTACAAGACCAATGCCGATGTCTTCATCGCCGAAGGCTCTACCTGGAACCTGACGGCAGACTCTGAGGTCACCAGCCTCTTCAATCTGGGCACGATCCAGTACAACGGACACACCATCACACTCGCTGATGGGACAGTCATGAAGGAATAAACTTGCAAAAAGAAGATCACGCGATGCGCGAAAGGCGCATGGCGTGATTTTTTATTTGAGACTGAAGTTTGAAAGCAGAGATTGGGTTCGGGGTTCAGGTTGATGGGTTCAAGGTTGTGGTGGCAGCTTCGCTGCAAAATATATATTTGCGGCGGAGCCGCCACCACCATTTCTGATTTCTAATTCGTGCAAAGCTTTCATCCATAATCAGTGGACGAGCCGCCCCACGGGCTAATTCTGAAGTTTGAAAGCAAGGATAAGTAGCTAGGGATTAGGCGTTTCGAGCGACTAGTGACTAGTGACTGGTGACTGGGGTTCTTCGGCATCGTCATCCCGAGCGCAGTCGAGGGATCTTTACTGCATTGCGGGAATCAGCGTGTATGCGCCGAGGGAAAACAATGTCCTGGTGCTGCCTCACATCAGGCGATGAACGTTCTGCAATAAAGATTTCTCGACTACGCTCGAAATGACGATGCGCGAAGTGCTATCAAAACTCCGCGGCGCTTCCATATTTTTATGCGCCGCACCACCATTTCGCATTTCGCATTTCGCATTTCTCATTTCTAATTTCTCATTCAAGCGAAGATTTCAAACGGAATCAAAGGGCGGCACGCCCCATGGGCTAAGTTTGAAAGCAGGGATGAGTAGCTAGTGACTGGTGACTAGGAGACTGGGAGGCATTCTTCCTCATTTGTCTTTCATGCCGCCTGTGCCCTATCCGCCCCTTCGGGGCACCTTCCCCTCGAGGGGAAGGCTGATGATACGAGGGAACCTGCTATCCACAGCCCTTCGGGCATCGCCCCATATATACTTCGCGGCGAAGCCGCCACCACCATTCCTAATTCCTAATTCCTAATTCCTCATTCCTAATTTATGCGAAGCTTTCATCCCCAATCAAGGGACGGCACGCCCCCGAGGCTAACCCCTGAACCCTGAAGTTTGAAAGCAGGGATGAGTGACTAGTGACTGGGGACTAGGGATTAGTAGCTAGGGATTAGGTTTGCGATATGAGAGACTGCTGGTTTCAAACCTCCGCGGCGCTTTTATATTTTTATGCGCCGCACCAGCACTCCTCACTCCTCACTCCTCACTGGCGAGCAGAGCTTTCAGCCATAATCAAAGGGCGTCCCGCCCCAAGGGCTAACCCTGAACCCTGAACCCTGAACCCTGAACCTTGAACCTTTAACCCTGAACCTTTAGTCTTGATTTCCTCTTGACGCGGCCCTTTCACTAGTGCTATAAATAAAACTATATTTAATATGCGTGCGGTGCATAGCCGCGCCTCTCTTTTCTCTTATGGAGGGATCCCTATGAACTTCAAGAAAGCCATCCTCGCATCGGCTGCAGTCCTCGCGGCTGCCGGCATCATCGCAGGCTGCGGTGACCAGAAAGCCGCGTCCTCTGCTTCTTCCGCAGCAGCTGGCAAAGAAACCACCATCAAAGTCGGCGTATCTCCGGTACCGCACGCTGAGATCGTCGGCGCTGTGAAAGACAAGCTCGCCAAAGAAGGCGTCAAAGTCGAAATGGTCGAATTCACCGACTATGTCCAGCCAAATCTGGCGCTCGCGGATAAGAGCCTCGATGCGAACTTCTTCCAGCACAAACCGTACCTGGATGAATTCTGCAAATCCAAAGGCCTGAAACTGAAATCCATGGGAGCTGTCCATCTTGAACCGATGTGCGTTTATTCCAAGAAGCTGAAGTCCCTGAATGACCTTACTGACGGTGCGCATGTCGCTATCCCGAATGACCCGACCAATGGCGGCCGCGCCCTCCTCGTCCTCCAGTCTGCCGGCCTCATCAAGCTGAAAGATGGCGCTCCGATCACTGCGACCCCGCAGGATATCGCAGAGAATCCGAAGAACTTGAAATTCTCCGAACTGGAAGCCCCGCAGCTCCCGCGCGCTCTGGAGGATGCGGATATCGCGATCATCAATATGAACTTCGCCCTCGAAGCCAAACTCGATCCGAAGAGTGCCATCTACAGCGAAGGATCCGACTCCCCGTATGCGAATATCGTAGCTGTCCGTGAAGGGGATGAAAACCGTCCGGAACTCCAGAAGCTCATGAAAGCTCTCACAAGCAAAGAAGTCAAGGACTTCATCGACAAGAAATACGGCGGCTCTGTCAAGACCGTATTCTGATCCCGCGCAAGCAAAACTCCCCGGAAGGGGAGTTTTTTGTTGGGGCGGTGACTAGTGACTAGTGATTTGTGACTGGTAGCTAGGAATTAGGAGTCTCAAGTGACTGGTGACTAGTGACTGGTGACTAAATACCATCTGCGGGCATCGCCCTATTTATACTTCGCGGCGCATTTCGTCATCCTGAGCGGAGTGAAATGTCGGATGTTCGATCATGTAAAGGCGGAACAGTGAGAACTGAGTCGAAGGATCTGGCGCCGCACCACCACTCCTCACTCCTCATTCCTCACTCCTAACTAGAGAGTAGAACTTTCACCCGCAATCAAAGGGCGATACGCCCCACGGGCTAACCCTGAACCCCGAACCCTGTCCCATTCTCTATTGCTGAACAGTTTCCCATTCTATATAATGATATACTGAGATAAGATCATAGAAAAATATCATTTCCCATGTCAGGAGCCCATCCATGCGATTCCTCGCTTCGAAAAAGAACATCCAGCATCTTTTATATGCGACACTCTTTCTGCTGCCGCTTCATCCCTATGTGTTTTACGTGACCCTTCTCCCATGCCTTCTTCTCTGGGCAGTGAATCATTGCACCACGGGCGAAGTGAAATGCGTGTGCCCTCGCCTCTGGGGACTGCCGGCGGTCTTTTTGGCGTGTGCCTTTTTCTCCGGCTTCAACTCTCCCGACCCTGCCTTTTCGCTCATGAACTGGGCCTTCCAGCCATTGATGTATGCCGCGATCTACCTTTTGATCCTTTCGCTCCTTTCCTCCGTGCGGGAAAAGGAGAAGGCGCTCTATGCCTTCCTGGCGGGAGCCATCTGCGTGGCCGCCTACGGCTTCATCCAGTACGCGAATGTGGCAGGCATGGCAGCCGATATGACGGCGCAGAGCTGGGTCGATCCCGAGAGATTTCCGCTCCTTCGGCGCCGCATGTATTCGACATTGGAAAATCCGAATCTCCTCGGGGCCTATGCCGTCATGATCATCAGCATACTGACTGCATTCTTTCTGCGGGAGCGACAGAAAAAAAGGAAATGGGCTTTTGCCATCATTCTCTTCGTCCTGCTTCTCTGCCTTGCGCTGACCTATTCACGCGGCGCATGGCTGAGCCTTGCGGCCATCGTCTTAGGGCTCACCCTCTTCTATGACAAGCGATTCGGCTTCCTTTTCTTCTTCATCCCTCTCGTTCTCCTCTTCTACCACGGGCAGATGGTCGAGCGTTTCCTGTCCCTCTTTTCCGGCGAGGACACCTCTGTCGGCCTGCGCTTTGCCCTATGGGAGAGCACCATCGCCATGATCGAAGAGCACCCGCTCCTCGGCGTGGGGTGGGGGAGCTATTATTTGGCCTATCCCGACTACAACTTCTTCATTCAGGATGAGCACGTCCTCATCTTCCATGCGCACAATATGTATCTCAATATGCCGGCCGAAGTCGGCATCATAGGCGGAGCAGCCTTTCTCCTGACCTTCTTTGCCCAGGGCTTCCTCTGCTGGAAGCTCTATCGAGGACAGGCGAGCCTTTTCACTCGAACGCTGGGGCTTGGCGGGCTGCTCATGGTCATGGCCATCGCCGTCATCGGCATGAGCGACCATGTCCTCTTCGGCCGCTCGATCTCCTTCTGCTTCTGGAGCCTTTCCGCCCTTTGCGTGGGAAGTGGGAGAAATGGTGACTAGTGACTGGTGACTGGTGACTAGGGACTGGTGACTGGTGACTGGTGACTGGTGACTAGGAGACTAGGAGACATCTGACATCTAACGTCTAGCATCTAATGTCTCACGCCTCAAGCGGGCATTGTCCCATGGCCTAAGTTTGAAAGCAGGAATGAGTGGCTAGGGATTGGGGATTAGGGATTAGGTGTCTCGAGTGACTAGTGACTGAAATGCTGCTTTCGGGCATCGCCCCATATATACTTGCGGCGAAGCCGTCACCTTCATTCTTCATTCCTCATTCCTCATTCCTAATTTATGCGAAGCTTTCATCCACAATCAAAGGGCACCACGCCCCTGAGGCTACCCCCGAACCCATTTCCGATAACTTCCACTGCTAGAGTTTGCGATTTCCTAACATGCACTCTATAAGTCACATAATTGATGATTTGTCTAATAGGAATTATTTATAACATGCCTATGAGAATTTTAAAAACAAAGAACTTACTTTTTACGAATCTTTGTAAAAAAGTGTGATATAATAACAGTGATGACTGAAGAAGTCATAAATACAGTCGGCAAGACCGATGATACCAAGGAGGAGTTTTTCTGATGCTATGAGACATGTTTACATGCGGTCATATGAATGCAGAAAAAACTCCTTTTTCTTTTACTTCGGAAGCACGGCTGTGTTTTTATGAGGCAAAAAGTTCCAGGCCATAGAGAAAGCTCGCAGGTATACTGGACTTTTGATATTTTTATATTTTTGGGAGGATGATAGTAATGATCGACACCAATGATAGCGAATTCCTTAGCAGAGTAGAAGGCGCAGACCTGAAAGCAAAAATTTGCGACGCTAAGACAGCAGCAGCTATGATTCAGCCAGGCGACATCCTTGGTATTTCCGGATTCACTCCATGCGGCTATCCGAAGATCACCATGCATGAACTCGCAGAACGTATGAAAGAAACTCCGTTCCAGGTAGACGTATGGACCGGCGCTTCCACTGGCTCCCAGATCGATGGCGAACTGGTCGCTGTAAACGGCGTAAGAGTTCGTATGCCATACCAGACCAATGGCAACCTGAGAAAAGCCATCAATGCTGGTGCTCTGGATTATTTCGATCTTCACCTGTCTCATGTAGCTCAGCAGATCCGTGCCGGCTTCTTCACCAATGCCAAAGGTGAACGTGTCACCGGCCCAGATGTCGCTGTAGTTGAAGTCTGCAAGATCGGACCGAACGGCGAACTGTACACCACCACTGCAATCGGCAACTCTCCGGTATTTGTAGATACCGCTAAGAAAGTCATTGTAGAAGTCAATACCACCCAGCCGCTGGCTCTCGTAGGTATGGCTGATATCTACATGCGTAAGAACCCGCCGCACTGTGAACCGATCCCGATCACTTCCGCTGGCGACCGTGTAGGTACTCCTTACATCCCATGCGATCCGGCAAAGATCGTTGCTATCGTTCCATGCGATCTGCCAGACGTTACCCGCGCACTCGCTCCGCTTGATGACGATGCAGAAGCTATGGGCAACAACCTGATTGACTTCCTGAAAAATGAAGTTAAACATGGCAGACTGCCGGAAAACCTGCTCCCACTGCAGTCCGGTGTAGGCAACGTAGCAAACGCTGTTATCCATGGCCTCGTAGAATCTGACTTCAAGAACCTCTCCGTATACACCGAAGTTATTCAGGATGGCATGTTCGACCTGATCGATAAAGACAAGATCGACATGATTTCCGGTACTTCCCTGTCCCCATCCCCGGACGGACTGAAACGCTTCTACGACAACATCGACAGATACAGCAAGAAGATCATCCTTCGTCCGCAGGAAGTTTCCAACAATGGCGAAGTAGCTCGTCGTCTCGGCGTCATCGCTATGAACACCGCACTGGAAATGGATATCTACGGCCATGTAAACTCCACCCATGTAAGCGGCACCAAGCTGATGAACGGTATCGGCGGCTCCGGCGACTTTGCTCGTAACGGCTTCCTGTCCTGCTTCTTCTGCCACAGCACCGCTAAGGGCGGCAAAATCTCCGCAGTTGTTCCGATGTGCTCTCATGTTGACCACACCGAACATGATACCCATGTATTCATTTCTGAACAGGGCGTCGCTGATGTTCGCGGCCTGTCCCCGAAAGAAAGAGCAAAGGTCATCATCAACAACGTGGCTCATCCGTCTTACAGAGACCAGCTCATGGATTACTACGAAAGAGCATGTGCAGCTTGCGGCGAAAGCCAGACCCCGCATCTCCTCGCAGAAGCATTCAAATTCCATGAAAGCCTCGCTGAAACCGGCGACATGCACTTCAAGAAATAATTTAATTATTCAAGAAGCCGCATGAGGTAAAGCATTTAATGCTTTACAAATACAGATAATACTGTATAATTACCTATGGTGATATCTGTCACAAGACAGTGTCAATACATGGGTCAGCAAGAGTCCCCAATCGCTGCTGCAAGAAGACTCGAATGAGCACTGCAGCAGCCAAGGGCTTTGCGTGACCCCATTGGGAAGATAGATCCTATGTAAGTGGTAAGAAGAACACAAAGTCGCGGCCACCGAAGTCAAGGAAAAGGCTTCCTAGAGTTTTACATACTTACTTTTTTAGGAGGAAGATGAACTCATGTCTAACGAATCCCTGAAAGCTAAACTTGCAGCTTACAATGACACCTATGCAAAACAGTGCGCAAAACATCCGGAAAGAGTTGGTCTGAAACACAAGAACCTGTACACCCCACTCGATCTCGAAGGTTTCGACTATGAAAGAGACCTCGGATTCCCGGGCGAATATCCATACACCCGTGGCGTACAGCCGACCATGTACCGTGGCAAACTCTGGACCATGCGTATGTATGCTGGTTTCTCCACCGCTGAAGAATCCAACAAACGTTACAAATACCTGATCGCTAACGGCGGCACCGGCCTGTCCTGCGCATTCGACCTGCCAACCCAGATCGGCTATGACTCCGACGACAAGATGGCAGCTGGCGAAGTTGGTAAAGTAGGCGTAGCTATCGACTCCCTCTACGATATGGAAAGACTGTTCGACGGCATCGACCTCGGCAAAGTTTCCACCTCCATGACCATCAACGCACCGGCTTCCGTACTGCTGGCTATGTACATCGCTGTAGCTGAAAAACAGGGTGTTCCGGCAACTGCTCTTCGCGGCACCATCCAGAACGATATCCTGAAAGAATACGCAGCTCGCGGCACCTACATTTTCCCGGTTAAACCGTCCATGCGTCTGATCACCGATATCTTCGAATACTGCTCCGTAAACGTACCGAAGTGGAACACCATTTCCATTTCCGGCTACCATATCCGTGAAGCAGGCTCCACCGCTGCTCAGGAAATCGCATTCACCATCGCTGATGGTATCGCATACATCGAAGCAGCTCTGAAAGCTGGCATGAAGATCGATGAATTCGCAGGCCGTCTGTCCTTCTTCTGGAACGCTCACAACAACGTACTCGAAGAAGTTGCTAAATTCCGTGCATCCCGTCGTCTGTGGGCTACCATTCTGAAGGAAAGATTCCATGCAGAATCCAGCAAGTCCATGAAACTGCGTTTCCACACCCAGACCGCTGGTTCCATGCTGACCGCTCAGCAGCCAAACAACAACATCATCCGTGTTGCTCTCCAGACCGCTGCAGCAGTTATGGGCGGAACCCAGTCCCTGCACACCAACTCCCGCGATGAAGCTCTTGCTCTGCCGACCACTGAATCCGTAACCATCGCTCTGCGTACCCAGCAGATCGTAGCTTACGAATCCGGCCTGGCTGACGTAGTTGATCCGCTCGGCGGCTCCTACTATGTTGAAGCTATGACCAACGCTATCGAAGCAGAAGCTAAAGAATACATCCGCAAGATCGATGAAATGGGCGGCGCAGTAGAAGCTATTGATAAAGGCTACATCCAGAAAGAAATTCAGGACGCTGCTTACGCTTGGCAGATGTCTGTTGAATCCGGCGAAAGAACCATCGTTGGCGTCAACAAATTCACCATGGAAGAACCACCGGTTACCGGCCTGCTGAAAATCGACGCATCCGTTGGCGAAAAGAAGAAAGCTCAGCTCGCTCAGGATAAAGCAAACCGTGACCAGGCTAAAGTTGCTGAAGAACTGGCTAAACTTGAAAAAGCAGCTCAGACTCCGGCTGAAGGCCCAGACCACATCAACCTCATGCCAGTCATCCTCGACTGCGTACGTGCATACTGCACCGAAGGCGAAATCTGCGGCGTTCTGCGTAAAGTTTACGGCGAATACAAACCGCACAACACCCTCTAATCTAAGGGCAGCCTGAAGCAAAGATAATTACATTACTCAAATATTTCTGGAGGTAATTTACAATGGCAGACAAACGTATCAGAGTACTGGTAGCTAAACCGGGTCTTGATGGACATGATCGTGGCGCAAAAGTTATTGCTCGTGCACTTCGTGATGCAGGCATGGAAGTTATTTACACCGGTCTTCGCCAGACCGTTGAACAGATCGTTGAAGCAGCAGACGCAGAAGACGTTAATGTTGTAGCTCTGTCCCTGCTCTCCGGCGCTCACAACACCCTCTTCCCGGAAGTTGTTGAAGCACTGAAAGCTAAAGGAATGGGCGACGTTCTCGTAGTTGGCGGCGGCGTAATTCCGGAATCCGATATCCCAGGCCTGAAAGAAGCTGGCGTAAAAGCTATCTTCACTCCTGGCACACCAACCAAAGAAGTTATCGACTTCATTAAAGAAAACGTAAAATAATCGGCTTTTAGACTGACTAGCTTGACAGTTTATTAGTTGAAATGTAGCTTGCATGGGGCTGGGGGGATACTCAGTCCCATTGCAACTATATTATTTACTCTTCGAAAAGGCGGTGCATCCATGGAATTTTCTATGAAGGATTTTTGGAATGGATCCAGACGTGCCTTAGCGAGAGCAATTACCATCGTTGAAGACGAACGGGATGGATTTGAAGATATCATGAAAGAAATCTATCACCATACCGGTCGTGCACAGGTCATCGGTATTACTGGTGCGCCTGGTGCGGGTAAGAGCACACTGTCAGATGCCCTCATTAAGCAGTTCCGTAAGCAGGGCAAGACGGTAGGTATCGTAGCCATCGATCCTACCAGTCCATTCTCCGGCGGCGCCATCCTTGGTGACCGTATCAGAATGAACGACCTGACCTTGGATAAGGGTGTTTATATCCGTAGTATGGGTACGCGCGGCAGCCTTGGCGGACTTTCCCGTAAGACTGCAGATGCGGTCAAACTGATGGATGCTTTCGGTCTCGATGTTATTCTCATCGAAACAGTAGGCGTAGGACAATCAGAAGTTGATATCGTTAAAAATGCGGATACGACACTTGTTGTGCTCGTACCTGGACTAGGCGACGATATTCAGGCTATCAAAGCAGGTATCCTTGAAATTGGTGATGTATTCTGCATCAACAAATGTGATCGCGATGGCGCAGATCGTTTGAACGTCGAAATCGAAATGATGCTTGATCTGGGCGAAGCTCAGAACTGGCGTCCTCCGATTGAGAGAACGATTGCGAACAAAGATCAGGGCGTAGCGGAAGTTGTAGCAGCTCTGGGCGAACATAGAAAGTACCTCGAAGAGTCCGGTCTCCTTGAAGAAAGAAGACGTGAACGGGCTAGAAGCGAGATGCTCGAAATGATTCACGATCGCATTTCCCGTCATATTGAGGAAAATATTTCCTCGACGGGTGAATTTAGTGACTGCGTGGAAGACGTCTTTGAACGGAAGACAGATCCGTTTACGGTCGTTGATTCCATTGTAGGCAAAATATTCAAATAATTTTAAAGGAGGAGTTTATTATGGCATTCAAAGTACTTTGTGTGGACCATGTAGGCGTTGCTGTTAAAGATCTTCAGCTGATCAAACAGCAGATGAAAGACATCCTTGGACTGGATCCATCCCTTCCGGATGAAACCGTCGAAGAACAGCATGTAACCACCAGCTTCTTCAAACCGTCTGCTCAGACCGAAGCTTGCGAACTCGAATTCCTGGGTTCCACCACTCCGGACGGCCCGATTGCTCGTTTCATCGAAAAAGCAAACGGCGGCAAGAATGGTTTCCAGCATGTAGCACTTCGTGTCGACGACATCGAAGCTTGCCTTGCTGACCTGCAGGCTAAAGAAGTTCCGCTCATCGATAAGAAATATCGTATCGGTGCTGGCGGCTGTCACATCGCTTTCCTGCATCCAAAGGCTACAGGCCTTCTGCTTGAACTGACAGAACGCCCAGGCGGCCCATCCTTCAAGGCTTAATTGAACGATGGCAAATGCCTTGCCCACCGGGGTAAGGCATCCCCCTCACGGGGGTCCCTAAAATTTTTGGAGGTGTAAGAATGGCAACTGTTGCAGAAAGAATTGAACTTCTTCACAAAAACCTCGCTCACGTAGAGGCTATGGGTGGAGAAAAGAAAGTTGAAAAACAGCATGCAAAAGGCAAACTGACTGCTCGTGAAAGACTGGCTCTTCTGTTTGATGAAGGCACTTTCGTAGAAGTCAATGCCCTTGTAAAATCCCGCTGCCACAACTTCGGTCAGGAAAAGAAAGATCTCCCGGGCGAAGGCGTTGTTACCGGTTACGGTACCGTTGACGGCAGACTCGTATTCGCATTCGCACAGGACTTCACCGTTGAAGGTGGCTCCCTCGGCGAAATGCACGCTGCTAAGATCGTTCACGTAAATGAACTGGCTCTCAAAGTCGGTGCTCCTTGCGTAGGCCTGAACGATTCCGGCGGAGCTCGTATTCAGGAAGCTGTCGATGCACTCTCTGGCTACGGCAAAATCTTCTGGTGCAACACCATTGCATCCGGCGTTATTCCGCAGATTTCCGCTATCATGGGACCATCTGCAGGCGGCGCTGTATACTCCCCAGCTCTGACCGACTTCATTTACATGGTTAAGAAAACATCCCAGATGTTCCTGACTGGCCCGGCAGTAGTTGAATCCGTAACAGGCGAAAAGATCACCGCTGAAGCTCTCGGTGGCGCTATGACCCACAACCGTACTTCCGGTGTAGCTCAGTTCGCTTGCGACAACGACGAAGACTGCATTAAACAGATTCGTTACCTGCTCTCCTTCCTGCCGAGCAACAACATGGAAGATGCTCCTATCGTTGAAACCGGTGATGATCCGACCAGAACCGATCCGGCTCTCGATACCCTCATGCCAGAAAACTCCAACGCTCCATACAACATGTATGACGTTATCAAATCCGTTGTAGATAACGGTGAATACTACGATGTAGCTAAAGAATTCGCTAAGAATATCATTACCTGCTTCGCACGTTTCGACGGACAGACCGTTGGTATCATTGCAAACCAGCCAGCATTCATGGCAGGCTGCCTTGACTACAATGCATCCGATAAATCCGCTCGTTTCATCCGTTTCTGCGACTGCTTCAACATCCCGGTTGTCAACATTGTCGATGTACCAGGCTTCCTGCCAGGCAAACAGCAGGAATATGCCGGCGTAATTCGTCACGGCGCTAAGATGCTGTTCGCATACTGCGAAGCAACCGTTCCGAAGATCACCATGATCCTCCGTAAAGCTTACGGTGGTTCCTACATCGCTATGTGCTCCCGTGAACAGGGCGCTGACCAGGTATTCGCTTGGCCAACCGCTGAAATCGCTGTTATGGGACCTGCAGGCGCTGCAAACATCATCTTCAAGAAAGACCCGAACAAAGAACAGCGTACAGCTGAATACGTCGAAGAATTCGCAACTCCATACAAAGCTGCTGAACGTGGCTATGTAGACGCAGTTATCGATCCGAGAAACACTCGTCCGACAATCATCAATGCACTGAAGATGCTTGCTTCCAAGCACGAAGTACATCCAGCAAAGAAACACGGCAACATTCCGCTGTAATATTTGCTGCAAGAAAAACTCTAATTGAAAGGATGGGTACAGATGGATAACAACACAGTTATGTATATCGCGGTATTTGCTGCTATCGTAGCAGTAGTAGCGCTGATCATGATCTGGCAGGTACGTTCATCTCTCAATCAGTCCGCAGCACCGGCACCGGCAGCAGCTCCGAAGAAGGCAGCTCCAGCTAGAGCAGCAGCTCCTAAAGCAGCTGACAATGGTGCAATTGTAGCAGCAATCGCTGCTGCAATCGTTGCTATGGGTGGCGGCGAAATCGTCTCCATCCGCCCGGCAGCTAGAAGTGGCTGGACCTCTGCATCTCGTCTTGCAGGTGTTTCCGGCACTCAGCAGTTCTAATTGAAAGTTGAAAGTACAATCATTTAGGAGGAAAGACAATGAGAAAATTTACTGTAACAGTTAACGGCCAGGATTACGATGTAGTAGTTAAAGACGGCGGTGCTGCAGCAGCAGCTCCGGCTCCGGCAGCAGCAGCTCCGGCTCCGGCAGCAGCTCCAGCTCCGGCTCCGGTAGCAGCAGCTCCGGCTCCGGCTCCGGCTCCGGCTCCAGCTCCGGCAGCAGCTCCTGCAGGTGCAGGCGAATCCGTTGAAGCTCCAATGCCGGGCAAAGTTATCCGCATCAACAAACATGTTGGCGATGCAGTTGCTTCCGGCGACGAAGTCCTCGTTCTCGAAGCTATGAAAATGGGCAACCCGATCATGGCTCCATGCGATGGCAAGATCACCGGCATGCCGGTATCCGAAGGCCAGTCCGTACAGGGCGGCGACGTTCTCTTCACCGTTGGCTAATAGCCGATATGAAAAAGCAGCGCGTAAGCGCTGCTTTTTTGTTGCAATAAACCGGAGTGTTCGAAAGAATCGAGCACCTCAGTTTTTCATTTTTTAGAAAGGGAGCATCGTCGCTTGAAAAAAGAACCTTTGATCCGAGCGTAGCTCTCCCATCTGTGTTTAGTTTGGCTTCAAGCATTAAATGAGCTTCATAAAACACCGTTTACCATTTTCATGCCAAAACTCGCTCTTTTTTTGCATGCCTCAGATCATCGGTAGAATATCACATGAATAAGATCACTCCACTTCGCTCAGGAGGACGATCCGAGGGATGCCATTTTTCCTTATATACCGAGGGTTTTGCATCGTACATATAGCAGGGGCACGCTGATTAAATCTGACAACGATTGAATCGGTGTTTCCCAAGTACATTCTGCCTTGCATGTGCGAATGTTCTGTGCTGAAGTTTGATTTTGGATTTCTTGCGTGATAGGATACCTAGTCACAAGTCACAAGTCACTAGTCCTCGGCGGCAGGAGATTAGTCATTCCTCAGTATGCATCCTCTTCTTCCATTTCCTGCTTTTCTCTCGCGATCAAGATGCGGAGCATGGTGAGGGAAGCCTGGAGGTAATCATAGTCCTTGGCGAAGGCACAGAGGATGCCGTAGCGGAAGAGAGACTCCTTTTCTTCGGCTGGCACCTGATGGACAGCGATCAGGATGTCATCACGGCCATAGAGGGCGAGGGCACGCGAGAGGGCGACAGCATTCTTGCCTCTTGCTTCACCGGTTGTGGTGTAGAAGACGAAGTGAACGTCATTGTCGGCTGCTCCCTTGGCGGCATCCTCTGGCTGCTGCGCCGGGCTGACGTCGACGTCCCAGCCGGAGTCTGCAAACGCATTGGCAGCGAGTTTTCGTTCTTCACGATCACTTTCGAGATCGTTTTCCATTTCTATGAGGAGGACGCGCGGGCGCCTGCCATCAAGTTCAGCAAATTCTTTAGAAAGCCGAAGGGCTTCTTCTCTAATGGTTTCTTTTGTTTTCGGATCGAGTGCCATAGTTAGCTCCTTGTATGAGAACGAAAGTAATAATAATAAAAGAAAACCTCAATACAAAACTATTATAATATAATTCATAGGTGCTGTTCAATGCAAAAATTGTTATTTTAGATATAACATTAACAGGAAATGTATAAGGCAAAGAAAAACATTGATTGACACTGAGAAGAATATGAATTATACTGAGACTGTAGTCATTTAGACAATTTCATATGGCTGGCAGATGCGAAAGCATAAAAGAGAATCCGGTCAAAGCCGGAGCGGTCCCGCCACTGTAAGGAGGAGTCTCTCACAGATATGTCACTGGGCGAAAGTCTGGGAAGGCGTGAAGAGATGAGGAGTCCGAGCCAGGAGAACTATCTGCCAATGAATCACCGCGAAGGAAGTAGGGATCTATCCAAGACATGATTTGATTCTGTCTAAGATCATGGCTTGTGAGAAGATCAGTATTTCCGTCAACCTGCGAGAGATGGGGAGGGGATTGAGATCGGTCCTGGTCTCATTATTTTCCGGCTGCCCCCACTGGGTCAGCCGTTTTTTTTATGGTAGGACCAAGACGTGAACCTGAAGGAGGTGAACTTTCTGTCTGAGTGAAATTGTCTAAAGGGGCGCTCTGATTGATTTGCACTGGCAAGTCAGTGAGTGACCATAAATTATTAAAGGAGGAACTATTTCATGGATGAAGTAACAAAAGCAACATCCGCGGAAAATCAGGAAAGACAGCTTACCGATAAGGAATTGGAAGCGATTCTGAAACAGTCGGAAGGCAAAACCGATTTCCCACAGGTCACATTTGATGAATTCACACCACCAACCTACGAGGAATGGGTAGATGCGTGCAACGCTCTTCTGAAGGGCAAGCCGTTCGACAAGCTGATGTATACCAAGACATATGAAGGGATCACCTTCAGCCCGATTTATACCCTGCGTACAGGTCCGGACGCACAGGATGCGATCCTGCCGACGGATGACTATCCGGGCATGGGAGATTTCATGCGCGGCCAGAAAGTCAATGGTTACAAAGAAGAACCATGGGGCATTGCACAGTCTTGTGATGAAGCACTTCCAAAGGAAAATAATGAGCTCCTGAAACACGAAATCGATCGTGGTTCTACGGTATACAATGTACGCCTCGATGCATCCACTCTGCATGGCATGGATGTGACAGACGCTGAAAAACCAGGTGAAACCGGCGTTTCTCTGACCACTCTCGAAGATGTACATAACCTTCTGGATGGTCTGGATCTTGCGAAGTATCCATTTATGATGTATACCGGCGAATCTGCTCTGGCACCGCTTGCTATGGTGGCTGCCGCAGTCAAAGCACAGGGAAAAGATGTGTCCTCGCTTCATGGCGTGATCGGTGCAAGCCCGCTGACACAGCTGCTGACTGATGGCAAGAATAAGGAAAGCCTTGAAAAAGCATACGACCAGATGGCAGAAACCATCCGCTGGGCTCGCAAGAATGCACCGAGCGTAGCGACAGTATTCATCCCTTCCGACGTTTTCTCTCTGGGCGGCGCACAGGCCGTACAGGAAATCGCATATACCTTCGGCGTTGCTGTAGAGTATATCCGTGAAATGCTGAAGAGAGGCATTTCCATTCATGATATCGCACAGTCCTTCTACTTCGGCTTCAATGTAGGCGCTACGTTCTTCATTGAAATCGCAAAACTTCGTGCAGCTCGTCAGGTATGGTCGAACATCATGAAGGCTTTCGGTGCGGAAGAAGAAGATCGCTCGATGAAGATCCATGCAAAACCGGCATTCTTCACCAAGACCATTTTCGATGTGGGCGTGAATATGCTCCGCAACACCACCGAAGCATTTTCTGCTGTCGTTGGCGGTGTAGATACCTACGAAAATGCACCATATGATGATACTGTCAGGAAAGGTGACGAATTCTCCCGCCGTATCGCTAGAAACCTGCAGATCATGCTGCAGGAAGAATTCGGCATGCTGCGCCCGATCGATGCAGCCGGCGGCTCCTGGGCGATTGAAAAACTCACCAAAGAGATGGCTGAAAAGATCTGGGCTGAATTCCAGAAGATCGAATCTCTGGGCGGCATGACCAAAGCGATCGAAGAAGGCTATCCGCAGAAGGAAATCAAAGCTGTCCTTGAAAAACGCTTCAAAGCACTGGATCTCAGAAAAGACCGTGCTGTCGGCAACAACATGTACCCGCTGATGGGCGAAGTGCTTCTGGAAGCTCGTCCGGAAGATACTGAAGCGATCAAGAAAGAACTCGGCGATGCAGCTAAGGCATACCGCGCGGATCTTGATCTTGCGTTCAGAAGCCAGAAACTGGCAGAACTCAAAGATGCCGGCGAAGGCGAAGCCATCGACAAGGCAGCTGCTGCTGCCGCTGCTGGTGCGACCATCGCTGAAATCTACGAAGTCGCAGGCAATGCAGAAGGTTCTATCGCTGTCGAAAAGATCGATGCACACCGCTGGACGGAACGCTTCGAAGCGCTCCGCTTTGATACCGAAGCATATAAAGAAAAGACTGGCAAGAATGTCGAGATCTTCCTCGCAAACATGGGCAAGATCCCGCAGCATAAAGCCAGAGCAGATTTCTCCACCTCCTTCCTGCAGGTCGGCGAATTCAATGTCCATCTCAACAATGGTTTCCAGGATGACGAAGACAAACCGGGCTCCCGCTGGGATAAGTGCGTAGAAGCACTGAAAGCTGGCGCTGATGACAAAGGCACGCCTTATGATGTCGCTGTCATCTGTTCCACGGATGCGACCTATCCGGAAGATGTACCGGCTCTGGCTCCGAGACTGAAAGAAGTCCTCGGCGACGGCACCCTCTTCCTCGCAGGCGCAGCTCCAAAGGATCTGGAAGAGACCTACCGCAAGGCGGGCGTAGATGATTTCATCAGCGTCAAAGCAAACTGCTACGAAATTCTCCGCATGCTGCAGAAAAAGAAAGGAATGATTGAATAATGGCAAACACAAATCCTGATTTCACACAGCTGTCTCTGGGGGAACATCCACACTGCTCCTATGATGAGTGGAAGGAAAAGCTGGAAGCCAAGACCGGCAAAGGCTTTGATGCACTCTATGAACCGACCATGGAAAAGATCCCGGTCGCTCCCTTCTATACCAAAGATGTCTATGATGACTGCAATCACTTGGACTTCATGAGCGGTATTCCTCCATTCCTTCGCGGACCATACTCCACCATGTATGTATTCCGTCCATGGACCGTTCGTCAGTACGCTGGTTTCTCCACCGCCGAAGAATCCAACGCTTTCTATAAGAGAAACCTGGCAGCAGGCCAGAAGGGTCTGTCCATCGCATTCGACCTTCCGACCCACCGCGGCTACGATGCGGATAACCCGCGTGTTATCGGCGACGTAGGTAAAGCCGGCGTATCCGTATGCTCCATGCTTGATATGAACATCCTCTTCGACGGCATCCCGCTGGACCAGATGTCCGTATCCATGACCATGAACGGCGCCGTTCTTCCGATTCTGGCATTCTTCATTTCCGCCGGCATCGAACAGGGCGTCGACAAGAAGATCCTCGCTGGTACCATTCAGAACGATATCCTGAAGGAATTCATGGTTCGTAACACCTACATTTACCCACCGGCTATGTCCATGCGTATCATCGGTGATATTTTCGAATACACCACCAAGTACATGCCGAAGTTCAACTCCATTTCCATTTCCGGCTACCACATTCAGGAATGCGGTGCTACCTGCGATCTGGAAATCGGTTACACGCTGGCAGACGGCATGGAATACATCCGCTGCGGCGAAAAGGCTGGTCTGCCGGTCGATGCTTTCGCAAAGCGTCTGTCCTTCTTCTGGGATCAGGGCAAGAACTACTTCATGGAAGTCGCAAAGATGCGCGCCGCTCGTGTCCTCTGGGCGAAGATCCTCAAAGGCTTCGGCGCAAAGAATCCGAAATCCATGGCTCTGCGTACCCACTCCCAGACCTCCGGCTGGTCCCTCACCGAACAGGATCCATTCAACAACATCGGCCGTACCTGTATGGAAGCTATGTCTGCTGCTCTCGGTCACACCCAGTCCCTGCACACCAATGCACTCGACGAAGCAATCGCTCTGCCGACCGACTTCTCTGCACGTCTGGCTCGTAACACCCAGCTTTACATCCAGGATGAAACCAAAGTCTGCAAGATCATCGACCCATGGGGCGGCTCCTACTATGTGGAATACCTCACCAACGAGATCATCAAACGTGCATGGGCACACATTCAGGAAGTCGAAGCGCTGGGCGGCATGTCCAAGGCTATCTCCACCGGCCTTCCGAAGATGCGTATCGAAGAATGCGCCGCTCGTCGTCAGGCAGATATCGACTCCGGCCGTGAAACCATTGTCGGCCTGAACAAGTACAGACTGGCGAAGGAAGATCCGCTGAACGTCCTCTCCATCGATAACACCGCTGTACGTAACGCACAGATCAAACGTCTCGAAAAACTCAGAAGCATCCGTGATCCGGAAGCTGTCC
Organism: uncultured Dialister sp.; assembly: GCA_934178345.1. GTDB lineage: Bacteria > Bacillota > Negativicutes > Veillonellales > Dialisteraceae > Dialister. Next base: position 14,366 of record CAKPQG010000018.1, on the reverse strand, counting down.
GCCGTGACCTCGAAGCCATCACCAAGTGCGCTGAATCCCGTGACAACGGCAACCTGCTGGAAGCCGCTGTACAGGCAGCACATGACCGTGCGTCCCTTGGCGAAATCTCCGACGCTGTCGAAAAGGTATCTGGCCGTTTCAATGCAGTCATCCACACTATTTCCGGCGTATACTCCAATGAATTCGATGACACCTCCGAACTCGACGAAGCTAAGAAACTGGCAAACGAATTCGAAGCTCTCGAAGGCCGTCGTCCGCGTATCTTCCTTGCGAAGATGGGTCAGGATGGTCACGACAGAGGCCAGAAAGTCCTTGCTACCTCCTTCGCAGATATGGGCTGGGACGTCGACGTAGGCCCGCTCTTCCAGACTCCGGAAGAAGCGGCGCAGGATGCCGTCGACAACGACGTTCATATGGTCGGCTTCTCTTCCCTGGCAGCAGGTCACAAGACCCTGCTCCCGGCTATCGTCGAAGATCTGAAGAAACTCGGCCGTGAAGATATCCTCGTAGCTATCGGCGGCGTTATCCCGCCGCAGGATTATGAATTCCTGTACGACCATGGTGCAGTCGCTATCTTCGGACCAGGCACCAACATTCCGAAATGCTGCATCAAGCTGCTCCAGATGCTCGTAGACCGTGCTAAGGAAGAAGCAAAAGCAGAATAAGGTCGCCTACCGTTTTCTGACACTGTCATTCAATGTGTATCGGCAAAGGGTTCAAGGTTCAGGTTTCAGGGGTTTACTGGAAATGGTGAACCCCTAACCTGAACCTCGAACCCTGAACCAATGACCATTTCGTAACCGGGATAGTGGCAGAAACATTTTTAGGAAATCTGATTTCTTGTCCTGCGCGGAGCCGAGGGCGACCTCGGCTCCCTAGCAGGGCTTGCAATCTTGTTTTATGGGGGCGGGTGACTAGTGACTAGTGACTGGTAGCTAGGGATTAGTGGCTAGGGATTAGTGGCTAGGGATTAGTGGCTAGGGATTAGGAGCCGCAAGTGACTGGTAGCTAGTGACTGGTGACTGAAATGCCACCTTCGGGCATCGCCACTATTTATACTCCGCGGCGCTTAGATCCTTCGACTCAGCTGCCATTATTCAGAGAAGCGTTTCCCTAACATACAGCCTTTTTCTCCGCTCAGGATGACGAAAAGCGCCGTACCACCATTTCGCATTCTCATTTTTCACGCCAGCGAAGGATTCAAACATAATCAAATCCAGGGGCTAACCCAGAACCCAGAACCTTGAACCTGTAATTAAACCACTTTTTACATCATAACGATTTTCCCATATGTTCATTTCATTTGGTTTCCCTCCTTTTTATGCAGTACTCATGGGGGAAGAAGCCAGGAAAGGGAGGGTATGACAAATGCCTGAAAACAATGATGATTTAAGACCCAGCTGGGTACCGGAAGAGAAAAATCCTGAATTCGCCTGCTCTGTCATGCGCGGGATAGATACCACCGCGAACAGCATCACCGGGGCGAAGGAATACCCGGATGCGCCGCTTCGAAAGGTGCCGCTCCGTAAGAAAATGACCGTCGAGCAGTACATCGACGGCGTGGCCAAAGGGGATCGCGTGACGCTGTCCAAGGCCATCACGCTGATCGAAAGCAATGCGCCGAAAGACTTCGACAAAGCGCAGCGCGTACTGCAGGGACTTCTCCCCAGAACGGGCAAGGCTCTCCGTATCGGTATCACCGGTGTACCGGGAGCCGGCAAATCGACCTTCATCGAGTCCTTCGGCCAGATGCTCTGCCATCAGGGCTACAAAGTCGCCGTCCTTGCCGTCGACCCGACCTCATCCATCACCGGCGGCTCTATCCTCGGTGATAAGACACGTATGCAGAACCTGTCTCGTGAACCGAACTGCTTCATTCGACCATCTCCATCCAAAGGCACACTGGGCGGCGTTGCGAGAAAATCCCGTGAGACTATGCTCCTCTGCGAAGCTGCCGGCTGTGATGTCATCCTTGTCGAGACCGTCGGTGTCGGCCAGTCGGAGACCACGGTCCGCTCCATGGTCGATTTCTTCATGCTCGTCGTACTGACAGGGGCCGGCGATGACCTCCAAGGCATCAAGAAAGGCATCATGGAGCTTGCCGATGCCATCGTCGTCAATAAAGCGGATGGGGATAACCTCGAGCGTGCCAAAGTCGCACAGGGCGAGTATGAAAGAATGTGCGAATTCATACGTCCGGCGACCGAAGGCTGGAAAACCCATGCGTACCGCTGCTCCGCGATCAAGAAGACAGGGCTTCTCGAACTCTGGGCTGTCATGCGTGAATTTGAAAAGGTCACAAAGAAATCCGGCATTTTTGAAAACCGCCGCCAGCGCCAGATCCTTGACTGGGTGAACAGCATGATCGACGAACACCTGCACAACCTCTTCTTCGAAGACCCGCTCATCAAGAGCCGTCTGCCATCCGTCAAAGCCGCTGTCCTTGCGGGTGTCGTCTCCCCGAGCCAGGCCGTCACCGAGCTCATCCGCTCCTTCGATATGGATCGCGCGTCCATCAAGCACTTGGAAGAGACAGAAAAGTAGCTGGGGATTAGTGGCTAGGGATGAGTGGCTAGTGACTAGTGACTTGTGACTTGTGACTTGTGACTTGTGACTGGTAGCTAGGGATTAGTGGCTAGGGATTAGGAGCCGCAAGTGACTGGTAGCTAGTGACTGGTGACTTAAATACCACCTTCGGGCATCGCCACTATTTATACTCCGCGGCGCTTCTGATTTTTATGCGCCGCACCACCATTCCTAATTCCTCATTCCTAATTCCTCATTCGCGCAAAGCTTTCATTCATAATCAGTGGACGGAGCCGCCCACGGGCTAACTCTGAACCTTGAACCGTTTACGCGTATTTTGTACGCAGCATCAAAAGGAGATTTCCTAATTGTTTACCAAAGATCTATACTTAGCCGGTGGGTCATTCCATGGGCTGCAGGAAGTATTTTCCAGAATCTACGGTGTCGTAGATACCCAGGCGGGCTATGCGAATAGCTGTATCGAAGCTCCGACGAAGGAGCAGGTCGCCGATGGGAGCGCAGAGGCTGTGGAGTGCGTGAAGGTCACGTACAATCCGAAGAAAATCGACATCGGTATGCTTCTGAATGTCTTCTTCACCATCATCAATCCTTACACCGATGGCATTCAAGGAAAATATGTCGGCCCGCAATATAGGAGCGGCATCTACTACACGAGCACGGAGGATGTGCCTCAGATCAGCTACTTCCTCGTTTTCCTGCAGAATCGCGGCGTCGCTCATCAGATGACGGACAATGCCCTTGTTGTCAATGAATTTGAAGGAGAAGGAAAGGTGCGCCCGAAAGTCAGGACAGAGATGAAAGAGCTGGTGAATTTCTATCCTGCGCCTGAAGAGGAGCAGCACTACCTCAGAAGTCATCCGGATGCCTATACCCCCATCGATATTCATTTGCTGGAAGAATTAAAAATCATACAGTAAAAAGGAGCTGTGAAGAAATGAATCCGCATTTCTTCACAGCCCCTTTTTACTTTGCTTTCATTTGGTTCAGGGTTCAAGGTTCAGGGTTCTCGTGGCGGCTTCGCCGCCTTTTTTTAGAAGATGATATTCTCGTATCGCAGCCTTCCCCTCTAGGTAATGCTATTAAGTTAAGCGGCAGAACGTTCTTGGCTCCCCATCGGGGGAGCTGCCCGGAGGGCTGAGGGAGCAGCACTACGGTATATCCAACATTGTTCGATAGCCGCTGGCATGCCCCTATTGCCTCCGGCACTTCCCCCGAAGGGGGAAGCAAGTCGTTACGGCGCTAACAATTTCCTTAACTTAATAGCATTGCCCTTTAGGGGAAGGTGCCCCGCAGGGGCGGATAGGGTGACTATGGGATGAAAGACAGCTGGGATAAGGTTTCCCAGTCACTCCTATGAGAGCTGCAAGTCCCCCGCGGCAGATTGAACGCGAAAATGAGATGATCGTTATTTCACATTGCCTTTTTGGTCAGGGCTAGGGGAATGCTGATCAGATCTGACAATGATGGGATCCGTGTTTCCTTGGCTCGTGGGCATGCTGTCCTTTGATTGCGTTTGAAAGTTTCGCTTGAATGAGAAATACGAAATGGTGGCGCGACGCATAAGAATATAGAAGCGCCGCAGAGTATAAATAGGGCGATGCCCAAAAGTGGCATTTAAGTCACCAGTCACCAGTCACCAGCCACCAGTAACCAGCCACTAGACGCTCATCTCATTCTATTTCCCAAACTCATTCATGAATTTCTCATTGACATGCATGGCAAATGGTGCTATCATGTACTTAACCGAATAAGGAAAGGTAAGTGCCTTAAAGGCTTAATAGGGAAGACCGGTGAGATGCCGGCACGGTCCCGCCACTGTAATGCAGAGCGAATCCATAATGTCACTGAGAGATCGGGAAGACGGATAAGCGAGGAAGCAGAGTCAGGAGAACTGCTTATCTTAGATCACCGTTATGACCCACGAGCGATGGGAAGGGGATGTCTTCATAGATGTCTCTTTGCGTTCGTGCAAAGAGGTTTTTTAATGGGATCTTCGGTGCTTGAATAACTTCATAAGAAAACAGGTGCCCTGTAGGGCTTAATAGGGAAGACCGGTGAAAGACCGGCACGGTCCCGCCACTGTAATGCAGAGCAAATCCAACGAAGTCACTGATTTGAGGAGATCGGGAAGGCTGGAGGAGCGAGGAAGCAGAGTCAGGAGAACTGCCTGTTTTGTACAACCGTTTGACCTACGAGCGATAGGAAGGTGTGCTTGACTGCAAGTCCTTTTGACGTGCATATTCCACCCTTTTTCTATCCAAAAGGGTGGATTTTTTGATTTCCTTCTGCGGCATGATGAGGATCAATGAAGCAGAGCCCCTTTTGCTGAGGATGGTGACAGGGAACACTATTCTCCGAGTAGGTCCTACGGTATCTATCGTTATCTTGGCGGGTGTCAGGTGGTAAATGCTTGAACCCCTTACTATCGATGTAAATGCCTTCGGGCTTTACATATACCTGTGGGGATTTTTCTCCATGGTTCATCTCCTTTCCGGTGATGGTCATAAAGAAATTTCATTTCTTTTGGGAAAATGATCATCACCACCCCTTCTACGAATACTTCTTCGGAAGTGACTATATATGATGTATTCCTCAGTATCTGAGGTTTACATATACCTGTGGGGTTTTCGTCCCCCATGGTTCATCTCCCTTCAGCGATGGTTTCAACAGGGAAATGGAATCATCGCCCCCTTTTACAGATCCTTCCCTTAGGGAAGTTCCTATAGGAGGATATTTCCTCCACTCCTGGCCGGTCTATCCGGCTGACTCGACCTCCTTGGGACGTTATCGTCCTTCTGTCAGGATGGCATCAGGGAATGCCATCCTGGCTCCCTCTCTTTGGTAATAACTTTCTACGAAAGCTATTATACAGGTTCTCATTACGGAGCCCAACCAGCTCCAACCCCTTTGGAAGCGGCGCATGTCGCTTCTCTTTTTTTATGCAAGATGGTATAGGCAACGCTCGTTTAGCGTGCGGTTATCCTCTTTCTGTCTTATGGTATCATTCGGATTGAACGGCATCCTATAAAAAATTCGCGGCGTTTCCTTAGATCCTTCGACTCAGCTGCCGTTATTCAGAGAAGCGTCTCCCTAACATACAGCCTTTTTCTCCGCTCAGGATGACGAAAAGCGCCGCGCCACCATTTCTCACTCCTCACTAAAAAAAGCAGCCCGGGGCTGCTTTTTCAAATCCATCCAAACCGCCTGCATGCTTCATAGATGCCATCTTCATCAGCGCGGCGGGTGATGTACTTGGCTTTTTCCTTGAGCTGTGGCTTGGCATTTCCCATGGCGATGGAGAACCATTCGGGGCGGAACATGGTGCGGTCATTCATGCCGTCGCCAAAGACGATGATGTCTTCATCCGGAATGGCGAAGCGTCGCTGAAGTTCCTCGATGCCGCGCTCCTTATGGATAGGCTCGATGAGCATGGTATCCGCGCGGAACCAGACGTGGGGGAGGCGGCCCAGGGGGATTTCCTTTTCCTCCTTCCGGGTGCAGGCGATGAAGATCTTGTGAATAACAGAGGCAGTGTGAAAATCAAAAGCGGGGTTCACTTCCGTCTCGTAGTAGCGGTCTTCCACCTTCTTGAGGTAGGTATTCGTGGTCGTGATGCGGTATTTCTCATTTCTAGTCGCAAGCGCCCATGGATATTTCTCACTGTCGATGGCAGAGAGCATCGCGAGGCAGTCTTCCCTCGGAAGGCCTTCATCATAGAGGATCTTGCCGTCAATGGTGACCGCATTTCCTCCATCAGAGACAGCGGCTGTGATGCCAAGGTCACACGCGACCTGCCAGGCATCTGCCTGAATGCGTCCGGTCGCAAGCGAGACGAAGTGCCCTGCCTTTTGGAGGCATCGGATGGCTTCTCTTGTGCTGTCGGGATAGTCGGCAGTAAGCGGCGTGGTCAGCGTGCCGTCGATATCAAAGAAAAAGTATTTCTTCATAGGGCCTCCAGAGAAAATCATTTTCTTTCATTATACTACATGTTTCCTGTTCCCCAGCCAGATCCCGAAGAGAATCATGACGATGCCGATGACCTGCAGGAAGGAGATCGATTCGCCGAGAAGCAGGAAGGAGAAGAAGAGGGCGGCGGGGAGCTCGCTGGCAGCGAGAAGACTGCCGAGGCCGGGGGAGATGTGCGGCATCCCGCTGCCAAAGAGGAGCGGGGGGAGGAAGACACCGAAGAGGGTGAGGGGGATCCCGTAGGGAAGGATAGAGGCAAAATGTGTGGGCGATACCGGAAAGTTAGGCGGCAGAAAGAGGAGAACCATCACGAGCGCGCCGCTTACCATGAGGGCGCTTTTGGTGATGGGATGGATGCCTCGCCCGATGCGGTTCATACAGAGAAGACCGGTGGTGTAGGAAATCGCGGCAGCAAGTCCCCAAAGCATGCCGATGGAGAGGGAAAAGGCGGCAGCGCTACCAACCACGCCCGCGGCCAGTACAGTGCCTGCGAGGACGATCGCGATGGAAAGAAGACGGATGCGGGTAGGCTTCTCACGTCGGATCAAGCACTCGGCGAGCGTGCCGAGCCAGATGGACTGGAAAAGGAAGATGACGGCAAGCGAAGCGGGCAGGGTCTCCAGTGCATGGTTGTAGAGCATGGTGGTGCCTGAGAGCGGAATACCGGTCAGGAGAAAGGCCAGTGCGGTCTTTTTCGCGGGGAATCTCCGCACGCGAAGAAGCCAGATGGTCCAGAGCAGAAGAAATCCAAGAAAATACTGGATAGAAGAGACGTCATTGATAGAAAAGCCCGCCCGATAGGAGAGCTTGACGAGTGTGGAAATGATACCATAGGAAGCGCCGCCGGCCAAAACGAGTGCGGCATAAAATGTTTGTGACATAGATGGGTGACTCCTTTTTGTATGTCCCTATTATAGCATGAGAGGAGGGGAGAGGCTTGGTATCGGGGAAACACGGGAGCCTCGCTGATGGCATCTTTTGCTTTTTTCTCTTCACATATCCGTTCTCTCCAATGGCAAAAACCGGAGTCTTTGCATTGTCGACTGTATATATAAAAATAAATTGACAATAAACTGCTCTATCTATACAATATAAATTGACTACGCAGAGCCATATTTGTTATGATAAAGTATCATTGTTACCCTTGGGAATCGCTGATTAAGGCAACGATTTAATCAGTGTTTCCTTAATCTGTACTTTTGGGGGTTAGCTCGTGAGGCGGCTCGTCCACTGATTGTGGATGAAAGCTTTGCTCGCCAGTTAGGAGTGAGGAGTTAGGAGTGAGGAGTGCTGGTGCGGCGCATAAAAATATGGAAGCACCGCAGAGTATAGATAGTGGCGATGCCCGAAAGTGGCATTTAGTCACCAGTCACCAGTCACTCGAGGCTTCTAATCCCTGGCTACTAATCCCTAATCCCTGCTTTCAAACTTACGCTAAGGAAAGAGGACATATGGAAGAAACTATGACACAGGATGGGAAAGAGATCCTCTTCGACATCCGTCATTTGACACATACCTTCGAGACGGAGGACGGGAAGACATTCGACGCGCTGTCGGATGTGACCTGCACGATCCCGAAGGGATCCTTCACCGCCATCATTGGCACAAATGGGAGCGGCAAGTCTACACTCGCCAGGCATCTCAATGCCCTGTACCTTCCGACTTCAGGCGAAGTCATTGTAGAAGGCATGAAAACCAGCGACATGGAGCATATCTGGGATATCCGGCAAAAAGTCGGCATGGTCTTTCAGAATCCGGATAACCAGCTGGTCGCGGCCATCGTCGAAGAAGACGTCGCCTTTGGCCCGGAGAATCTGGGTGTACCCGCAGAAGAAATCCGAAAGCGCGTGGATTATGCGCTGGAAAAAGTCGGCATGAGCGCGTACCGCACGCATTCACCGGCGATGCTCTCCGGCGGACAGAAGCAGAGGATCGCCATCGCCGGCGTACTCGCGATGCATCCGGACTGCATCGTCCTTGACGAACCGACGGCGATGCTCGATCCTCTGGGACGCAAGGAAGTCATGGATACCATCCATGAGCTGAACCGCTCGGAAGGGATCACCATCGTACTGATTACCCATTTCATGGAGGAAGCCGTGACGGCGGATCATGTGCTGGTCGTCGACCGCACGAAGCTTCAGATGCAGGGGACAGCACGCGAAGTCTTCTCGCAGGCAGACAAGCTGACGGCCATGGGGCTCGATGTCCCGGTCGCTGCCGACCTTGCCCATGGGCTTCGTAAAAAAGGCTACGAGATTCCTGAAGATTGCATGACAGATGAGGAGCTGGGAGAAGCACTATGTCCATACGCGTCGAACATATAAGTTATATTTATGGCAAGGGTTCGCCATTTGAAAAGACGGCCCTGGATGATGTCGATCTCACCATCGAAAAAGGAGAATTCATCGGCATTATCGGTCATACAGGGAGCGGGAAATCGACACTCATCCAGCACCTGAATGGGCTCATCCATCCGACCTGCGGCAAAGTCACCATCGATGGTGTCGACCTTGCCGAGAAATCCAAAGCCGCCGTCGCCAAGCGACACTCGGTCGGCATGGTTTTCCAGTACCCGGAGCACCAGCTTTTCGAAGAAACCGTCGCCAAAGACATCGCCTTCGGGCCGATGAATCTGGGGTGTGATGAAGAAGAGGCAGAAAAGCGCGTGAAAAGCGCCATGAAATTTGCCGGTCTTGACTACGACACCTTCGCAGGCCGCTCGCCCTTCCGCCTCTCCGGCGGGCAGCAGCGCCGCGTCGCCATTGCCGGCGTCATCGCGATGCACCCGGATTTCCTCATCCTGGACGAACCATCGGCAGGCCTTGATCCCATCGGGCGGCGGGAAATTTTCTCCCGCATCCAGAGCTGGTACAAGAAAGGCGTATTCTCCGTCATCCTCGTCTCGCATAATATGGATGACATCGCACGCCTGGCGACCCGCCTTCTCGTCATGCACAAAGGCCGACTTGTGCTGGACGGCGAACCGATGGATATCTTCCTCCACCACAGAGAAGAACTTAAGGCCTGCGGCGTCGATGCTCCGCCCCTCACGCAGACCCTCCTCTACCTGAAAGAGAAGGGCATCCCCGTGCCGGAAGAGGCAAAAACGACCGAAGAAGCCGTAGAAAAAATGGCAAAGATGCTGGGAGGTAAGACACATGCTCACTGATATGACCCTCGGCCAGTACTATCCCGGCCATTCGTACCTGCACCAGATGGACCCCCGTGCAAAGATCCTCTGTACCATGATCTTCATCGTCGCGATTTTCCTCGCGAATAACCTGTATTCCTACATAGTCGTCGCAGGCTTCACCTTCCTTGCCATTGCCCTCTCCGGCGTACCGGCGAAAATGATCTGGAAGGCCATCAAGCCCCTTTGGGTGATCCTTGTTTTCACCATGCTCATCCACATCCTCACCACCCCGGGGACGGAAATCTTTTCGTGGAAATTCATTCACATCAGCGAAGAAGGCATCAGGAACGGCATCGTCATGACACTGCGCCTCGTCTTCCTCATCGCTTTCTCCTCGCTTCTCACCTATACCACGAGCCCGATCGTCCTGACCGACGGCATCGAAGACCTCCTGATGCCCTTCCGTCGCTTCGGGGTACCCGCGCACGAACTCGCCATGATGATGACCATCGCGCTTCGCTTCATCCCGACACTTTTGGAAGAAACTGACCGCATCATGAAAGCCCAGTCCTCTCGAGGCGCTGACTTCGTGAACGGCAATCTCTGGCAGCGCGCCAAGAACATGATCCCACTCCTCGTCCCGCTCTTCATCTCCGCCTTCCGACGCGCCGACGACCTCGCGACCGCCATGGAAGCCCGCTGCTATCGCGGCGGCGAAGGACGTACCAAGATGCACCAGCTCTCCTATACCTGGCGGGATAGAAATGCCTTCATCGCCATTGCCCTCGTGACCGGCGCCCTCATCGCACTGTATGTAGTCATGAGATAGAATGGGGCGTGGGGTTAGCCACATGGAATCCTGAAGTTTGAAAGCAGGGATTAGAAGTGACTAGTGACTAGTGACTGGTATTGCGTATTTCGATTAAGAGGACCTTCAATCGACATACAAATGTAGTTAGAATTAGCGTCGTAGCGACTTGCTTCCCCCTTTGGGGGAAGTGCCGAAGGCAATAGGGGCATGCCAGCGGTATAGTGTATTATGTTGAATGGTCCGATACTATCGATAACCCAACACTTTCATGCAATACCTCTATGTAGCCCCCTCTCCCCTTCGGGGAGCTCCCCCGATGGGGAGCCAAGATATTCCACCACTTCTCACTAAGTCCAGAAGTTAACAAATCGCAATACTAGTGACTAAATGCCACTTTCGGGCATCGTCCATTGAAAATTGCGGCGGAACCGCCACCACTATTTCTCATTTCTAATTCGCGCAAAGCTTTCATTCATAATCAATGGGTGGAGCCGCCCAAGGGGCTAGCCTATCAACCCGAGCCTCTAATCCCTAATCCCCAGTCACTAGCCACTAGTCACTATTTTTCCCGAAGGACTATCCCATGCGAAATATCTGGATCACCGTTTCCTACGAAGGAACAAACTATGCCGGCTTCCAGCGCCAGCCCACCCGCATGACCGTGCAGGAAATGCTCGAGAATACACTCCTTCAGCTGACGGGAAAGAAGACAACCATTTACTTCGTCGCCCGCACCGATGCCGGCGTCCATGCCTATGGGCAGGAGTGTACCTTCTACACCGAGTCCCGCATTCCGCAAGACCGATTTGTCCACGCCATGAATGCCCTCCTTCCGCGCGATATCCGCGTCCGGCAAAGCCGAGAGATGGACGAAGACTTCTCCGTTCGCCGCCGCAACTTCGGTAAGACCTACGGCTACCTATTGACCGAGAGCCGCGAAGCCTCACCCTTCCTCGTGCGCACCATCTGGCGCACCGGCAAACAGCTCGACCTTGCGAAAATGGAAGCGGCCGCCAAAGTTTTGGAAGGCCGCCACGACTTCACCTCCTTCCGTGGAAACAACTCCGTCCCCTCCGATCCCGTGCGGCTTGTCCATGAGATCCGTCTTCGGAAAGTGGGGCCTCTCATCTGGATCTACGTCACCGGCGAAGGCTTTCTCTACCACATGGTCAGAAACATCGCCGGCGCTCTGGTCGATGCAGGGAGCGGTGTCCTTACGCCGGAAGATCTCAAGCAGATCATCACTGCTCGCGACCGCCGAGAGCTCGGTCTCACCGCTCCGGCGGAAGGCCTTGCCCTTCTCAAAGTTTATTTTCAGCCGATCACGAAAGAAGCGATCGATGAGACATTGCAAGAGCCCCTCTACCCCTGGTGCGGCGCATAGAAAAAGGGCGTGATGCAAGAGCATCACGCCCTTTTTCTATGAGTGATTCCTTAGCCGTTAGAAGAGTAGACAAAGGCACTGTGCTTATCGAAGTCCTTCTGCCGCTGCCCTGTCAACTTTGTGCATGTTAAACGCATTGTGTTAGAATGCTATGAAGTGTGCTAAAAATTTCAAAACGTGGTCTTGACAACCGGCCCGTTATATTGAGTTAAGGAAACACTGATTAAACCGTTATCAGATTTCATTCTTGGATATTCATGCAATGCGAGGAATTATTCGACGCGAATGGCGAGCTGTTTAAGGAGAATAATGACGAAGCAGTGCATGAATATCCATATGAAATCTGATTCTGCGATTTAATCAGTATTTCCTTAAAAATCTGCCCAAATCATGGAAAACTATATTTTACTATAAAGGAAAGGTATCATAAGGTTTTGCAAATACTCATTGTTAGTGCTAGAATGAGTAATCAAGAAGAAGAAAAGCCTCACATGTAAGGGAGGGAAACCATATGAAAAATAGATGGATAATTATACCAATCACGCTTTTATGCCTTGGTACGCAAGTATCTGTAGATGCTGCAGATGTATCACAACCTTTTGCGCACCAGGAATTGCAAAATCAAGCGAAAGAAATAGCCAAGTGGAAAGCAGACAGAGAAAGTCTGCCTCGTATAAAAATAGAAAAAGCAGATGGTGAGAAAGGGATGTCCAGTGGCTCCCTTCCATCAGCTGCTTTTTATGTGCAAGAAATCACGCTGAAAAATCTACCTGAAGAATTGGACTTTCTGTATGACTTGCTTCCTTCCTACAAAAATAGAAATTTGAAGCTGTCAGATATAGAAGAATTGGTACGGAAACTGAATCAAAAATTACAAGATAAGGGCTATGTGACAAGCCAGGTGGTGATACCGGAGCAAAATCTATCTGGGAAGAAACTTGTTTTGTATTGTGCCCCTGGAAAGTTAAGAAAAGTGGTATATGCAAAGGGAAGCGAGAATCTTCCATGGAAAAATGCTTTCCCCATCCGAGAGGGAGATTTGATGAATCTTCGGATGCTAGAGGAAGGTCTGGAGAATATGAAGCGGGTCTCTTCGCTCGATGTGTCTATGAGAATCCTTCCACCCAATGAACCGGGGTTTTCGGATTTGGAACTCACCATTCATAGCCAGAAACAAGTCCATGGCAGTTTGTCTTTCGATGATTCAGGGATGAAAGAAACGGGGAAAGACCAATTTACAACTAGCCTTGGATTTGATCAAGTGTTCAATGCCAATGATGCTTTATACATATCCAATACGCTAGATACTAGGCGAGATTGGAGCGAAAAGGGGACACGAAGTCAGAGCTTTAGCTATTCGATTCCCTATGGCAAAAATAGACTGACCATCAGTCACAGCAGAAATAGGTACAACCAACTTGTCTTCTCTAAGCCATATGACTTTACCAGTTCCGGAACGTCGCAAACGACCCGTGTACGTCTTGATCATTTGATTTCTCGTTCTCAGACAGAAAGACGATCCATGGATATTACGGTGAGCAAACGGAATTCTCATTATTTCATCAATGATACGGAAATTCCTGTGCAAGCCATGGACACATCAGCTTTGGAAATTGGATTCAATGACCGAATCTATTTCGGAAGAAATACTTTGTATCTTCGAGTAGCGCACAAACAAGGTATGGGATGGTTCGGCGCGCAGAAAGAAAATGAATATCCAGATGCGCCAAAGACAAGATACCAGATGTGGCTCTTTGATGTAGATTGGTATCAGCCTTTTACCATGGGACATCGCCCCGCTACTTTTTCCAGTACCCTTCACGGACAATGGAATAGCAAAGGCAATCGTCTCTATGGGGTGGATATGCTAAGTATCGGAAACAGATATACTGTGAATGGCTTTGACGGAGAGTACACGCTCATGGGCGAAAGTGGTTGGTACTTACGAAATGAATTAGCCAGTGCAATTCCCTCTTTGCGTAGTGAAGCCTATGTGGGACTGGACGTAGGTTCTGTGTATGGTGTTAGTACCGACACATTGGTAGGTAGAACCATTGCCGGTGCTACTATCGGGATGAGAGGAACCTTTTCCTCTGGTATTTCCTACGATGCGTTTATCAGTAGAGCATTATACAAACCTGAAGGATATCATACGAAACGGTGGCCGATGGGATTCACTATTACTTGCAAATTTTAGAAATATACAATAAGCAACTAGTGGACTGGTGACTAGTGACTGGTTTTTATTCTCCCTAGTCGCCAGTCACTAGTCCACCAGTCACCGATAATTCAAAGGAAGTGTCATACTTCATGAAAAGAAAATATCTCAATCTATTAGCTCGAAAAATCATGAGCTTTCTCTTAGCAGGAGCGTGCTTCGCTGATACTGTTATTTTTGCGGAAGCACCGATTCTGCCAGACCAGAGAGCCCCAGGAAACCGTCAGCCATTAGTGCAGGAAACAGCCAATGGGATCCCCTTGGTCAATATTTCTGCTCCCACTGCCGGTGGCGTCTCTCGGAA
>CAKPQG010000017.1 GCA_934178345.1 uncultured Dialister sp. | reverse complement strand
TTTCCTTTTGGCCATTAAAAAAATCCCCCTAAAGCAGTTTGGTTATTTACCTTGTCTGCTTTAGGGGGATCATATCACGGGGATGAAGATGGAAAAATTTATGATATCGTAGCAGGAACATTCCTGGTGGTTGGACTTGGTGAAGAAGATTTTGCGTCCCTGTCCCCGCAGAGAAGCAAGACCTCACTTTTCTGCCAGACCGTTTTGAGACCGGCGAGCGTGTGCAGACACCGAGGGGCAGCTTCCAGGTGACTGCCATGAGCCGGGAGCAGATGGAGGCGGCAGGTTACGGTGTCCACCATATTTCCGATGATGGAAAGGATCTTATCATGGGAAACGGCACACGGGCCTTTGCGGTGGCAGCGGAGCAGCCGGAAAAGGACAATCCTCTGCGCGCCGCTGAAATGACTCTGGAGGATGACTACGGCATGATCGATGGCGTTATCAACAACGGCAGACGTGGCGAAGAATTGGAAAAAATCCAGGAGTACGCAGAACGGACAACGCCGGAGAAGCCTTCCATCCGTGAGCGGTTGGAGGATGCCAAACGGGAATGTGCTGAGCATAAGCCCCCGGAGGGCAAGAAGTCCGGTCGTGATGTGCCGGAGCATGACTGCCTATGAGCCGAAGCAAGAAATGGCGGCTGGAATGGGCGTTCTTCCTGGGCGAGAACGGCAGACGGCAGTATAACTATATCTGCAAAAAATGTGTTCACGGCTGCAAGCAGAGTTTCCGGGTATGTCTGGTCGCTTGTCCGCATTACAGCTCCAAACGGTCTAAAATCTGTGAGGATAAGGGTAGAAAAACCGCAGAATAATTCCTTGTATTCGTATTTTCAAAGGGAGCCTTTATAATTTCTCATGTGTCGGTCTGCTTGCTGGCACATGAAGAAAAAGGCTTGATTTCAAACACTTTCTGTCACGCAAAACGGGAGTACAGCTTTCCGGTTCATCCGATTGGCTGTACTCCCGCTTTTTTGAATTTGATGTTTTCTCCGCATATTTCTCTATTTATATATTTCGAAATAATTGTCCCAATATATTGACTTTTGTCCCATGCCGATTTATAATATAACTACAATCAGTCCTGGAGGGATTCCCATGAAAAAGAAGAACATTATAAATCTGATACGATACCATTCCGAAGGAAATGAAGCAGGCTTTCGGAGTGAAGCATATGAGGTTGCAAAAGAATTTGACCAGTTGGGCGATTACCAATTGGCGGAGTATATTATGGCACTCCTCTCGAACGCCAATACCTTTGTCCCCCAAGCAAGTGACTTATCATCTGGCTTTTTTGAAAAGGTGACTGTTGGAAATGACCCTCTTCCTCTTCCTGAATTGATCGAACAAGATGTAATGGGAATGGTCAACGCTATTAGTCGAAATCTCGGAATTAACAAATTCTTATTCCAAGGGGCTCCTGGGACAGGAAAAACTGAAACGGCCAAACAAGTTGCACGGATACTGAATCGTGAATTATATGCCGTAGATTTTTCCGCCGTGATTGATAGCAAGCTTGGGCAAACGCAGAAAAACATTGTTTCGTTATTTCGTGAGATAACAGAATTTACCCACCCAGAAAAAGTGATTGTGCTATTTGACGAAATTGATTCTATCGCATTGGATAGGACGAATTCAAACGATTTACGTGAAATGGGGCGGGCTACATCCACACTACTCAAAGAATTTGATAGATTGGATGACCGTGTTGTTTTACTTGCGACGACAAACCTATTCGACCATTTTGATAAGGCTTTGATTAGAAGATTCGACTCTATTATTGACTTTAATAGATATTCACAGGAGGATTTGGCAGAAATTGCAGAAGTCCTGCTTAATGATTTTCTAAACAAGTTTAAGTGCGCAGGAAAAAATATTAGGCTATTCCGCAAAATCGTCAGTCTGATGTCACCCATCCCTTACCCTGGTGAATTAAAGAATATCATCAGAGCATCTGTTGCATTTAGCAATCCTTCAGATGAATTTGATTATCTTAAACGTTTTTACAAAGCTGCATATACTGAACCAACGGATATTCACGTCATGCAATCGCAAGGGTTTACTGTGCGAGAAATAGAAATTCTAACCGGAATATCAAAAAGCCAAGTATCTCGAGAGTTGAAGGAGAACTAAATGAATAGCATAAGCATACTTCAATTAAAGGGCCAGTTTGAGCACCATAGTGGAAATCCCGGTGGCGGCAAACGAAATATTCCTGTTGGAAAGTTTGTTGAGTCCGCTCATATCTTGGATTTAATTAACGATTTACATTCTTTACAGACATATTGGAACAAACACACTTTAATTAAGGGTGCGCTTATTAGTGTGTACTACACAAGCGTGGTTGCAAAGAGCAACCGAATTCAAGGACTTTTGTGCCGCGGTGCTTCTGATCCTAATGACTCCATTCGTGGCGCCAAATTTGCCGGAGAAACACCTCATATCCAGCATGTATTCACTTACTATGTCGGATTGGATGTCATTACAGAAAGCATCACACGGCTAGTTACGGTCAAAGAAATTGTAGAGCACGATTATGATGGTAAAATTTCTCACAAAGATATCGAGGCTCTAAATACCGGCCATAAGCAATACAAGCACTCGGCTCGTTTGGCAAAGACAAACTTTGTAAATGTAGTTGTAGATGCTTTTTACGTCCAAAAGTTTTCGGTCGATTTTGCAGAAGCAGGCGAGGATGAAGAGGCGATCGTCACTCTTTATCGCACAGATGTAAAAACAGAGGATGTATTTCGTGCAATCGGTATTGATTATCTAAATGCAAAGCAAATTGATGAAAACACCATGCTTTTGCGCCCTGATGAAATTGCACGCCTCAAAGAAAGCGCTCCTTATCTAATTGCCATGAAGGTTCGTGATCTGAGAGAAGTGCCTCCTGAGGAAAGTGTCGCAAGTGATCTTCGTATTGTCCAAATACCTATGCCGAAGCAAGAACCCATCATCGGAGTAATTGATACACCATTTTATGAAGATGTCTATTTCAAAGATTGGGTTTCATACGAAAGTATGCTTGGAGACAGTATAGAACTGGATGCACGCGACTATACGCATGGTACAGAAGTTACGTCTATTATTGTGGATGGTCCAACGATCAACCCCATGTTGGATGATGGGTGTGGGCGGTTCAGAGTAAAGCATTTTGGCGTTGCTAAAAAGGGTAGGTTTAGCTCTTACACAATCCTCAGATCAATTCGTAGAGCAGTTTCTCAAAATCGAGATATCAAAGTATGGAATCTTTCGCTGGGCTCGATATTACCCATAAAGCCGAACTTTATTTCTCCAGAAGCTGCAGAACTTGATAAGATTCAAAGCGAGTTTGATGTTGTGTTTGTGATTGCGGGGACCAATGGCAATCCAGACCAGGAACCAATTCCAATAGGAGCACCTGCTGATTCCCTAAACTCGTTAGTTGTAAATTCTGTGACGCTTGAAGGGACTCCGGCTTCGTATCACCGCGTCGGTCCAGTACTTTCGTTTTTTCACAAGCCAGATGTTAGCTACTATGGTGGAGATACTGGTCAGCCTATGCATGTATGTACGCCGACTGGCGAGGGCCTTGTAAAAGGAACGTCTTTTTCCGCTCCGTGGATAGCTCGCAAGATGGCTTATTTGATTTGTACATTGGGGTTTTCACGCGAAGTTGCAAAGGCGTTAATAATTGATGCTGCGGCCGGCTGGAATCGAAGAGATGGAGCCTCATGTTCTGTCGGGTATGGGGTCGTTCCTCAACGAATTGAAAACATTGTCAAAACAGCAGATGACGAAATCCGCTTTGTTATGACGGGGACGACTGATGCATATGAAACTTACACATATAGAATCCCCGTGCCGATTTATAAAGATAAACAACCGTTCTATGCTCGGGCGACACTCTGTTACTTCCCCAAATGTATGAGGGATCAGGGGGTTGATTACACAAGCACAGAAATGGATATCCATTTTGGCCGAGTTGTGGAAAAGGATGGGAAGGCATCTATCTCAAGTATCAACTCCAATTCTCAGGGAGATGAAGGGGGAAAACATCTTTATGAACCTGAGGCACGCCAACTATACCGAAAGTGGGATAATGTAAAACTAATAAGCGAAGAATTGAAGAATCGCGCCGTCCCACGAAAGGTATATGGCGCAGGAATGTGGGGACTAAGTATTAAGACGAAAGAACGCCTAAAGGAGAAAAATGGTCGAGGCCTTTCATTTGGAGTAGTTGTTACCTTAAAAGAAATGTATGGAGAAAATCGCATTGACGATTTTATTAAACTCTGCATGATGCGGGGATGGATAGTCAATCGCATTGATGTTGAAAATCAGATTGATATTTACAACAAAGCAGAAGAAGAAATTGAACTCTAAAAGGAGGAAAAACATGAATCGAAAGACAAGTAGCAGTGCTATGGCATCAAGAGCTTCTAAGGCATTGAATAGCAGCAGTTCTTCAAAAATCCAAAAATCACTCGCTGCCAGCGTTCTCTCACAGCGAGTTGCATCGAAGCAAACCGGGGCAGCTATGGAGGATATCGCATCTCGCGTGTTGCAAAGCAATAAATACTCAGACGAAACAAAAAGCTTTGCCGCCAGCGTCCTTTCGCAGTCGAATGTAGAAAGATAAAACATTTTCGTAAAATATATCTGCACATATTAGCAAGGCTGTAATCTCAAGTAAGAAATGGGATTGCAGCCCTGCTTTTTGCATTATTATAAGCTCATTAGTTTCCACACCGTCAGCGGCACATACCACGCCGCCCAGAGAGCCGCCGCCCGGTATGATCCAGAGTCGCAGCCGCCAGATGCCGAACGGTAGCCCGCAGAGTATCCATAACCATATGTAGTCCAGTTCACCGTTTTTCACACAAGCGGACCGAAAGATGCAGTACAACAGCGCGGCGGCCGCCACGGGCAGGATCGTCTTGTAAAAGAAATCCTTTATTGCTTCGCCTCTCGTCATAGGCTCGCCTCCTTTGACATGTCTATATCGCTATTATATTTGATGTTCTGACAAAAGCCCAGGATAAAACGCAGAAAACGGATTTATTCCAGTTCCACATTCTTTTTTCGCTCCCGCTCCGGCTGCGGCGGGGAAAGAAAATCCTCCACATTCCGGCGTATAGCAGCATAGTCCCGTTCTTCCCGTTGGGTTTTCTGCAATTCAGCTTTCAGCGTGGCCTTCTTTGCTTTGAGCTCGTCCATTTCAGCCTGCATCCGCTCCGTGGCAGGCAGCGGGACCGCCCCCAGCCGCTTGCACCCTCTGGCAGCGGCTTCAAAAAGAATGATCTCGCTCTCATGCCCTCGCAGAAACTTTTCCTTATCGCTGGACGCCTTATAGCGGTCATAAATCGGTTTGAGCTGACGGTAGGTGCCGACGTGCTTCATCTTCAAGGTCAGTTCGTCGATCTTTGCCCCGGTGTCCCAGAGGTATGCTTTGAGTTGGGCGACAGAGGCAGACACCGCCTCGCATCGATCCACCAATTCCTCATAGCTGCCAATACCGTGTTCTGTCAAAAAGTTGGAGGTATCTGCGATCCGTTTGAGATTTTCGATGGTCGCCCAGCGGCAATAGCCTGCGCTCTGCTGTGCCTTAATGTTATTCTGGATATCAATGAGCAGGCTGATCTTCCCGTTCTGCTGTTTCGGCTGGCGGGAAGGTCTGGAGCGTCCGACAATCCGGGCGGCAAGGGTTTCTTCGGTGTAATTCTCACCAAGGGTTTTCAGACGGGTGAACCGTTCCTGATCCGGTGCGCTGGCGGAGATATACTTGCCTCGCTTGATCTCATAGCCTTCTCTCTGCAGGCGGCGAAGTAGTTCTTCTAAATCGGAACAGGCTGGCAGGAGTCGGTCGATGGCCGCTTTCAGCTTTGCCTTATAACTGGTGCCGTTCTGCGCGGCCTGATGCTCAATATAGCTCTTGCCTTTGTCCTGTCCGGGAATGATGACGGACAGACCGTGTTCCTTGCAAAGTCGGTCCGAAGTGCGGCGGATATAGTGATAACTCCGCTTGTTGGAATGATAGTGCTTGTGATCCGCAAAGCTGACCACATTGAAAATCAGGTGATTATGAACATGATCTTTGTCTATATGAGTGGTAAGTACAAACTCATACTTGCCGCCCAGGATTTCTTTTGCAAGCTCCATACCAATTTCATGTGCCTGTTCCGGCGTGACCTCTCCAGGCTGAAAGGCTTGGATCAGGTGACGACCCAGGTTCGTGCCCTTGTCGATGGCATGGCGGCGGGTCCAGGAAAATTCGATATCCGCAGTTTCGGCGGCGCAGCCATAGGAGGATACAAGCAGCTTTCCGTCCGTCTTTTCCGGGTTGCAGATATAGTCAATGGCTGCTTTCAGCGTTGACTTGATAGGATGTGTCTTTGTAACTGCCATATCTCATCCAGCCTTTCCCGTATCTCGTCCATGTCAGCCTGATATGCAGGGTCTCCGGCATTGATCCGCTTGGCGATCTGATTGATGTTCCGACCGATAGCGGAAAACTCTTTGGTGAACGCCTTGATATCTGCGGTGTCCGTATAGATGATATATCCGTCAATCGCCATTTTGCGGAGATATGCGCCATATCTGCGTGTGGGTAGCTGGCTCATTTTCTCATCTATGAGCCGTTTTTCGTCCTCCGTGACATAGAATTTCATTTGGATATTCCGCTTTCGGTTTGCCATGCGCCGCCTCTGTTCTTCATAAGGGTTTGGGACTATCCCAACAAGCAATTTTGAATTTTCGGGTAAGGGACCTGAAAATCTCAAAATTCGCAAGCGGGTACTCGCTTGCTGTGCTTGCTACCGTATCTTATTCCTACGTATAAAGCGTTTCGGAAACCTCAAAATACCCGCAACCTCAAAATACCCGCAAAATAAGAAAAACAGAGGATGTTCAGACACCCTCCGTTTCTTCATTCGGCTTTTCAATTTTTAAGGCCCCGTCAATGGCACCCTCCACGATAGGCAAATACTGTTCCGGGCAGAGCTTTAACTGTATTCGTATATTAAGCCCCCATCTGAGATGGGGGGCTTAATATACGAATACAGTTATGTCGTCAATCGATTTAGTCATACTTGGTATTGTATTGGAAAAACATCAAAGCGCTTATGATATTCAAAAAGATGTGGAGTGCCACCATTTTCCACGATGGACAAAAATAAGCGTACCTTCTATTTATCGTAAGGTTCTCCAGCTGAGTGAGAAAGATTATTTGCATAGCAATATTGTCAAGGGCAATAAGTTTGCAGATAAGGCCATTTATTCTATTACTGATCAGGGCAGAGCATATTTTAAGAAACTGATGGCCGCTTGCGCCGCTGGTCCAGTCCCCCTGCAATTCGATTTCAATGTGGTCATTACCAATCTGAACAAGATGGACAAAGCCGAAGCGTTGGAGCTGGTTTCGACTTTGCGCCGGAGCATACAATCCTCGGTTGAAGCTAACGAGGGCTATGCGCGGGAATTTGCAGACATTCCTTTGGTTGGGAGAACGATTTTTGAGCAGCAGCTTCTCTATCGAGCCCTTATGGAATGGCTGGATCACTTTGAAGGACAGTTCTTAAAAGAATGAGCACGGCCTTCAAAAGCAGTTTGACCATCCTGTTTGAAGCTCCATTTGGGATCGGTCTATATGAAAGAACGGATAGCGGTAAATACGAGGTGTGTAAAATCACTTTTGGTTCAGAACCCAAAGACTATGAGGTCTATGAGTTTCTGCTGAAGAATTGGCATAAGTTGAAATTCAGTCCCCCAATCCAGGCTGAAGTATCCATAGAGCGGAAACTCAATCCCAAACGAATACAGCGCGAAATTCAAAGTCAACTGCAAGATAAAGGCGTTGGCACAAAGGCACAGCAGGCGTTGAAACTCCAGCATGAGCAATGTAAGCTGGAACGGAAAGCCAAGAGCCGTGAACAGAAAGAGGCAGAGAAAGATCGTCAGTTTGCCATACGGCAGGAGCCAAGCACAGAGGAAAATAACATGAAGATAGAATGGATTTTATGCCCTTTTTGCGGCAGCAAAACGCGATTGAAAATTCGCTATTATACAGTATTGGAAAACTTTCCGTTATATTGTCCTAAATGCAAACATGAAACCCTGATTATGGTAAGAAAACTAAATTTATCAATCATCCAAGAGCCAGACGCACAGACGCAGAGCCGATAATACGCAAGGTAAATTCACTTGTGATTATCGGTTCTTTTTTATTTCAATATACGATGAGAGCCTGCCCCGCCCAACGGGGAAAGAAAAAAACGCAGCTGGGCAGGTTGATTTTGTGCGCTTACTTTGCATATTTGGGCGGCGGTTTTGAGAAATCAGAGCCGCCGTTTCTTTGCGTTTACACAAACCTATGACGACTTGCAGGGACATGGTAGCCGATTGGAGGTTAATTTACCGTGTCCTTCTTTTTATTTCGCAGTATTCATGATCTGCACCAGTTAAAAAAGCGTAGCCCCTCCGTCGGAGCCGGCTGGCTTTGAATATGAACTATACCATGTAAGCAAGCTTCTTCATAAAACACTCCTGCGCCCAGCAGGTCCGTTGCGACTTGCTGGGCGCTTTTTGCTGTTTTCCGAGGACAAGCCCGCTTCAAAAAAATTTTTTGAAAAATTTTCAAAAAGGAGGCTTTTAGCGGGTAGCGAGCGGCTTTGCGTTCGCCTTGTTAGCGGAAAGGGAGAAACCCACCTCATTCCCCCAGGAAAGGGGGTGAAAAGATGGATATGATCCCCCGCAATGACTATGGCGAGCGGTGCCAGTTCGATGCTTACTGCAAGCTGGTACTGTACCATGAGGCAATCGACTACCTCCGGGAAATGCAGAGGCGCCGTGACAGGGAACTGTCATTCAGCGACCTTCCGCAAATGGAGATGGACAAGCTCTGCGTTGTAGATCATTACCCCAGTGACAGATTTACATTCTCGTCCCACGGGTATGACCTGCATATCGAAAACGAGCTTGTGGCTGACGCCTTCGCCGGTTTGTCTGTTCAGGAGCAGAGTATTTTGATTCTGCATTTTGTTCTGGACCTGCCGGATCAGGAGGTTGGCCGCCTTGTTGGAATGTCTCGCAGCGCCGTTCAGCGGCGAAGGGCAAAATCATTGACCGAGCTGCGGATCAAGTTGGCCGCACTCATGCCGAAGGGAGGTTGAAGGTATGAAGAAACCCACTTACAAGGGCAAGGAGCTTCTTCCTCTTTCGGTGATCGACGCCGCCCGTGACGGGGACTCTCAGGCTGTGGAGCAGGTACTCTGGTACTATGAGGGCTATATCAATAAGCTCTGCACCCGGACGCTTTACGATCCTGACGGCCAGTCCCATGTTCGGGTGGACGAGTACATGAAGCACCGATTGGAAATCAAGCTCATTCATTCCATTGTCAGCATGAGCTGACAAGCCCGGTCTGAAAGCGCAAACAGCTTACCCTTTCCCTGTTTCTCTCTTTCGTGAACGGAGGAAGCACCTTGACAAAGAAAGCCCGCTGGAAGGCCAACGCCGCAGTATAAGGCAAACGGATACATTCCTGTTTGTGCCGAGCCATACGGTCGGTACGCCATGACCTCGTTTCAAGTCCGCAGGACGGGACCACTGTAACGGGCGAGCGAACAGCACCAGACCGCAAAGCAAGCGTGCCAGCTTGTGGGCGATGACACACGGGCAGGGTTAAAGATACTCGCGCATTGAACGCCCACAAAGCATTGTGCGCCGCACCCATCAGCATGGGCCGGGGTTAGACTCCCGTGGAGCTGTGCCAGCAGCCGTTCGTTTTGCCTCTTTTATTGCTTATCAACTTGCAAACAATGAAAGGGATCAATCTATGCAAGAAGATAGAACCTTTGAAAACAAATTCGCTCCGCCAGTACGGAGCGAAAAGAAAATCGGAAATACGACTTTCACCGTCAATTCGTTCTTCCTGGAACAGACAAAAGACGGTGTAGTTTCTAAGATAGAGCGGCTTATCAAGGATGATGTCCGAAAAAAAGCCGCTGCAATTTAACCTCCATAGGCAGACAAACCCAGCAAAGCGCGGTAGAGTGAGGATAGAACTTCATACCGTGTTTGACTGTCAGATTGGAGGTTATTATGTTTCATCAGTCAAACACCGTTGCCGCGCTTCAATTTCCTTACAACGCTATGAGCGTCGAAGCTGTTACCGCTTTGTACTGCCGTTTATCGCGTGACGATGAATTGCTGGGCGACAGCAACAGTATCATCAACCAAAAGAAAATTTTACAGAAGTACGCTCTTGAACACGGGTACACCAACTTCCGCTTTTACATTGACGACGGCATTTCGGAAACGACCTTCAATCGGCCTGGTTTCCAGCAAATGATCGCTGATATTGAAGCGGGCCTGGTCAAACGGGTCATCATTAAAGATATGTCCCGCTTTGGTCGTGATTATCTACAGATGGGTATGTATACCGAGATCATGTTCCCGGAGCATGATGTTCACTTTATCACCGTAAACGATGGGGTGGACAGTAACCAGGGTGACAATGAGTTCACCCCCTTCCGCAATATCATCAATGGATGGTATGCGAAAAACACCAGCAAGAAAATCCGTGCCGTTATGAAAGTCAAGGGAAATACTGGGGAGCATTTGACGCCCAGCGCTCCCTACGGGTATATAAAGGCCCCGGATGATAGCAAACATAGGATACCAGACCGTGGGGCTGCCGATGTGGTCTATGAAATCGAGCTGTATGTTATGGATGGGCTTGGACCGTCCCAGATAGTACGAAAACTGAGGGAACGAAAAATTCTCACGCCTGCCGCTTACTACGAAAGCAAAGGCATCCCTTGCAATGTAAAAAAGCAGGGCGATCCCTATGGCTGGGATAATACCACGATTGCAGGAATTATGGATCGCTGGCGTGAATACCTGGGACATACGGTGAACTTCAAGGCCACAAAGAAGTCCTACAAGAGCAAAAAGACAATCAAAAATCCCGAAAGTGAATGGGTCATCTTTGAGAATACCCATGAACCCATCTGGACAGAAGCCATTGCCAAGGCAGTAAAGCAGGCGCGACAATCACGGCGCCGTCCGACAAAGATGGGCGAAATGGGAATGTTCTCCGGCATGATGTACTGTGCTGATTGTGGCTCGATCCTATATCAATGCAGGGCAACCGGCTTCCGAAAGGATCAGGAATACTACATCTGCTCTGAATATCGCAAGGGAAAGCAGGTGTGTGGCACACTACACTCCATCCGAACGGTTATCCTGGAGGAACTGATCCTTCAAAATCTGCGGGAGATCGTGTCCTTCGTAAGAAGCCATGAAAACCGTTTCGTTCATATGGTCATGGATATGGATGTAAAGGAACGCAATAAAGGTCTTGCAAAAAACGCAGGCTACTGT
This sequence comes from uncultured Dialister sp., assembly GCA_934178345.1. Lineage (GTDB taxonomy): Bacteria > Bacillota > Negativicutes > Veillonellales > Dialisteraceae > Dialister. Next base: position 36,023 of record CAKPQG010000017.1, on the reverse strand, counting down.
CTGAAAGCGAGAAGCGTATCACAGAACTGGATATGATCTTCAAGCTGTTGTATGAGGACAACATCAGTGGCAAGCTGACAGACGAGCGTTTTCACAAGCGGTCCACCAACTATGAAGCGGAACAGGCTGGTTTGCAAGCACAGGCAGCAATACTCCGTGAGAAAATCGAAGAAACAGAAGGCAAAAGTGCTAATGTTGACAGGTTCCTGTCCGTTGTCCGCCAGTACACCGATATCCCGGAGCTGACGCCTCGTATCCTGCATGAGTTCGTTGAGAAGATCGTCATTCACGCAGCGACCGATCCTCATAGCAAAATCAACCGCAGACAAGAGGTAGATATCTACTACAAAGGTATAGGGATTTGGGAAATGTCCAAAGTATTTGATAGCAGGCAAAAATGAAAGAAACGGCATAGCCGAAGCTATACCGTTTCTCTCTCGCCTTAGAATGTTTTCTTAACTGGACACACCGGAAGCCGTGAGCTTTTTATCTTCCACCGATCAAACGAGCGCCATCACTGCCATGTGACGGCCTGTTTTTCCGCCGGATTTCCGATACGAGTAGAAGAGATCGTCATGACAGTAGGTACAGAGCCCGCAGTCTTCGATATGGTCAGCAGGTATGCCCGCCTTTTCGAGAAGGCGGCGGTTCGCATTGTGCAGATCGAAGAGGTACTTCCCATTGGCTTTTTTGATCGAAAGGCGCGAGATTTCCTTCTCGTTGAAAAGTTTATAGAATTCCTCTACCACTTCCTCACCCACCTCGAAGCACTCCAGTCCGATCGCCGGACCGATCGCACACAGGATATTCTTCCGCTTCGAGCCGTAGTTCTTCTCCATCTTCGCCACCGTGAGCGCGGAGATATTGCCGGCTGTCCCCCGCCAGCCGCCGTGTGAGAGCGCGATCGCCCGCTTCACTGGATCGTAGAAAAAGAGCGGCGTGCAGTCAGCATAATTCATCGTGATCGGGATATTCTTCTCATCCGTCATGAAGCCATCGCAAGCCGGGATCGCCGTCTCCATCGTGAGCGCGCCGCGTCCGGCATCCTTCTTCGTCACCTTGTAAATGTAGGTGCCATGCACCTGATTCCCCGAGACGAGGCGCGAGGCGGAAAGTCCCAGCGCCTCGAAATAGCGGCGGCGGTTCTCGCGGACTGCATCCGCATCGTCGCCCGTGTGGAAGCCCATATTCAAAGAGGAAAATGGCGGCTCACTCACCCCGCCTATGCGGCATGACACAGCCGCCACGACTCCCTGTCCCTGATAACAGTCGAATGTCATGTAAAGAATCCCGCCTGCGGAAATCAATTTCATAAGCCCAAAGCCACCTTTCGATGCGAATAAAAAGGGAAACATTTCTTCTTATTATAGCATAATAAAAAGGGGCAGGGGATGAGAGGGAAAGGGTTAGTTGCCCTTTGATTGTGGATGAAAGCTTTGCTCTCTAGTTAGAAGTGAGGAGTTAGGAATGAGGAGTGAGGAGTGAGGAGTGAGGAGTGGTGGTGCGGCGCATAAAAATCAGAAGCGCCGCAGAGTATAAATAGGGCGATGCCCGAAAGTGGTATTCAAGTCACCAGTCACTAGTCACTCCTCATTTTTCCCCATCCACGCCCTCATATCCTCCGGCACGGGGGCGGTGAATTTCATTTCCTTTCCCGTCACTGGATGAGCGAAGCGGACGGTATAGGCGTGAAGTGCCTGCCGCGCCATAAGGCCGAGGGGCCCGCCGTAGAGGTCATCACCTAAGAGCGGATGCCCGAGGCTTGCAAAATGCACGCGGATCTGGTGCGTGCGCCCCGTCAGGAGATGGATCTTCAGCAGCGAATACCCTTCATACTCGCCGAGCACCTCATAATCCGTGATGGCGCGCTTGCCGTCTTCCCTGACCATCCACTCGACGATCGAACCGTCCCTGCGTCCGATGGGGCGATCGATGCGCCCTGCCCTCTCGTCCATATGTCCAGAAACAAGCGCCAGATACTCGCGGTAAATCTGATCATGGCTCTTGGAGAGGTCATACTGCCCCTTCGCCGACTTCGCCACCACGACGAGCCCCGTCGTATTGCGGTCAAGACGATAAATGGGATGAATGCCCGCCTCGACGCGCCGCTGCGCATAGTAGCCTGCGACCGCATTCACCAGCGTATCATGCGCGCCGCGCGCCGTCGGATGGATGATCATGCCCGGCCCCTTATTCACGATGAGGAGCGCGTCGTCTTCATAGACGATAGAAATCGGGATATCCGATGGAACGATATCATTCTCCTCACTCCACGTGAGCACGATGCGATCGCCCTTGGCGACCTTCCTGCGCGCATTGTGTACCTCTTCGCCATTCACCGTCACGCGCCCATTCCACTTGATCCGCTTCCACAATCCGCCGGACAAATGCAGCGCCTTCACCGCGTCCTTCACCATCCGCCCCGACTGGGCCTCCGATACTATGAGTTTCAGTTGCAAAATTCATTCCCCTTTCGATTGACTTTCATTGGTTGTCATTATTATAAAGGGTTCGGGGTTCAGGGTTCAAGGTTCAGGGTTAGCCCGCGGGGCGTGCCGTCCATGGATTGCGGGTGAAAGCTTCGTTTGAATGAGAAATTAGAAATGGTGGTGCGGCGCCAGATCCTTCGACTCAGTTCTCACTGTTCCGCCTTTACATTATCGAACATCCGACATTTCACTCCGCTCAGGATGACGAAATGCGCCGCAGAATTTTGATAGCGCTTCGCGTCGTCGTCATCTCGAGCGTAGCCGAGAGATCTTCCTTGCAGAATGGTCAGTGTACCAACTGCGCTATTTCAATCACCGCTTGCTCCTAATTCCTAATCCCTAATCCCTAATCCCTAGCTACTCACCCTTGCTTTCAAGCGGAATCAAAGGGCGGCCCGCCCCGCAGGCTAACCCCGAACCCATCAACCTAAGCCCTTTATCTATGCTATAATAGTGAAGACACATTTTTCCCCACTTGGAGGCAATCATGAAAATCACTGTAGACGATCAGTTATTCGATACCATCCCCGGCCTGTGCATCGGCGTCGTTGCCCTGCGCGCCGCTGACAACCGCGATGTGAATCTGGAAGCAGAAGCCTTCCGCCGCCGCTGCTGCACCGAGGCGAACCTGCTCCTCAAGATGAATCCCCACATTGCCGACGCAGAGATCGAGCGCTACCAGAAGGTCCTCGAAAAGCTCTCCATCGCTGGCGAGTCCGGTCTGGCAAAAACCTTTGCGGAATACAAGAAAGATCTGGGGCTCTTCGAAAAGGAAGAGGCGGCAGAGACTCCCATGGAGATCCTTCCTGCCCCCAAGACGGCGACACTGGATGAACTCGCCGGCTCTGATGTGCTGCCGCGCCGGAATCCGATCCTCGACATGGTGCGCGCCGGCATGCTGAAATTCCACGTTGACATCCACGCCTACGACATGGGCGACCGCAGCCGGACGCTCTCCATCCGGAAAACAGAGGATGATGTCACCGTTTCTCTGGGAGACGACCTCTGCACCACCGGCTGGCTCGCAGAAGACCAAAAGGCGGGGCAGATCACCCCGGCGACCGAAGACGTCCTCATTCTCATCACCGGATTTGCGCCGAACCGAAAGAAAGTCGCCGCCGCCAGAAATGAACTCGCCCGCCGCGTCAAATCCGCCTTCGACCGTGCAGTAGAAGTCGGCTGGATCGAAGAAGCGCCGCATACCTTTGAGACAGATATTTGAGAAAATACTGTTCTTGCTCATTAGTTTTCAAAACTTACAGTAAGGGTTCAGGGTTCAGGGTTCGGGGTTCAGTTTGGCAATACAGGAATACGGAATATCTCGAACCTTATATTTGAAAACAGGAATAATTGGCGAGGGATTAGGAGCCTCGAGTGACTAGTGACTTGAAATGCCACCTTCGGGCATCGCCACTATTTATACTCCGCGGCGCTTCTGCTTTTTATGCGCCGCACTACCCCCGTTGAACCCTCTGAACCTGTTGAACCCGCCGAACCTCTTTCGCACGCAATCAAAGGGCGCCCCGCCCCAAGGGCTAACCCTGAACCCTGAACCCTGAACCCTGAACCCTGAACCCTGAACCCCCAATCATCATGAACTACGTTGCTATTGATTTTGAAACCGCCTACTGGGGACCGGCGAATGCCTGCTCACTCGGCATCGTCACCAGCAATGGCAGAGCCATCACGAGCGAATGGTACCACCTCATCCGCCCGTTCTATATGAAATTCGACGCAGACTGCCAGAAAGTGCACGGCATCATGGCGGAAGACGTCGAGGACGCGCCGACCTTCCAAGACATCTTTGAAGAAATCCGCTCCCGCCTCGAAGGGCAGATCGTCTTCGCGCACAATGCCCGCTTCGACATGGGTGTCCTCGCCTCGTCGATCGCCACCTACGACCTCCCTGACCTGCACTTCACCTACGCTGACACCGTCCCGCTCTCCGTCAAACTCTGGCCGGATATGGAAAACCACAAGCTGAATACCGTCGCTGAAACGCTCGGCTTTGATTTCCATCACCACCACGCCTTAGACGATGCCCGCGCCTGCGAATACATCGTGCGCGCGGCTCTGACTGAGAAATCCCTCTCTTCTCCGAAAGAGCTTCTGAAAGAAACAGGACAGCCCCTCCGCACCTTCTCCATCGATCGGGCAAAGAAGAAATTGATCTTTAAGTGATGGGGACTGGGGACTGGGGACTAGAAATTAGTAGCTAGGGATTAGTGCCTAGGGATTAGGAGCTAGGGATTAGGAGCACCAAAGGCGCAGGATGGATGTGCCGCGTAACGGCATCCTTCTACATAGCGGCTCATACTATCTACTCTAGCTATTCAACAGTTCTTGTTTCTCATTCTGCAGAATTCTGCCTCTTCGAGGCAGTCTATCCCCTGCCCTTCGGGCACCCCCTTCTCCAAGGGGGGACGCGTTTTAAGCTTATTTTAATACTCCGCGGCGCATTTCGTCATCCTGAGCGGAGTGAAATGTCGGATGTTCGATCATGTAAAGGCGCAACAGTGAGAACTGAGTCGAAGGATCTGGCACCGCACCACCATTCCTAATTCCTCATTCCTAATTCCTCATTCGCGCAAAGCTTTCATTCATAATCAGTGGACGGAGCCGCCCTACGCACTATCCCTGAACTCATTTTTCCCCCGAGGTCCCTATGCCCCACTACACCACCCTTCTTTTCGATCTGGACGGCACGATTTCCGAGTCCGCTCCGGGCATTCTTCGCTCCGTCAGGTACGGTCTTGACGCAGTCGGCATCCATGAGACAGATGAGAAAAGGCTCCGTACCTTCATCGGGCCGCCGCTCAATACACAGATGAAAAAGCTCTACGGCATGAAGGACGAAGACATCGTCACCGCCATCACGAAATTCAGAGAGCTGTATAAAGAAAAAGGCGCGCTCTTCGACTGCGCGCCCTATGCCGGCATCGGGGAGCTTCTCTCTCAGGCGAAAGCCGCCGGCTATGTGCTTGCCGTCTCTTCGAGCAAGCCGGAGCCTTTTGTGAAGCGGATCATTGAAAATTTCGGCTTCACGTCCTACTTCGATGTCATCTGCGGCAGCGATCCCGAGGATGAGCTGAACCAGAATGCGACCATGAGCCAGAAGGCGCGCATCATCGTAAAGACGCTCTCCCTTCTTTGCGAAAAAGGCTATGACGCAGCGCGTCTTGCGAAGGAAACCGTCATGATCGGTGATACCGGCTATGACGTAGACGGCGCGCATGACAACCATCTCCCCTGCATCGCCGTCTCCTTCGGCTACGGCAGTCGCGAAGAGCTCGCCGCCCACGGCGCAGACGCGATCGTGGATACGGTGGGAGAGCTGCGAGAGCTGCTTGGGCTGGGGACTAGTGACTAGTGACTAGTGACTAGTGACTGGGGACTGGGGACTGGGGACTGGTAGCTGGTAGCTGGTAGCTGGTGACTGGGGACTGGGGACTGGGGACTCCGACACTTTTCCCGTTCTGCTCCACTCTCTTTTATACCGCCTCTCTATTCGCGGCGAAGCCGCCAGCACCATTTCTCATTCAAAAAAGGGGCTGTGAAGAAATGAATCCTCATTTCTTCACAGCCCCTTTTTACTTTGCTTTCATTGGGTTCAGGGTTCAAGGTTCAGGGTTCAGGGGTGAAGTGGCGGCTTCGCCGCCTTTTTTTAGAAGATGGTATTCTCGTATCGCAGCCTTCTCCTCTAGGGAATGCTATTAAGTTAAGCGGCAGAACGTTCTTGGCTCCCCATCGGGGGAGCTGCCCGAAGGGCTTGTGCAAGCGAACTGGATTTTTAGGAGTGAAGCGACGCGAAAATCCAGTGAGACGCCATTTCGAACGAAGTGAGATGAGGGGGCTACGTAGCGGTATTGCATGAAAGTGTTGGAATATCGATAGCATCGGACTATTCAACATAGCACGCTATACCGCTGGCATGCCCCTATTGCCTTCGGCACTTCCCCCGAAGGGGGAAGCAAGACGTTACGTAGCTAACGATTTCCTTAACTTAATAGCATTGCCCCTCTAGGGGAAGGAGCCCCGCAGGGGCGGATAGGGTGACTATGGCATGAAAGACAGCTGGGATAAGGTTTCCCGGTCACTCCTATGAGAGCTGCAAGTCCTCCCGCGAAAATGAGATGATCGTTATTTCACATCGCCTCTTTTTGCACGCCAGCTGGGATGATCCCTAGTCACTAGCCCCTATTTACTCTTCTGCAGGATCTCCTTCAGATACTCATTCTTTTCCTTTTTCTCATCCACATTATCGAGGAGGAGGTCGACATAGCGGGAGAGTGTCGAGTCGTCGGTGTATCCCTGAATGAAGGAATTTCCCTTATTACTTTCCAGAATGATAGGAAATTCGACGGCTGCGAAGATCTGCATGGCTTTGAGCTCGAGGTCTTTTTCATCGGTGTAGCCGGTGACCTCTGCGACGTTCCTGATAACTTTCTCCCAGCACTGGCTATGGAGAAGGGAGAGGTAGATGAAGTAGGTATCCTTCGCGTCCTCGCTCGAAGGATTCGAGATGGAGCGGAAGAGGGCGGGGTGTTCCCGAGCAAGGTGGAAGTAGGCGATGATGTATTTCTTCAGCCTTTCGCTCGCCGTCAGGCGATTGTCATCGAGGTAGGAGACGATATTTTCCAGATTACCCATCATGTACTCGAGCGCCGCACCGATGAGCTCTTCCTTGGAGCCGAAGTAGTAGCGCACGGAGGCGATATTGACGCCGGCCGCCTTGGCGATGGAGCGAACGGTGGCTTTTTTGAAGCCCTGCTGCTGCAGGATGTGGACCGTGGTCTCGATCATCTTTTCACGGACGCGCTCGCCTTTGCCGGTCAATTTTCTCATCATAGTGTGGTTCCCTTTCTAAGGTTCATGGTTTTCTGAATGAAAGACATTTCTTTCGGTGCTTTCGTCTTTTCTGTGAGAGCATTCATCATCAGTTTCAGACGATTTTCCTGATTCACTTCGCTCGCGCTGGCATCGCAGTCGAGAGCGAGGAAGACGGCCTCCGGATAGGCCGCATGCAGCTTGTGCACCATGCCTTCGCCGGTGATGTGATTCGGCAGGCAGGCGAAGGGCTGCAGGCAGACGACGCCGCGGCATTCATGATAGAGAAGATCGATCATGTCAGCCGTTAAGAACCAGCCTTCGCCCGCGCGGTTGCCGAGCGAAAGGTACTGGGAGGCGCGCTTGGCCATCTTCTCGATGCTGGTGATCTCATGGAAACGCTGCGATTTCTTCACCGCTTTTTCGAGCGGCTTCCGATACCATTCGAAGAGGTAGCGGGAGAAGGTATCCTTCAGGTCTTCCTTCATGGTGCCGTCCATGTATTTCCGCTGGAAACGGCTGTCGAGCGAGCCATAGAGGAAGAAATCGAGCATGCCGCTCGCCTCGGCTTCGCCGCCATTCGCTTCGATGGTACGGACGATGTCGTTGCTGGCGATGGGACTGAACTTGACGTAGATCTCCCCGACGATGCCGATGCGCGGACGGCGCGGCAGGTCGGAAAGCGGCAGGCGGTCGAAGTCCTGAATGATGCCTGCGATATTCTTTTTATACGATGCGTAGGACTCGCCGGAAAGGATGGCTTCGATGCAGCGCTTCTGCCAGCTGCGGCAGAGGGTCTCGGCGCTGCCGGGCTCCTTCTCATAGGGGCGTGTGCGGTAGAGGCACTGCTGCAGCGCATCGCCGTAGATGACGGCCTGAATCATGCGCCGTCCCATAGAAAGGGAGAAATGGAAGCCGGGCTGGGGCTCGAAGCCATGGGTATTGAGGGAGAGTACGGGGATTTCCGAAAGCCCCGCTTCATCCAGTGCTTTGTGCAGAAATCCGATATAGTTCGAAGCACGGCACATGCCGCCCGTCTGGGACAGCATGACTGCCGTTTTGGAAAGATCATATTTCCCCGATGTAAGGGTACGCATGAGAGAGCCGATGGTGATGATCGCCGGATAGCAGGCGTCATTATTCACGCAGGCGAGCCCTTTGTCGATATCCTCATGGATCGGCGGAATGATCTCGATGTGGTAGCCTTCCCGCTGGACTGCGGCTTCGATGAGGGGGAAATGAATGGGCGACATTTCCGGTGCCAGGATGGTGTAGTCCCTGTCGCGCTTCATCGCTTCCGTGAAGACCGCCTTCGGATACTCGATTGGCTTCGCGCTTCCCGTCTCTTCGCCGCGCTCCTCGATGGCTGCCTTGAGCGAGCGCAGACGGATGCGTACGGCGCCCAGATTCAAACTCTGGTCGATCTTGAGGCAGGTATAGAGGCGGCCGCGCTGGTGCATGATTTCCTGCACCTGATCCGTCACGACCGCATCCAGCCCGCAGCCGAAGGAATTCAGCTCGACGAGCTCCAGATGCGGATGGCGCGTCACATAGTCTGCCGCACGGTACAGGCGGCTGTGCCACGTCCACTGGTTCATGACGCGGAGATTCGGATATTCACCGCCGACCATCGCGATGCCGTCTTCCGAAAGCACCGCCATGCCGAGCTGATTGATGAGATCCGGGATCGAGTGATTCACCGCCGGATCCACATGATAGGGGCGGCCGGCGAGCACGATGCCGATCTCATGCTTCTCCTTGATTTCCGCCAGCACCCGCTTCGTCTCAGCGAGCAATCTCCCCTTGTACTCACGCTCCGCCGCTTCGCCCGCGTAGATCGCGCTCTGCAGCTCGGACGAAGAGATGCCCATCGGCGCAAAGACCTTCTTCAGCTGCTTCAAGAGAGGCTTTGGCGCATGCAGCGGCAGGAAGGGATGCAGCAGCTTCACCTTGTACTTTCCAAGGACCTCATCCATATTGGCTTCGATATTCTCCGGATACGATGCGACCATCGGGCAATGGTAGCTGTTCGTGCTGCCCTCATCCGGCCCCTTGTCGATGCAGGGATACCAGATGAAATCCGGATGGTGCTTCGCGAGATCCGCCACATGCGTGTGCGCGAGCTTCGCCGGGAAGCACTCGGAGTACGAAGGGATCGTCTCCATCGCTTCTGTAGAAATCTCGCGGATCTGCTCTGAAGACGTCAGGACGCGGTAGCCCAGACGCCCGAAGAAGGCGTGCCAGAAGGGGAAGTCCTCATACATATTGAGCACGCGCGGGATGCCGACCGTGCCGCGCTTTGCTTCCTTCGGAGAAAGCGGACGGCGATGCCAGATGATATCCTCCTTCCAGCGGTACATATTCGGCAGCGATGAGTGCGGCGCGCTCTTGCCCGTCAGCATGAGGGAAGCCCCGCGCTCGCAGCGGTTCCCCGAGACGAAGGCACGGCCATCATTGAATCGCGTCAGCGTGATCATGCAATGATTGCCGCAGCCCGGGCAGCGCTTCATTTCATTCGTATACGACAGCGCCTTCAATTTCTCCGGCGTCACGAGCGTGGACACGTGCCCCGCCGGACAGGTATCCCGCGTGATGAGCGCCATGCCATACGCCCCCATCAGCCCCGCCACATCCGGACGGATGACCTCTCTTCCGAGGAGCAGCTCCAGCGCGCGGAGCACCGCATCATTGTAGAACGTCCCGCCCTGCACCACGACCCGGTCGCCCAGATCAGACGCCTTCTTCAGACGGATGACCTTGTAAAGCGCATTCTTGATGACCGAGTAGGAAAGTCCGGCAGAAATATCGGCGACCGAGACGCCATTCTTCTGCGCCTCCCGCACACGGGAATTCATGAAGACCGTGCAGCGCGACCCGAGATCCACCGGATGCTTGGCCGAGAGAGCGATCTTGGCGAAATGTCCGATATCCATCCCCAGCGACTGGGCAAAGGTATCAAGGAATGACCCGCAGCCCGACGAGCAGGCCTCATTGAGCAGAATATCATCCACCGCGCCATCCTTGATGCGGCAGCACTTCATATCCTGCCCTCCGATATCCAGGATCGTCGTGACATCAGGGAGGAAATGCTTCGCACCGCGATAGTGCGCCATCGTCTCCACTTCCCCGATATCCGTCTCCAGCGCCCGCTTGATGAGCTCCTCGCCGTAGCCCGTCACACCCGCTCCGGCGATCGTCACGCCCTCCGGGAGCTTGGCATACAGATCCTCCAGGATCCGGCGCGCCCCCGAAAGCGGCGTCCCCTGATTTCCTCCATAGTACTCATAGAGGATGCGATCCTCCTCGTCGAGCAGCACCGCCTTGATCGTCGTCGAGCCTGCATCAATGCCAAGCCAGACAGAGCCCTTCGCCGCAGAAATATCGCCCCGCGGCACGCGGAAATGACTGTGCCTCTCCTTGAACGCCTCGTAGTCCGCCTCTCCCGCAAAAAGCGGCGGCAGCGTCTTTGACGTGCCAAGACGGACATCCTTCTCCTCGTCCATGCGTGAGAGCCAGCTGTCGAGATCCATCGGCTTGTCATGCATCGCCGACAGCGCCGCCCCGATCGCCACATAGAGCTCCCCGTGGCGAGGGACGATCATATCCTCATCAGCGATATGAAGCGTCTCCTGAAAACGCTTGCGAAGCATCGGCTGATACGTCAGAGGGCCGCCTAAGAATGCCACCTTCCCATGGATCGGACGGCCGCAGGTCAGCCCTGAGATCGTCTGATTCACCACCGACTGAAAGACGGAGAGCGCGATATCCTCATTCGGCGTCCCTTCATTCAAAAGCGCCTGAATATCCGTCTTCGCAAAAACCCCGCAGCGGGATGCGATCGGATAGATCCGCTCCGCCTTCTCAGCGAGCTTCCCCAGCCCGGCTGCATCCACCGAGAGGAGAGACGCCATGCGGTCGATGAAAGCCCCCGTCCCGCCGGCGCACGCGCCATTCATGCGCTGGTCCACGCCATTCCGCAGGTAGGTGATCTTCTCATCCTCGCCCCCGAGCTCGATGATGACATCCGTCTCCGGGTGGAACGTCTGCACCGCCTTCGTCTCTGCCAGGATCTCCTGACAGAAAGGAAGCCCCATCACCTTCGCAAGCCCCATACCGCCCGAGCCGGAAATCGAAGCCGTGATGCGATAGCCCGAGAACTTCTCCTTGAGCTCATGCAAAAGTACCATCGCCATATGACGGATATCCGACATATGCCGCTCATACCTGCCAAATAAAAGTTTCATGTAAGGCGACAAAGCCGCCACTTTGACCGTTGTGGATCCCACATCGATGCCGATATGAATGACCGGTTTCATGAAACGACCTCCCAACTGTATACGTCTTATATTATAACACGCATATTCATACATTGTATAATTTCTAATCCCATTTTAGCACAATAAAGCATAGAATACAATGGAAAAAGAGGGGAGGAGGTTGTCTGGTTCGGGGTTCAGGGTTCAGGTGGCGGCTTCGCCGCCTTTTTAGAAGAGGGTATCCTCGTATCGCAGCCTTCCCCTCTAGGGGAAGGTGCCCCGCAGGGGCGGATAGGGCACCCGCGGTATGAAAGACAGATGAGGAAAGCGGAGAGGTGCGCGGCACATGTGGGGGGGGAGCGTGAGTCCCTGACCGTGAATGACAAAGATTTAATCAGTGTTTTCTTAAAAATCATTCGCGCCCCTTCCTCTGGAAGGGGCAGCCGAGCGAAGCGAGGCGGGGTTGGTTTCCCCGAATGTGGGAGTACCGTTTCACGCGCCCAACCTCCGCCCCTCTTTCTCCCTCCTTCCAAAGGAAGGAGGGAGAAAGAGGGGCGCATTTGTGCTGCTAACGAAAGCACCCGAGCGCCACTCCGCGCTCCCCAGTCACCCCACCAAAAAGCGGCGCATCCAAATAGGACGCGCCGCACCGCCACTTCACATTTCTCACTTCTTATGCGCCGGCCAGATCATCGTGCGGAAGACGACGAGCGAGAGGGCATAGCAGAGAACCATGATGATCCCCATCGGGAGCGCGGAGTGGTCGCCCGCGATCCCCGTGAGCGGCATCAGCGCACCGCCAAGGATCATATTGAAAAAGCCCAGAAGCGCCGACGCGCTCCCCGCATTCTTTCCGCAGCGGGACAGCGAGAGCGAAGTCGACGCCGCCCCCATGACCGAGAGCGGGACGATGGTAAGGAAAAGCACCGGAAGCGTATACCAGATCGGCGCGCCAAGCACAATGCCCGCGAGGAAGAAGAGCGACATCACGAAAGGCACGATGAGCGCTGCCTTGAGAAAAGTGATCTCCGCGACCGCCCCTGCCATCTTCGCCGGAAGCACCCCCATCAGCATGAGGCCAAGACCAATCCCGCCGAAGATATAGCTGTATACCTGCGGCGAGACGCCATAGATATTCTGGAAAAGGAAAACCGATCCCGCGATGTAGGAAAAGAACGCACCGAAATAGAAACACTGCAGAAGACACTGGCCGAAGAAATAGCGGTTCCTCACCAGCACGGCAAAAGCCGCAAAGCCCTCCGTGAAGCTTCGCACACGCGCCCCCTTCTTCAGCGTTTCCTTGAAATGCATCGTCAAGCCCATCTGTACCAGTCCGACCCCGACAAGGAAAATAAAAACCCCATGCCAGTCCGTGAAACGCAGCACCTGCGCGCCCGCGACAGGCGCTGCGATCGGAGCGAGGCCATTCACCATCATGAGGAGCGCCATGAACTGCATCAGCGCCGGCCCCTCCACCACATCACGCGCCACCGCGCGAGCGATCACGATGCCGAAAGCCCCCGATAGTCCCTGCAGGAAACGGAAAGCCAGAAAGAAATGAATCTCCTCCGTCCACGCACAGCCCAAAGACGCCAGCGTGAAGCCCGCCATACCGATGAGGAGCGGCACCTTGCGCCCCAGCCGATCCGAGACAGGCCCGCCCAGGATCTGTCCGACCGCCATCCCCACCATCGTCATCGTGAGCGTCAGCTGCGTCATCGAGGTGGAAATGTCAAAGGCGGAAGAAATCTCCGGCAGCGAAGGCAGGTACATATCCGTCGACAGCGGTGCCATCGCTGTCATGACGCCAAGGAAGATCGTAAGATAGAGTATGCTGTTCATGGTGGGCTCCTTTGGGAAAAGCGGGTTCAGGGATCAAGGTTCAAGGTTCAAGGTTCAGGGTTCAGGGTTCAGGGTTCAGGGTTAGCTCCTTGGGCGGCTCCGTCCACTGATTATGAATGAAAGCTTTGCGCGAATGAGGAATTAGGAATGAGGAATTAGGAATGGTGGTGCGGCGCATAAAAATCAGAAGCGCCGCGGAGTTTTGATAGCGCTTCGCGCGCATCGTCATTTCGAGCGTAGCCCTCGATCTTTATTGCAGAACGCTCATCGCCTGATGCGAGGCAGCACCAAGACATCGTTTTCCCTCGGCGCATACACGCTGATTCCCGCAATGCAGTAAAGATCCCTCGGCTGCGCTCGGGATGACGATGCCGGAGAATCCCAGTCACGCCTAATCCCCAATCCCTAATCCCTAGCTACTCATCCCTGCTTTCAAACTTCAGGGTTCATGGTTCAGGGTTAACCTCTGGGACTTTCCGTCCTTTGATTGTGTGCGAAAGAGGTTCAGCGGGTTCTATGGGTTCAAGAGGTTCAAAGGGGGTGGTGCGGCGCGTAAAAATCAGAAGCGCCGCGAATATATGAGGCGATGTCCGAAGGTCTCTTGATCGCAGGATTTCCTCGTATCGTCAGCCTTCCCCTCGAGGGGAAGGTGCCCCGAAGGGGCGGATAGGGTACCTGCGGTTTGAAAGCGAGCGGGAATGAGCTTCTCATGCCGACGATTTACGATAGAACCGCGCGGTCCCCCTTCCCCATACGGGGATGGCTTATATGATGGCGGCTTCGCCGCGAATATATATGAGCGATGCCCGAAGGCTTTATGAGCTGATGCTATCCTCGTATCGTCAGCCTTCCCCTCGAGGGGAAGGTGCCCCGAAGGGGCGGATAGGGTACCTGCGGTATAAAAGCGAGCAGGAATGAGCTTCTCATGCCGACGATTTACGATAGAACCCTATCCACCGCTGGCGCGGTCCCCCTTCCCCATGCGGGGAAGGCTTATATGATGGCGGCTTCGCCGCATATATATGGGGCGATGCCCGAAGGCTTTATGAGCTGCTGCTATCCTCGTATCGTCAGCCTTCCCCTCGAGGGGAAGGTGCCCCGCAGGGGCGGATAGGGCACTGGCGGCATGAAAGACAGATGAGGAAATCGGAGAGGTGCGCGGCACATGTGGGGAAAGCGTGAATCCCTAATCTCTTCTCCCCTTTCTCCGCTGCAAATCAAAAAGCGGACCCCGTATCGGAGTCCGCCAATCCTTCCAGCCAGCATCAGTTAGATAGTTCTATTGTACCCATTTGGACGGAAAGACGCAAGATAGATCTTGGTTGGCTTTTGGTGATTCGCCTCGGATGTATCTCCCCCTCCGCCTACTATTTACATAAAATGTTACAAGAGCAGTGAAAATACCCTCATGAAATTGACACTTTGCCGACGAAATACCCTCATAAAATGTACACCCTCTGGTCAAAGCATTGATTGTATCGTGTGTTTTATGATTCCCTGTAAGGCAAGAAAAAAGAACTCCCGAAGGAGTTCTTTTTTAGTCTCAGAGGTGAGATTAGAATGCGTAGTTGAGTTCGATGCCGAAGGTATCGTCCGGATCGCCGAAGTTATCTTTGTCTTTCGCTTTGCCGCCGAAGTAGTAGTATGCATCGAGTTCGACGTTCTTCTGCAGTGCTACACCAGCTTTTGCCTGCCAGAACTTCAAGCCGGACAGCACGGAGTAATTCAGGTGATCGGTCATATCCCATGCGGAAACACCGCCGAGGTAAGCCAGACGGTCAGCATCTACATAGTGAACGCCGAGAGACCAAGAACCTACTTTGTCAGTATCCACTTCACCGTAAGTCAGACCTGCGGTCCACATAGCTGCTTTATCAGTCAGGTTGTCTGCATGTTTGATGTAATCGCCATCGAGAACGAATCCGCCACCGAGATCAACACCTGCGCCTACGCCCCAAACAGCCACATTAGCAGCTTTGGACTTCAGGCCAGCAGCGGCAAGATCATCAGCGAGATCTTTGCTATCGCTCTTGGAAGCATACTGGGTATAGAATGCAGACAGGTCAACTTTGTCGCCAACCTTGGTGCCAGCTTTTACGAACCAGTTTTCATAATCATGATAGTCGATACCATAGTCGAAATCAAGGTCTTCAAGAGTAACACCAAAGTCGCCACCTACACGACCATAGCCAGCGCTCAGGTTGAATTTGCCATTATCATATGCAGCAACGATACCATCGTACTGGCCGTCATCATCCATGAAGATGCCGGTCTGAGACAGGCCTGCAGAAGTACGGCCAAGATCGATGCTGAATGCATCGGTTGGCTGATATACTACATGGATCTTATCCATGGTGGTTTTTCCATCATCCGTATCTGCATCTTTGAAGTACATGTTGGTTGCGAAACGGCCTTCTACGGAAACCTGATCATTGACCTGACCGCTTACGTTGATTCTCATACGACCATTCCAAGAATCTGCATGATCGGTAGTCTTGAGTTTATCGTTGTTGTCAACGCCTAAAGCTCTAGTACGCTGATACTGCATACGAGCATCGCCGGACCAGGAGATGTTGCCGACTTTCTTTTCGAGGTTGGCTACGCGAACGCCGAGGTTTGCGAGTTCGTCAGCGTATTCGCCAGCGAGTTTATCGAGGGTAGCCTGCTGCTCTGCATTCAGCTGGTCTTCTTTAGCCATCAGGCGAGCGATGATCTGAGCCAGTTCGTAACGGGTCATGTTTCTTTCGCCCTTGAAAGAGCCGTCCGGATAGCCTTCTACGACACCCTGTACGGACAGGTCGGATACAGCCTGGAATGCCCAGTCATCCGGGGTGACATCAGAGAACGGATTTGCAGCGTAAGCGGATACGCCAGCGGTGAGTGCTGCTACAGCAGCCAGTGCGAGGATCTTTTTCATGTTAGATTCGCTCCTTATATAGAAATGTGGGTAGTCCTGACAGTGAGGAGCTTTCTAGAAGGAGTTCTGCGCGAGTGACCGTGTTTCCTCTGCGTTCCTTCCGTCTTTCTCCCGCCAACTGACAGGACTTCTCAGTTGGCTAGATACAGTATAGCACTTTCATTAGAGCTTCGCAAATAAAAAATAATGTTTCATTATGGGTACTTTGTACGTTTTTGGAGAATAGTACATAAAGTGTGGGAAAAAGGATGGAAAGTGACTAGGGAAACACTGATTAAATCGTTGTCCGACTTGGCTCTTGTATTTTCATGCAAGGCGAGGAATAAGCCGCCGCGAATAGCGAGCTATTTAAGGAGGGTTATGACGAAGCATTGCATGAAAATACATGCCAAATCGGACTCTGCGATTTAATCAGCGTTTCCCTAGGGACTGAGGATCAGTGGCTAGGGATTAGGGATTAGGAGCAAGCGGTGATTGAAATAGCGCAGTTGCATACTAACCGTTCTGCAAGAAAGATCTCTCAGCTACGCTTGAGATGACAACTGCGCGCAGCGCTATCAAAACTCCACGCCGCATTTCGTCATCCTGAGCGGAGTGAAATGTCGGATGTTTGATCATGTAAAGGCGGAACAGTGAGAACTGAGTCGAAGGATCTGGCGCCGTACCTTCACTCCTCACTCCTCACTCCTCACTTAATTCGCGGCGAAGCCGCCACCTTCATTCCTCATTCCTCATTCCTAATTCCTCATTCCCGTTATCTCCCTCTTGCAATTTTTTCTCAAATCCGCTATTCTAATTACATAGCACACTATATGATTCACAAAATCAATGAAGCGAGGATATAATCATGGGCAATGTCGAACAACTCCTGATGGATAACAAGATGAAGCGGACGAAGGCCCGCGTCCTGATCCTGAAGACGCTCGCCAAAGGACTCCCGCTCTCTGCAGGCGAAGTCTTCGAGGCAGTGCGTGTCAAGGATACACAGCTCTCGCTCTCGACGGTGTATCGGAATTGCGAAGCGCTCGCCGAGCATGGGCTTCTCTCCCGCTCCACCACGATGTCCGATGGTCTCACGCGCTACGAATTCGATCACGGCACGCCCGTCCCCCATGCGGTCTGCACCTCCTGTCATCGCATCTTCCCGATCGATATCCATCTCGAAGAAGGCTATAAGGAGAAGCTCTCCCGTGACTACGGCTTCGCTGCCGCCGATCCGCGCATTGAGATCTACGGAATCTGTAAGGACTGCCAGAAGAAAGGGAAATAGTGACTGGTGACTGGTGACTGGTGACTAGGGACTGGTGACTTGAATACCACTTTCGGGCATCGCCTCATATATATTCGCGGCGAAGCCGCCCCCATATAAGCCTTCCCCGCATGGGGAAGGCTATTAAGTTAATCGGCAGATCATTCTTGGCTCCCCATCGGGGGAGCTGCCCGGAGGGCTGAGGGGGCAGCACTACGGTATATCCCACATTGTTCGATGGCCGCTAGCATGCCCCTATTGCCTTCGGCACTTCCCCCGAAGGGGGAAGCAAGTCGCTACGACGCTAACAATTTCCTTAACTTGATAGCCTTCTCCGCATGGGGAAGGCTGAACGTATTCTCGTATCGCCAGTTTCAAATCTCCGCGGCGCTTAGATCCTTCGACTCAGTTCTCCTATTTCAGATAAGCCATTTTAAGGAAACACTGATTAAACCGTTATCAGATTTCATTCTTGGATTTTTATACAGAGCGAGGAGACATTCGACGCGAATAGCGAGCTATTTAAGGAGAATGTCGACGACACTATGTATAAAAATCCATATGAAATCTGATTCTGCGATTGAATCAGCGTTTCCTTAACATACGACGTTTTTCTCCGCTCAGGATGACGAAATGCACCGCACTGCCCCCGTTGAATCCGTTGAACCCTGAACCCTGAAGTTTGAAAGCAGGGATGAGTAGCTAGGGATTAGGGATTGGGGATTAGGAGTGACTGGGATTCTCCGGCATCGTCATCCCGAGCGCAGCCGAGGGATCTTTACTGCACTGCGGGAATCAGTGTGTATGCGCCGAGGGAAAACGATGTCCTGGTGCTGCCTCACATCAGGCGATGAGCGTTCTGCAATAAAGATTTCTCGACTACGCTCGAAATGACGATGCGCGCAAAGCGCTATCAAAACTCCGCGGCGCTTCTGATTTTTATGCGCCGCACCACCATTCCTCATTCCTCATTCCTAATTTCTCATTTGAGCAAAGCTTTCATTCACAATCAAAGGGCAGTACGCCCCCCCGCTAACCAAAAATACGTCATGACGCTTTCACATCATGACGTATTTTTTATTTCATCTCATACCCGTAGTCTTCTTTCAGTGTGAGGATGGCTCCCTGGTCGCCTCGCATGGCGGCTTTGATGAGCCAGGACATGGCGGCTTTTTCATTCTTTTCACAGCCTTCGCCATTGGCAAGGGCGTAGCCGTAGTGAGCCATGCCGAAGGGATCACCGGCTTCTGCGGATTTCTTATAGAAGGAGACAGCACACGCGATGTCTTCCTCTATGCCGAGGCCGGCTTCATAGCAGAGACCGAGGGCGGCCATGGCCGCCGGAATGCCGTTTTCTGCCGCGCGCTTGTAGCACTCGAAGGCTTTCGGCAGGTGGTCTTTCTGGTTCGAAGCTGCGCTGTAGGTCTTGCCGAGGCGGTAGAAGACGTCCTTATCGCCCAGAGCTTCCGCTTCTTCTGCCATCTGCCAGGCTTTCGCGGGGTCTACCTTCCCGGCAGCGCCTGTGATGTATTCGGAGGCAGCAACGGAGAGGAAGACGCGGAGTGTCTGATCACCATCGACGTCCCCTTCCTCGCGGCCTTTGCGGATCCACATTTCAGCAGCCGTAAGGTCTTTGGTCACGCTCGTCCCTTGCGCGTAGAAGAGCCCGATCATCAGCATGGAGCTGGTGTCGCCCCTTTCGGCAGCGAGAAGGTAGTAACGGAAGGCTTGCTTGGGATTCACTTTCCCAAGCAGTCCTTCGTCGTAGGCTTTGCCAAGCAGGGCGGCAGCTTCTGTATTTCCCATGTCAGAAGCATCTTCTAAGGCGCGGCGGGCTTTCCTCGGATTTGGTTTTCCGCCATGGATGCCGCGAAGGTACAGCTCGCCCAAGTACAGGCTGGCTTTCTCGATGCCGTACTCGACACCTATTTTATAGCAGCTTTCTGCTTTTTCTTCATTTTTTTCTACCCCATCACCGGTTTCCATCTGGCGTCCGATGGCGCAGATTTCATAGGCGGCCTCGCTGGCTCCCATATTGGCGGCTTTGCGGAAATAGGTGACCGCATCGTCCAGAGCGCCATTCGTGAGGCAGTCCTGTCCCATGGAGTAGTAGTATTCCATCATACGATCGGATGACATGATTGGTTCTGCTCCTTTTTTACAACGGGGAAAATGATTTTTCCCTCCTTCCTTTGGAAGGAGGTGGCGCGTAGCGCCGGAGGTTGGCTTCGCTCTTTTCGCCTTCGGCCACCCCCCTATCCCCCTTCCTTGGGAAGGGGGTAGATGCGCTACTCATCCCGCTTCTCCCTCCTTCCTCTGGAAGGAGGTGGCGCGTAGCGCCGGAGGTTGGCTTTGCTCTCTTTCGCCTTCGGCCAACCCCCTGCCCTTCGGGCATCCCCCTTCCATGGGAAGGGGGTAGATGGGCTACTCATCCCGCTTCTCCCTCCTTCCTCTGGAAGGAGGTGGCGCGCAGCGCCGGAGGTTGGCTTCGCTCTCTTTCGCCTTCGGCCAACCCCCGCCCTTCGGGCATCCCCCTTCCTTGGGAAGGGGGTAGATGCGCTACTCATCCCGCTTCTCCCTCCTTCCTCCGGAAGGAGGTGGCGCGTAGCGCCGGAGGTTGGCTTTGCTCTCTTTCGCTTTCGGCCAACCCCCGCCCTTCCTTGGGAAGGAGGGAGATGGACTACTCACCCATAGTAGCACGCTCCATTATCCGTTCACGGAGAATGGTTTCCAGATATTGGCAACATTCATTGAACTGAAAATGAATCTGAAAATTGGTCAATCGCACTACTTTTAATCCATAATTCTCAAAGAAACGCGTTCTCACGGTATCATGTGCAAATCCCGCCTCTGTACAATGCTGCTTTCCATCGATTTCGATGATCAGCCCAGCCTTTGCACAATAAAAATCAGCGATATACGGTCCCAACACATACTGTCTTGTTACTCTAGGGCGATAGGTTCTCAGGAAATGATACCATAGCTGCTTTTCTTCCGGAGTCATTTGATTTCTAAGTTCCCGCGAGCGCATACGCATGGACTTAGAAACCCTTGGGCGATTTGTAATCATAGGCATACCTGTTGCAAAACACTCTTTCCTATGGAAGGGGGGTAGATCGGCTACTCATCCTGCGTCTTCCTTCTTCCTTTGGAAGGAGGTGGCGCGTAGCGCCGGAGGTTGGCTTCGCTCTCTTTCGCCTTCGGCCAACCCCCGCCCTTCGGGCTTCCCCCTTCCGTGGGAAGGGGGTAGATGAGCTACTCATCCCGCTTCTCCCTCCTTCCTCTGGAAGGAGGTGGCGCGCAGCGCCGGAGGTTGGCTTCGCTCTCTTTCGCCTTCGGCCAACCCCCTGCCCTTCGGGCATCCCCCTTCCATGGGAAGGGGGTAGATTTCTCACCGCTTCTCCTGCTTTTCTCCGGAAGGAGGAGATAAACTATCTAAATTCCTTGCAGAGGTCGTCGAAGACTTCCTGGCTCGGCTTTTCTACATAGTCGACGAGCGCGATGTCTTTGGACGGTACGATGTCGCCGAAAGGAAGAGCGCCGGTCTCTTCGTAGATGACGCCGGTGACGAGGCTGTCGGTTTCTGCGAGGAGGTGGAAAGCCTGGGCTTTGCTGGTCGGATCATAGGATTCGCGGATGTCGGAGATCTTCTTCAGGTGGGTGTTGTACCATTCGACGGTATTGAAATGGTTGAAGGTGACGCATGGGGTGAAGATATTGACGTAGGAGAAGCCTTTGTGGTCGACGGCTTTTTCAATGATGTCGACGAGGTTCTTGCCGTCGATGGCATAGGCCTGAGCGACGAAGGTGGCACCGGCTGCGATGGCCATGGAGGGCGCATCGAGCGGGGTCATCGGGTTGCCGTCCGGGGTGGTCTTGGTGACGAAGCCCTGGGAGGAGGCCGGAGAGGTCTGGCCTTTGGTGAGGCCATAGACCTGGTTATCAAAGACAAGGTAGGTGATGTCCATATTTCTCTTCATGGCATGCATAGCATGACCGAGACCGATGGCGTAGGAGTCGCCGTCGCCGGAGCAGACGATCATATGGGTGTCCTTGTTTGCACACTTGATGCCCTGTGCGAAGGGAAGGGCTCTGCCGTGGGTGGTATGGGCGCCGTAGCAGTACTGGTAGCCGCCGATACGGGACGAGCAGCCGATACCGGAAATCAGGGTGATGTCTTCATTCGCCCAGCCTTTTTTGGCGCAGACGGCGCTGATGGCATTCTGAATGCCGTAGTCGCCGCAGCCGGGGCACCAGTTCGGAATAATGGTATTTTTATAGTCGCGCGGTGATGCCATCTTAGAAGACCTCCTTAGCTTTTTTGAGAATGGTGGATGCCGTGAATGGGGTGCCGTCATACTGCAGGCAGGACAGCAGCTTGTCATGGCAGGAGAAATGGATCGCAAAGAGCTCACGGAGCTGCTCTGTCAGGTCTTCTTCTACGATGAGGACTTTCTTCGCGCCTTCGATGTACGGGCGAAGGGCTTCGGTCGGGAATGGCGAGAGCAGACGCAGGTGCAGGTGGTTCACTTTCTTGCCTTCTGCCTCGAGTGCTTCGCAGGCTTCATCGATCGCACCGCCGGTGGAGGTGATGCCCACGAGGAGCAGGTCGCATTCTGTATCTTCATGGTTGACGAAGAACGGGGTGATCGCTTCCGGTACGCCGGCAAATTTGCGGTGGCGCTTTTCCATTTCCATCACACGGTCGCCCACGCCTTCTGCCGGTTTGCCGAAGACATTGTGTTCGAGGCCCGTGGAGAGGAACATGCCGTTCTTCACGCCCGGGATGGTTCTCGGGGAGATTCCGTCTTCCACATCTTCGAAACGATGGAAATATTCTTTCTTCTTCGTATCGAGTTCCGGCAGTCCTTCACGGATGAGCTTGCCGCGTTCGATGCCGACGCGGTGAAGATCAAAGGCCGGGACAGACTGTTTGCACATGCCGAACTGCAGATCGGAAAGGACGATGACCGGAGTCTGGAACTTTTCTGCAAGATTGAAGGCTTCCTGGGTGATGTAGTAGCAGTCTTCGATGGAAGCGGCAGCGAGGACGATCTTTTCCGCATCGCCATGGCCGGAGCCGATCGCATAGCGGATGTCGCTCTGTTCCACCTTGGTCGCCATGCCCGTGGACGGGCCGGCACGCATGACATCGATGATGACGACCGGAATTTCTGCGGTCGCTGCCATGGAGATCGACTCTGCCATCAGGGAGAGCCCTGGGCCGGAGGTCGCAGTGAAGGCACGGACGCCTGCATAGCCGCCGCCCATCGCCATCATGCAGGAAGAGAGCTCGTCTTCGGTCTGTACGACAGTGCCATGGATCTTATGGATGACTTTGATCATGTATTCCATGATTTCCGTCGCCGGCGTGATCGGGTAGGATGCCATGAAGCGGGCCCCTGCGGAAATCGCGCCAAGCGCGGCTGCTTCATTGCCGAGCAGGTAGAGCTGATCCTTCTTCGGCGGGGTCGCGAGCTTTCCGAGCTCTACGCCGTGCATCGCAGCGATGGCGGTATCATAGCCGTCCTTGAAGATCGCCTTGTTTTTAGAAATGATTTCATCGCCCTTCTTGGCAAAGCGGTCGGCGATGAAGCCGTAGAATGGTTCTTCCGGGAATCCCAGCACGCCGGCACTCATGCCGAGGGCTGCGATATTCTTCATCTGCATGCTACCGTATTTCTTCGCCAGCTCCGTGATCGGGAGCGCGAGGAACATGCGTCCGGTATGTGCCTCAAATTTCGGGTGGAAAGCATCATCGGCGATGATGACGCCGCCTTCCGGCACTTCCTTGCCATGGATATCGATCGTTTCCTGATCGAGTGCGACCAGACAGTCTACATGCTCGCCAATGGTCGCGATTTCTTTCGTCGCAATACGCAGCGCGATGGTGGTGTGGCCGCCCTTGATACGGGAAGCAAAGAGGCGCTGGCTGAAAAGAGAGTATCCTTCCTGCGCCAGGACCTTGCCAAGGATTTCGCCGCAGGACTCGACACCCTGTCCCTGCTGTCCGCCCATCTTCCAGATAAAATCACGTTTCGTTTCCAATCCGTTTTCCTCCTTGATAGGGAAAAATGCTGAGGAAAGGAAGGCTGCGAGAGCCGCCCTTCCTTGTGACCGCAATACACACTCACATTAACTAATTCATTATACCATAATATAAAGAGTGAATAATTAGAATATTTTTATAATCCGTTCAAACGAGGGATAGAGGGGTAGTCCGTGGGGCGTGCTGCCCTTTGATTACGTTGTGAAAGAGGTTCAACAGGTTCTATAGGTTCTGATGGTTAGCCCCTTGGGCGGCTTCGTCCACTGATTATGAATGAAAGCTTTGCGCGAATGAGGAATTAGGAATGAGGAATGAGGAATGAGGAATGGTGGTGCGGCGCATAAAAAGCAGAAGCGCCGCGGAGTATAAATAGTAGCGATGCCCGAAGGCGGTATTTAAGTCACCAGTCACTAGCTACCAGTCACTTGCGGCTCCTAATCCCTAGCCACTAATCCCTAATTCCTGCTTTTAAACTTGTGGTAGAATAAGAAAAATGGGGATTTTTGTGGCTAGCGACTGGGAACTGGGATTAGAAATTCACACCAGCTGAGCAGGCCCTTGAAGAAGGGCCGCGCCAAAGGCGCAGGATAGAGTGCCCCGAAGGGGCACAATTCGCCGTAGCGGTGTGTAGCATTTGTTAGACGCCCATCCCCCCACGACGTCACTCCGAGCGTAGCTCTCAATCTTTGTTGCAGCGGAGCTCCGCGTCCAGTGCGCTGTCTTATCATTGCATGAAACACCGTTCTCCGTAATACGGTGCCTCCCATTTCCCTTCGTCAAATACTCGACACTTGACCGCGAACGAAAAAGATTCCTCCACTTCGGCCTCCTGACGTTACGGGAATACCGCTATCTCAAACTCCGCGGCGCTTCCCTATTATTTTGCGCCGCACCACCCCCGCCCTACCCACTGAACCCATTGAACCCATTGAACCCATTGAACCTGTTTAACCCCCTGAACCCCAACCAAAAAGCCCGCTCCTCACGGAGCGGGCTTTTCGATGGCCTATTTATTTGATGTCATACATCCCACTGACGCCATCTTTCAGGTTGATGAAAATATTCTTCATCTGGCTGTAGTGTTCGAGCATGACCTTGTGCGTTTCACGGCCGATGCCGGACTGTTTGTAGCCGCCAAAAGGTGCGCCTGCCGGCAGATCGTTGTAGGTATTCACCCACATGCGGCCGGTGCGGACACTGCGTGCGACCTTGAGTGCGGTATTGATATTCTTGCTGAATACCGCGCCGCCGAGGCCGTACACGCTGTCATTGGCGAGCGCGATGACTTCGTCCGCTGTCTTGAATTTCTGTACCACGACGACAGGTCCGAAGATTTCTTCCTGACATACGCGGCAGTCCGGCTTGTCGGTGACAAGGATGGTCGGTTCCATGAAGTAGCCCTTGTCGCAACCGTTTGCTGTATAGCGTTTGCCGCCCGTCACAAGGGTCGCGCCTTCTTCGATGCCGATCTTGACATAATTCAGGACTTTATCCTGCTGGGATTTGTAAATCTGCGCACCGAGCTGGGTCGATGGATCCGTCGGATCACCGATCTTCACCGCTTCGAAGGTCGCTTTCAGATGCTTCAGGAATTCATCGAAGATGCCTTCCTGTACGAAGAGACGAGAGCCGGCGCAGCAGACCTGCCCCTGATTGAAGAGGATGCCCTTGCAGGCACCGTCGATGGCCTGGGAAAGGTCGCAGTCGTCAAAGACGATGTTCGCGGATTTCCCGCCGAGCTCAAGCGTACAGGGAATGAGCTTGTCGCAGGCCGCCTGATACACGCCGTGGCCGACTTCGGTAGAGCCTGTGAAAGCGAGCTTATCCAGATCCGGATGGTCGAGCAGCCACTGGCCGGACTTCGAGCCCTTGCCGGTGATGACATTGACCACGCCCTTCGGCAGGACGTCCTGAATGAGACGCATGAATTCCATCAAAGACAGCGATGTGTGAGAGGATGGCTTCATGACGATGGTATTGCCCGCCGCGAGCGCCGGAGCGAGCTTCCAGCATGCCATGGTGAAGGGGAAATTCCACGGGATGACCTGACCGACCACGCCGACCGGTTCATGAAGGATGAGCGACATGGTATTGTCATCGATCATCGTCGCACTGCCCTCCCACGCACGGAGGCAGCCTGCAAAGTAGCGGAAATGGTCGCTGCCGAGCGGGACATCCGCTGCCTTCGTCTCGCGGATCGGCTTGCCGTTGTCGAGCGTCTCCATGAGAGCGAGGTGATCGGCATTGGCATCGATGATGTCTGCGATCTTGAGAAGAAGATTCTGTCTTTCGACGGGGGAAGTCTTCGACCAAGCCGGGAGCGCCGCACGGGCCGCTTTCACAGCTTTGTCTACATCTTCCTTCGTCGCTTCCGCAAAGAGAGCGAGCTCTTCGCCATTCGCCGGATTGTGCGCTGCAAAAGTCGCGCCGTCACCCGCGGGGACGAATTCACCGTTAATAAAAAGTCCGTACTGTTTCTGGATGTCTGCCATAAGAATGACCTTCCTTTCAGAAATGGAAGAGAGGGAATAGGGGTTCAGGGTTAGCCTATAGGGCGGGTCGCCCTTTGATTGCGGATGAAAGCTCTACTCGCCAGTTAGGAGTGAGGAGTTAGGAGTGAGGAGTGGTGGTGCGGCGCATAAAAATATGGAAGCGCCGCGGAATTTTGATAGCGCTTCGCGCGGCGCATCGTCATTTCGAGCGTAGTCGAGAAATCTTTAATGCAGAACGGTCATCGCCTGATGTGAGGCAGCACTAGGACATCGTTTTCCCTCGGCGCATACACGCTGATTCCCGCAGTGCAGTAAAGATCCCTCGGCTGCGCTCGGGATGACGATGCCGGAGAATCCAAGCCACCAGTCACTCCTAATCCCCAATCCCTAGTCACTAATCCCTAGTCACCAGTCACCAGTCACTAGTCACTCCTAATCCCCCTCTTCCGATATAGAAATCCATCGGGATGCTTACGATTGGGCGGTGATCCCGGATGGGGAAATGCATACAGCGGGAAATCGGTCTATTGCAAAAGCAGTATACCTTTATTTTCCATCGCGTCATTAAGAAATACAACCTTTCATACTGTTCGATAGTCACTTTCTTAATTTATCGGTGCTGATGTGTACATTATAGCACGAAAGTTTTCGATATTCAAGAGAGTCGATATAGCAATGGTTATCCGTTGGATGCATACCGCTTGCGGCCTACCGCGGCAGACTTTTAGGATTCAAATCCTAAAACTATTGATTTTCGCATGGTTTTAGGATTTGAATCCCAAAACTATTTGATAATCACCTCATTTAGGATTATAATCCTAAATGAGGTGATACCGATGAAACTGATTGAGCGACCACAATACCTGAATTTCCTGATCCGCAATAAAGACCTGCCCCTGATCAAAGTGATCACCGGCGTCCGTCGCAGTGGAAAATCCACGCTTTTCACCCTATATAAAAACTACCTGACCTCCTCGGGCGTCCCCGCAGAGCGCATCATTGCCATCAACTTCGAAGACCTCGCCTTCGAAGACCTGCAGGAATACCACGCGCTCTACCGCTACATCGTAGAACGACTCAGACCCGATGGGAAAAACTACATTTTTCTGGATGAAATCCAGCATGTGCCACAATTTGAAAAAGCCGTCGACAGTCTCTTCATCAAAGACAACGTCGACCTCTACATCACCGGCTCAAATGCCTATTTTCTCTCCGGCGACCTCGCTACACTTCTGGCCGGGCGCTATGTGGAAATGCAGATGCTCCCCCTTTCCTTCCGAGAATTTCTCTCCGGTCTTCCCGCACCGCTGTCCCTCGAGGCAGCCTACGAAGCATACACGAAAGACAGCTCCTTTCCCTTTGCGCTCGCGCTCCGTGGCAAAGAGCAGAACATCAGCGAGTACCTGTCGGGCATTTACAATACCATCCTCATCAAGGACACGCTGACACGCCTGCGCACCGCGAATCCCGCCATCCTCCAAAGCATCATGAAATACATGGCCGCCAACATTGGCAGTCTGATTTCCCCGAGCAAAATCGCAAACACGCTGACCAGCATGGGACGGAAAACGGACAACAAAACCATAGAGCGCTACCTCACCAGCCTGACGGACAGCCTTCTCCTCTACCAGACTGACCGCTTCGACGTGCGCGGAAAAAACATCCTGAAGACGAATGCCAAGTACTACCTCGTCGACCCCGCCTTCCGCCGCCTGCTGATGAATGACACCGGCCGCGACACAGGGCACATTCTGGAAAATGTCATCTACCTTGAGCTTCTCCGCCGAGGAAATAAAGTCTTCGTCGGTCAGCTCCCCGGTGGGGAAATCGACTTCGTCTGTGAGTCCGAGACCGGCCTCTCCTACTACCAGGTCGCGCTTTCCACCCTTGACCCCGCCGTGCTGGATCGAGAGCTGAAACCTCTCCGCGCCCTCTCCGATCAATACCCGAAGTACCTTCTGACGCTCGATACCATCACACCGTCCGCGAACTATGAAGGCATCCTGAAACGGAATGCGCTCCGCTGGCTCGCGGGGGAAGAATAAAAGATCATAAAAAAAGAAGCCCCATAAGGAGCTTCTTTTTTATTGGAGTATTCTCGAATTAGAATGCGTAGTTCAGGGAAACGGTCCAAGCGTTGTCATCGCAGCCATCTGCGTTCTTGATGTCCCAAGCGTATTCGCCGTGGAGGGTGACGTTCTTCTGGAGGGTGACGTCGCCGAATACGTTCCAGAACTTCAGATCTTTATCTGCAATGATGTGATCGAAGAAGTCGTTTGCATCGTAAGTGTCTCCGCCGAAGTAAGCGTTAGCACCGACTTTGTTGTAAGCAACGTTCAGAGCGAAGGTGCCCGGTTTGGAAGCGTCGAGGGTGCTGTAGCCGATGCCAGCCTGGTAAGCGCTGTCGTTCTTGTCAGCGTTGGAGTCCCAGTATTCGCCGAATACGCTGAAATCCTGAACCGGAACAACGAGGTTTGCACCCCAGATGCTGTCAAAACCGCTAACAGTCTTTGCTTTGTCGCCGGTGAAGTTGAAGTAAGCTGCGTTCAGTTTAGCCACGCCGAAGTCATAGCCGAGGCCACCGAAAGCAGCATCGGTTTCTTTATAGTCGCCTGCGTTCAGCTGGCCAAATGCTGCGTAAGCATCGAATTTGCCATCGTTGTATGCGAGTTTCGCACCATCGAATGCATCATCATATTCGAGTCCGCTGAATACGGTCAGGTCCTGACGGCCGAGAACCACGGAGGTCTTGTCGCCGAAGCTGTGGTTGACGAAGAGGCGATCCATCTCGGTCTTGCCATCTTTGTCAGCATCTGCATCTTTGAACCACATATTGGTTACGATACGGCCTTTGACGAAGGTGGAGTCATTGACCTGACCCTTGACGTTCAGACGGATACGGCCTTTGTAGGTGTCTTTTGCAGCCTTTTCAGCGTTGTTGGTGTACATCATTTTTGCATCGCCAGCCCAGGAGATGTTGCCGACTTTCTTTTCCAGGTTGGAAACGCGAACGCCCAGGTTTGCGAGTTCGTCAGCGTATTCGCCAGCGAGTTTGTCCAGAGTTGCCTGCTGTTCTGCATTCAGCTGGTCTTCTTTAGCCATGAGGCGAGCTACGATCTGAGCCAGTTCGTAACGGGTCATGTTTCTTTCGCCTTTGAAGGTGCCGTCCGGATAGCCTTCTACGACGCCCTGAGCGGACAGGTCGGATACTGCCTGATAAGCCCAGTCATCAGCGGTAACATCGGAGAATGGATTTGCAGCGTAAGCGGATACGCCAGCGGTGAGTGCTGCTACAGCAGCCAGTGCGAGGATTTTTTTCATAATAAATCGCTCCTTTGAAAAATGGGAAATCTTCCCTATATATAGGATTGCCCTTTCCGAAGGAGTACTCAAAAATCTGCGGCGCGAGTGACCGTGTTTCCTCTGCCATTTCCTTTCGTCCTTCGCACATATCTCGGGCAGGATATGAGCTTCTTTTAGGATACTACAGAAACAAATCTTTCTGCAAGGGAGAAGCCATGATTTAGTTATATTCTAATTCTCCCTTAGGCAAAAAAGAAGGAGCCCCCAAGGGACTCCTCTTCAAGTCAGTCATTGTATGAAACTAACTGGATTATACAAGCCACGTGCAGAAAATGCAAAGGGGGGGGAACAAAACCTTCCTGCTCTTTATTGCATCGCCCCCAGCACGCAAAAAGGAAATCCCATGAGAGATTTCCTTTTTACTAATCATCTCTATAATTAGAATGCATAGTTCAGGGATACTGCCCAAGCATCGTCGAGATCTTTCGCATCTTTGTCTTTCGCGCTGTCAGCGAATGCATATTCAGCACGGAGAGTAACGTTCTTCTGGAGAACCAGATCACCGGTAGCGAGCCAGAAGGTGTGCTTGCCGGAGATGCTGTCGAGGAGGTCACCGATCTGGGTACCAGTGCCGCCCTGGTATACATCATCCATCAGATGGAAGTAAGCAACATTCAGATCGAAGGTGCCGACTTTCTTCTTGTTGAAGTTGCTGTAGCCAAGGCCTGCCTGCCAGCCTTCGCCAGCGCCTTTAGCGACAGTATTTACATAGTAGTCACCGAAAACTTCCAGATTCTTAGCGACCGGAACGTTCAGGTTGCCGCCGAGAATTTCAGCACCATTGTTGCCCTGGAATTTGATGTAGTCTACGCCGACTTTTGCAAAGTCGAGGTTCGCTTTGCCCTGAGCATAGAATACGTCTTTGATTTCATACTTATCTTCACCGTCTTCGATATACTTATCAGCTACACCAGTTTTGGTCGTGGTGACATCCTGCAGACGGCCATAGCCTGCATTCAGTGCAACTTTACCAAGTTTGGTCTGTGCTTCTACACCGTCAATGCGGTTGCTGTAGAGCCAGGTGCCATTGGTCGCATTGCCAAAGTCTGCTTCGAAACGGCCAAGGGTGACGCCAGCAGCGCCGAAGTCATGGTGTACGAAAATACGGTCCATGGTGGTGCTAGAATCACCGGAATCTTTATAGTTCATGTTGTTGACGAATCTGCCCTGAACATAGGTGTTTTCATTGACTTCGCCTTTGACGTTCAGACGGATACGGCCATCCCATTTAGCGTCTTTCTTAGCATTGTCGCGGGTCATGTAGCGCATACGAGCGTTGCCGGACCAGTACACATTACCGACCTTCTTTTCCAGTGCCGAAACGCGAACGCCGAGGTTTGCGAGTTCGTCAGCATATTCGCCAGCGAGCTTGTCGATGGTTGCCTGCTGTTCTGCATTCAGCTGGTCTTCTTTTGCCATGAGACGAGCGACGATCTGCGCCAGTTCGTAACGGGTCATGTTCTTTTCGCCTTTGAAGGTTCCGTCCGGATAGCCTTCTACGACGCCCTGAGCGGACAGGTCGGAAACTGCCTGATAAGCCCAGTCATCAGAAGTGACATCGGAAAATGGATTTGCAGCGTAAGCGGATACGCCAGCGGTGAGTGCTGCTACAGCAGCCAGTGCGAGGATTTTTTTCATGAGAAATCGCTCCTTTTGAAAAATGCAGGAGAAGGCGATTATCTTTTTCTGAACAGGTTGTATCTTATCATTAAGATTTTCAGAATTGACTCATTTAGTAAGCATTCTGTTTTTTAGGCCAACTGAATCTATTTCAGAAAGCCTCCCGTTCATAAAAAGTGCAATTTCATCGCCTTTCTCGGAACCAGTCTGCCCTTTTTCTACACTTTTCAAAACTCATCGCGCGAGTGACCGTGTTTCCTCTGCTATCATTTGATGAGTATAGAAGCATAGGGTCTTTTATGCTTGTCTTAATATAGCACACAATTATACTCATATTCAAGTAGCTTTCTTTCATATTCCGTTATTTATTTGAAATTTCAAATTCATGAAATAAGTCTTCCCCATCCCGTCATGAAGGGCGAGGCGAGAAACCCTTCTTGCACCCCGTCATTTCTTGCTCCTTTCGCTAAAGCCTCCCCATTTTCCGATATCTCACATAGGGCGATATACCAGTGTGCAAAAAGGGATCCTAATCCCTAGCTACTAGTCCCTAGTCACCAGTCACCCACAACAAAAAAGCCCCAGTGATAATCACTGGAGCTTTTAAGGTCAGTTAAGCTTATTTGCCAAACTGTGCGAGCATGGTGCCTGCAGCTACTGCGGTACCAATAACGCCTGCTACGTTCGGGCCCATAGCCTGCATCAGCAGGTAGTTGGACGGGTTGTCTTTCAGGCCTACGACCTGAGATACACGAGCAGCCATCGGGACTGCAGATACGCCTGCGGAACCAATGAGCGGGTTGACTTTGTTGCCGGATGCAATTCTCATGATCTGACCAAAGAGGACGCCGCCTGCGGTGCCTGCTGCGAATGCGATCAGACCGAGGCAGATGATTTCGATGGTTTCCAGACGGAGGAATTTATCACCAGTCATGGTGAGGCCTGTGCCGGTTGCCAGGAAGATGGTAACGATGTTGCACAGGGAGTTCTGAGCGGTATCGGACAGACGAGCGGTAACGCCAGAAACTTCAAACAGGTTGCCAAGGCAGAGGCAGCCCATCAGAGCTGCAACTGGCGGCAGGAGCAGGGATACAACGATAGCAACAACGATCGGGAATGCAACCTTTTCGAAGTGGGTAACAGGACGAAGGTTGGTCATCTTGATGGAACGCTGTTCTTTGGTGGTGCAGAGTTTCATGATCGGTGGCTGAATCAGCGGAACCAGGGACATGTAGGAGTATGCTGCTACAGCGATGGCGCCCAGCAGATGTGGAGCCAGTTTGGAAGTCAGGTAAATAGCGGTCGGGCCGTCAGCACCACCGATGATGCCGATGGATGCTGCTTCCTGTACGTTGAAGCCGAGCATCATAGCACCAGCGAGTGCTACGAATACGCCGATCTGAGCAGCTGCGCCCAGAAGTACGGTCTTCGGGTTAGCGATGAGCGGACCAAAGTCGGTCATTGCGCCTACGCCCATGAAAATCAGCGGCGGGAAAATTTCGTATTTGATACCGAAGCCGATGGCCATCATAACGCCCATTTCGTCTTCGAACCCGGTGTTCGGGAAGTTAGCCATAATATCGCCAAATGCGATAGGAAGCAGAAGCAGTGGTTCGTACTGCTTTGCGATAGCCAGATAGAGGAGGACAAGTCCTACCAGAATCATGACCATGTTCTGCCATGTCAGTGCGGCAAAGCCGGAGTCTGTCCATACAGAAACGAGAGCTCTCATAAAGCCGTCCATGTTATTTCCTCCTAAGATGAGTTCTGTATTCGTTTATAGTAATAAGATCTTATTTCTTCTTGCCTTTGGTCGGATCCACGATATGAATCAGCTGGATGACGAAAGCCAGGAAAATCAGAACTGCGAATACGATAACCATGTTAGTAAGGCAAATGGAAAGCGGGCCTGGAGTATCCATGAGTTAAATCCACCTTTCTATTTTTAGCACCTGAGGTGCCGTTGCGGAAAACCGCAGCCTAGAGCGAAATGAAAGGCCACCCTTCCGGGTTTCCCCGGAAGGAGCCTTTGAAGTACCTGAAAAGTGCTTGTCACAGCACCCGTTCTGGGATTAATGGAATGGCCAGAAGATCGGGACGATGATGACGCAGGCGATCCAGGAAATGACGCACATCGGTACACCGACTTTTGCGTAGTCATTGAAGGAGAAGTTGCCAGGGCCAAGTACGAGGGTATTTGGCGGAGTAGCCATTGGAGTTGCGAATGCCATGGAGGCTGCGATACCAAGAGCCATCAGTACCGGTTTCGGATCGCATCCGATGGACTGAGCAATGGAAATACCAATAGGAGCCAAAAGTGCTGCGGATGCAGTGTTGGACATGAACTGAGTGAGTACGTTCGAGATCAGGAAGAGTACAGCGGTCAGGACATATGGGTTCGGGTTTTCGCCCATGAGGCCGACGACGAAGTCAGCGATCATCTTGCCTGCGCCGGTCTTATCCATAGCAGTTGCTACAGAAAGCATACCAGCGAAGAGGAAAATCGTTACCCAGTCGATACCAGCGTAAGCTTCTTTTTCTTTCAGGCAGCCGGTGATGACGCAGAGGATTGCACCGGTGACAGCTGCGGTGTGCAGCGGCAGGTTCTTGAGGCCAAGAGCCATGCAGACAACGACGCCGATCAGGATGAGACCGGAGATCCACATCTTGGTCTTGCTCTTCGGAGCATTGTCATCAGAAGCACCAGCTTCTTCTTTTGCTGCTTTGATGGCTTCTTCGTCCATAGCGCCGGAGGATTTATCCGGAATGAAATGACGGCCAACAAAGAGTGTGTAGACAAGAATAATGACGGACAGCGGAACACCGATGAATGCGAATTCGAAGAATCCGAAGGTCGGAAGTCCTGCAGCTGCCAGAGCGCCGGTAACGATGACGTTTGGCGGAGTACCGATCATGGTGATGGTACCACCGACGTTAGCTGCGATAGCCAGCGGCATCAATTCCTTAGAAGCAGGAATCTTTGCTGCCTGGCAGATACCGATGATAACCGGCATCAGGCAGGCTACTGTACCAGTGTTCGAAGAAACAGAGGACAGGATGATGGTAACAATCATGATAGCTGCCATGAGCGGAATTTCGTTGGTGCCGGCTTTCTTAACGACTGCTACACCGATAGCTTCAGCGAGGCCAGTCTTAAACATAGCGGCGCCGATAACGAACATACCACCGAAGAGTACGACGGTGGAATTGGAGAGACCTGCGTAAACCTGTTTCGACGGGAGTACGCCAAGAATCCCCAGTGCAGTACATGCTGCCATAGCGGTAACAGCCAGCGGAATCAGTTCAGTGATGAAGAGAAATGCTGCTACGGCCAGGACACACAGTGTGGTAATGGCTGGATCCATAAAGGTTCACCTTCCTTTTGATGATTCTTCAGTAGGGGATCAATACGGTGCGGTTCGATCATCTGAAGAAAGTCTCCGGAAGTTCTTATTAGGACTCATATGAAATTGTCTAGAAGATAAAAATAATTGCAGTATTCTGTAAAAGAATAAATTCCGATGAATCCCGAAATGCGTTCCGGAAAACGGACAATCCCTTGATCAACCGGCTATCCTCCTTTGTAACAGTCCCAGGGACGGACTCGCATTCATGAAGAGCGCTACTCTCAGCTCTGATAGTTTTGCACTTCATGAGCACCTATGGTTATTGTATCCATAGCATCCTATTTTTTCAAACTCCATAGCCTATTATCTAATTGCAAATTCGTGGTATTTGTTACTTATGAATTTTTATTTCATTCTTTTCTTTATATTTTATTTATCCATGGATCGCCGATGCTTATCCCTTGGTGCAGAAATGCGTTTTATCCCGATTTCATCGAACTTCATCGTATGCTATCTAATATTTCCATAGCTATCTATGAATGAAAATGATTCGTAATCGCGTACTATTTCCACTTCCGTTTTGCATTTACATAGCTATTTATGCTATTCCTAAATTTACATAGCCTGCTATTTATTAAACCATATAATGCTATGCATTTTCCTCTTTCATTTTCTGCGTCTCTTCTTGATTCGCTTCATCGGAAATATTCCAAATTGGAAAAATAAATAATTATTAGAAATGCATGGTGTCCTATGGAAATAAATAGATAGATGGCATTGAGGGTGGAACGGGTTCAGGGTTAGCCCGTGGGGCGTGCTGCCCCTTGATTGCGGGTGAAAGCTCTACTCGTCAGTTAGGAGTGAGGAGTTAGGAGTGAGGAGTGGTGGTGCGGCGCATAAAAATCAGAAGCGCCGCGGAGTTTTAATAGCGCTTCGCGCGCATCGTCATTTCGAGCGTAGCGAGAAATCTTTCTTGCACTCCGGTGCTTCTTGCTCCTTTCGCTAAAGGTTTCCCATTTTCCGCTATCCCACATAGAGCACTATACCAGTGTGCAAGAAAGATCGAGGGCTTCGCTCGGGATGACATTTCGGAAGCGACAAAAGTGGAATACTTATCCCTAATCCCTAATCCCTAGCTACTAGTCCCTAGTCACCAGTCACCCACAACAAAAAAGCCCCAGTGATAATCACTGGAGCTTTTAAGGTCAGTTAAGCTTATTTGCCAAACTGTGCGAGCATGGTGCCTGCAGCTACTGCGGTACCAATAACGCCTGCTACGTTCGGGCCCATAGCCTGCATCAGCAGGTAGTTGGACGGGTTGTCTTTCAGGCCTACGACCTGAGATACACGAGCAGCCATCGGGACTGCAGATACACCTGCGGAACCGATCAGCGGGTTGATCTTATTGCCGGATGCAATTCTCATGATCTGACCAAAGAGGACGCCGCCTGCGGTGCCTGCTGCGAATGCAATCAGGCCGAGGCAGATGATTTCAATGGTTTCCAGACGGAGGAATTTGTCGCCGGTCATGGTGAGGCCGGTACCGGTTGCCAGGAAGATGGTGACGATGTT
>CAKPQG010000016.1 GCA_934178345.1 uncultured Dialister sp. | reverse complement strand
AAAGAATGGAGCGAAGAGACCATGGCCAAAACGCCCTTGATGGCACAGTATAAGGAAGTCAAAGAGAAATACCAGGACTGTCTGCTTTTTTACCGTCTGGGCGATTTCTATGAGCTTTTCTATGACGATGCGCTGACGGCGTCGCATGAGCTGGAGCTGACGCTGACGGGGAAGTCGGCAGGGCAGGATGGCCGCGTACCGATGTGCGGGGTGCCTTTCCATGCGGCAGAGCTTTATATTTATCGACTGATCCAGAAGGGGTACAAGGTGGCGATCTGCGAGCAGCTGGAAGACCCGAAGAAGGCGAAGGGGCTGGTCAAGCGCGATGTCATCCGTGTCATCACGCCGGGGACGATTCTTTTTGAAAATTCCATCGCAGATAAGTCGAACAATTATCTCATTTACCTCTTAGAGGCGGACAAGGAGATCGCCGCGGTGCTCGCCGATGTCTCGACGGGGGAGTGCTGGTGGGGCACTTGGGATAAGAAAAAGGAGCAGGATGCCTTCTTTGACCTTCTGTCGGTATACA
Organism: uncultured Dialister sp.; assembly: GCA_934178345.1. Taxonomy (GTDB): domain Bacteria; phylum Bacillota; class Negativicutes; order Veillonellales; family Dialisteraceae; genus Dialister. The sequence goes on along the minus strand of CAKPQG010000016.1, from coordinate 56,344 downwards.
ATCCCGCGGAAGCGGTGTGTCTCGTGTCAGATGATTTCTACGAAAAGCTCTCCCGCTTCGCTGCGGCGCGCCTCGGGGCCTGTCTCCTGACGCGAAGAGATGACGGGGAAGAGGGCGAGATCCCAGCGGCGGCAGCGCCCATAGAAAATCGCCATGTGCAGAAGGCTTTCGCCCTTCTTTCCGGATATCTCAAAGAGGTCATGCGCTCGGAGGCGGCGGATTTCCATGATCCGCGGCCGATCCGTGAGGATCATACGCTGACGCTCACCGAAGAGTGCCTTAGAAATCTGGAAATCACGCGGAATATGCGTGACGGCGGGCGGCGCGGTACGCTCCTCGAGCTTCTCGACTATACGCATACAGCGATGGGGGCGCGCCTCTTGAAGCGCTCTCTGGAGCGGCCGCTGACGGATGTGAACCGCATCATGCTGCGCCAGTCGGCGATCGAGGAGCTGACGCAGCATATGACGGAGCTTTCGCGTCTGGAAGAGATGCTTTCCGGCGTCTTTGACTTTGAGCGTATTCTTTCCCGCATCGAGGCGAATTCGACTTCGCCCAAGGACCTGCTCTCTCTGAAAGCGACGCTTTGCGTGGTGCCGCAGGTGAAGCAGCTCCTCTCCGGCGCAGGCTCGGTGCTTTTGAAGAAGCTGAACAGCCAGCTCTCGCCGCATGGCCCTGTCTTTGACCTTTTGGACCGCGCGATGAATGAGAATGGGACGGGCAATATCAAGGACGGCAAGTACATCCGGGAAGGCTTCTCCGCTGAGCTGGATGAAGTGCGTTCGCTGTCGGAAAACAGCCAGAAGTACATCCAGGACTTGGAAGAGAAGGAAAAGGAAAAGACGGGCATCAAGCTCAAGATCGGCTTCAATAATGTGTTCGGTTACTATTTTGAGATTTCCAATGCGAATAAAGTCCCTGTCCCTGCGTACTATGTGAGAAAACAGACGCTGGTGAATGCGGAGCGCTATATCACGCCGGAATTGAAGGAATTCGAGACGAAGGCGCTGTCTGCCAAAGAAAAGACTGAGCAGCTGGAACTCAAGATTTATCAGGCGGTGAAGGCAGAAATCCGCCCGGAAATCCCTGATATGCAGAAGACGGCGCGCGCGCTCGCGGCGGTGGACTGTCTCGCCAGCCTTGCGCGGGCAGCGATCAAGGACCGCTACATCCGTCCGTCGATCATCAGCCCGAAGGATGGGTATATTTCCATCAAAGACGGCCGTCATCCGATGGTCGAGCATGCCTTGCAGAGAGACATGTTCGTCCCGAATGATACGGAGCTGAATCATAGAAATCAGGAAATCCTGGTCATCACGGGGCCGAATATGGCCGGCAAGTCGACCTACATGCGTCAGGTCGCTGTCCTCACCATCATGGCGCAGGTGGGCTCTTTCATTCCCGCAAGGAGCGCGGTCTTCGCGCCGGTCGACCGTATTTTCACGCGCGTGGGCGCGACGGATGACATTTCTACGGGGCAGAGTACCTTCATGGTGGAAATGCAGGAGGTATCCTACATCCTTAGGCATGCGACGAAGAACAGTCTTATTATTCTGGATGAAATCGGACGCGGCACGAGTACCTATGACGGTATGAGCATCGCGAAGGCGGTCGTAGAGTACATCGACCAGAAGATCCACGGCTATACGCTCTTTGCGACGCACTACCATGAGCTTTCCGATATGGCAGAGACGAGCCCGCGGATCAAAAATTACACGGTGTCCGTCAAGGAACGGGGGAAGGATATCACCTTCCTGCGCCGTATCGTGCCGGGCTCGGCGGATCGAAGCTATGGCATCCACGTCGCGCGTCTCGCGGGACTTCCTGAGTCGCTGCTTGCCAGAGCCGACGAGATCCTTCTGGGACTGGAGAATGAGGATGGGAAGAGCCGTCCTGCTCCGAAGAGGCCGGAGGCGGGAGCTGGCGCGATGGATCTTTTCAGCTCGCCCATCATTGACGAGCTGGCGAATCTCGACGTCATGAGCAAGACACCGATCGAAGCGATGGAAATCTTATTCCGTTTGAGCCGCGAAGCGAAGGAGGGACGCTGATGGCTTTGATTCATGTACTGGATGAAGTGACGGCGAACCAGATCGCGGCCGGTGAAGTGGTCGAGCGTCCGGTGAACGCAGTCAAGGAAATGGTAGAAAATGCCGTGGATGCCGGTGCGAGCGATATAGAGGTGGAGATCGCGGATGGCGGGCTCACCTATATCCGTGTCACGGACAATGGCAGCGGCATGTCGGTGGAGGATGCGAAGCTCTCCATCGTGCGTCATGCGACGAGCAAGATTTCTACGGTGGATAACATCTATCACATCGCCTCGCTGGGCTTTCGCGGAGAGGCGCTGGCAAGCATTTCCTCTGTCTCCCGCACGGCCATCACGACCCGGCGCATGGAAGACGTGGAGGGCACGATCGTCGAAGTCGAAGGCGGGACAGTCAGCGAAGTGAAACCGATCGGCGCGCCGGCAGGCACGACGATCGAAGTGCGCGATCTCTTCTATAATGTGCCGGCTCGGAAGAAATTTCTGAAATCCGAACGTACCGAGGCCAGCCGCATCAATACGATGATGGGGAAGCTGGCGCTCGCGAATCCGGATATTTCCTTCCGCCTCATCAATAATGGACGCACCGTCATCGAGACACCGGGAAACGGCCGTCTCCTCGATGTCGTGTCCGCACTCTACGGCACGAAGACGGCTGGCGAAATGCTCGAAGTCTCCGGCGAAAACGAAAGGGGCATCCTTTCGGGGCTCATTTCCAAGCCATCGCTTTTGAAGAGCAGCCGCCAGTACCAGACGCTCATCATCAACCGCCGCGTCGTCGAGAGCAGCGCGGTGTCGAAAGCCGTCGACAATGCCTACCACTCGCTGCTCCCCAAGAATGGATACCCGATCCTCGTCCTCGCCTTCACCGTCGCTCCCGAGTCGATCGATGTGAATGTGCATCCGCAGAAGCGGGAGATCAAATTCTCGGATGAGCAAAGCATCTTCCGTCTCGTCTATCACAGTGTCCTGCAGTCGCTGACGACGAAGGATACGCCGGACGAGATCGCACGCGAAATGATCAAAGACCCGGGGCATCAGGTAGCCAAGGAAGGAGACTTCGACCTGACGTCTGTCAAGGTCGAAGAAGCGCGCTCCGTGGGGCCTGACATCGGACTCACCGAAAAAGAAAAGGATCCCGCGCGCTGGGGAGAGCCGAGCGCAGCCTATGCAGCAGAAGAACGGCGCCCGATGCCTGTCTGGCATCCGCAGGGAAAGCCGGCAGGAGAAAGGCGGGAAATCCCCTTTACGCCTTCGATTTCCAAAGAGAAGCTTTTCTCGAAAGAGTCCGTCTTCCCTGGAAGGCAGTCTGAAGAAAAAGAAACACTCACGCCCGAGGTGCTCTTTGACGCGCCGAAAGCGGAAGAGCCGATCATCCCCTTAGGACAGGTCGCCAAGTGCTTCATTCTCTGCCAGCGGGGGATGGATCTTTTCATCATCGATCAGCACGCGGCGCATGAGCGCGTCCGCTATGACCGTCTGGCGGCGCGTGCGGAGGGCATCCCGGTGCAGGAGATTCTGGTGCCCTACCTTCTCCATGCCGACCCCGAGGATCTCACGCTCTTGGAAGAGCATGAGGGAGATCTGGCGCGTCTTGGCATCACCTTCGAGCAGGCAGGCCCGGACGTCATCCGCATCACGGGAAGTCCGGAGGATCTCTCGGAGGCGGACATGGACCGTGTGATGAAAGACATCACGCGCGCTTTCCACGAGAAGGACGTGCCATCGCCTGAAACGATGCGTCATCGCATGATGGCGTATGCCGCCTGCCGCGGCGCGATCAAGCGCGGGGATCCCTTGAATATCCGACAGATGAAAGAGCTCATCGTCGATCTCTTCCACACGAGCCGCCCCTTCGTCTGCCCGCATGGCCGCCCGACCATCGTGAAATTCACCCCTGAAGAGCTGGGCAGGCTCTTCAAACGCCCATGAGGACGGGCGTCACGACCATCCGCCATGCGGACTCCTCCATCGTCAAAGAGGCGAAGCAGCGCGGAGAGGCGCTGGGATTTCCCTACATCCCGCGCGGCGATACGCTGGAAGAGATGACGGAGGAGACGGGGCTTTCCGGCTTCCTCATTTACGGAAAACAGCTCCCGCTTTACTGGTCTGACGGCGAGGAGTACCGCTTCCATATGGGGACGGCGGTGCTGAGGACCACGCAGCTGCGAAAAGGAAATCCTGACCGCCTCTGCGCGCTCCTTCCTGCGGATGGATCCTGTGATGTACTAGACTGCACCTTCGGGCAGGCAGGGGACTCGAGTACGATGTCATGGTTTTTGACGGGCCGCGGGCGTGTGACCGCGCTCGAGAAAAGCCCCATCCTCTATGAGGTGGGGCGCGCCGGCATCGCAGGCTATGAGGATAAAGACAAGAGTCTCACTGATGCCGTCCGGCGGATCCACCTGATCCATGCCGACTATAGAGAGTATCTGGCAGGCTGCAGGGATGACACCTACGATGTCATCTATTTCGACCCCATGTTTCGCCATCCTGTGAAGCGTAGAGAAAATGATATGGAAGGCTTCCGCGCGGTAGCAGCGTATGACAGCCTGACGGAGGAGATCTTACGAGAAGCTCTCCGCGTTTCCCGGGTGAAAGTCATCGTGAAAGAACGCCCCTTCGCCGGCATTTTTAGAAATCCGATCTTCACGAACGTCTTCATGAAAAGAGGGCAGTCGACCGCGTATGGGGTGATTCATAAATGAGGAATGAGGAATTAGGAATTAGGAATGAGGAATGAAGGTGGCGGCTTTGCCGCAAATGATATGGGCGATGCCCGCAGGTCGTGGAATGAAAGCTGTGTGAGAAAGTCTGCTTTATCGTAGCCCCTTTCCATCGGAAAGGGGCAGGGGGGATAGGGAGACGGGTGAGCTGGCAGCTCTCTGTATGAACGGAGACAGACTACGTATGTAAGATGGCGGTCTGCATCAGGCATGTGCTGTGAGCAGATAAGGGAAATTGTTTTCTCTTGCCGTAGTCAGTCCCATCTATGCTGTCTTTCTGTCTACGCATTTGTCTCCCTATCCGCCGCCCTTCGGGCGGCCCGTTTCCGAGAGGAAGTGGCTTTGCGGGAGCCTCAATTTCTGCGGCGCTTCTATATTTTTATGCGCCGCACCAGCACTCCTAACTCCTAACTCCTAATTTCTAACTGGCGAGCAAAGCTTTCACCCGCAATCAAGGGACGGTACGCCCCAGGGCTAACCCTAGTCACCAGTCACCAATTCCTAGTTGCTATTTTCCCCGAAAGGAGCTCCACCATGCCCAAAGAAAAACTCATCACCATCCTTGGCCCGACGGCCTCAGGGAAGACGGCGCTCGGCGTGTACCTCGCGAAAGCGCTGGGCTCGGTCGTGATTTCCGGAGATGCCTTTCAGGTGTACCGCCGCATGGATATCGGGACAGCGAAGGTGACGAAAGAAGAGGCAGAGGGTGTGCCCCATTTCCTCGTGGACTGCATGGAGCCGACAGAAAGCTACTCGGCCGCGGATTTTCAGGAAAAAGCGAAGGCCATCATCCATGAAGAAAATGAGAAGGGCCGCATCCCGATCGTCGTCGGCGGGACAGGGCTCTATATCCAGTCGCTTCTGGAAGGCTACGAATTTCTTCCCAAGGTCGGGGGAAGGAGCCGCTGGGAGCGCCTCCTCGCCGAGCAGGGGAAGGAAGCGCTCATCGAAGAGCTCCAAAAGCGGGGCGCAGACGTGCCGCCCGACCCGCAGCGCATGGTGAGAAAGCTCGAGCTTCTCTCTTCTGGGAGTGAGGCGAAAGAAGCGGGCAAAGCGCACACGCTCGTCTATGACGGTCCGGTTTTGGGAATTGCTATGGACAGGGCGATATTATATGATAAAATAAATAAGCGGGTCCACCAGATGATGGAAGCAGGACTCTTAGAGGAAGTCAGGTCACTTTTGGAAACGGGCGTTCTGGAAGCTTGCCAGGCCATGAAGGGCATCGGCTATCGCGAGATGATCCCCGTGGTACGCGGCGAGCGCACACTGGAAGAAGCTGAGGAACTGATCCAGAAGAATACCCGTCACTTTGCAAAAAGGCAGCTGACCTGGTACAGACGAATGCCATATATTCACTGGGTGGAAAAAACACCATCAGACGGAGACATATGGTACAGGGAAATCTTAGCCTATGTCATTTCACAAGTTAGAGGAGAATCACAAGATGGAAGGTAAAATGAATCTGCAGGACACATTTTTGAATGAAGCAAGAAAGGAAAACGTGCCGGTCAGCATCTTCCTGATGAATGGTGTCCAGCTCAAGGGCAAAGTGAAGTCCTTCGACAGCTTTACCGTGCTTCTGGTCAGCGAGAACCGCTCTCAGCTGATTTACAAGCATGCTATATCTACAATTCAGAGGATTTGAACAATAACAATGGATAAAAAACTGAAACAGATCAAAAACGAGGCGCTCGAACTTTGTGCGCCTGTTTTTCATGAGATGGAAGAAATTTCCCTCTACAACACGCAGAAAGTCCTCGAAGCTTTCCGCAAGCATCACCTCTCGGCGTATCATTTCGCACCGTCCTACGGTTATGGCTATGATGACCCCGGCCGCGGCAAGCTCGAGGAGATCTGGTGCGACGTTTTCAAATGCGAGGCGGCTCTCGTCCGTCCGCAGTTCGTCTCCGGCACCCATGCCTTAGGCACCGTACTTCTCGCCCTTCTCGAACCGGGCGATACCATGCTTTCCGCCGTCGGCACTCCCTATGACACCATGCAGAGCGTCATCGGCATTTCCGGCAACGCTCCTGGAAATCTGAAGTCCCGTGGTGTCCATTACAAGGAAGTGCCGCTCAAAGGCGACACCTATGACCTGGAAGGCATCGCCGCCATGGTCGATGAACACACCAAGCTCGTAGAAATCCAGCGTTCGCGCGGCTACAGCCTCAGAAACTCCCTCTTCCCAGAAGACATCAGGAAGATCATCGACGTCGTCAAAGCAAAGAACCCGAAGACGATCTGCTTCGTGGACAACTGCTACGGTGAATTTACCAACAAAGAAGAACCGATCGAGCTCGGCGCAGACATCACCGCCGGCTCCCTTATCAAGAATGCCGGCGGCGGATTTGCACCGACCGGTGCTTACATCTGCGGCAGAAAAGACCTCGTTGAACGCTGCGCGCATCAGCTCACTGTCCCCGGCCTTGGGGACGAGATGGGCTCCTACGCAGCTTCCTATCGTCCCTTCTTCGAAGGCCTCTTCCTTGCGCCGCACATGACCCGTCAGGCTGTGATGGCAGCGGAATTCTGCGCCGCCGTCTTCCAGAAGCTCGGCTTTGCCGTGACGCCGGAGCCGGGGCATCTCCGCACCGACCTCATCACGACGGTCGCTTTGAACAGCGAAGAAAACATGTGCCGATTCGCCGAAGCCATCCAGAGCTGGTCGCCTGTCGACTCCGATGCGACCCCGGTGCCAGGCCCGATGCCCGGCTACGTCGATCCCATCCTCATGGCAGCCGGCACCTTCGTACAGGGCTCCACGATCGAAATGTCTGCTGACGGTCCTGTCCGTCCGCCGTATATCATGTACTTCCAGGGTGCTCTCACCTTCGAACATGCCGTTCTCGCCGTCATGGGCGCGGCAGAGAAGATTCTGGGAAAATAGTGACTGGTGACTGGTGGCTAGTAGCTGGTGACTAGTAGCTAGGGATTAGTAGCTAGGGACTAGGACGATACGGGATGACTGTAGTCGCCATATATCTTTCATAACATAACAAAAGCGCGCTTCCGATGATTCGGAGCGCGCTTTTTGGCTGTGAATGATTTTCCCTTTCCATCGGGACGGGGAACCGCGCTAGCGGCGCTCGGGTGCTTATGTGAGAGCCACTATGTTTGCAGACGCATTTCCTGTTTGGTTCAGCCGTCTTTCATACCGCAGGTACCCTATCCGCCCCTTCGGGGCACCTTCCCCTTGAGGGGAAGGCTGAATCGGTGCGCGAAGCCGCCACATTCATTTCTTATTCGAGCAGTGCTTTCACCCACAATCAAAGGACGACACGTCCCACCGGTTCACCCAAATCCCTGGTTACCAATCCCTCACCACTAAGCCCTGCCCACCGCGAATCTTTTATGATACAATGGAATGCAAATCACATCCGCAATGGCGGAGGAAAGAGGAACGCAAATGGGAAAACAAATCCTTCTTGTCAATGATCTTCCCGGCTACGGCAAAGTAGCACTGGCGGCGATGATGCCAGTCCTAGCGCACATGGGTCACATCACCTACAATCTGCCAACGGCACTGGTATCGAATACACTGGACTACGGGAAATTTGAAATTCAGGACACCACGCACTTCATGCGGAACACACTCAAAGTTTGGCAGGAGCTCGGTTTTACCTTTGATGCGATCTCCACAGGCTTCATCGTCTCCCACGAGCAGGCGGATCTGATTTCCTCCTACTGCTGCGAGAAGAGGAAAACAGGGACGAAGATCTTCGTCGATCCCATCATGGGTGACGAAGGGCATCTCTACAACGGCCTCACCGAAGATACCGTGAAAGAAATGCGGGAGCTCGCGAGAAATGCGGACTACATGGTGCCAAACTATACGGAAGCCGCCCTCATCGCGGGCGTAGCGTACCAGGCAGAAGGCCTGACGTGGGAAGAGGCGAAAGCACTCTTGAACAAGCTCCATGCCATGAGCCAAGGCTCGGTCATCATCACGAGTGCGAAGGTCGACGGGGAAGACGCCGTCGCAGGCTATGATGCCGCGCGCGATGAATATTTCCTCCGCACTTTCACGCTGGTGCCGATCCGCTTCCCGGGGACGGGCGATATTTTCTCTTCCATCTTCATGGGAGAAATCCTGAACGGCGAGCCGCTCATCCGCTCCGTCGAGAAAGCGATGGGCGCGGTGAAGCTCCTCATCATGAAAAACAAGGACAGCCAGGACACCTTCAAAGGGATCGCCATTGAAAATTCGCTGGAGGTGCTGGACTGATGCCAAGAAGACCGAAGATCCGCATCACGCTCGTCGATCGCAAAGGCCCCTGTTCCTGCCACCGCGGACACCGCGTGGGGGACTCGTGGGATTTCGACAAGGATAGAGGAAATCTCTGCCCCATGGCGATGCACGTCGCCTTCCCCTACGTCGACATCCTCCGCTACGGCGGCGAGATCCCCCAGCGCGGCGAGGAGAAAGGCACCGCTCTCTTCTGCTGCCCCGACGTCGATACGATCAATGTGTTTAAGATAGAGAAATTGAGTGACTAGGGGTTAGGAGTGACTAGTGACTAAAATTTCACTTTCGTACATCGCCCTATTTATACTCCGCGGCGTTTCTGATTTTTACGCGCCGCACCTTCCCCCTTTGAACCCATAGAACCCGCTGAACCTCTTTCGCAAACAATCAAAGGGGGCACGCCCCGGGCTAACCCTGAACCCCGAACCCGATTTCCATCCAAAGGAGTCAAACCTATGAAAGAACAGATGAGATTCGTCCGCAAATTGCCGGAACCGATCGAAGTGCAGCAGGAGATCCCGCTGCGCGCACCATACAGAAAGCTGAAAGCAGAAAGAGACCAGGTCATCGAAGACATTATGACCGGGAAAGACGACCGGCTTCTCCTCATCATCGGCCCTTGCTCGGCTGATAACGAGCCTGCCGTCCTCGACTACTGCACGCGCCTTGCGAAAGTCGAGGACGAAGTGAAAGACAAGCTCTTCATCGTCCCCAGAGTCTACACGAATAAGCCGAGAACCATCGGCAAAGGCTACAAAGGCATGCTCCATCAGCCAGACCCCGAAGGCAATGAAAACATGATGGAAGGCATCAAAGCCATTCGCCGTATGCATGTCCACGTCATCGAAGAGACCGGCTTCACCTGCGCCGAAGAGATCCTCTACCCGGAAAACCACCGCTACCTCTCCGATCTCCTCTCCTACGGTGCGATCGGCGCGCGTTCCGTCGAGGACCAGCTCCACCGCATGATCGCAAGCGGCGCCGGTATCCCTGTCGGCATGAAGAACCCGACCTCCGGCGACCTCTCCGTCATGATGAACTCTATCGAAGCCGCACAGAATGAGCAGGACTTCCTCTTCCACGGCTGGGAAGTCCACACCACAGGAAATCCGCTCGCCCACGCCATCCTCCGCGGCTATGTGAACCACTTCGGCACCAGCATGCCGAACTACCACTACGAGAACCTGAAGAAAGTCCTCGACCTTTATGGAGAACGTACCCTTGCCAATCCCGCCATCGTCGTCGACTGCAATCACAACAACTCCGGCAAGAAATACATGGAGCAGATCCGCATCGCCAAAGACGTCATGGCCAGCCGCCGCTACTCCGCTGACGTCGCCCGCATCGTGAAAGGCCTCATGATCGAGAGCTATATCGAAGATGGCAACCAGAAAATCGGCGAAGGCGTCTACGGCAAGTCCATCACCGACCCCTGCCTCGGCTGGGAAAAGAGCCGCGCCCTTATCCTCGAGCTCGCGGAACTTGTGTGAGAATACAGGTGCAACGGGGCTGATGCGGCACCTTGTGTGCCAGTGCAGACCTGAGGCTTCGGAGTGTTTCCCTAGAGCGAAGTTTAACCGTACTTGTACGACATGAACTGTGAAATGCGCTGGTGCCAGATTGCAGGGAATGCCTCCATGAATACAGTGAAACGGTATGCTGCGTCTTTGTGATGGAAAAGTGACTTTTTTCCAAAGGAAGAAGGTCACTTTTTTTACGTTTCCGTAATTCTATGTATAGAAGCGGGAGAGTGTTTCCCTGCGTTTAAGCAGCAGAACATTCTTGGCTCCCCATCGGGGGAACTGCCCGAAGGGCTTGTGCAAGCGAACTTGATTTTTAGGAGCAAAGCGACGCTAAAATCCAGTGAGACGCCATTTCGTGTGAAGCGAGATAGGGGCTTCGAGGGAGAGAAAATCCCAAGCCAACCTCCGCCCCTTCGGGGCACCTCCTTCCAAAGGAAGGAGGGAAAAACAGAGCTCGGGCACCACCCCCTTTTGAACCCACTGACCCCATAGACCCCATAGAACCCGCTCCCCCTCTTTCATCCACAATCAAAGGGCGATACGTCCCATGGGCTAACCCTGAACCCTATTTCCAATTTCCCAAATCCGTAGTATAATATGCATACGTCATCTCATAAGCACATGATAGAATGACATATAGGAATAATTCTATATCAATGCCAGAAAATGAAGCAAAGGAGTGTAGAAGAATATGGCAATCAAGACAAGAAAAGTGGGAATCATCGGTGCCGGCAATGTCGGCTCTCATCTGGGACTGCAGCTCGCGGTACAGGGGCTGGCGGATGAAGTCGTTTTCTACGACGTGAACAATGACAAGGCGATGGGCGAATCCCTCGACCTGATGGATGCGGTCAGCTACCAGCCGCATCATTTCGAAGCGTATGCAGGTACGATCGATGACATGAAGGATGCGGACATCATGATCAATGCATCCGGCAAACCTCGTCTGCCGGGACAGACCCGTCTCGACATGATGGATGGCGGCATCGCGACGACGAAGGAATTCCTGCCGCTCATCGAAAAGTCCGGCTTCGACGGGATCATCATCTCGATTTCCAATCCATGCGATATCATCGCAGAATATATCCAGTACAAGCTGGACTATCCGAAGAATAAGATCATCGGCTCCGGCACGGCGCTCGACTCTGCTCGTCTGCAGTACCAGCTGTCTGACCAGCTGAAGATCAACCGCCGCTCGCTCACAGCGTACCTCTTGGGTGAACACGGGGACTCGAGCATGATCCCGTGGAGCCATGTCACGGTCGCTGGCAAGAAGCTGGATGAACTGCTCGCTGAAAAGCCGGAGCTTTACAAGATGGATCCGAAGGATGTCATTCTGGAAAAGGTACATCGTGAAGGTTATGTGGAAAATACGACCAAGGGCTGCACGGAATTTGGTGTCACCTCGGCAACCGCGGAACTGGTTCGTGCGATTTACCACAATGAACACAAGGTGCTGCCGGTTTCTGTATACCTCGATGGCCCGTACGGCATCAAAGACAGCTTCGCTTCTGTCCCGGTCAAGATCGGCAAGGATGGTGTAGAAGACATCATCGAGCTGCATCTGACGGAGGAAGAAAATGCGGAACTGCAGGCTTCGATCAAAGTCCTGAAGGAACATTTCGCAAGAGCGCTGACGCTGTAAGAGCATGAAAAGGACGTGTGAGAAATCACAGGTCCTTTTTTGATGGTTCAGGGGTCAACGGGTTATAGTGGCTAGTGACTTGTGGCTTGTGACTGGCAGCTAGGGATGAGTGGCTAGGGATTAGGAACCCCAAGTGACTAGTGACTAGTGACTGGGATTCTCCGGCATCGTCATCCCGAGCGCAGCCGAGGGATCTTTCTTGCAGATCGGCTTTCATATCGTTTGTGCCCTATTCGCCCCTTCGGGGCACCTTCCCTCGAGGGGAAGGCGAAATCAGAGCGGTGCATCGTACTGATATATATATTGCGGCGTAGCCGCCACCACAACCTTGAACCCTGAACCTTGAACCAACAACCTTTAATCCAAAATTTTCTTTCCAAACGACCTTGCTATCACTCGTCCTTTATGATAAAATACTTTGGTATGAATAATGCAGACGGGAGGTGAAACCATTGCCACAGATTAAATCCAATATGAAAAGCATGAGACAGGACGCTGCTAAGAAAGCTGCTAACGCTGCTGTTAAATCCCAGATTCACGGCGCTATCAAGAAAGCTGTCGCTGCTGCTAACTCTGAAAATAAAGACGAAGCTTTTCGTGCTGCTGTAAGCATCATCGACAGCGCTGCTAAAAAAGGCGTGATCCACAAGAATGCTGCTGCTCGTAAAAAATCCCGTCTGAACGCAAACGTAAATGCTGCTATCGCTGCTGAAAAAGCTGCAGAAGCTAAAGAAGCTGCTGCTGAAGCTAAGGAAGAAGCAAAAGAAGCTTACAAGGAAAAGATGGAAGAAAAGGCTTAATTTTCCGAGAGAAAAATCCCATGGTCTTAGGACTGTGGGATTTTTTATTTTGGGTTCTGGGGAAACGCTGATTCAATCTGACAATGATTGAATCAGTGTCTCCCTAGGTTCGGGGCGTCGGCTCCATGGGGCTGGTACGTCGCTCAACTGCTGCCATAAATCGCCTGCTTGAAACGCATTTTCTCACTGCTCTTTCATGCCGCCAGTGCCCTATCCGCCCCTTCGGGGCACCTTCCCCTCGAGGGGAAGGCTAAAAAGGAAAGGCGCTTCGCGCCCATATATTCGCGGCGAAGCCGCCACCACAAGTTTGAAAGCAGGGATGAGTGGCTAGGAACTGGTGACTGGTGGCTAGGGATTAGTAGCTAGGAATTAGTAGCTAGGGATTAGGTGTCTCGAACGACTAGTGACTAAAAGACTAGAAGACTAGAAGACTAGAAGACATCAGACTCCCGTATCGTCATTTCGAGCGAAGCGAGAAATCTTCTTTGCAGACCGATAAACGATGGATGTGCGAAAGCAGAAATACGCAGCACCAAGGCGTCATTTCCCTGCCAGTGCCTATGTGATACTGACCGCAGTACAAGAAAGATCCCTCGGCTGCGCTCGGGATGACAACGTCGCGAAGCGCTATCAAAATTCTGCGGTGCTTCATTATTTTTCGCACCGCACCACCATTTCGCATTTCTCATTTCTAATTTCTCATGCAAGCGAGGCTTTCAAATGCAATCCAGAGGCAGCACGCCCACGGGCTAACTCCGAACCTTGAACCCTGTCTCCCTCTTTAGTACAATAGAGCAAAAGGAGGTACGAGCTATGTTTGTCGGTGTAGATCTGGTGAAGATTGCGCGGTGGGAGAGGATCCTTGAGAAATTTCCCCGCCGCACGGAGAAGATTTTCACAGAAGAAGAGATCGCGCATTGCGAGAAGAAGGGGAAGAAGCGCGCGGAGTCGTATGCAGCGCTCTGGGGAGCGCGAGAGGCGGCAGGAAAGGCGCTCGGGATCGGCATTTTCGGTTCGGCGTGGAGAGATGCGTATGTGACATGGGGAAAGTGGGGACAGCCGGAGCTTCACCTCGCGGGGACGTTCGCCAAGCGGGCAGAAGAGCTTGGCATTACGGAGATGTCGATTTCTATTTCACATGAAGAAGAGATGGCGATCACAGTGGTCGTCATGGCAGGAGGTCATCATGAAGTACATCACGACGGCTGATGAGTCGCGCTCGCTCGACCGGGAAGCGATGACGAGCTACGGATTTCCTGAAGCGGTGCTGATGGAGAATGCGGGGCGCGATGTGGTATCGTTGCTTCATCCGGAAATCGACTGGAAGGGAAAGTCGGTGGTGGTGGTCTGCGGGACGGGCAACAATGGCGGAGACGGCTTCGTCATCGCAAGGTATTTGTGCGCGCTGTCCGCCAGCGTCGCGGTGCTCTTGTGCGGCAATGAGGCGCATATGAGCGAGACGGCGCGTCTGTATCGCCGGATCATTGAAAAAATGTGGGTACAGGTCATCCCTGTCAGTGAGGATACGGACTGGGAGACGCCGCTGGAGAGCGCGGATGTCATCGTGGATGCGCTGATCGGTACGGGGCTTTCCCGAGAGGTCACCGGCGTGAAGGCTGAGGTCATAGAGATGATGAATGCATCGCGTGCGTCGGTCGTCTCTGTCGATGTACCGAGCGGGCTGTCTTCGGATACGGGAGAGCCTATGGGACTTGCCGTCATGGCAGATTACACGGTGGCGCTGGAGTCGTACAAGCGCTGTCATGTGCTTTCTCCCGGCCACGAGTACTGCGGCAAGGTGCTCTATAGTGCGATCGGCCTCCCTGCGGCTGTGGGCCGCTTTCTTCCCGTGAGCCTTATCGAAGAGAGAGAGGTGGGAAATCTGCTGCCTGTAAGGGAGCGCATGTGTCATAAAGGAAAGAATGGATTCATCGGTATCATCGCCGGCTCTGCCGGCATGGAGGGGGCGGCGCTCCTCGCCGGACAGGGCGCGCTTCATGCCGGGGCTGGCAAGGTGGCTGTCGTGACTGTGCCAAAGGCGGCGGCTGCGATCGCGGGCAAGGTGCCCGAGCTCATGGTGTCGTCCGTGGGGGATTCGGATTTCTTCACGTCTGCTATGGCAGAGGAAGTCCTCCAAAAGGCAGAGGCTTATGATGTGCTCGCCATCGGGCCGGGGCTTGGTCGGGACGTAGAGACGCAGCGCTTCGTGAAGGAAATCCTCACACGCTGGAAGAAGCCGGTCATCGTCGATGCGGATGCACTCTATGCAGTGAAGGAGATGGAAATCGATCTCGCCAGCTGTCCCGGGCAGCTGATCCTGACGCCGCATGTGGGGGAATTTGCCCATCTGACGGGAAGGGCGGCGGCTGAGATGGAAAGAGAGCGTATCGATGGCGCGATCGCTTTTGCGATGGATCGGGAGGTGACGCTCGTCCTGAAGGGTATGCCGACCGTCATCTGCGCGGCAGATGGCTTCGCTTATGTGAATGAGACCGGAAATCCCGGCATGGCGACAGGCGGTATGGGCGATACTCTGACAGGGATCATCGCCGCTCTTGCCGGTCAGGAGATGGATCCGGAGCCGGCAGCGATCTGCGGCGTCTACCTTCACGGTCTTGCGGGCGATCTTCTGGCGAAAGAGACACCTGTCGGCTATACCGCAAGCGATGTGGCAAGGATGGTGCCGAGGGCGAGGGAAATGGTGACTAGTGGCTAGTGGCTAGTGACTGGTGACTAGTGACTAGTGACTGGTGACTGGTAGCTAGGGATTAGGGAAACACTGAACTCGTTGCACCTATTTTACAAAAGGAGACGTATATGTTATCCATCAAACAGATCTGGAAATACCTTCTTGCCATTGTACTGACACTCACGGTCGGGCTGGCGGCCGCGGGGTGCGGCGGAGCGGCAGCTTCTTCTTCTGCGGCTTCGAAAGCGAAGAGCAGCGCGGTGAAGGGCGGGAAGGCTCTGACGGTCCGCATGCTCGACATCGGGCAGGGAGATGCCTGCCTGCTGGAGAAGGACGGGAAATTCGTCCTGATCGACAGCGGTGACATCGAGCACCGCGATGCCATCGTAGCGCTGCTCAAAAAGTACAAGGTGAAGAGTCTGTCCAAGGTGGTGATCACGCATCCGCACGCGGATCATCTGGGCGGGATGAATGCGATTTTCAAAAATTTCAAGGTCGAAGCCATCTATGATGACGGCATGCCATCCGGCACGGCGTCTTACAAGAACTATCTGAAAGCCATCAAGGCGAATCAGATCCCCTATAAGGCACTGAAAGCGGGCGATGCGCTTACCTTCTTCGATGGCGTCACCTACAAGGTACTCGGGCCGGTCAAGGTCATCAAGGACCAGAAGGGAAATTCGGATTTCAATAACAATTCCATCGTCGGACGTCTCTCTTATGGCAATTTCTCCATGATGTTCACCGGTGATGCAGAGAAAGAGGAAGAAGCTTCTATCCTTGCCAACAAGGGGATGCTCAAGAGTGATGTGCTGAAGGTCGGCCATCACGGAAGCCGCACGTCGACATCTCCAGAGTTTTTGAAGGCTGTCGCGCCGAAGGAGGCTTTCATTTCCTGCGGACTGAACAATGACTATGGACATCCGCATAAGACGACCGTGGCGAAGCTGGAAAAGGCGAAGGTCCACATTTACCGTACCGACCGCGACGGCACGCTGACCCTGACCACCACGGGGGACGGATACAAGATCACAAAGGAGCGCTAAGATGAAAAAGGAACTGACACTGGACCGCATCGAGGGGAAGAAGGCCGTCTTCCTGACGGAAGAGGAAGAGGAAATCAAGCTGCCTGCCGCCTGGTTTGAGGATCTCCACGAAGGCATGGCAGTCGATATGAGCCTCGTAGAAAAGGAAGACCGCGAATCCGCTTCGCTCCAAGAAGCGGAGAACCTGCTGGCTGAAATCAAAAAGATGAATGGGGAGTGAAGGTTCAGGGTTCAGGTTGACGGGTTCAGGTTTGTGGTGCGGCGCACAAATCAAAAGCGCCGTAAGTTTGAAAGCAGGGATAAGTGGCTAGGGATTAGGGACTGGGGTTTAGCAGTGACTGGTGACTGGGATTCTCCGGCATCGTCATCCCGAGCGCAGCCCTCGATCTCTACTGCACTGCGGGAATCAGCGTGTATGCGCCTGGGAAAAACGATGTCTTGGTGCTGTATCACATCAGGCAATGAGCGTTCTGCCATAGAGATTTCTCGCTTGCGCTCGAAATGACGACGGCGCGAAACGCCATCAAAACTCCGCGGCGCTTAGATCCTTCGACTCAGTTCTCATATTCCAGATCAGCGTTTCCTCTAACATACGACGCTTTTCTCCGCTCAGGATGACGAAATGCGCCGCACCTTCCCCGCCTTACCCGTAGAACCTACAGAACCTGCTCCCCCTCTTTCGCAAACAATCGAAGGGCAGCACGCCCCAAGGGCTAACCCTGAACCCCGAACCCCGAACCCTGAACCCTGAACCTTTTTTATTTTCCCCTTTACATCTCCCCGATTTCCTCCTAATATAAGAGGCATCACGAAAGATGTGTGATGATTCTTATATCAGGAGGAATTTTTTTATGGCACAGACTAAGAGAGAACTTGTACAGGCGGCTCTTGATTGCAAACCGGTCGATCGCGTACCGGTAGGTTTCTGGCATCATTTTCTGGCAGATCAGAGACATGCAGACGCACTGGCCGATCACTCTGCGTGGGTAGACAACCTGGCAGGGCATGATACCTTTTACAAATCATGGCATCCGGATTTCATGAAAATCATGACCGATGGTTTCTTCCTCTATCCGCATGAGCAGCTGCACGATCTGAAATCGATCAAAGACGCAGCCGGCATCAAGCCGCTCGGCAGGGACTCTGCGTGGGTGCAGAAGCAGGTCGAGCTCTGCGGCATCCTCTCTGAACGCTATGGCAAGGAAGTCATGATGTTTTACAACCTTTTCGCGCCGACGCGCTGCATCGAATTTCAGCAGACGGGGAGCGATGCGAAGACGGTCATCACCGGCTTCATGAAGGAAGATCCGGAAGCACTGAAGGAAGTCATGGCCGTCCTCACGGAAGACATCGCAACGCTTGCCAAGGCTGTCATCACGGATGGCCATGCAGATGGGGTCTACCTCTCCGTCCAGAATATCCCGCATCCGGATATGACGGAAGAGAAATATAAGGAATTCATCACGCCATCCGAGGTCGCTGTCCTTGAGGCGGCAAATTCTGTGTCCGACTACAATCTTCTTCATATTTGCGGCTATATGGGCTGCCACAATGACCTTCACTGGTACAAGGACTATCCGGCCAAAGCTATCAACTGGGCGGTCGCTTTTGAAGGCGTGCCGATGGAAGAAGGGGAGGAAATCTTCGGCCATCGCTGCGTGATCGGCGGCTTTGACAACAATGCAGACGGTGTTTTGTACAGCGGTTCCAAGGAAGAGGTGCAGGCAGAAACACGCGCCATTCTGGATCGGGCAGGTACCAGAGGTGTCATCCTCGGAGCGGACTGCACCGTGCCGAAGGATATCGATCCGGAACGCTTCAACTGGGTAAGAGACGCAGCGGCAGAGCATAAGAAGTGACTGGGTGAATCCCGTGGGGCGTGCTGTCCACTGATCGTGGATGAAAGCTTCGCTTGAATGAGAAATTAGAAATGAGAAATGCGAAATGGTGGAGCGGCGCAAAAAATAATGAAGCGCCGCGAGTATATATGGGGTGATGCTCTAAAGTGGTATTTAGTCACGAGTCACCAGTCACTTTGCACCCCTAATCCCTAGCCACTCATCCCTAATCCCTGCTTGCAAACTTACAAGCAAAAAGAGCAGCCAATGGCTGCTCTTTTTGCTTTATGGGAAAATAAAAAAACGAATCTCCAAAGAGATTCGTTTTTTGTGGCGGAGTGAGGGAGATTCGAACTCCCGCACCGGTATAACCGGTCTAACGATTTAGCAAACCGTCCTCTTCAGCCACTTGAGTATCACTCCACATAGCTGACTTTAGAGATAATAGCATATGAGGCAGGGGATTGTCAAGAATTTTTTAAGAAGTCATTTTGACAAAGGGAGAGGAATCAAGGATAATGGGTTCAAGAAAGGGTTAGCCCCTGAAGCGTGGGGTCCCATGATTACGTTTGAAAGCTCTACTCGCCAGTTAGGAGTGAGGAGTTAGGAGTGAGGAGTGGTAGTGCGGCGCATAAAAAAAGAAGCGCCGCGGAGTATAGATGGTGGCGATACCCGAAGGTGGCATTTCAGTCACCAGTCACAAGTCACTAGTCACTCGAGACTCCTAATCCCTAGCCACTAATCCCTAGCTACTAATCATCCCTGCTTTCAAACTTCAGGGTTCAGGGGACCGTGGGACGTGCCGTTCTTTGATTGTGTATGAAAGCTCTGCTCGAATGAGGAATTAGGAATGAGGAATTAGGAATGGTGGTGCGGCGCATTTCGTCATCCTGAGCGGAGAAAAGCGTTGTATGTTAGAAAATGGCTAATCTGGAATATGAGAACTGAGTCGAAGGATCTAAGCGCCGCGAAGTATAAATAGGGCGATGCCCGAAGGTTTCTTTCAGAGCAGGTTTCCCGTTTCGGATTTCCAAACATCGACCGCTGGGCTGCGAATGACAAAGATTTCTCGCTTGCGCTCGAAATGACGATACGGGAGTCTGATGTCTTCCAGTTTCCTAGTCTCCTGGTCTTTTAGTCTCTAGTCTCTAGTCCCTAGTCACCAGTCACTAGTCACTCCTAATCCCTAATCCCTAGCCACTTATCCCCTAAAACTGTTCTCTCAAAGGAGCCATTATGTATTTCGAAACTATGATTCTTCTCCTCTTTTCTGTTCTTGGCCTCATTGATGGTGCGCTTTTTGCGCTGCTTTTCCGCCGGAGGCGTTTCTATTTTTATGCACTGACGGCAGCGATCCTTGGCGGGGCAGCTGGCGCGTATTTCCTCTGGTATGCGAAGGGGTATGACGGGCTCGGGCTCTGGTCGCTCTATCTGGCGTATGGGATGACGGGATATATGGTGGCGGAGATCATAGCGCTCTTTCTCCTCATCCCGCTTGCGCTTTTGAGTCTGCCCAAAGCCCTTCGGCATGCGACGCAGCTCTTGGGCGTGCTCGGGCTGGCGGCGGCGCTGGGGATCGGTGTCTATGGAGCCTATGATGGAAATCATCGGGAGGTGACGGAGCATCACGATATCTATGTGAAGGATCTGCCGGAGGCGCTGGAGGGGTATCGCTTCGCGCAGATGACGGATACGCACATCGGCCCCTATTTCCGCTATACGGACCTTCCGCGCGAGATGGCGCGTGCGAAGGCAGAAGGGGCAGAGGCGGTCTTTTTCACGGGGGATCTCATCGATGATGTGCGCCATATGAAGGAAACGGCGGATATCTTGGACGAATGGCAGGCGGCTTTTCCCGATGGCATTCTCTATGCATGGGGAAATCATGAGTACTACCGCGGCAAGGATCTCATCCGCCGTGAGCTCTTAAGGACGCGGGCCCGTCTTTTGGAAAATGAAAGCATGGTGATCCGGCGCGGAGATGCAGCGCTCTATGTGGCGGGGGTGGATTACCCATGGAGCCGCGGGGCGGCGCGGCCGCTTGAAATGCAGAATATGACGGACTTCGCCTATGCTGATATTCCGGAGGGCGCACCGTCGATCCTGCTCGCACACCATTCCGATTTCATCGACCTTGGTTTTGAAAGAGGAGCCTTCCTGACGCTCACAGGACATACGCATGGGACACAGTTCGGCCTTTTCGGTCGGCCGATCATTACCCCCTTTCGCTATACACGCGGAATGTACAGCGATGGCATGCATCAAGGCTATGTCTCGCGCGGGGATGCGAGCTGGTTCCCCTTCCGCTTTTCCTGCGACAGGGAGCTTGCTGTATTTACGCTGCACAGGAAAACTGAAGAATGAGACATGGAGGTGCGGCGCATCAGGATCGGAATGGGCCGCACCTTTTTATCATGCGGCTAGGGAAACACTGATTCAATCGTTGTCTGATTTCATTCTTGGATTTTATACAGAGCAAGGAATCATCTGACGCGAATAGCGAGCTATTTAAGGAAGATGATGACGAAGCTATGTATAAAAATCCATATGAAATCCGGCTCTGCGATTTAATCAGCGTTTCCCTAGCCACTTCTTTCTCTCTATAGTAAAATAAGGCATAGGAAATGTACCATACCAAAGGAGATGAAACTATGAAAAAATGGGAAAAGATCGTGGCGGCTCTGGGCGCAGCCCTCTTCCTTTACACGGCAGAGCCGGTCCTTGCTTTCGAACCCTTTTATCTGAATGGCGATCAGACGCAGCCCATGATACAGAATACGGGCGGCATTTACAATGACGGCAAGACGGGGCTCTTCATGGACCTCACCTCCATGACCATCGAAGGCGTATTCAATGACGGACTGGCTGTGCGTGTGAAGATTTTTGAACTCGAAAAGGGTAAGTCTGTCGCGACGGGCTTCCTGCATGTCCGCTACGCAGAGGACGGCAAGGCATGGGTGCTTCGCACGGATGATCGCTGGCAGGAGGTCGCATCCGGCAGCGAGGATCCCTCTGCGCTCTCTGTCTACTTCGTGCGTGAGGAAATGGGAAATGAAGATCGCCGCGATACCTACATGAGTCAGATCGAGAAGCTCGCAACAGCACAGGAAGGCGATCCGGGCTCCATCGTGCCTGCCAATGCACTCCCGGCTTCCTTCGGACAGACGCCCAAAGCTGCTGACAAAAAGGCGGTTCGCCCGGCGAAAGGGAAGTCCGTCGTCCGCACCAACCCCCTGCCCGCGCCGCATGGGGAGGTGACCGTCACCATCACAGAAGCACCCCAGGTGGAGATCGTGAAGGGCGAAGGGGAAAAGTGACTAGTGACTGGTGACTGGTAGCTAGGGATTAGTGGCTAGGGATTAGGTTTGCGATACGAGAAAACCGCCAGTTTCAAACTTCCGCGGCGCTTCTGATTTTTATGCGCCGCACAACCATTTCTCATTTCTAATTTCTCATTTAAACGAGGCTTTCAAACGCAATCAAAGAGCGGCACGCCCTACGGGCTAACCTTGAAGTTTGAAAGCAGGGATGAGTGGCTAGGGATTGGGGATTAGGAGTGACTAGTGACTGGTGACTAGGATTCTCCGGCATTGTCATCCCGAGCGTAGCCGAGGGATATCTACTGCCCTGCGGGAAGTAGCGTGTAAGCGCCGAGCAAAAAACGATGTCTTGGTGCTGTCTCACATCAGGCAATGAGCGTTCTGCCATAGAGATTTCTCGGCTACGCTCGAAATGACGACGGCGCGAAGCTCTATCAAAACTCCGCGGCGCTCTATATTCTTATGCGCCGCACCATCATTCCTAATTCCTAATTCCTCATTTGCGCAAAGCTTTCATTCATAATCAGTGGATGGAGCCGCCCCATGGGCTAACCCTGAACCCTGAACCTATTTCCTTATTTCCAAACAATCAATCACACAAACAACAAAAGAAGGAATCATTATGGCTAAAAGATACTACGAACTGCATGTCGCTGGATGCACACGCCAGCTGCCGATCATGAATATTTCCGACACCCTTGCCATCGCGGGCTTTGTCATACTGGGCGATACAGAGATCGTCACCCGCACCGCAGAGGAATTGGCGAAGAAGGTCCCCGAGGGGACGGATATCATCCTCACCGCGGAAACGAAGGGCATCCCGCTCGCCCATGAGATGGCGCGTGTGCTTGGCATGAAGAAATACATCGTTGCGCGGAAAAGCGTGAAGGCCTATATGGAGAATCCGATCTGCGTCGAGGATGAATCCATCACGACCATGGGCAAGCAGCGTCTCTACCTTTCGCAGGACGATGTCGATCTCATCCGCGGGAAGAAGGTCCTCCTTGTCGATGATGTCATCAGCACCGGCGGCTCTATGAAAGCGATGAAAGAGATCACGGAAAAAGCAGGCGGACAGGTCATCGGGGAAGCAGCCATTCTGGCCGAAGGCGATGCAGCGAAAAGAGAGGATATCATTTTTCTCGCGCCGCTCCCGCTCTTTGAGGCGGAGTGATCCGTGGCGGGGATGAGTAGCTAGTGACTAGTGACTAGTGACTAGTGACTGGTGACTTGAATACTGCCTTCGGGTATCGCCACCATCTATACTCCGCGGCGCTTCCATATTTTTATGCGCCGCACCACCCTCGTTGAACCCTTTGAACCTGTTGAACCCGCTGAACCTCTTTCGCACGTAATCAAAGGGCACCACGCCCGAGGGGCTAACCATGAAGTTTGAAAGCAGGGATGAGTAGCTAGGGATTAGTGGCTAGGGATTAGGAGTCTCAAGTGACTCGTGACTAGTGACTGGAATGCCAGCTCATGGCATCCCAGTATGTATACTTCGCGGCGCTTAAATCCTTCGACTCAGTTCTCATATTCCGGATTAGCCATTTTCTAACATACGACGCTTTTCTCCGCTCAGGATGACGAAATGCGCCGTACCACCATTTCGCATTTCTAATTTCTCATTCAATCGAGGCTTTCAAATGTAATCAAGGGGCGAGCCGCCCGAGGGGCTAACCCTGAACCCGTCAACCCTTATACCCTTCCTTCTTCCCCTTCATCTATGCTATAATAAACAATACGAAATATTCCATTCACAAGATTCATTTCCTACAGGAGGAAAACGATGAAGCATCAGGAAATTGTGATGATTGTTGACTTTGGCGGACAGTATGCCCAGCTCATTGCACGCCGTGTGCGTGAGTGCGGTGTCTACTGCGAAATCCTGCCATACAACAAAAGCGCAAAAGAAATTTTAGCCCAGCAGCCGAAGGGAATCATTTTCTCCGGCGGCCCGTCCAGCGTCAATGCAGAGAATGCACCGGAAATCGACCCGGACGTATTCAAGGCAGGCGTGCCGATCCTCGGCATCTGCTACGGCATGCAGCTCATGGCCAAGACCTTGGGCGGCGAAGTTTCTAAACCTGAAAAACATGAATACGGTCACACCGATTTCTACAGAAATGGCAGCTCCGCGCTCTTCGAAGGCGTCTCCGAAAAGACGGCGGTATGGATGAGCCATGGCGATGCCGTCACAGAGATGCCGGCAGGCTTCGGACTCACCGGTCATACCGACCTCACCCCGACTGCTGCGATGGCAGATGAAGCCCGCCGCTTCTACGCTGTCCAGTTCCATCCGGAAGTCGTCCACACCCCGGAAGGCACCACCATGCTGAAGAATTTCCTCTTCCACATCTGCGAATGTGAAGGCGGCTGGTCCATGGGCAACTACATCGACATCGCTGTCGAAAATATCCGTGAAAAAGTCGGAAACCACAATGTCATCTGCGCCCTCTCCGGCGGCGTCGACTCCTCTGTCGCAGCTGTCCTCGTACACAAAGCCATCGGCGATCAGCTGACCTGCGTCTTCGTTGACCACGGTTTCCTGCGCCTCGGCGAAGCAGAACAGGTCGTCGATACCTTTACGAACAAATTCAACATGAAGCTGGTGCACATCGATGCGTCCAAGCACTTCATGTCGCTTCTGGAAGGCGTCACCGAACCGGAAAAGAAACGTAAGACCATTGGTGCGGAATTCATCCATACCTTCCAGGAAGAAGCGAACAAGCTCGAAGATGTGAAATTCCTCGTACAGGGCACCCTCTATCCGGACGTGGTCGAATCCGGTACCGCGACCGCTTCCACCATCAAGTCCCATCACAATGTAGGCGGCCTTCCGAAGGATATGAAGTTCTCCCTCATCGAACCGCTTCGTGAACTCTTCAAAGACGAAGTCCGCGAGCTCGGCCGTCAGCTGGGCCTTCCGGAAGAAGTCGTCAACCGTCAGCCATTCCCGGGACCGGGTCTTGCCATCCGTATCATCGGCGACATCACCCCGGAACGTCTCGATATCCTGCGTCGTGCGGACTTCATCGTGAGAGATGTCATCCATAAGCATGGCCTCGATAACACCATCTGGCAGTCCTTCGCCGTCCTTCCGGCAGCGATCCGTTCCGTCGGCGTGCAGGGCGATGAAAGAACCTACGACTACACCGTAGGCATCCGTGCCGTCACATCCTCGGATGGCATGACCGCCGACTACTTCCGCTTCCCGTGGGAAGTACTCGACGAAATGAGCCGTCGCATCTGCAACGAAGTTGCTGGTGTGAACCGCGTCGTCTACGACATCACCTCCAAGCCACCGAGCACCATCGAGTGGGAATAAGCAAAAAGTGAACACGAGGGGCTGCAAAGCCTTGAAAGCATTCACTTTTTGAAAATTCATTTCCCCGTTTGATAGCAAAATGATAGCAGAGACCAAAGCCATTTTATTTTTCTTGTTTTAACGAGCGAATGGTTTGCCGGTTTGCTATCGTATTCAATCCTATATCGAGAGCGAAAAAGTCTCTGCTGACTTTCTGCGAAAGAAGGTCGGCAGAGTCTTTTGTTATGTTTCAGAGTGTTCTTTGAGATCGCCAATCAGCAGATCACTCAGCTCCTGTGACGGTGTAATCTTGTGTCACTGTCCGATGGTATCGAACTCAGGACAGTAATAGCGCCAACGGGCATATTCTTTTTTAGTGATCTCGCCTGCTTTTAGATTGGCGGCAACCTCACTTCATGCGGAAAGCATTCTGTGAAGCTCCGCCGCGTCGCGTCCTTTATGGATTTGGAACGCGAAAAGGCAGAGCTTCCAGGAAAAATTCAAAGCTACGAGGACGCAATCCAGCGCAATAACCTCTGGCATTTCTTCCGTCCGCGCAGAGAAAAAGCAGCAATGCGGGACAATGCCCGCTGATACCGTGTTGAACTGAGAAAAACCAATTTTATTGAATGGAGGCGTCCAGATCGAGCAGCGTATCATCTGGGCGCTCTCCGTTCAAAAATCAGCCTGTTTTTACAGGTGTAGAGCTGAGAAAAATCTTGAAAACAAGCCTGCTTTCGCAAAACAGGCAGAAATGGAGGCAATATGAAAACCGGACTGACCAAACGGCAGAAAACAACCTGTATCTATTTTGGCGAAGCCAGCAGCACCGTCGAAGTGCAGACGCACAATACTGCGCTCAAAAACCGGCTGACAAAGTACGCGGCAGAGTATCCCGACCTGTGCAGGCAGACCGATGATGACGAGCAGGGCGTGTTGACCTTTGAGATTGACCGCAGACGATTTGCTGTCAGTCTGACCGCGCCGTATTCCGACGAGCGCCGTTACGCAGCAAGCGAGCTTGCTAAGAAGAATGGGCTGAAAGGACGAGTGTAAGCTCATATCAGGCGCAGCCATCCGCAGATGCTATACTCAAGTAAAGTAAGTGGAAGAAAGGATATGTACCATGCTGACGGAAAAAGTCAATGCCAACTGCCTTTTGGAAGTTCTAAAGGAGTATTCCGATGCGGAGCACATTCTGCCCATGCGGGAGCGCATTGCAAAAATGAGTCCTTCTATGGCATCAAAATCGACCGCCGCACCGTTTACGGGGCTATTGCGCTTTTGACCGAGCTCGGTTACGACATCTCCACTTATGAGGATAACGGTGTGGGCTATTACCTCCGTAGCCGGGAATTGGAGCAGTCGGAAGTCCTTTTGCTGACCAACGCGGTATATTCCATCCCGTTCATTCCCGCAAAGCAAACGGAGTAGCTTATCTGATTGCTTACGCATGGCATCTGGCCAGAAATGCCAAGGAGCTGGTGGAGTATGTTTATAAGAGAAACAAGCTAGTAACATTATTTCGCGAATAATAGAGGTATTAATGATTGATTTTTTACTAACGATGAAGTATACTTTTGTCAGACAACGCCGGAGGTAAAGACAATGTATATTTCAATCAGTGATGCATCTGAAAAGTTTAATATATCAAAAAGAAGAACTCAAATCCTTTGTGAACAAGGTAGGATTGATGGGGCAATTATGGTAGATGGAATATGGAAAATTCCTTCTAAGGCAGGAAAACCTGCAGATAGACGAAAAAAAGCCGTAGAAACACAGCAATTAAGTTTCTTCAATAAAGATACTGGTATTCTAAACGATGATGAGGCATGTTCAGCTTTATCAATTTCAAATGCAACATTGAAGAACTGGATTCGTCTTCGTAAGATTGCGCCGGATATCAGTAACAAGTATTTTAGTCGTGAGTATATTGAGAAATTAGCCGAAGATATTCGATCTGGTAAAAACGAAAAACTAAAGAGCAGACGAAATAAAAAAAGCATTTCAGGTAAACTACTGTACAAAGACTATGTCAATAACTCGGAAAACAAGGCCGTTGTTGAAGAACTAATTTCTATGGGAGAGGTTTCGGAATCGGAATTGTCCTTACTCTTAGCTAATTTTGCTGTTCAGCTCTACTATCAAAAAGAGAACATTGCATTTGAAAAAAATGATGTTCTGTTTGATTATATGGGAAGTCACTCTGATGAAGAGTTTTGCAAATTGATAGTGGATTTGCTGAGGGGGGGATCTTCCTGTGCTAATCAATCAGAACACTTAAAATCTATAATGAACAAGCGCCTTTATTTTGAACCAGCTGAAGATTCGTTAGGTTTTGTCTATAGTTCTTTGAGAGATATAGGGCAAAGAAAACTTGCAGGTGCCTATTACACACCTGAGAGAATTGTAACAGAGATTATTGAGAACCTGGATTTGCACTCTTCCGACAATACTATTAAGTTCTTTGATCCCGGTTGTGGAGCCGGCAATTTTTTGATAGCTTTAGCCAATAAATTTGGAAATCATGCTGAACTGTATGGCCAAGATTGTGACCATACAAGTGTTTTGATTGCACGAATTAATCTATTTCTAACAGACACTACTCTAACAGCAAAATATCTCAGGGAGCATATTAAAATTGGAGATACGCTGCTCGACACATTTGATGATAGATTTGATATTGTAATCGGAAATCCTCCATGGGGAAGCGAATTCCAAGAGAAACAGCTGATTGAATATAAGCAAAAGTATCAGACAGCGTTAGGGAAAGGGGTTGAAGCATATGATTTGTTTGTGGAGCGTTCTTTGGAATTACTCAAACCATCCGGTTCACTGGCATTTGTATTACCAGAAGCAATTTTAAGTGTAGCAGCTCACAAAACAATCAGAGAATTACTTCTTAATCAGTGCTGCTTCCGATATGTTTCTTATGTTGGAAATGTTTTTACGGGAGTACAGTGCCCAGCGGTATTGCTTCATGTCGCATTAGGTAATGCTGGTATGGTAAGTGGTTGCAATGTTTCAATCGGCGAATCTAAGTTCACAATCTCCCAAAATCGTGTACTGACTGCTGATTCGTTGTCGTTCAATATTTCCGATGAAGAAAACGAATGTATGAAAGCGATAGAGAGCGTAGAAAATGTAGTGTATCTAAAAGATCATGCACGATTTGCGCTGGGAATTGTTACTGGTAATAATAAAGAGTATCTGACGCCTGAACAGAAAGAAGGATATGAATTCATACTGAAAGGAAAAGATATTCAACGGTATTCTATTAGAGCAGGAGAAAACTATATTCGTTATGTACCGGAACGATTTCAGCAAGTGGCACCAACAGAAGTCTATCGAGCTAAAGAGAAGTTACTCTACCGATTTATTTGTGATGTTCCTGTCTTTGCATATGACAATGCTCAAATACTGTCGCTAAATAGCTGCAATATCGTTATTCCCCTGATCCCGGGCTTGTCTATTAAATATATTTTGGCAATACTAAATTCAGGCATTGTAGCTTATTGGACTTCAAAAAAGTTCAACTCTGTCAAACTACTTAGATCGCATATTGAGCAGATTCCAATCCCCTTCGTAACAGAAGATGTGCAGACATCAATTATCAAAAAAGTAGACCGCATAATGCAGTCTGGGGACGACATTAGCGGTCTATACTGGGAGCTGGATGAGGAGATTGCTTCGCTCTATCGTCTTTCAGACGAAAATAAGGATGTTATTCATCAATTTTTAGCAGGTAAAAATCTGTTTTTGTGAACAGCACGAAGGAAGAGCAGCGTGTAAATTACTGTTGTCCTTTTGTACATACTGCTCTTAAAATGTCAGCTTCATTGATAGAGAATGGAGCTAATGCCTGTTCAGTCATAAATACTTGTCCTTCAAAAACTTCTGCGCCAGCCACACCAGTATTCTCATTACGATGTTGAGAACCAAGTTTTCCAGTGTTCAATAGATCCTGACTGGAAAGCGCCCAGTAAAGCAATTCATCTCGACAGGTCCCAATCCAAATAAAAACATCACAGCAAGAAGGCTTTAACTGCTGATAATGGTATTTGAAACCAGTGTTGTACGCTTCGGAATGAAGAAATGCACGGCTGGACAAACTTCCACCAGTACGAGTGCTATTGGCTCGGCAAGATTTAACCTCGATACGAATACCATTGTACCACAGATCAAATTCACCATCAAAATTAGGATATACATCTGCGAGATTTTCCTTAGTTGCCTTCAAAAATTGAGGAAACAGCGACCGAATATGCTGTTCACCCCAGGTTTGGCCATATGTACGAGGTGCCATTTCGAACAATTCCAGATACTGATTTCTTTGAAAATAATCGGTCTTTATCTGGTCATATCGCGAATATGAGATTTCTCCAATCGAAAGAAAATACTCGAGAAGTTGGCCTTCAACGCTAAAGGGGTACAATGCCTTACCATCTAATATAGCGTTTATGATTTGCCTATCGCCACGGGTAACCAGTAGCAAACGATCAAGTTCCGCTCGTAATTGTTTCATGATTTTGATTCCTCCAGTTCAATAAAAAGTTTGTAGGTCTCTATTCCAAGTGCATCTGCTATTTGTTGTATGTTTTCAAGAGAGATACTTCGGCGATAACATTCAATAGCACTAATATAAGTGCGGTGTAGTCCATACTTTTCAGCAAAGGTCTCCTGTGAGAGGCCCATAGCAGTACGGTATTTTTTTACATTGGAGCCAAATACTTTTATAATATCCATACTTAAAATCCTCCATTTTTATGATATAACAATGAATAGAATAAGTCTACATACAATGAGTATCATACGAGAAAGAGTGGCTACCTAATTCTCGCAGAAATAATTATTTTCGCCCGGAAATGAAGCCCCTATGGGGCAGTTGTAGAGTAAATCGTGGAGTGGTAATATTTAATTTTACTCGATTAAAGCTCAGATACCCTATATTGACTATCTAGGATTGCATGAATTGACCCACTTCCTATACTCGAATCATAGCAAGCAGTTTTATATGCTCCTTTCAAACTATATGCCTGACTGGAACAAGAGGGAAAAGTGCTGGATCAGGATGTTGTTCACGGATTGTAACTCATAAGCGTAATTTATTTATTGAAATTTAAATGTTATAGTTTGGAGGTATTGATAACTATGATTATTTATTCTGGAAAAAGTGATGGTGAATTCCATGGCTTTGATGATAATGCTGTTTTTAAGATGAGCAATGGCACATATTGGGGACAATCCCAGTATAAGTACTGGGATCATTATGCCTATAGACCCGATGCTCTTATTGAAGAAGAAAATGGAAGAACCACCTTGAGAGTGGCAGGACATGCCGTACCGGTACGGCGTGTTTATGATGTAATTGAGAGTCAGATCGATGGCGAGTTTAAGGGCTGGAGCGGAGACACCTCTTATAAACTGACTAACGGCCAGGTATGGAAGCAAGCACATTATGCCTACGAATATCGGTATACATATCGTCCTGATGTCACAATATGTAATATTAATGGTATGTATGTGATGAGCGTTGACGGACTTCGCATGGAAGTTAGAAGAGTAAAGTAAAAAGCTGTAATGTAGATATAGAAGCATAAGTTCATGCTTAATAAAATTTTTAATGAAAGGAAAAATACTATGAAAAATGATCTTTTTGATCTTCCTGATTCACTCTATGATTTTGCACAAATCTCTGATTTTCATGGCGTAATTGAAGACTTGGCAAACTTAGCTGAGGATGAAGATTGGCAGTACCACAACACCCCTTCTGCTACAAGTTTTCCGATTTTGGAAAACTACATACGGAATACCTATACTCGGTTAGCAAGAGAGAAAAAAGTGGCATACTCAAATGATTCGCAATTTTGCTGTTTTGATACAGGTTTACTATCCCAGATACAGCGCGAACCAATCTACATGCAATTTTATAAGAATACTAATCCCAATGTAGACTGTTATTGGCATTTTAAAAAATTTTTCCGAAAGGGTGAAGATGATGTTCGACGGTATACAAAACTTCCTGAGATGGCTTTTTATTGGGACGACCCAACAAAGCTCATTTTTGACCCCAGGAAGGAGCTGATTGTCAATGTCGAACATATAATTCAAGACAACAAGGTGAGATTCCCTGCTCCGTTTTCAACATTACCAGATTATCAGTTACAACTATTTATTGATGGAAGTGTGAAGGCTGCAAAAGAACGGCTCCGCCGTAATTACAAAATTGCTGTGCCGCAGTATTTTATTACTTCTGGAACTATACAACTTCTTATTCCGCTCTGTTTGGCTACGCCGGATGTTGCGGATTTAGCTATTGTTGTGGAGGATTACAATGGTACATTGTATCGGGCATCGACATGCTTGACGCTTGATCAAGCCATGAACAACGCACGGCTGTTGGCCCGCCCGGATAGAGATTGGCTCAATCCGTAATATTCGATTGTGGCAACACCTTGGCAACACAAAATCAGATAACCTATACTATCCTGATAATGAGAATAATAGTGATATGAGATGCAATTCCTACTAACTAAAAAAGCTTAGTTTCCTCTAAAGAGGAGCGAGTCTGAATCATAGGAATCAGGAAAGCCTGCTTCTCTTGTATGGAGGGGCAGGGCTTTTTATCCTATGATGGGTTTGGGAAAATGAGAAATGGTGGTGGCAGCTTCGCTCCCAAAATCCGTTGAGCCTCTTGCCCTTAGTCACTAGCTGCCGCTTACTTTTCATGCAGCCGCAAATTGCCATCCGAAAGGAGCCCCCATGAGCCTTATCAGACGAAACCCCGATCTTGCTGCAGCAGTGCTCCTTGCGCTTGTGACGGCGTGTTTCTCGGAGGTCAGCCTTTTCTCACTGAGAGAGAGCATCAATTTCCCGCTCCTGGCGCTCCTTTTTTCTCTCATGACCATCGTAGCGGCTCTTCGGCGCGCCGGATTCTTCAGCGGTCTTTTCTGCTATCTCTTTCAGAAGCCCATGAAGAGCCGGCGGATGGGGCAGGTCTTTCTATTGCTCTCCTTCTTTACCTCCATGGTTTTCACAAATGACGTCTCCCTCATCATTTTTGTGCCACTTGCGATCTCTCTTTTCAAAGAAGCCCATGCTCTCCGTCTGGTGATTCCCGTCCTCACATGGATGACCATCGCGGCGAATCTGGGCAGCATGCTGACGCCTATCGGAAATCCGCAGAACCTATTCATCTATGCCCACTACCATCTGCCGCTTGCCGAATTTCTCTCCATCACCGCGCCCATCACCCTTCTCTCGGGTATTCTGCTCCTCCTTGCCAGCTATACGCTCGAAGACCGGCCGCTCACGCTTCGTTTCACTAAGCCATCCGGCATACCGCGTTTTCGCATTGCGCTTTTGCTCCTTCTCTTTGCGCTGTGCCTCTTGAACGTCCTTCGACTCCTCCCGATTTCATTTCTCCTTGCCATTGGCATCCCTGCTTGCGCTTTCCTTGACCGGAAGGCCTTTTTCGAGGTCGACTACAAGCTGCTCGCCCTCTTCCTAGCGCTTTTCATCGCGGTAGGAAATCTGACGCACATCCCAGGGCTTCAGGAGAAACCGGCCGCGCTCCTTGCCGGGCACGAATTCTGGATTTCTCTTCTCCTTTCGCAGGTCGTGAGCAATGTACCGGCGACGGTCATGCTCTCTCCGTACACGGAAAACTACACCGCGCTTCTTCTCGGCGTCAATATCGGCGGCCTCGGTACTCTCATCGCCTCTATGGCGAGCCTTATTTCCTTCAAGGCGTATCTTTCGATGCGCTTCCACTTCGCCCGCGCTTACTTTCTTGTCTTCACCGGGGCGAATCTGGGCTTTCTGGCCGTCCTGATCGGGGCGTACCTGATGCTCTGGGGGAGTTAGGAATGAAGGGAGCGTTGCACACGCTAAAAAAGCCCGCCTCTTTCATAGGAAGAGGTCGGGTTTTTTATTATGCCTGTCTATGCCTGTCAGGGGGAAAGGGAATGCGGGTGCTCTTGACAGCCGGCAGCCACTATTTCTTTGGCTTTGGCAAGGTGAAGGAAGAAATGAGCGGGATGAGAGTGATCAGGGCGATCACGTAGAAGGTCGTCTCCAGACCATACATGTCGCCGACCTTTCCGAGGAGTGGTGCGGTGATGCCACCGACGCTGACGGCAAGGCCGAGCGTGATGCCCGAGGCGAGGCCGACGCGGTTTGGCAGGTACTGCTGGCCCAGGACGACCATCGGACTATACGTAAGATTCAGAGCCGCACCGAGGATGATGAGGCAGAGGATACCGAGAATGGAGCTGTCCGTCCATGCGAGAATGAGCGCAGCGGGGAGTGCGAGGAGGAAACCGAGGCGGACGAAGGTGCGATAGCCATGCTTGTCGCCCATTTTTCCTCCGATCAGTGTAAAGAGCGCGCCGATGCCATAGTATACGCTAAGGAGCAGGTTGCTGAAATTCTGTGATTCATGGAAGTGATTCATGAAGTAAAGTACGATGAAGGTATTCAGCCCGAGGTACATGATGGAACGGCCGAAAACGACAGCACCGAGACGGCAGAAGGAGCCCCACTGGTCCGGCGCGTCTGTCACGGCGTGTTTCTTGTGTGAAGAAATCGATTTCTCACCGATGGCTTTCAGACGGGGATAGAGGGCGATAAGGAGCAGACAGATGATGATTTCCGGAACAAAGAAAATGAGCGTGCCCGGCAGGCCGAAGAAAGCGATCGATGCACCGATGATCGCTGCGCCGAAGGTGAAGCCCATATTACCGCCAAAAGAGAAGACCGAGAGGCTGATGCCGCGGTTCTCATCTGTCGAGACGCGGTTGACCATGAGCGCGCCCTGCGGGTGGAACATCGCGACACCGATGCCGGAAATCATCGTGAAGAGGCAGAGCAGATAGAAATTGGACGTGATGCCTGTCAGTGCGATGCCGCCGCCTGCCATGAAGAGACCGAGCGGCATGATCCAAGGCCAGTTATGCTTGTCGGAGAGCGTCCCTAAGAGCGGCTGGATGAGCGAACCGATGATGTTTGAGGACAGCACCAGCATAGCAGCGGTCGCGTAGTCATAGTGATAGGCCGCGACCAGAAAGGGAAGCACCGCTGCCAGTGCGCTCTGATTGATGTCCGAGCAGAAATGGCATGCGGCGAGCAGGGTCTGATAACTGAAAAATTTCATAATACCTCCTGGGGATTAATGACTAGTGACTGGTGACTAGGGACTAGTGACTCTCTCGTATCGTCATTTCGAGCGTGAGCGAGAAATCTTTGTCATTCGTGGTCAGGCGGCCGATGTAAGGAAGTTCCGAACGGGAAACCTGCTATCTGCTGCCATTCGGGCATCTCCGTTTACAAAAATCAGCGCAAAGCGCCGCACCTCGTAGCCTTCCACGCATGGGGAAGGGGGCAGCGACGCTCGGGTGCTCTCATAAACGACGCACTTGAGACGCATTTCCCCGTGCTCTTTTATACCGTCAGTGCCCTATCCGCCCCTGCGGGGCACCTTCCACTCGAGGGGAAGGCTACGATACGGGAATACCATCATCTAACATGGCGGCGAAGCTGCCAACTTCATTCCTCATTCGAGCAGAACTTTCATCCACCATCATGAGCCAACCTTATAAGTATATTGTAAAACTGTAGTCAAATCTATAGAGCGTCGATAAGTCACTGCGCGATCGGAGCGCGGCGCGGACATGTCCTTTCGGGGCTGTCCTGCGGGCCATCAAGCTGCGTGCGCCATGCCGGTCGAGCGCGATCTCCTTGACAGGGGGAAGGCTCTCATGCTATATTTCCTATAACATAGTAACAAAACCGCTGCTTCGCCACCGGGTGGAGCAGAGAGGCGTTTCAGTCATTCTCCGTAGGTACGGCGCAGCCGGGAGAGAGTGGCTGGAGCGCCTTTTTCTTTGAAAGGAGAATCGCCATGTTTGCTCTGTGGTGGCCTGTCGCTCTGATTGTTGTGGCTGATGTGATATACCAGATCTGCGCGAAGAAACTGTCGTCCGCTGCCTCTCCGCTCGCGGCGCTGGGAGCGACGTACCTGGTGAGTGCTTTGACCTGCGCGCTGCTTTTCGAGATGTTTTCTCCGGCGGGAGATCTCCTGGCAGCGCTTGGAACTGTGCCGCTTCCGGCGGCTGTCGCAGGGATTTCCATCGCAGGGCTGGAGGTGGGGACGATCTATATGTATCGCGCGGGCTGGCCGATGAATGTGGGATTCATCGTGTACACGGGGATCATTGTCGTGCTGCTCCTCTTTATCGGTTCCTGTATCTATGCGGAACCGATGGGGCTTATGAAGCTCGCCGGGGTCGCGCTCACCTGTCTGGGCATGTTTTGTATTGTAAGGTAAGGAGGAAATAGATGTTTTCGACTTGGTGGCCGCTTCTTCTCGTTGTCCTATCCAGTGTGGGATATCAGGTGGGACTGAAAGAAGTCGCAGGCGTCGGGAATCCTATGATTTCTCTCATGGTGACGTATCTCGCCGCGTCTGCCGTTTCCTTTGTGATCTACTTCTTTCAGTCTTTGGGGAAGGAAAGTTTTCTCCGCGGCGTGCTTTCTGTGAATGTTTCTGCGATGGGGCTGGGACTCGCGATCGTCGGCATCGAGGTGGGGACGCTCTTCATGTACCGGGCCGGCTGGGCGGTGAATGTGGCTTTCGTCGTGGCGAACAGTCTCATTGTAGCAGCGCTGATGGTGACAGGATTTCTGCTGTATAAAGAAAAATTGAGCCTTCGCCAGCTCATCGGGGTGGGGATTTCTCTTGCAGGGATCCTGTGCATCGTGATGGGATGAGACTTTGAGCACTTGGAATTGACAATTTATGCAGAACCCCGTATAATCAAATCATCTTCATAACAAAAGCGAAGGCGCTGCCCATGGGCAGCGCCTTTTTGGCTGAAAAAGAAAGGGAGAGAACCTATGAAAAAGACCTGCAAAATCGCACTGACCATCCTTGCCATGACCGCGGCAGTTGCCTCCGCATCCATCACCTCTATGGTAGAAGCAGCAGAAAAGAAGCCTGTGATCGGGATTTCATGGAAGAGCCCGACACAGGACTATGAAGCCTTCAAGAAGATCATCGAGGCCGCAGGCGGCATAGCGGTCGAGCTGCCGCAGGTGACGAGCAGCGATGTCCCCTACGAAGCGGATAAGACGGTCGCGGCAGAGGCCCTCTATCCTTCGGGCATGCTGAAGGAAGAGTATGCCGATGCCATCAAGGCGAACCGCTTCGATGAGACGAATGTGAAGGAAATCATGAAGGGCATCGACGGCGTCTTCTTCACCGGCGGCGAAGACATCAGCCCCTCTCTCTTCAAAGACCCGAAGAAGGAAGAAAATATGGGGGAGGGGATCAATGCGACCCGTGATATTTCTGACTATACCCTGATGTCGTACTGCGTACAGAAGGACATTCCTGCTTTCGCTGTCTGCCGCGGCGAGCAGATGATGGGCATCGTCCATGGTGTCACTTTCATTCAGGATCTTCCCGTGTACTATCAGTCGAAAGGCGTGTACTATGACGGACTGCATCGCGCGCCGGCCAATGCATGGGGCCGCGACTATGTGCGTCATGATGTGACGCTCCTCCCTGTGAAATCGCATCTCCGCGAGATCGTAGGCGGTGATAAGCTGGAGAATGTATCCTCCTGGCATCATCAGGCGATCCGTAGTGTCGAAGGCACGGATCTGATTCAGACGGCGGAGACGGTGGATAAGGGCGGTGTCTCCATCATCGAAGGCATCGAGAATCCGACCAAGAAATTCTGCGTAGCGGTCCAGTTCCATCCGGAAAATGATCTGAAGCACGTGCTGGTGGAAGGCGAGGATCCGAAGGACTACATGGATCAGACGATCGCTCTCAAATTCTTCCAGGAGCTGGTCAAGGCTGCCGCTGAGAAATAATGTTTTGGTGACTGGTGACTGGTGACTAGGGACTGGTGACTAAGAGACTAAGAGGCTAGGAGACTAAGAGACTGAGAGACGTGAGAGGTCAGACGTCAGAAGTCTGACCTCTGAAGTCTCCACGTCTCAAAGTCTCCATCCCCGTTGACAAATGGGGGACACCGATTATAATAACTACAGGTGCAGAAACGCACTGCCTTTTAGCTGGCATCGCTTGCGCGGGCTGGACTGCAGAGCGCGATCGCGCCTGTATTTTATTTGCGTCTTATATCTCACAGAGAACAAGAACGGAGGAACAGGTATGGAACAAAACAATCCCCATCAGAATCAGACTTTTATGAGCATTCGCGAGTTGACGATTTCCGGTCTGCTCGCAGGGATCACGATCTTTCTCGGACTGACAGGCTATGGATTCGTCCCGCTCGTCGTGATGAATGCGACGATCCTGCACATCCCGACCATCATCGGGACGGTCGTCGCAGGGCCGAAGGTCGGCATTCTGGTCGGATTTCTTTTCGGGCTCTTTTCTTTCATTCAGACGTTGCGTGCGCCGAGCCTGATGATGCAGTTCGCATTGCAGTACAGTGTCATCGCTGATGCGTTCATCTGTATCGTGCCGCGGATCTGCATCCCGATCGTCGTGTGGCTTTTGTATAAGTACATTCCTGGAAATGTGCATCTGCGCGCCGGCGTCTCGGCAGTGGGCGGGGCGCTCACGAATACGGTGCTCTTCCTGGGCTCCTTCTTCCTGCTGGTCGGCGCGCCGTATGCAGCAGCGAAGGGGATCTCCGTCGAAGCGGTCGGCCTGATGATCATGGGGATCGTCACTGCAAATGGTATCCCGGAAGCGATCGTTTCGGGTGTCATCGTGGTGCCGATCGTCATGGCACTCAAAAAAGCAGGATGGAAAATGAAATAAGAAAGCAAAAAGCCGGATGCATGGAGCGCATCCGGCTTTTGAAATGGTTCGGGTTTAGCTCACGAGGGTGGGCGACCTTTGAATGAGAAATTAGAAATGAGAAATTAGAAATGGTGGTGCGGCGCATTTCGTCATCCTGAGCGGAGAAAAGCGTCGTATGTTAGAAAATGGCTAATCTGGAATATGAGAACTGAGTCGAAGGATCTAAGCGCCGCGGAGTTTTGATAGCGCTTCGCGCCGTCGTCATTTCGAGCGCAAGCGAGGAATCTCTATGGCAGAACGCTCATTGCCTGATGTGAAACAGCACCAATACGTCGTTTCTCCTCAGTGCATACGTGCTGATTATTGCAGTGCAGTAAAGACCCTCGGCTACGCTCGGGATGACGCTACGGGGAATCCCGAGTCCCCGGTCACTCCCAATCCCTAATCCCTAGCTACTAGTCACCAGTCACTAGTCACTAGTCACTTGAAACTCCTAATCTCTAAACTACGCTTCTTCCTTCCCACGCAGTCTTTCATCGCAGAGAGCGATGAGCTCTTTGGCATCTACATTTGCTTCTTTGCAGAGAGTGCCGATGGTGGTTTTCATATCCTGCGGCATGGCGATGGATTTCTTCTGGAAGATGGGAAGAAGCTGCGGGTAAAGGGTGAGGATGGTCTCCATCGGCGTGTCTTCGGTGAGGAGCGGCTTCTTGTATTTATCCGCGATGAATTCATTCATCTCGCCGATGATTTCAAAGACGTCGATGCCGTGGCCCTGGGCAGCCTGCCAGAGGTTTTCATCGTAGGAGACGAAGCAGCCGACGCAGGACATGCCGTATTCCATGAGGAAGGGGCCCATTTCCGGGTACACTTCGATGATCTGCATGATGTTGTTCTCCGGACGGACGAAGTCGCCTTCTTTGAGCGGCGGTACGTCGGGGGCGCCCCAGGAAGAGCCATAGTAGTCATTTCCGGCATCATTTCCCGGCACAGTATTTCCGAGGACGGTATCACGGAAGGCTTCATAGCCCATGGCATCGATGAATTCTTCCAGAGACTGGTAGGACTCATGTTCCAGATAGTAGGTGCAGGCTTTCACCATGATGGAGAGGGCATCGGCAGGGAACTGTGCAAAAGCGAAGAAGGTCTTCTTGCCGGTGTAAATATCCCAGCCGTCCGACATGCCGACCGCACGGATCGGGAGCGGGGAGACGATGGTGGCAGTCAGGATGCATGCCGGCCATGTGCCGAAGGCGAGGAGACCGAGCTCCTTCAGCGCGCCTTCCACGTCATCCTTGGCAAGTCCGGAGATGATCGGACGGGCTTTCGGATCGAGGATGTAGGTGCCGTCAAATTTCTCGGAAACGCTCTTCATGCTCTTTTTCAGTTCGGCGCGGCCGTCCTGAATATCTGGGATGAAATCGATTTCAATGGAAAAGGTCAAGTTATCTGCGGTCATGTAAACAAACTCCTTTCAAAGAGTAAAAAAATTCTATACATTGAGATGCTACGCTGGTGACAGGCTCGCAAACATACATATTCTGTGCTTTCACAATGTCCTATTATAGCATAGAAGGAAATCGATGGGAAAGATGTTTTATTGGCGAGAAAGTTTTGGTACAATGGGGGGAAGCTGAATGCCATAGATTGGGTTCAGGGTTCAGGTTGATGGGTTCAGGGTGTGGTGGCAGCTTCGCTGCAAAATATATATTCGCGACGAAGCCGCCCCTTCATTCCTCATTTGAGCAAAACTTTCATTCAGGGGCAAGGGACAGCACGGTCTATAGGCTAACCCCGAACCCTGAACCATTTCATAATATATACTCAAAAAACGCTAAGGAGACAATCGCATGCATATTTTTTTGACGAACGATGATGGATATGAAGCGCCGGGCATTGTTGCCATGGCAAAAAAGCTGGCGACGCTCGGGCGCGTGACGGTGATCGCGCCGGATAAGGGACGGAGCTCCTGCTCCTCTTCCCTGTCGCTGCAGACATACCTGCGCCTGTGGTACAAGGAAAGCTATGGGGAGAACATCACTGTACTTGCCTGCAGCGGGACGACGGCGGACTGCGCGAAGCTCGCGCTCTGCCACTGGCTTCGGGATGACATGCCTGACCTTATCGTCTCTGGCATCAATAACGGCTACAACACGGGAAGCGACTGCATTTACAGCGGGACAGTCGGCGGCGCGCTCGAAGGCATCTTCGCGGGGATACCGTCTATCGCACTCTCGGCAGAGACCACAAAGGAAGTGGACTTTCTGGAAAAAGCATCAGACTTTGCCTTGGATATCGTGAAGCGATATTTTATCGAGAAGAAATACCGCGGCATCCTGAATCTCAATATGCCAAAGCCTGCCGAACATCTCTCCTTCGCGCATCTCAAGGTGAAACGCCTCGGCCTGCAGCATTATGACAATGCGATCCAGGAAATGAGAGATCCGTCCGGTCATCTGGGCTTCTGGCTTTCCGGCAAGGCGCTCTCCTGTGAGGATCCGGAGACGGATGTGTACTGGGCGCACCGCGGCTATCCGACCCTGACGCCGATCACCTGGGACCAGACGGAAGCAGGAAAGATGGATGCGGTCAAGGAAATCGTGACCGGGGCTGAGGCTTCTCGAGTGACTGATAACTAAAAGACAAGGAGACGTCAGACTCCCGTATCGTCATTGAAAGCGTTGCCGAGAAATCTTCCTTGCAGACCGATAAGCGATGGATGTTTGAAAGCAGGGATGAGTGGCTAGGGATTAGGAGTGACTGGTGACTAGTGACTGGTGACTAAATACCATCTTCGGGCATTGCCATTATTTATATTATACTTCGCGGCGCTTAGATCCTTCGACTCAGTTCTCCTATTTCAGATAAGCCATTTTTAACATACGACGTTTTTTCCGCTCAGGATGACGAAATGCGCCGCACCACCATTCTCATTCAAGTGAGGCTTTCAAACGTAATCAAAGGGCAGTATAACCATAAACCTTTCGCAAAGAGCCGGCATGTGCATTGCCGGCTCTTGATTTTTTCAATTGACAGAAGACCCCAGGGGGGTGTAGTCTATGGGTGACTGGTGACTGGTGACTGGTGACTGGTGACTGGTGACTGGTGACTGGTGACTGGTGACTGGTGACTGGTGACTTAAATACCGCCTTCGGGCATCGCCACTATTTATACTCCGCGGCGCTTCTGCTTTTTATGCGCCGCACCACCATTCCTAATTCCTCATTCCTAATTCCTCATTCGCGCAAAGATTTCATTCATAATCAGTGGACGGAGCCGCCCAAGGGGCTAACCCTGAACCCATCAACTTGAACCCTTCCCACTTTATTTCGAAAGGACATCTTCCATGACTGAAAAACTAACAACCACCTCCTGTGAGTGCTGCCGTCACACGGAGCGGACGGAGCGAGAAAGAAAGCGTCTGATGACGCGGCTCAAGACCATGGAGGGTCAGATCCGCGGGATCGAGAAGATGGTGGAGAATGATGCCTACTGCCCCGACATCGTGATGCAGGTCTCTGCCGTGTCGAATGCGCTGAACAGTTTCAATAAGCTCCTTCTGGCGGCTCACATCCGCGGCTGCGTTGCCGAAGATATTCGGGAAGGCAAGGAGGATAAAGTCGATGAGCTCTGCGCGATGCTGGAGAAGCTGATGAAATAAAAGGTTCAGGGGTAGTCCCTGGGGCGAATCCTGAACCCATTTTCTTGGAGGTGAATTTTGCATACGATAAATAACAAAAACCATTTCATCGTCACCGGCATGACATGTGCGGCGTGCCAGGGGCATGTGGAGCGGGCGGTGAAAAAAGTGCCCGGCGTTTCCAAAGTTTCCGTCTCTCTTTTAACGAATTCCATGATTGTCGAGGGTACGGCCGGAGAGGATGCGGTCGTGCGTGCGGTGGAGAAGGCGGGCTATGGAGCTTCGCCCATGGAAGATCCAAGGTCTGCGGGAAGTCCGCTGATGTCTGCCGAAGAGGAAGCACTGAAGGATCGCGAGACGTCGCGGCTGGCGAAGCGACTCATCTGGTCGGCTCTGTTTCTGGTGCTTCTCATGTACATCACGATGGGGCACAATATGCTTTCCTGGCCAGTGCCTGCATTTCTGGATCACAACCATCTGGGGCTGGCGCTTTCGCAAATGCTGCTCGCGCTCTTCGTGCTGGGCATCAACCGTGACTTTTTCATTTCCGGTTTCCGCTCGCTTTCGCAGGGCGCGCCGAATATGGATGTGCTGGTCGCAATGGGATCCGGGATTTCCTTTCTCTGGTCACTCTGCATCTTCTATCGGATGACATGGCTCATCACAAATGGTGTGTCGAACATGAATATCATGCCGCTCTACCATGACCAGCTCTATTTTGAGTCTGCTGCGATGATTCCTGCGCTCATCACTGTGGGAAAGCTCCTCGAAGCCCTGTCGAAAGGGCGCACGACGGATGCGCTGAAGTCGCTCATGAAGATGGCGCCGAAAGAGGCATTGCTCCTCCGAAACGGTGAGGAAATCCGTCTCCCTGTGAGCGAGGTCAGAGTAGGCGACATCTTTCTGGTGAAACCGGGTGAAGCGGTCCCTGTCGATGGCGAAATCCTCTCGGGAACGGCGGCGCTCGACGAGTCGGCGCTGACGGGCGAGTCGGTGCCGGTCGATAAGGGGGTCGGCGATGCCGTGCGCGCAGCCTCGATCAATACGAATGGGCACATCACCGCAAAGGCGACGCGCGTGGGGGAGGATACGTCCTTTTCTCAGATCATCCGCATGGTGAGCGAGGCGGCTGCGACGAAAGCACCGATCGCCCGCATGGCAGACCGGGTCTCCGCCGTCTTTGTGCCCGCAGTCATTGGCATCGCTGTGCTTGTCTTCGCGGTGCATCTGGCATGGGGAAGCAGCGCACGGGAGGCTCTGACCTATGCCATCTCCGTTCTCGTGATTTCCTGCCCCTGCGCGCTTGGCCTTGCCACACCGGTCGCGATCATGGTGGGAAATGGTCTGGGCGCGAAGCATGGCATCCTTTTCAAGACGAGTGAAGCGATGGAAATGACGGGCCGTGTCCAGATCGCTGCGCTCGATAAGACGGGGACGCTCACCGAGGGCGCGCCTTGCGTGACGGACATCGTGCCCGAAGACGGTATTTCAGAGGATGAGCTCCTGCAGGCGGCATATGCGCTGGAAAGGAAATCTGAGCATCCGCTCGCACGCGCCATCGCCGATCTTGCGGAAGAGCGGGGGATCAAAGCCGAGGAAATCACCGATT
The DNA here is from genome assembly GCA_934178345.1 of uncultured Dialister sp. Taxonomy (GTDB): domain Bacteria; phylum Bacillota; class Negativicutes; order Veillonellales; family Dialisteraceae; genus Dialister. Next base: position 13,124 of record CAKPQG010000016.1, on the reverse strand, counting down.
TCCTCATCCTCCCCGGAAAGGGCCTCACCGGGAAGCAGCAAGGGAAAACGCTCGCCGGCGGCTCCTTCGCCTATATCACCTCTTTGGCAGATACAAGCTCCCTGCGCGCCCGTGCGGACGCTCTCGCAGAAGAAGGGAAGACGCCGCTTCTCTTTATGCAGGAAGGCGTGCTTCTCGGCCTCATCGCGGTCGCGGATGTTCTCAGGAAGGATTCTGCCAGAGCCGTGCAGGAGCTGCACGCGATGGGGATCGAGGTCGTCATGCTGACGGGAGACAATGAAAAGACGGCTCGCGCCATCGGAAAGGCAGCAGGCGTCGATACCATCCTTTCGGGGGTTCTGCCGGATGGGAAAGAAGCGGCTGTCAGGAAACTCGCAGAGCGCGGACGCGTCCTCATGATCGGCGACGGTATCAATGATGCGCCTGCCCTCACACGCGCTGACGTCGGCATGGCGATCGGAGGCGGGACAGATGTCGCGATTGATTCGGCGGATGTCGTACTCATGAATTCGCGCCTGACGGATGCAACGGCCGCCATCCGCCTCTCGCGGAAGACCCTGCGGAATATCCACGAGAACCTCTTCTGGGCTTTCGCCTACAATGCGCTTTTGATTCCTATGGCAGCGGGCCTGTATCCCGGGATTTCCTTAGACCCCATGTGGGCGGCGGCAGCGATGTCGCTCTCCAGTCTCACCGTCTGCCTGAATGCGCTCCGGCTCACCCGCGTGAACATCCATGATGCAACTCATGATAAGCCGATCCGTCATCGCGCCTGCGTCAGGGAAAACGAAGCTGCTCCCGTAAAGGAGGAAAGCCCCCACTGCGCCATCATCCATGTCGAAGGCATGATGTGTGAGAACTGCGAAGCACATGTGAAGAAAGCACTGGAGACGCTCCCCTCTGTCACCTGCCTGAAAGCTGATGCGAAGACGGGGGAGGCTAAGATCCGTTACACCCTGCTGCCCCGGGAAGCCGACCTCAGGAAGGTTTTGGCGGCGGCAGACTATACATACCAAGCGATTCAATTTCCAAAGGAGGAAAACGAAATGAAAGAAACAGTCAAAATCAAAGGCATGATGTGCGGTCACTGCGAAATGGCAGTGAAGAAAGCCCTGGAAGCGCTGGACGGCGTCGAAAAAGCAGAAGTCTCTCATGAGACAGGCACGGCTGTCCTGACACTTTCCAAAGAAATCCCTGACGCAGACATCAAGAAAGCGGTCGAGGATAAGGACTATACATTTGAAGGCATTGAAAAGTAAGAAGGGCTCAGAGGTAGCCCCTTGATTGTGGATGAAAGCTTTGCTCAAATGAGAAATTAGAAATGAGAAATGAGAAATGGTGGTGCGGCGCAAAAAATAATGAAGCGCCGTGAGTATAAATAGGGCGATGCCCGAAAGTGTTATTTAGTCACTAGTCACCAGTCACCAGTCACCCTGCGTCCCTCATTTCTATTTTCTAATTCAATTTGACGCACTATCGATAGGTATGCTACAATACATACTATCGATATGCCGGAGTGGCGGAATGGCAGACGCACCAGACTCAAAATCTGGCGATGGCGACATCGTGCGGGTTCAAGTCCCGCCTCCGGCACCAAATGATCCGAACCTTTCTGGAAGAAGGGTTCGGATTTTTGATTGGAATAGGTACAATGGTTAGCCCCCGGGCGTACTGCCCATTGATGGTGAGTGAAAGCTCTGATCGAATGAGAAATTAGAAATGCGAAATGCGAAATGGTGGTGCGGCGCTTTTCGTCATCCTGAGCGGAGAAAAAAGCTGTATGTTAGGGAAATGCTTATCTGAATAATGGCAGCTGAGTCGAAGGATCTAAGCGCCGCGGAGTATAAAATAATGACGATGCCCGAAGGTCTCTTGATAGCAGGTTTCCCGTTTTGAACTTTCCAAACATTGTCCGCCTGACCGCGAATGACAAAGATTTCTCGCTTGCGCTCGAAATGACAATACGGGAGTCTGATGTCTCCTAGTCTCTTAGTCACAAGTCACTTGAGATTGCTAATCCCCAATCCCTAATCCCTAATCCCTAATCCCTAGCCACTAGCTACTAGCCACTAGTCACTAGTCACTAGTCACTAGCTACTAATCCCTGCCAACCATTTTCTCGAAAGGAACGTATCATGGACATTTTATCCATTGGAGAAATACTGATCGACCTCACGCAGACCGGAGTGAATGCGGAGGGCGTGCCGCTCTATGCGGCAAATCCGGGCGGCGCGCCGGCGAATCTGTCTGTCGCGGCAGCGAGGCTCGGGGCGAGGACGGCCTTCATCGGCAAGGTCGGGGATGATGCCTTCGGGCGTTACCTGACGGACGTTCTCAGAAAGGATGGCGTTGACGTGTCTGCGCTTGCCGTCGATACCAAGCACCCGACGAGCCTTGCCGTCGTCTCGATCGATGCAGACGGGGAACGTAGTTTCACGTTTTATCGGAAATCCCATGCGGATACCATGCTTACGGAAGAGGAAATCCAGGATTTCCTTCTGAGAAAGGCGCACATGGTGCATTTCGGCTCAGTGTCTCTGACGGCGGAGCCGGCCCGCGGCAGCGTGCTCTCTGCGATCCGCCGCGCGAAATCCTATGGCGCGGTCATCACCTATGATCCGAACTACCGCGCCCGCCTCTGGGATGATCCGCGGGAGGCCATCATCGCGATGCGTCAGCCGCTGCCGCTCGTGGATATTCTCAAGGTGTCCGAAGAAGAGCTGCCGCTTCTTTCTGGATCGGAAGACTGGGAAGAAGGCAGCAGGCGTCTGATGGAGAAGGGCATTTCCCTCATCCTTGTGACGCTCGGGGAGGCGGGTTGCTTCTATCGGCTCGGACATCTGACCGGTCGCGTCCCGGGCGTCCCTGCGAAAGTCGTCGATACGAATGGCGCGGGAGACGCCTTCTTCGGCGCAGCCCTTTCCAAGCTCTGCCGCGAAGATCTCAGCCAGCTTTCGACAGCGCGCCTCGAAGCCATCCTTACCTTTGCCAACCGCGCCGCCAGCCTCTCGACGACCAGAGCCGGCGCGATCCCTGCGATGCCTTCGCTGGGAGAAGTGGAGTGACTAGTGACTAGGGATTGGGGATTAGGAGTCTCGAACGACTGCTGATTCTCTCGTATCGTCATTTCGAGCGAAGCGAGAAATCTTTGTCATTCGCGGTCAGGCAGTCGATGTTTGGAAAGCGCAAAACGGGAAACCTGTTCTCAAAGAAACCTTCGAGCATTGCCACTATTGATACTCCGCGGCGCTTCTGATTTTTATGCGCCGCACCATCCCCGTTGAACCTGTTGAACCCGTTGAACCCCTTGAATCTTTTCCCTATATCATTTGACACGTATCTTTCCCATTTCTATAATGAAAGACATGCGGCAGAATCTCTGCCGACTATCTATGGAAACGCTGATTAAATCTGACAACGATTGAATCAGTGTTTCCCTGCAAGGAGCTGATTATAATGGATATAAAGAAAACAGTCGAAGCCGAGGAGAGTTTTCTCATTTCTCTTCGCCGTCATTTCCATGAAAATCCGGAGCTGTCGCAGCAGGAATTCCAGACCATGGACTTCATCGAAGAGACACTCCATGGCTGGGGGATTTCCACCGTCCGCGTACCGCGCGGCGGTGTCTTCGGCATGATCGACAGCGGGAAGGATGGCTGGACGGTCTTGATGCGGGCGGATATCGATGCGCTGCCGATCGAAGAGAATCCGAGGAATCTGGCATGCGAAAAGGTATGCCTCTCGAAGAATCACGGTGTTTCTCATGCCTGCGGGCATGACGGTCACACGGCGATGCTTCTTACCGCGGCAAAGATTCTTTCGGCGCACAAGGACGAATGGGAGGGCAAGGTTCTTCTCATGTTCGAAGAAGCGGAAGAAATGGGAGAGCGTGGTGTCGGTCATCTGCTGTCTTATCTCGATGAGAAGAAGATCCATGTGGATGCCTGCTATGGTACGCACATGATGTACTGCCTGCCGGCGGGCAAGGTCGCGGTCATGTATGATGGCGTACTGGCAGGCGCCTTCTTCTACCGCGTGAAGATCCATGGCAAGAGCGGGCATGGCTCCATGCCGAGCCTCGCCGTCAGTCCCATCGACTGCTTCAATGCTTTCTACATGGCGCTCCAGTCTTACCGTATGCGGAAAGTCAGCCCGAGAAACTGCCTCACCTATTCCTTCGGTATGGTGCAGGCGGGTGACACGCCGAATGTCATCCCTGACGAGCTCACTTTCGCCGGCACAGCGCGCTGCTTTGTGAATGAAGACGGACTTTCCTTCCGCAAGGATTTCTGGAAGCTGCTCAAAGACATCTGCGACAACTACGGATGCACAACAGAAATCATGGAAGACCAGTACTTCCCGGTCACGGCCAATAATAAAGAGTGCGTAGATCTGGCGCGGAAAGCCATCGCGGAGCGCGTGGGCGATGTCATGGAAGATACCGAGCCATGGATGGCTTCGGAAACCTTTGCCATCACCGAGTCCACCTATCCGGGGCTCTTCACCTTCACTGGCGCGAAAAATGAGGCACTGGGCACCGGAGCGAACCACCATACTCCGGAATTTGATATCGATGAGAGCGGTCTCAAGGTCGGTGTCGAAGCGGCACTCGCCTATGTCCTTGCCATGCTTGAAGAGAAACCGGAGATCAAGTCCTTCCATAAGGAAGATCTGAAGCTCATGCTGGAGAGAGCGGAATAAATGGGGCTAGCCCATAGGGCGTGCCGTTCTTTGATTATATATGAAAGCTCTGCTCTCTAGTTAGAAGTGAGGAGTGAGGAGTGAGGAGTGGTGGTGCGGCGCATAAAAATCAGAAGCGTCGCGGAGTATAAATAATGGCGATGCCCGAAGGTAGTATTTAGTCGTCAGTCGCCAGTCGCCAGTCACCAGTCACCAGTCACTAGTCACCAGTCACTATTCTTTGGAGCTCCCTATGACGAATATCATCAAACTTCTTTTTCTTGCGATCCTCACCGCATTTGCCCTCTGGCGGACGCGAAGCCATGATGACGCCATGACACTGGTGACGGCGGGCATGGTGACACTCTGCTTCGTCCTTTCTGCGTGGCATGTGTGGAAAGATCGGAAATAAAAAAAGAGCCTTCGGGCTCTTTTTTTATGGAGACAGGAGACTTCTCCCCGGCTCCCTCCTTCAAGAGATCTGGCTCTTTTGGAGAATGCCAAAGAAGATACCTGCGATATGAGCTGACCTTGAACCCGAAACCTTGAACCTTTATACTAAAGCCATAGAGACGAAAAGATATAACCATTTCCCAAAGGAGATTTTCATGGCAGTCAGAAGAAAAAGAGCAGCAAAAAAGAGCAATGGACATCCATTTCTGGTCCTTCTCTTCTTTATCGGCCTCGTGGTGGGCTCGGCATATATGACAGACCGGATGACGAACGCACCGACGGCGGACAATGCGAACCAGGTGACGGCGATCCGTCATATTTTCAATGACAAGGAAATGCAGGGGCTTGTCCCGAAGGAAGACCAGGGGACGCCCGAGAGCGTGAAAGAAAAGATCAAGGATATCATCAATAAAACCGTCGTCGTCGAAGCCAAAGCGGACGACGAGAAGAAGCCGAAAGATGCAGAAGTCACGAAAGCTGACGGAAAGACAGAGCGCATGAAAGAGGATGAGGCGAGAGAGACAGAGCCGACGCAGGAAGTCTTCAGCATCAGCCGTGTCGTCTCCAAGATCACAGGCGGAGAAGAGCCGAAGGCGGAAACACCGAAAGAAACGGTCGTGGCTTCCGCTTCTTCCGCAAGGACAGAGAGCGCAGTCTCTCGTGAGAGGAAATCTGCGCCAGCTCCTTCCTCCGTAAAGAAGACGGAGCCCGCAAAAGTAGCACCAGCAAAGTCCGACAAGAGTGAAGCCCATGCGAATGGCAGCTCCGAAAAAGCATCGCCGGCCAAAGCGGCATCCATCCTGCCGCCGAAAGAAAACGCCGGCGGGCAAGTGGCCGGCCGCCTCGCCATCGTCATCGATGATGCAGGGCGAGATCTGGACTCCCAGCACATCTATGAACAGATGGGCATCCCGCTTACACTGGCCGTCATGCCGAATCAGATCCATACCAGAGATGCTGCACTCTCATGGCGCGCACACGGACTTCCCGTTATTCTTCATCAGCCCATGGAGTCCGTCTCGGGTATCGGCATGGAGCCGAAGGTCATCTTGACCTCCATGAGCGATGCGGCCATCCGCCAGATGTTGAGGGACTCGCTTTCGCAGCTGCCGGAAGCCATCGGCATCAATAACCATCAGGGATCGAAGGCTACCATCGACGCGAGGACCATGGATGTCGTCATGAATGAGCTCCACCATCGCGGGCTCTTCTTCTTCGACAGCCACACAAACAGCACGACGGCGGCGGACAAGGCGGCGAAGACCTACGGCGTGCCCTATGTAAGAAATGACCTCTTCGTCGATAACTCGGCCTCCGTCTCTGACATCTGTGCGATGATCCAGGAGGGAGCCGATCGCGCCAAGAAGCAGGGCACGTACATCATCATCGGCCACTGCCGTCCGCACACCGCCGAAGCCTTCCGCCAGATGGTGCCGAAGCTCAAGGCACAGGGGATCGAGTTCGTGTACCTGTCGTCGTTGAAAAAGTGACTGGTAGCTAGGGACTAGGGATTAGGGATAAGGGATTAGGGATCAGACATTAGACATCTGACATCTGACATCTGACTTCTTCCCTCCGGCCTTCGGGCATCGCCCAAAAAAAAGGCGGCGAAGCCGCCACCTTTCTCGCTGAACCCGCTGAACCCATTGAACCTGTAGAACCCATTGTCCACCCCAGAAACATTTTTCCATACAAAGGAGCAACCCACCCATGTCAGATACACGAAATCTTGTCCTCATTTCTGGCGGTACGTCCGGCATCGGCCTCGCGGCGGCGAAGATCCTTTCTCGGGAAGGCTATGAGCCGATTCTTCTCGGCCGCGATGAGGAAAGGGGACAGCTTGCAGAGAAACAGGCAGCGGGCAGTCATTTCATCCGCTGTGACGTGACGAAGACAGAGGACTGTGAGCGCGCAGCCAAAGAAGCAGCCATGCGGGGAAAAATTCGCGGGCTTGTCATTTCTGCCGGTATCTATGCAGAAGGGCTTTTGGATAATATGACAGACGCGGATATGGAAACGATGTTTGCTGTGAATGTATTCGGCGCGATGAAGCTCGCCCGTTCCGTGATACCGAAGATGCGCGGCGCCAAGGGGAGCATTGTCTCCGTGGCTTCGGATGCTGCGCTTGAAGGAAATGTGCAGTGCAGCCTTTACAGCGCGACCAAAGGGGCGCTCACCGCGTTCACCCGTTCGCTCGCCTTAGAGCTGGCCGTTGATGAGATCCGTGCGAATGTCGTTTGCCCGGGAGATGTCGATACGCCGCTGCTGGAAAGGCAGCTGGCAGCCTATGGCGGCAGCCGCGAGGAAATGGCAGAGTGGTACCCCTTGGGCCGCATCGCAAAGGCATCTGAGGTGGGCGAAGTGATCGCCTTTCTGATTTCCGAGAAATCTTCCTTCATGACAGGAGCCGTGATCCCTGTCGATGGGGGACTGACAGACTGGTGACTGGTGACTGGTGGCTAGTGGCTAGTGACTAGTGACTGGGGACTAGTGACTAGTGACTGGGGACTAGTGACTAGTGACTAGTGACTAGTGGCTGGTGACTGGTGACTTGTGACTGGTAGCTAGGGATTAGTGGCTAGGGATTAGGTTTGCGATACGAGAAACCCGCTAGTTTCAAAACTCCGCGGCGCTTCTGCTTTTTATGCGCCGCACCAACCCCTTTGAACCTCTTGAACCTATAGAACCTGCTGAACCTCTTTCGTAATCAATCAAAGGACGCCCCGCCCCAAGGGCTAACCCCGAACCTTCCTACTACCCACTCCCAGAGAAATACGTTATAATAAAGGCAGCCAGATCCTTGTAAATTATAACCTGAAAATCCGGGAAGGCCGGAGAAGGAGGGACTTATGAGTGAAGAAATGGAAAAGACACCAGTTGTCCGTGCGGAAAATGCTCCTGTCGTGAAGGAGGCGCAGCTGCCGGCGGAGAAGAAAGCTGCTGAAGTGCCGGCTGTCGTCGAAGCGAAGGAAGAAGCCCATGTCGACTCTCCGGAAGCGGATGTAGAGATCCATATCATTGATAACCGCGATGAAGAAGCCGAGAGCCTCATCCGCTGGGCGGCAGGACGCGCCGGTGTGATCGTGGCAGCGCCTGTCCTCGGGACGGTCGCTCTGGTCGCCAATGAAGTCTACATGATCGCGAAGGTCGCGAAGGTGTATGATGTCGAAGTGAACCAGACTGCGATTCTCTCCTTCATCGGTTCGCTTGGCGGGACGGTCATCGGTACGACGCTTGCGACACTGATCCCGATCTCCATCATGCAGATCCCGATCGGCGTCACCGTCACCTATGGCGTCGGCAAGGCGGCGCAGCGCTGGATCAAGGACGGCATGCCGGACGATACCCGCCCGTATCGCGCTGTCTTTGAGGAAGAAAAGGCGGCGGCAGCATCCGAAGAGAAGGAACTCGAAGAAAATCCGAAGAAGGACGAACCGCTCGGGGATGAGAAGAAGGATTTCACCAAAGAACTGAAAAAGAACTGGGAGGAAGTGTACCCGGAAAAGGCACATGCCAAGATGAATGAACTGGCAGATCAGCTTTCGGAATCCGTGACGGTGCTCGGTGACAAATTCCTCTCTGCCCTGAAAAAAGTCGGCGTGACCGATGAACAGATCGAGAAGGCGAAGTACACCGCACTCGGCGCCTCGGAAATCGCTCAGGAAACGGCGGAAAAAGCGGCGAAGGATCTGCAGGCCATCGCGCGCATCAAGTCGAGAGAATTCAAGAAGGATGCGGCGAAGAAGGCGGAGGTCGTGAAAGCACAGGCCAAAGACCAGATGGAAGTGCTTCAGCAGAAGCGGGAAGAAATGAAGCGTCAGTCTGAAGTCCAGTCCCAGCAGATGAAGCTCAAGTCGGAAAAGCTGAAAGCGCAGGCACGCGTCCAGATGCAGGAAGCGAAGATCCAGGCGAACAAGCTGAAGGTGCAGGCCGAAGAATTCAGAAAGCAGGCGGAAGAACAGGCGGAAACCGCCAAAGCCTCTGCCCAGGAATTTTCTGAAAAAGTCAAAACACAGGCGGCAGAATACAAAGAAGCCGCTCAGGCCAAAGCCGCAGAAGCAAAAGAAAGCTTCAAGCAGACTGCCAGCGAATACAAGGCCAAGATCGAAGAACGCGCCGCACAGAAGCAGGCAGAAGCCAAGAAAGAAGGAAATCCCGGTGAAAATCCTGGAACATCTGAAGAAGCTCCTAAAGCCGATCCACCAGCTGATCCGAAAGAATGAGCCGGCTCCGCATGTAGATGAGCTTCATAAAGAAGAAATCGGCGGCGTCCTTCGCCGCGAGATTTCTCCGTGGGCGCGCCGCCGTATCCATCACCGCCGCGCGAACCATCCGTGGGTGAGGGGACGGCGTGTGAAGATTTCATTCTTTGAATGAAAAGGTTCGGGGGTGAGGTTGTTGGGTTCACGGTTGAAAGCAGGGATGAGGGGCTTCAAGTGACTAGTGACTTGTGACTGGTAGCTAGGGATTAGTGGCTAGGGATTAGGAGCCTCGAGTGACTAGTGACTGGAATGCCAGCTCATGGCATCGCCATTATTTATACTTCGCGGCGCTTCCATATTTTTATGCGCCGTACCACCATTTCGCATTTCTAATTTCTAATTTTCCATTCGCGCAAGGCTTTCAAACGTAATCAAGGGTTAGTCCGCCCCACGGGCTAACCCTAAAACTCCCTCTTGACTTGCCTTTCCAATCAGCCTATAATAACAAAAGTTATGTAAAGGCAAGGATGAAGACGTTTCGCATGGACTTCATGCACAGAGAGCTTTCCGATGGTGGGAGGAGAGCGTTGGGGCTGCGGATGGATCACTTCAGAGCTGCGGGGAAGAAAAGCCCCGACGGGACATCGTTAATTGTACCGAGTGGCCATAAGGTCATGAGGGTGGTACCACGGGAAATCAATTCTCGCCCCTTATCGGGCGGGAATTTTTTGTTTTGGTCATTTGTATGACCCCAGGAGGAAATTCGTCATGGACTATAGCAAGACCCTGCACTTACCAGAAACTGAATTCCCGATGCGCGGCAACCTTCCGAAAAAGGAACCGGGCTTCGTAGAATTCTGGCAGCAGAATCATTTGTATGAAAAAAGAATCGAAAAGAGAAAGAAAGAAGGCGCACCGACCTTCGTACTGCACGATGGTCCGCCTTATGCGAATGGCAAGATCCACATCGGCCATGCGCTGAATAAAACCCTGAAAGATATCATCGTCAGATACCACCACATGGCTGGGAATGAAGCCATCTATGTACCGGGCTGGGATACCCATGGTCTGCCGATCGAATACGCCGTACTCAAAGACTCCGGTGAAGATCGTGCGAACATGACTCCGCTGGAACTCCGCAAGAAGTGCCTGGCTTACGCAAAGAAATGGATCGAAATCCAGAAGGAAGACTTCATCCGTATGGGCGTTGTCGGTGATTTCGCTCACCGTTATGTCACCTTCGACCCGCATCTGGAAGCGAAGGAGCTGGAAGTCTTCGGCGAAATGGCAAATAAGGGCTACATCTACAAGGGCAAGAAGGCCGTTTACTGGTGCACCCACTGTGAGACGGCACTGGCCGAAGCAGAAATCGAATACAAGGACAGAAAGTCTCCGTCCATCTATGTCAAATACCCGATGATCGACGTCCATGGCCTCCAGCCGGAAGGCGTAGATCCGAGCAAGGTCTTTGCCGTCATCTGGACCACCACCCCGTGGACCATCCCGGCTTCCTGCTACATCAGCGTGAATCCGAAATTCACCTATGTCTGGGTACACAACAAAGCGGCTGATGAATACTACCTCATGAATAAGGAACTCGCTCCGGCGTCCCTTGCTGACTGCAAAGTCGAAGATTATGAATTTGTCGGCCGTGAAATGCTGGGCTCTGAGCTCGACCTTGCGAAATTCGAACATCCGCTGGCTCATTTCGCTCCGGAAACCTACGGCGACCGTACCATCTATGTTCTGGAAGGGAACCATGTCACGCTGGATGCCGGCACCGGCTGCGTTCATACCGCACCGGGACACGGCGTCGACGACTTTGAAGTTTACAAGACCTATGAAAATGCCGGCAAGCTCCATCAGCCGATCATCTGCCCGGTCGATGAAAAAGGACACATGACGGCAGAAGCTGGCGAATTCCTCGTCGGTAAGACCATCTGGGAAGCGGAAGGCCCGGTGATTTCTACCCTCGCGCATGAAGGCAGACTCCTCGGCAAGAAATCCCTGCACCATCAGTACGCGCACTGCTGGCGCTGCAAGCAGCCGGTCATCTACAGAGCGACCGATCAGTGGTTCGCCTCCATCAACGATTTCCGCGACAAAGCACTGAAAGCCGTCGATGACACCCGTTTCATCCCATCCTGGGGCCATGACCGTCTGTACAACATGATTCGCGACCGTCAGGACTGGTGTATTTCCCGCCAGCGCTCCTGGGGCGTGCCGATCCCGGCTTTCTACTGCGATGACTGCGGCAAGTGGATCATCACTCCGGAAACCATGAAGAAGGTCGAAGAAATTGTCGAAAAAGAGGGCACCGATGCATGGTGGGCGCATTCCGCAGAAGAACTTCTGCCGGAAGGATTCAAATGCCCGCACTGCGGCGGTACGCATTTCCATAAAGAAAAAGACATCATGGACGTATGGTTCGACTCCGGCTCCACTTGGAACGGCGTCCTCCGCGCTCCGCATGAAGAGTCATGGAAAGATATGTCCTATCCGTGCGACCTCTACCTCGAAGGCTCTGACCAGCACCGCGGCTGGTTCCATTCCTCTCTTCTGACTTCTGTCGCTGTCAATGGCCATGCGCCATACAAGGCCGTCCTCACCCATGGCTTCACCATGGACGGCGAAGGCAGAAAGATGAGTAAGTCTGTCGGCAATGTCGTCGCTCCGCAGGATGTCATCAACAAGTACGGCGCGGACGTCATGAGACTCTGGATTTCCTCGGTCGACTATCAGGGCGATGTCCGTCTGTCTGACAAGATCGTGAAGTCCATGAGCGACGTCTACAGAAAGATCAGAAATACATTCCGCTACCTGCTCGGCAATCTCTCTGACTTCGATCCGAAGACCGACTCCGTCGCTTATGCGGATATGGAAGAACTCGACCGCTGGGCACTGCTGCGCATGGAACAGGTCAAGGAGACTGTCCTCAAAGCCTATGATGACTATGAATTCCATGTCATGTACCACGCTGTCCACAATTTCTGCACCGTCGATCTCTCTGCGATCTATCTCGATATCCTGAAAGACCGTCTCTACACGGAAAAGGCTGACTCCAAGCTCAGAAGAAGCGCGCAGACCGCGATGTATGAGATCCTGACCACGCTGGTCCGTCTCGTCGCTCCGGTTCTCTGCTTCACGTCCGAAGAAGTTTGGCAGGCTCTTCCAAACAAGGAAGAAAGAGAATGGTCCGTCCATATGTCCGATATGCCGAAGGTCAATGAAGCGTACCTCGACAAAGCACTCGATGAAAAATGGAAGAAGCGCCTCGCTGTGAGAAGTGTCGCTATGAAGGCACTCGAAGAAGCCCGTCAGGCGAAGGTCATCGGTCATCCGCTCGATGCGGAAGTCACCGTTTATGCGGACGGCGAAGCCTATGATATCGTCAAAGCGATGGAAAAAGAACTCGCCGACTTCCTCCTCGTGTCCCAGACGCACATCGTTTCCGGTACAGCAACAGCTCCGGAAAATGCGGCTTCGAATGAAGAAGGCACGGTGAAAGCATCTGTCGCTGTCTGCACGCTCGCGAAGTGCGAACGCTGCTGGAAGCGCTCGGCGGATGTGGATGCCGATCCGAAGCACCCGGGCGTCTGCGCTCGCTGCGCGCATGTCCTCACCGAAATGGGTGAATAATCTTTGCTACAAAAAAGCATGCTCCGAAAGGAGCGTGCTTTTTTTAGTGACTGGTGACTGGTGACTGGTGACTGGTGACTGGTGACTGGTGACTGGTGACTGGTGACTGGTGACTGGTGACTGGTGACTGGTGACTGGTGACTGGTGACT
>CAKPQG010000015.1 GCA_934178345.1 uncultured Dialister sp. | reverse complement strand
GGTTCGGAATAGTGTAGTGCTGGCGGTCTATCTCTTGTTTTCGGTTGCTTGCTTCCTTACCGTACATGAGCATTTGCCCTGGGTTCCCATCGCCATCTGACAGAAGAGGAGCGAGAGCGCCTCGTCGGTGAATGGGCGTATCACAAAGTGAAATGCATCGACAGCGATCCGGAAGACTGCGTGCATCTTGGCACCTGCAGGAATGGGACCTCCGTCGATATCTTCCGCACGGTTGCCGAAGCCGATCGCCGCATCCTTCTCGGCAATGTCGAGTACCATTACTTCGCCGGTTATTCCGGCGGCATGAAAGCCATCATGCCGGGCTGCGCTTCGCTTGCCTCGATCCAGTCGAATCACAGAAATATGATCCGCCCCGGTGCGTATGCGGGGCATCTCGATGGAAATCCTGTGCGCGAGGACATCGAAGAAACGGCAGCGTACTGCCCTGCCGATTTCATCGTGAATGTAGTCTTGGATGATCATAAGAAGATCGCCTATGCCGCAGCCGGAGATCCCGTCGCAGCGCATCGTGATGCCTGCCGTTTCCTGGATGGCCTCTACAGAGTGGATATCAAGAAACCGGCTGACGTCGTCATCGTTTCTACTGGCGGCTATCCGAAGGATATCAATCTCTATCAGGCGCAGAAATCCATCGATAACGCGAAGCACGCTGTGAAAGAGGGCGGTATCATGATCGTTGCCGCATCCTGCCACGAAGGCTACGGCAGCGCGCCCTTCGCCCGCTGGATCGAGAGCTATCCGACACCGGAAGAACGCATCGCGGCCATTCACGAGCACTTCGAACTCGGTGGTCACAAATCGGCGGCGCTCGGCCTTGTGCAGCAGAAATGTACCATCTATCTCGTGACCGATATGGACGATGCCCTTGTCAGGAAAGCAAATATGGTGCCTTTCCATGACATCCAGCAGGCTGTCGATCAGGCGCTGGAAAAGAAGGGAGAAAAGGCGAGCGTTTACGTCATTCCTGTCGGTGGGTCGACACTGCCGATGATTGCTGCCGATGATTCAGTGCATGAGAAATAGAAGCGCGGTGCATCATAAAAGAGAGGTGCTGCGGGTTTTATACCAATAAAAAACGATCCATGGAGTCATGCCATGGATCGTTTTTTATTGGTGATTGGTGGAGCATAGGGGGATCGAACCCCTGACCTCAAGATTGCGAACCTTGCGCTCTCCCAGCTGAGCTAATGCCCCATGTGTTTACGTATTATACCCCTTTAGGGGGTGAGATGCAATAGATTTTTTAAGGGCAGGGGGAATGACAAATGAGGGAAAAGGGAAATGGCAATAAAAAATCCTACGGCGCGGATCACGTGATGCTTTCTTTTGGTGGGCGATGACAGGATCGAACTGGTTCCGCAGCGAACACATTTTGAAGGAGCAAAGCGACGCACAAAATGTAGTGAGTCGCGGATGCAGGAGGTTAAATGATAAATAAGGTGGGAGGGAAATGGCAATAAAAAATCCCACGGCGCGGAGCACGTGGAACTTTTCATTATGGTGGGCGATAACAGGATCGAACTGCTGACATTCTGCTTGTAAGGCAGACGCTCTCCCAGCTGAGCTAATCGCCCATGGTGACCTGTGGGGGATTCGAACCCCCGAACCCGCCGTGAAAGGGCGGTGTCTTAACCGCTTGACGAACAGGCCACTGGCTCCTGAAGCAGGGTTCGAACCTGCGACATCGTGATTAACAGTCACGCGCTCTACCGGCTGAGCTATTCAGGAATCTGTACGTGAGTACGTGCATTATAATATCAAATCTCGCAGTGCTTTGCAAGGGGAAATTTGATTAGAAAAAGATGAATGGGGCTTAGGGTTCAAGGTTTGGGGTTAGCTCATCGGGCGAGTTGCCCTTTGATTTCATTGGGAAAGAGGTTCAGCAGGTTCTATAGGTTCTGAGGGGAGGGCGGGGAAGGTGCGGCGCATTTCGTCATCCTGAGCGGAGAAATCCCAGTCACCAGTCACTCCTAATCCCCAATCCCTAATCTCTAGCCACTAGCCACTTCTCAGTAAAAATGGCAATAAAAAATCCCACGGCGCGGAGCACGTGGAACTTTTCATTATGGTGGGCGATGACAGGATCGAACTGGTTCCGCAGCGAACATCATTTGAAGGAGCAAAGCGACGCGCAAATGATCGTGAGTGCGGATGCAGGAGGTTATATGACCATAGAGAAAAAGGAAAAAGGCAAGAAAAAAGACCGCATGGAGCGGATCACATGAGGCCTTCATTTTGGTGGGGGATAACAGGATCGAACTGGTTCCGCAGCGAACATCATTTGAAGGAGCAAAGCGACGCGCAAATGATCGTGAGTCGCGGATGCAGGAGGTTATATGACCGCAGAGAAAAAAGGAAAAAGGCAAGAAAAAAGACCGCATGGAGCAGATCACATGAGGTCTTCTTTTTGGTGGGCGAAAACAGGATCGAACTGGTTCCGCAGCGAACATCATTTGAAGGAGCAAAGCGACGCGCAAATGATCGTGAGCGCGGATGCAGGAGGTTAAATGATAATGAAAAGAAAGGTAAAGAAGAAAAAAGACCTCACGGCACGAAGCACGTGAAGTCTTTTCACTATGGTGGGCGATAACAGGATCGAACTGCTGACATTCTGCTTGTAAGGCAGACGCTCTCCCAGCTGAGCTAATCGCCCATAAATCGTTGACGGAGATTATTATGCCATAGTCTCGCGTAAGATGCAAGAAGAAAATGAGTTCGGGAATGAGGAGTGGTGGTGCAGCGCATAAAAACAGGGGAGCGCCGCGGAGTATAGATGATGGCGATGCCCGAAAGTAGTATTCAAGTCACCAGTCACTTGATACTCCCAATCCCTGCTTTCACACATGCGTCGTTTATCGGACTGCAAGAAAGATTTCTCGGCAACGCTTTCAATGACGGTACGAGAGAGTCTGATGTCTCCTGGTTTTTAGTCACTAGTCACTAGTCACTAGTCACTAGTCACTAGTCACTCTTTATACCGGAAGACCCACGCGAAAGGGGCCGCTGACTCTTTGAGTCAGCGGCCCCTTTGTTTACGCTTTCGTATTACGCAGCGTGAGAATTATTTTTCTTCTTTGGCTTTGCGATCTGCGATCTCCTGGTCATAGGATTTCTGGATGCGGACGTAGTTTTCACGGCGCTGTTTGGCATCGCGTTCGGTCTTTTCGAAGAGTTCTTCCGCTTTGTCTGGGAAGAGTTTTGCGAGAGATGCGAAGCGGACTTCGCCCATGAGGTAGTCGCGGAAGTTGCCTTTCGGTTCGCGGCTGTCGAGGTGGAACGGATTCTTGCCCTGTTCCAGAAGCTCTGGGTTGTAGCGCCAGTTGCACCAGTATCCACATTCGACGGCGCGTTTCTCTTCTTCGGAGGATTTGCCCATGCCGGCTTTGAGGCCGTGGTTGATGCATGGAGCATAGGCGATGATGAGGGACGGTCCCGGATAAGCTTCTGCTTCGCTGATGGCTTTGAAGGCCTGATTCATATCAGCACCGAGAGCGATCTGTGCGACGTAGATGTAGCCGTAGGAGACGGCGATCATGCCGAGGTCTTTCTTCTTGGTCTTCTTGCCGGAGGCTGCGAATTTGGCGATGGCAGCAGCCGGAGTGGACTTGGAGGACTGTCCGCCGGTATTGGAGTAGACTTCGGTATCGAGGACGAGGACATTCACATCTTCGCCGGAAGCGAGGACCTGATCGAGACCGCCGAAGCCGATGTCGTATGCCCAGCCGTCGCCGCCGAAGATCCACTGGGATTTCTTGACGAAGTGATCCTTGAGATCCAGCAGTTCTTTGTATTCCGGATGCGCGGAAACCGCAGCGGTGAGGGCCGCATCGAGTTTGTCGGCGCGGTCCCTCGTGCCTTCGCCGAGGTCTTTCTTGGCGAGCCATTCTTCCATGGCGGTCTTGACATCGCCTTCTGCTGCCGGGAGGAGAGCTTCGAGCTTTTCGGTCAGGCGGCTTCTGAGCTTCGCTTCGCCGAGGTGCATGCCGAGGCCATATTCCGCGTTATCTTCGAAGAGGGAGTTCGCCCAGGCCGGGCCCTGTCCTTTGCTGTTCTTGGTATATGGCATGGACGGGGCGCTTGCGCCGTAGATGGAGGAGCAGCCGGTCGCATTGGAGATCATCATGCGGTCGCCGAAGAGACGGGTGACCATATTGATGTACGGGGTCTCGCCGCAGCCTGCGCAGGCACCGGAGAATTCGAAGTAGGTCGGTTCGAACATGGCGCTTCTGAGGTTCTTTTTGCCGAGCGGATTGTCTCTTGCCGGGAGGCTCTTTGCATAGTCCCAAAGGTTCTGCTTGGGGAGCTCTGTCTCTGCCGGCTGCATGACGAGGGCTTTCTTCGGCGCCGGGCAGGTATTCGCGCAGATGCCGCAGCCGTAGCAGTCTTCCGGATCGACGACGATGCGGTACATGAGTCCTTTGACCGGGCCTCTGAAGTCTTTGACGATGAAGCCTTCCGGCGCATTCGCTGCTTCGTCTTCGGTGACGAGGAATGGACGGATGGCAGCATGCGGGCAGACGACGCCGCACTGGTTACAGCCGATACAGTTTTCCGGGATCCATTCCGGGATCATGATGGCTGCCGATGGACGTTCGTACTGGGAGGTGCCGGACGGGAAGGTGCCGTCTTCGATGCCTTTCCAGGTGGAGACTGGGAGGTCGTCGCCTTCCTGACGGTTCATGACGTCGCAGACGTTCTTGACGAAGTCCGGACGGCTGACCTTGGCGATGGAACCGCCGGTGGTCGCATGTTCCCATTCAGCCGGTACTTCGACTTCGACGATGCCTTCCATACCGGCGTCGACAGCTTTGTTGTTCATGTCGACGACGTTCTGGCCTTTTCTGCCGTAGGATTTTTCATTGGAGTCTTTCAGGTACTTCACGGCATCCGCATCAGGAATGATGTGGGTGAGGTGGAAGAAGGCAGACTGCATGATCATATTGATGCGGCCGCCGAGACCGATGTTCTTTGCGATTTCAAAGGCATCGATGATGTAGAATTTTGCTTTGAGGGCAGCGAGCTTCCGTTTCATGGCTGCCGGCAGGACGCGGTCCAGATCTTCTTTTCTCCATGGGGAGTTCAGAAGGAAGATGCCGCCCGGCTTGAAGCCGCGGAGAAGGTCGTATTTATAGATGTAGGACGGACGGTGGCAGGCGATGTAGTCAGCCTTGCGGATGAGGTAAGGCTTTCTGATCGGATCGGGGCCAAAGCGCAGATGGGAGATGGTGACGCCGCCGGATTTCTTGGAGTCATAGGCGAAGTAGCCCTGTGCATAGAGGTCGGTGTGGTCGCCGATGATCTTGATGGCGCTCTTGTTCGCACCGACGGTGCCGTCAGAGCCGAAGCCCCAGAATTTGCAGGAGACGAGCTTGGACGGGATTTCCGGTACCGGGAGCGGAGCGAGGGAGAGGTTCGTCACGTCGTCTTTGATGGAGAGCGTGAAGTTGTGACGCGGGGTCTCTTCCTTCAGGTGTTCATAGACAGCCATGATGTCTTCCGGAATGACGTCCTTCGAGCCTAAGCCGTAGCGGCCGCCGCAGACTTTGATGGCGCGGCCGGAAGAGGCGATCGCAGATACGACATCCAGGTAGAGTGGTTCGCCGATGGCGCCCGGTTCACGGGTGCGGTCGAGGACGGCGATCTTCTTGACGGTCGATGGGATCTGGTCAAGGAAGTGCTTGACAGAGAATGGGCGGTAGAGGTGTACATTCAGCACGCCGACTTTTTCGCCATGGGCATTGAGCGCATCGGTGACGTCCTTGCAGATGTCGGTGACAGAGCCGATCGCGATGATGATGCGGTCGGCATCGGCTGCGCCGTAGTAGTCGAAGAGATGG
The DNA here is from genome assembly GCA_934178345.1 of uncultured Dialister sp. Classification (GTDB taxonomy): domain Bacteria; phylum Bacillota; class Negativicutes; order Veillonellales; family Dialisteraceae; genus Dialister. The sequence goes on along the minus strand of CAKPQG010000015.1, from coordinate 52,416 downwards.
TAGCTTCTGCCGGTGATCTTGGAGATCTCATCCATGTAGCCCTGAACGATGTCTGGGAGGGCATTGTAGAAGGGGTTCGCTGCTTCGCAGTGCTGGAAGTAAACGTCCGGGTTTTCTGCGGTGCCGCGGATGACCGGATGATCCGGATTGAGAGCGCGGGCTCTGAAGTCCGCAAGGGCTTTCTGGTCGATGAGCGGAGCGAGCTCTTCATAGTCCAGGACCTCGACCTTCTGGATCTCATGGCTCGTGCGGAAGCCGTCGAAGAAATTGATGAAAGGTACGCGGCCTTTGATGGCAGCAAGATGGGCAACGCCTGCGAGGTCCATGATCTCCTGGGCATTCGCTTCTGCCAGCATCGCGCAGCCCGTCGCACGTGCGCTCATGACGTCCTGATGGTCACCGAAGATGGAGAGTGCGTGGTTTGCAAGAGCTCTCGCTGCGATGTGGAAAACGCCCGGGAGCAATTCGCCTGCGACTTTGTACATGTTCGGCACCATGAGCAGCATGCCCTGAGAGGCCGTGTAGGTGGTGGTCAGCGCACCGCTCTGCAAAGAGCCGTGAAATGCGCCGGCTGCGCCGCCTTCTGCCTGCATCTCGACGACATGTACGGTGTCGCCGAAAATATTCTTCTTGCCGTGAGCGGCCCATTCATCCACTTCTTCCGCCATCGGCGAGGAAGGGGTGATCGGATAAATAGCAGCTACTTCTGTGAATGCGTAGGAAATATACGCAGCCGCTGTGTTGCCATCCATTGTTTTTACATTTCTCACAGATCAACACTCCTTTATTTATTTGGAAAATCTGTTCAAGGGAAGTTTTCGTGAGGTGTAGCCTGGCTGGTGGGGGTGGAATCATTAGGCGTGACTGGTGACTGGATTGCCTTGTACCGGCATCGTGCACCGTACCACCACTCTTCTTGGAAGCAAAGCTTTCAAGACCAATCAGTGCCAAAGCGCCTAAGGGGCTGACCCTGAACTTGAACCCTGAAGTTTGAAAGCAGGGATGAGTAGCTAGGGATTAGGGATTGGGGATTAGGGATTAGGAGTGACTAGTGACTGGTGACTTAAATGCCACTTTCGAGCATCGCCCTATTTATACTCAGCGGCGCTTCTATGTTTTTATGCGCCGCACCACCATTCCTAATTCCTCATTCCTAATTCCTCATTTGCGCAAAGCTTTCATTCATAATCAGTGGACGGAGCCGCCCATGGGCTAACCCTGAACCTCTACTCTTCCCTTGCAAGATACCTGAAAATTAGGTACAATGGTTGTATGATAATTTTGCATAGATGAATTCACTTTATTCTATACTAAGTCATAGACCATGGACGTTTCCAGGGTATCTGAATAGATACGTTCTTATTATAGAATAAAGATACGGATTTCACAAGAAAATGAGACGGAGAAAGGAATTAAGAGTAGCTGGTAATTAGTGACTGGTGCCTGAGAATGCCCGGTGAGTTGTGACTGACATAGTACTTTCGGGCTTCGCTCATCGCAATGGACCATTCCCGCTTTTCCTCTTTCTCACTTTTCCACGGAGGATCACAATGGATTATCGTCATCTGAAATATTTCATGGAAGTCGCTGAACAGAAGAGCTTCTCGAAAGCAGCGTGCAATCTTCATATTTCCCAGTCCGCCATCAGCCGCATGATCAAGTCGCTGGAGGATGAGCTGGGGGTCGTGCTTTTCATCCGCAACGCAAAGACTGTGGAAATCACAGCGCCGGGGACCATTTTCCTGAACTATGCGAAGCGGTGTCTTTTTATTTTCGAGCATCTGAAGTCGGATTTTGAAAATGAATTCAACCTGAAGCAGGATACCATCGAGATCGGTCTGCCGCCGATCACCGACGCGCATGTCTTTGCGAAGCTTCTGGGCGAATTCAAGAAGAACTATCCGCAGATCGCCATCAAGCTCTATGAACATGGTTCGAAGGTCATCGAGACCTCTGTCCAGGAGGGGATTATCGATGTCGGCATCATCTGCACCATCCCGAATAACGAATTCGAGTCCTTCTTCCTTTCGGAGGATGAGATGTGCGTCGTCATGCCGAAGGGCTATCCGCTCGAAGAGCACCGCGTCGTCCCGATGAAGCTGCTCGCGGACTATCCGCTCGTGCTGTACCGTGACGATTTCAATATGCATGATGACATCATGTCGAACTGCAAAAAGATCGGCTTCACGCCGAAGATCGTCTTCGAGACGAGCCAGCGCGAGCTGATGCTGCAGACCGTCGCGAGCGGCCTTGGCGTTGCGATCCTGCCGTCGCGTCTGTGTCCGGCAAACAGCGAGGAAAGCAAGGTCGTCACCCGTGTGATGACAGAGCCGCGCATGACGCATCACCTCTATGCCATTTGGAAGAAGGGCCGCTACCTCTCCCGCGCTGCCCGTCTCTGGATCGAATTCACCAAAGACCATCTGACGCTCTTGAACGACCCGCGGAAGATCGATGAAATGATGAGGAAATAGGATTTCCATGGAACAGTGGAAAAATAAAATACAGTGGAGAGAACGTAAATATCTCTACCTTATGATGGCCATGCTGCTCGGCATGGTCATTTATCAGCAGTTTTTGATCACCGACCTGCAGGAACGGATGATGAATATCGAGGCCTCCCGCTATGACGAGCAGCTGAATGACATCCGCTACGAGGCCGAAGAAGCGCTTCGGCAGAATGAAGAGCAGGGAAAGGATATCTATCTTCTGCAGAAACACAGCGCAGATCACCGTTTCCGCCTGCTGGAAATGGAATGGGAGAAGTAGTGGCCGAGAACTAGTGACTAGTGACTGGTGACTGGTGACTGGAAGACGTTAGACATCTGACATCAGACGTTAGATATCAGACATCAGACGTTAGATATCAGACGTTAGACATCAGATATCAGACATCTGACATCTGGAGTCTAAAGGCTTCAGGTCTCAAGTGGGCACCACGCCTGACTCTGGCGTCAGTTGCAGCAGTAGGTATTTCATCCATTTGAAATCTGATTCTGCGATTGAGTCAGTGTTTCCTTATCGATTATGTTTTATACATTGATAAATGTCGAACTATATGGTAATATATAGATATAGAGAAATATCGATAAAGTGATCTGTGACGGGTAAGAAAATCATTTTTAGTGTGTATACCCCGTTGGGGGATCATACAAGAGGGGACTCGACTGGCGGTTTGCTGTACCACGAACATATCAAGCGGACACGAATTACTATCAGGAGAGTGTAGCACATAAGTTTGAAAGCAGGGATGAGTGGCTAGGGATTAGGGATTGGGGACTAGGAGCCGCAAGTAACTGGTGACTAGTGACTGGTGACTAAATCCCACCTTCGGGCATCGCCCCATATATACTCGCGGCGAAGCCGCCACCTTCATTCCTAATTCCTAATTCCTAATTCCTAATTCGCGCAAAGCTCTCATTCATAATCAGTGGACGGAGCCGCCCCATGGGCTAACCCCTGATCCCTAGTCACTGTTCACCTGATTTTTTCTGCCACCGGCAGAGAAAGGAGAATATCATGACACTTCATATCTATTATTGCCCATCTTGTGATTCTTTCGTATTCAAAACCGGCGAAGCCATGGCTATTTCTTGCTGCGGTGAAACATGGCAGCCGTTGGTAGCAGGTACCAGTGATGGAGCCAGAGAAAAACATGTACCGGTGGTGACTCACGAGGGGGATCTCCTTCACGTACAAGTGGGGGAAGTGCTGCATCCTATGTTGGAAACCCATTACATCCAGTGGATCGCCTTGGTGACCGAAGAGGGATTCCAGGTGCGCTATCTGAAACCGGGAGAAGAACCGAAAGCCGCCTTTGCTGATGTGCCGCATGGCGTGGTGTATGAATATTGCAATCTGCATGGCCTTTGGAAATGTGAATTTTAAGATTCGTGATTCGTGACTGGTGACTCATCACTGGGAGGTTCTCTCAGTGATGGGTCACCAGTTTTTTTGTTGCTCAGTTCACGCAAGGTTCTCGGGGCCTTCAAGTGTGTCGCTAGCCGTAACCGTCAGTTTGATTGATGGGATTTGTGCTGCATGTTCCCAAAGGTGCGAGACTTTTAGGGGGATTTAGGGAAACGCTGATTCAATCGCAGAGTCAGCTTCCACAAGAATTTTTATACATGACTTCGTCATAGCCTTCCTTAAATAGCTCACTATTCGCGTCAGGCTATTCCTCGTCATGTATAAAAATTCAAGAGTAAAATCTGACAACGATTGAATCAGTGTTTCCCTGGTTTTCAAACCTCCGCGGCGCATTTCGTCATCCTGAGCGGAGTGAAATGTCGGATGTTCGAAAATGTAAAGGCAGAACAGTGAGAACTGAGTCGAAGGATCTGGCGCCGCACCACCATTTCTCAATCCTCATTCGAGTAGAGATTTCATCCACCATCAAGGGGCAGCATGCCCCAGGAGCAGTAAAAAAGGCGATGTGAAATAACGAGCATCTCATTTTCGCATTCCATCTGCCACGGGGGACTTGCAGCTCTCATAGGAGTGACCGGGAAACCTTATCCCAGCTGTCTTTCATACCATAGTCACCCTATCCGCCCCTTTCCGGCACCTTCCCCTAGAGAGGAAGGCTGCGATACGAGAATACCATCTTCTAAAAAAGGCGGCGAAGCCGCCACGAGAACCTTAAACCCTGAACCCTGAACCCTGAACCCTGAACCTTGAACCAAATGAAAGCAAAGTAAAAAGGGGATGTGAAGAAATGGGAATTCATTTCTTCACATCCTCTTTTTTGATGGTATTAAAGAAACGCTGTTTGTTGTGATTCAAATAACCAACAGCAAACAGCTAACAACTCATGATGTAGGGATAGGAATGATCCAATGGATGCTATACGGGAAATATACCCATTTCCCATATAGCGTTTTAAAATGTAGCGGTCAATTAGTTTAGGTATTGACGAAACCGGGGGGGGTGGTACCGTCTAAATAAGAATTTAAGCACAGTTATTCACAGATGGCAAAAATGGAAAGTGAGAAAAGAGATATTTTCTCAAATCATGCAAAGGAAATTTTTCCGGAGTGGATAGTGTGTAGGAGGGGAGGCATGCGTATGGCATGAAATGTTACTGGTGCGGGAAAGAGTTTACTCCGACAAAAAGCTGGCAGAAATATTGCTCGCCAGCCTGCCGTGTAGCTGCCAATCGGAAACGACTGCCCAAGGATGAAGTACATACGCAGGAAACCGTACTCATTCGTTCATTTCGGTGCGCGCAGTGCGGGGAAGTGGTCAATGTATATCATCCATCCGATAACCGTTTCAAATTTTGCTGTGTCCATTGTGAGAAATTGTACTGGAAACATTCGAAAAAGAAAAAGGAGAAAGGAATTCGGCAATTCCAATGTCAAGTTTGTGGGAAGAATGTCATTGTCACGGACCCTTTGGATCGGAGACGTTTTTATTGCAGTGAGACCTGTCGGAAAGCTCAGCATAGAGCTAGACAAAAAGTGATTCGAGAACAGAAGAAAAAAGGATAAGTGCTTAGGATTAGCTCAATCTTTACGAACCTATCCTAAACCCCAGTTACCAATCCCTAATCCCTGAATTCATTGAAAGAGAGGGTATATCATGAATCATATTTACAAAGTCATTTGGAATCATGCGAAACATTGCTATACCGTAGTTTCTGAAATCACCAAAAATCATAGCCAAAGCAATAAACGGGTCCGTAGTATGACTGCCGTAGTAGCGGCTGCCATGATGCTCACCGGTTTTGGCGGTATGGCTATTGAAGCGGCCAATCCAGCATCAGATGATACCAATATTACTATAGGGAAAGGTGCAAATTTTGCTATTTGGAATGGACAACCTGGGCATGATGGATTCACTAGTGGATATATTTCTATTGGTGAAAATGCCTATGCTTGGGATGGGGAATATCCCAATGGGGATAAGGCTGGTATTGGTACAAAGGAATATTTGCTGGATTTTAAGCAAGGTGCTGTTGGCGTAGGAGACTCTATTTTTGGATTTCCTCTTAATTATAGAGTAACCGATGGAACTAAATTAGCTGGGGCTGTTGCTATCGGAAAAAATACAATGGCTCGTACTGGTTCTGTAATGATTGGGGATCATACATACCAAGGACAATTGGGGGATATAAAAGTGGATCCCTCTAAAAAAATGGAGCTCAATAATGGTGTATACTCTACTACATTAGGCACAAGTAGTTATAATAGTGGCTCCATGGCTACCGTAACAGGGGCATTTTCGATTGCTTCTGGTAATAAAGATACAAAAGATAAGCAAAATTTTGGTGCTACCATTTATGGCTCTTTAAATAGTATAGAATCTTCAACTACAAGCAATTCTGCATCTGGTATGGCAAATAGTGTACTTGGATTTGGCAATAAAACACAGAATACCAATGCCTCTCTTGTTTGGGGGACCGGGAATGAAGTAACCAATTCTATCGAGAAAGTAAAATTAAATAATCCTAATTGGAATCAAGTATCTGCCTCTGATGCCCAAAAACAAATTATTGAGGCTATGCAATCTAGTGACTATGCTGGTGGCTCTGTTATGGCTATTGGCGGTGGCAATAAAGCGGATTGGGCAACTTATTCCCAGCTACTGGGTGTACAGAATACGTTGAAAGGGACAGCGCAGGATGTTTCTAAATTAACTATGATTAATGGCTACAAGAATACCGTAACCAATGCTCAAAATACAACTGTTATTGGTTCTAATAACAAAGCCAAGAATATCAAATCAACTATCGTCATGGGGGATGAGAATACATTAGATGGTCTACAGGGAGTTATTTCTTTAGGTAATAAAAATACAATCAAAGTAAATAATGCGGTGGCTATTGGGAATGGTACGACGGTAACAGCAGAGAACGGAGTAGCTATCGGAGTAGGTTCTGTAGCGGATCGAGGAGCTGGCAGCCTCGGAGCTTTTGCTCCGGATACCAGCCTAGTTGGAGCGCGATCCACTTGGATTTCCACAGCAGGTGCTGTATCTGTAGGTACTTCTACGATAACTCGTCAAATTACGAATGTGGCAGCTGGTACCAAAGATACAGATGCTGTCAATGTGGCACAGCTCAAAAAAGCATTGGATTCCATTGACATTGACGCAGGGACAGGAATCAAGGTGGATAAAATAACGAATGGTGAAAAAACCACTTATAAGATTTCTACCAATATAGTAGGAAGTGATAATACTACAGACACAACTACGGTAGGCAAAACTACGGTAACGACGAACCAGACTGATACTGGAAATACGGATACGCCTCAAGGGATAACAAATGGTACAAGTACAAAAACTGGGGAAACCGTAACAGTTAGCACCGATACGAAAGCTACTCACTTTGGCGCTGATCATAATGAGACGGCAAATGAGACGGCAGATGTTAAACCGGGAGAGAAATTAAGTATCAATGGGGATAAAAAGAATATTTCCACTTCCGTTAATGATAAGAGCATTCAAGTGAAATTAAATGATGAGATTGATGTCACGAAAGTCACTGCAGAGACTGTGAGTGTAGGAAATACAACCATCACCACAGATGGTCTTACCATTAAAGACGGTCCATCCATAACCAAGACAGGCATTGATGGAGGAAATCAGAAAGTTACCGGTGTGGCAGCTGGTGAAATTTCTAGTACCTCTAAGGATGCTGTCAATGGCAGCCAGCTCTTTGAAACCAACCAGCAGGTAGCTAAATTGGGCAACCGCATCAACAAAGTTGGTGCTGGTGCAGCCGCTTTGGCAGCGCTCCATCCATTGGACTTCGATCCGGATGACAAGTGGGATTTCGCAGCAGGCTATGGCAATTACAATGGCGAAAATGCAGCCGCTATCGGCGCTTACTATCGTCCGAATGAAGATACCATGTTCTCTGTAGGCGGCAGCTTCGGTAATGGTGAAAATATGGTGAATGCAGGTGTCAGCTTGAAGCTGGGCCAGGGCAACCATGTTTCTACTTCCAAGGTAGCTATGGCGAAGGAAATCAAAGACCTCAGAAAAGAACTGGAAGGTCTGAAATCGGCTCTGTTGGATGTGAATGCAGGAAAGAAACTGGATACGTCTAAGCTCCAGCTCTTCCCAGATGTACCGAAAAATCACTGGGCTTATGAATATGTATCTACTTTGAAAGGCAATGGTGTGCTCACTGGTTACCCCGATGGAGAATTCAAAGGGGATCGTCCAATGACTCGTTATGAATTCGCTACCATGCTCTACAAAGCTATGCTGGAAGGGGCTACTCTGTCTGATAAGATTCTGAAAGAATTTGCACCGGAACTGGAACGTTTCACTGTGGATACAGTGCATCAGGACAAAGATGGCAAGCCTACTGTAGAAAGAGTTCGTACCGTAAAGGTGGAGAAATAGTATTCGTTGTTGGCTGTGAATCCAATAACTGATTTATAAAACAGCCAAAGGAAATTCCCTCTGAAGAAATGATTGATATTTCTACAGAGGGAATTTTGTTTTTGGGAGAGGTAGAGAAACCTCGATAAAAAACTGGTGACTTGTGACTGGGAGGTTCTCCCGGTCACAAGTCACCAGTTTTTTTTAGGAATGCTCCAATGGATGCTATTTCGGAAATATACCCATTCCCTATATAGCATTTTAAAATGTAGTGATCAATTGGTTTAGGCATTGACGAAACCGGGGGGGGTGGTACTGTCTAAATAAGAATTTAAGCACAGTTATTCACAGGCGGAGAAAATGGAAAGTGAGAAAAGAGAGATTTTCTCAAATCATGAAAAGGAAATTTTTCCGGAGTGGATCGTGTGTAGGAGGGGAGGCATGCGTATGGTATGAAATGTCAATGGTGCGAGAAAGAGTTTACTCCGACAAAAAGTTGGCAGAAATATTGCTCGCCAGCCTGCCGTGTAGCTGCCAATCGGAAACGCCTGCCCAAGGATGAAGTACATACGCAGGAAACCGTACTCATTCGTTCATTTCTGTGCGCGCAGTGCGGGAAAGTGGTCAATGTCTATAATCCATCCGATAACCGTTTCAAATTCTGCTGTGTCCATTGTGAGAAATTGTACTGGAAACATTCGGAAAAGAAAAGGGAAAAAGGCATTCGACAATTCCAATGTCAAGTTTGTGGGAAGAATGTCATTGTCACGGCCCCTTTGGATCGGCGACGTTTTTATTGCAGTGAGACCTGTCGGGAAGCCCAGCATAGAGCTAGACAAAAAGTGATTCGAGAACAGAAGAAAAAAGGATAAATGCTTAGGGATTCGCTTAATCTTTACGAACCTATCCTACTCCCTGAATTCATTGAAAGAGAGGGTATATCATGAATCATATTTACAAAGTCATTTGGAATAAAGCGAAACATTGCTATACCGTAGTTTCTGAAATTACTAAAAATCATAGCCAAAGCAATAAACGGGTCCGTAGTATGACTGCCGTAGTAGCGGCTGCCATGATGCTCACCGGTTTTGGCGGTATGGCTATTGAAGCAACCAATCCAGCAAACGAGGATGTGAATATTGCTGTCGGAAAAGGTGCATCAACTAATACTACCATGGGCAATCCGGGTGGATTGGGTGGATCGGTTAGTGGTTATATTGCTATTGGCGAAAATGCATATGCTTGGAATGGTGGCAATCCAGATGGTATTGGTAGAAAAGAGTCTTATTTAGACTTTAACCAAGGAGCTGTTTCCCCAAGTAATTTCTTCACCAAAGCTAAAGTAACCGATGGAACAAAGCTGGCAGGAGCAATTGCTATTGGGAAAAATACAGTGGCTCGTACCGGTTCTGTAATAGTTGGAGACTATACCTATGTAGGAAAATTAGGGGATATTGAGGTAGGTCCAGCAAAGAAAATGACGCTGAATAATGGCGTGTATTCTACCACATTAGGAGCAAGCAGTTATAATAGTGGTTCTATGTCTACCGTAACAGGGGCATTTTCTATTACTTCCAATAGAGGAACATCAACTTTTTATGATGTACAGAATTTCGGTGCAACTGTTTATGGTTCTTTAAATAGTATAGAGTCTTCAAAGTCAGTCAATTTGGCGGCTGGTACAGCAAATAGTGTGCTAGGATTTGGTAATAAGACACAGAATACCAATGCATCCCTTGTTTGGGGGACCGGGAATGAAGTAACCAATTCTATCGAGGATGTAACTTTTAGTACCAATTGGAATAAGACATCAGCTTCTGATGCGCAGAAAGAAATCATTAAGGCGATGCAGTCTGACCAATTTGCTGGCGGTTCTGTCATGGCTATCGGCGGTGGCAATAAAGCGGATTGGGCAACTTATTCCCAGCTACTGGGTGTTAAGAATACATTGATTGGGGAAAACGGTGCGGTTTCCAAGTACGATATGATCAATGGTTACAAAAACAAAGTGACCAATGCGACCAATACATCTATCATTGGTTCTAATAACACAGCTACGAATATCCAATCAACTATCGTCATGGGGGATCACAATACATTAAAGGATCGAAAAAATGTGATTTCTTTGGGAAATGAAAATAATGTTACGGCAGATAATGCGGTGGCTATTGGGAATGGTGCGAAGGTAGAAGCAGTGGGAGGAGTAGCTATCGGAGCAGGTTCTGTAGCGGATCGAGTAGCTGGCAGCGAAAAAGGAGCACGCGGAGCTTTTGCACCGGATACCATCCCAGATGTAGCGCTATCCACTTGGATTTCCACAAGAGGAGCTTTTTCTGTGGGTGATACGGTGAACAATATCACTCGCCAGATTACCAATGTAGCAGCTGGAAGTGAAGACACAGATGCAGTGAATGTGGCCCAGCTCAAAAAAGCATTGGAATCCATTGACGTTGACGCAGGGACAGGAATCAAGGTGGAAAAAATAACGAATGGTGAAAAAACCACTTATAAGATTTCTACCAATATAGTAGGAAAAGACACTCCTACAGACACCACTACGGTAACGACGAACCAGACTAATACCGGAAGTACAGGTACATCTCAAGGAACAACAGAAAGTACAAGAACTGGGAATACCGTAACAGTTAGCACCGAAACGAAAGCCACTTCTTTTGGCGCTGATGATAACCAGAAAGCAGATGTCAAACCGGGAGAAACATTAAGTATCAATGGGGATAAAAAGAATATTTCCACTTCCGTTAATGGTAATAGCATTCAAGTGAAATTAAATGATGAGATTGATGTCACGAAAGTCACTGCAGAGACTGTGAGTGTAGGAAATACAACTATCACCACAGATGGTCTTACTATTAAAGACGGTCCATCCATAACCAAAGACGGAATTGATGGAGGAAATCAGACAATCACCAATGTAGCTGCTGGAAATATTTCTGCCACATCTACGGATGCTGTCAATGGTAGTCAGCTCTTTGCAACCAACCAGCAGGTAGCACAGAATGCCCAGAGTATCAATAAATTGGGCAACCGCATCAACAAAGTCGGTGCTGGTGCAGCCGCTTTGGCAGCGCTCCATCCGTTGGACTTCGATCCGGATGACAAGTGGGATTTCGCAGCAGGCTATGGCAATTACAATGGCGAAAATGCAGCCGCTATCGGCGCTTACTATCGTCCGAATGAAGATACCATGTTCTCTGTAGGCGGCAGCTTCGGTAATGGTGAAAATATGGTGAATGCAGGTGTCAGCTTGAAGCTGGGCCAGGGCAACCATGTTTCTACTTCCAAGGTAGCTATGGCGAAGGAAATCAAAGACCTCAGAAAAGAACTGGAAGGTCTGAAATCGGCTCTGTTGGATGTGAATGCAGGAAAGAAACTGGATACGTCTAAGCTCCAGCTCTTCCCAGATGTGCCGAAGAATCACTGGGCTTATGAATATGTATCTGCTTTGAAAGGCAATGGTATGCTCACTGGTTACCCCGATGGAGAATTCAAAGGGGATCGTCCAATGACTCGCTATGAATTCGCTACCATGCTCTACAAAGCCATGCTGGAAGGAGCTACTCTGTCGGATAAGATTCTGAAAGAATTTGCACCGGAACTGGAACGTTTCACGGTAGATACAGTGCATCAGGACAAAGATGGCAAGCCTACTGTAGAAAGAGTTCGTACCGTAAAGGCGGAGAAATAGTATTCGTTGTTGGCTGTGAATGATTTGTAAAATAGCCAAAGGAAATTCCCTCTGAAGAAATGATTGATATTTCTACAGAGGGAATTTTGTTTTTGGGAGAGGTAGAGAAATATCGATTAAAAAACTGGTGATCCATCACTGGGAGGTTCTCCCGATGACGGGTCACCGGTTTTTTATGGTTCAGGTTACTCAGGGGTAGCCCATGTGGAGTGCTGCCCCTTGATTGCGCGCGAAAGAGGGGGAGCGGGTGCTGAAGGTTCAAAGGTTCACAGGTTTTTCATCTTTCGCGGTTAAAACTTCGCGGCGCTTAGGGAAACACTGATTAAATCGTTGCCAGATTTTACTCTTGAATTTTTATGCATAGCGAGGAATAGCCTGACGCGAATAGCGGGCTATTTAAGGAAGGTTATGACGAAGCTATGTATAAAAATTCTTGTAGAATCTGACTCTGCGATTTAATCAGCGTTTCCCTAGATCTTTCGACGCAGTTCTCCTGTTCCAGATGAGCCATTTTCTAACATACGACGCTTTTCTTCGCTCAGGATGACGAAATGCGCCGCACCACCCCCGCTGAACCCATAGAACCCGCTAATCTCTGGCTGCGCTCCTCACTACGCACTTTTCCAATAGGAACGGATGAATGGCCAGCTACTAAATATGATACAATAAGAAAAAGTTATTTTTAGGGAAACACTGATTCTGCGATTGCATCAGCATTCCCTTAGCATTCGAAAGAAAAAGAAGCGAAGAAGGTGTTTCCCTTGGATCCATTTGTTCATCTCCATGTCCACACCGAGTACAGCCTTTTCGATGGCACGTGCCGCATCAAGGAGCTGGTCTCCTATGTCAAGTCGCTCGGGCAGACGGCGGTCGCGATCACGGACCATGGTGTCATGTATGGCGCGGTCTACTTATATAAGGAGTGTATGGCTCAGGGCATCAAGCCGATCATCGGCTGCGAGGTCTATGTGACGAGGAAGAGCCGCTTTGAGCGGGCGAAGGGCGAGAAGGAGAAGCTGGGGCATCTGATCCTTTTGGCAGAAACGAATGAGGGCTACCAGAACCTCATCAAGATCTGCTCGAAGGCGTGGACGGAGGGCTATTTCCATAAGCCGCGTGTGGACCATGAGCTCCTCACCAAGTATCACAAGGGCCTCATTGCGATGTCGGCGTGTGTGGCAGGGGAGCTCCCGCAGGCGATCTTAAACCGCGACATGGATGAGGCGCGGAAGGTGATCCGGTACTACATCGACACCTTCGGGAAGGAGAACTATTTCCTCGAGCTGCAGAACCACGGCATCCCGGAAGAAGCGGATGTGCGTCCGGTGCTGGCGTCTCTGGCAAAAGAGTATGGGCTGGGACTGGTCGCGACGAATGATTTCCACTATACGAAAAAAGAGGATGCGAAGAGCCAGGAGATCAAGCTCTGCATCTCCACGGGAAAGACACTGGATGACCCCTATCATTTCCATTTTCCGAATGATGAATTCTACTGCAAGAGCGGGGAGGAGATGCGGGCGATCTTAGGCGAGTATCCGGGCGCCATCGAGAATACGGCCAAGATCGCGGAGCGCTGCCATGTGACGTTCACTTTTGGCGACCATAAGCTCCCGTCCTTTGATGTGCCGGAAGGTGAGACGTCGAAGTCGTACCTACGGAAGCTCTGCGAGGCGGCGATTCCTGAGCGCTATCCGCAGCCTTCGGGAAAAGAGCAGGAGCGACTGGACTATGAGCTTGGCGTCATCAATCAGATGGGATTCTCCGACTACTTCCTGATCGTCATGGACTTCATCCGCTATGCGAAGACGCACGGCATTCCGATCGGGCCGGGGCGCGGGAGCGCGGCGGGGAGCATCGTCGCCTACCTCCTGCACATTACGGAAATCGACCCGCTGCGTTTCGATCTTCTCTTTGAACGCTTCCTGAATCCGGAGCGCGTCTCCATGCCGGATATCGATACTGACCTCTGCTATCGCGGACGCGGGCAGGTCATCGCGTACCTCGCGGAGAAATATGGTGCCGAGCAGGTGGCGCAGATCATCACCTTCGGTACGCTCGCGGCGCGTGCCGTCATCCGTGATGTCGGCCGTGTCATGAATCTGCCCCTTCGCGAAGTGGACAAGATCGCGAAGATGGTGCCGAGCGGCCCGGGCGTCACGCTGAAGAAGACACTGGACGGCTCGAAGGAATTCAAAGACCTCTATGAGTCGAATGCGACCGTGCACACCCTGATCGACCACTGCCTCGACCTCGAAGGGCTTTCCAGAAATTCCGGCACGCATGCCGCCGGCGTCGTCATCTGCTCGAAGCCCGTCGATGAGTACGTGCCGATCCAGCTCACCGCGGATGATTTCATCCAGACGCAGTACGAAAAAGATCAGGTCGAACAGCTCGGCCTTCTCAAGATGGACCTCTTAGGGCTTAGAAATCTAACCGTCATCCATGATGCGATCGAGATGATCCGGGCGAACCGCGGTGTCACCATCGATATCAATCACATTCCTTCCGTCGACGAGAAGACGTGCGAGATGCTCTGCGCGGGCGACACCACAGGTGTCTTCCAGTCCGAGTCCACCGGCTTTACGAATCTTCTGATGAAGCTCCACCCGGACCGCTTCGAAGACCTCATCCCGATGGTCGCGCTCTACCGTCCGGGGCCTTTGGGGAGCGGCATGGCGGAAGATTTCATCAAGAGAAAACACGGAGAGATCCCCATTGAGTATCCGCATCCATCACTGGCTCCCATCCTGAAGGAAACCTACGGCGTCATCCTCTATCAGGAACAGGTCATGCAGATCGCCTCTGTCATGGGCGGCTTCTCCCTCGGTCAGTCCGACATGCTTCGCCGCGCCATGGGGCACAAGGAGCCGGAAATCCTGCAGAAGAACCGCGACACCTTCGTCACAGGTGCCGTGAAGAACGGCGTCGATGAGAAGACGGCGAATTACGTCTTCGACCTCATGGTCCACTTCGCAGGCTACGGCTTCAATAAATCCCACAGTGTCTGCTACGGCTGGATCGCCTGGCAGACCGCCTACCTCAAGGCACATTACCGCGCCGAATTCATGGCTGCCATGATGACCTGCTACAATGGCGACAAGAACAAGGTCAGCCGTTACATTTCCGATACCCGTCGGGCGGGCGTGGAAATCGCCGCACCGGATGTCAATCTCTCCGAAGCCTATTTTTCCGTCAGCGGAAATAAAATCCTCTTCGGACTTGATGCCATCCAGAACGTCGGAGAGAACGCCGTCGAAGCCATCATCAAAGCCCGGCAGAAGGGCGGCCCCTTCACCTCCATGTCGGATTTCTTGGAGCGCGTCGAAGGCAAAGGTCTCAATAGCCGTGCGTGTGAAAGCCTCATCCGCTGCGGTGCGATGGACGGCTTCGGCTACAACCGTTCCCAGCTTCTCGCCGCACTCCCGCAGGTCATGAGTGATGTCGCCGCTACGAAGAGCGACCGGGAAAGCGGACAGATGTCTCTCTTCGGCGGGGACGAGATGAAGAAATCCGTCATCTACCCCGACCTCGCTGACATGGACGCGGAGGAAAAGATCGACTGGGAAAGAAAGCTCTTGGGCTTCTACGTCAGCGGTCATCCGCTCGATAAGTACAAGAAACAGATGGCCGCCTGCACGCCCATCTACCAGCTTGAGACAGAAGGCAGCCGCTACGACGGGAAGGCAGTCACCTTGGGCGGCACCGTCACCCGCGTGAAGGGCATGGTCACCAAGAAAGGCGCGCCCATGGGCTACGTCACCATCGAAGACTATGAAAGTGAGATCGAAGCCGTCCTCTTCCCCTCCGTCTGGGAAGCCGCGCGCCCCTTCCTCACCGAAGACGCGCCCATCTGTATCCGCGGCCGCGTCCAGTCGAATGAGCGAGAAGTCAAGATCTTAGCCGACAGCATCATCCCGATGGCCCAGTTCAAAAAGACCGTCCGCGTGCCTGTCGATGAAGTCCACCTCTACGTCGATCCCCGTCATGAGACAGACGAAGTCAGTGCCGCCCTCGCCAGAGTCCTTGCGAAATACCATGGTGACACACCAGTCATTCTCCACCTCATCTCCTCAAGGCAGGAGATCCGCATGGTGCCGAAATTCTACGTCGACTTTACCGAAGAAGCCGAAGAAGCGCTGAAAGGACTTCTCGGCAATGCATCGGTCGAGGGGAGAAAAAATTAGTCGCATTCAAACAGAGCAGCATCAAAAACGGCGAGCCGCTGGCTCGCCGTTTTTGATGGCGGCAGACGGAAAAGCCTCAAAGTTTATGAACTTTCTCACGCAAAAACGTTTCACTTATGCTATACTTGAAGCAAATATAAATCATGGGGACAACAGGCGCGAGCCGCGTCTTTTGACACCCTTTACCCTGTGGCGCGGCGTTCGTGCTGCGCGGCACATGATTTCGACCTCACGGAAGGGAGACACTATGAAGTTTCTGGTTTGTATCAAACAGGTCGTCGACACGTCGAAGATGGAAGTCGATCCGACCACAGGAAGACTGAAAAGAAATAATGCGAACAGCATCATGAATCCGCTGGATCTCCATGCGCTGGAAGCGGCATTCTCGCTGCGTGATGAAGTGGGTGGCACGGTGACGGTCATCACCATGGGTCCCCCGCAGGCAGCCGCTGTCCTGAAGGATGCGGTCGCTATGGGCGCTGATGAAGTATACCTCGTGACGGATCGCGCGTTTGGCGGCGCGGATACTCTCGCGACGAGCTACACACTGGCTAAGGCGATCGAGAAGCTGGGAACATTCGATCTCATTTTCTGTGGGCAGGAGTCCATCGACAGCAATACGGCGCAGATCGGACCGGAAATCGCTGCGACGCTCGGCATCGCGGATGTGAGTGCAGCCGTAGGCATTTCCTATGAGAAGGAAGGCTTCCTCACCGTGAAGCGCCAGATCGGTGGGAATATCGAGGTGCTCGAGCTTGCTCTTCCGGCGGTCGTCACTGCGACGGAAGCGCTGAACCATGCGAGATACCCGAGCATCAAGGGTCTCCTCAAGAAGGACGAAGTGGAGATCGGAAATTTGACGGCAGCCGATCTGCCGGTCGATCCGGCGCGCATCGGCATGAAGGGCTCTCCGACGCAGGTCCGTCAGGTCCGTCCGGTCGTGCCGCCGAAAAAAGAAAATCTCCGCATCGAAGGAAAGACGACGGAAGAAGCTGTGGATCTCTTCCTCTCGGCTATGCAGAAACTGAAGGTCATCTAAGGAGGGGCGAAATGGATTTTTCTGAACACAAAGGTATTTATGTCATCGGGGCGCTTGCGAATGGCAAGATCCAGAAGGTCACCGGTGAACTGACCGGCGAAGCCCGCGTGCTGGCTGACCAGCTGGGAGAAGAAGTCGCGGTCGTCCTCATCGGTGCTGATCTCAAGGATCCGGCATCCTCGCTGATTTCCCTCGGCGCGGATAAGGTCTATGTGATCGATCATCCGCTCCTCTCCCACTATGATGGGAAAGCGTACCAGAAAGCACTGGCGCCGTTCCTCTTGGAGAAGAAACCCGATACCATCATCTTTGGCGCGACGCCGTTCGGCCGCGATCTCGCTCCGCGTCTGGCGGCAGAGCTCGTCTGCGGCGTCACGGCAGATGTGACGGAGCTTTCGGCAGATACCGAGAAGGGGCTCGTCATCTGGTCGCGTCCGGCGATGGATGGGAATATCATGGCGGACATCGTGTCTCCGGACTACCGTCCTCAGGTCGGTACGGTCCGTCCCGGTATCTTCAAGTATCCGGCGGCCGATGCCTCCCGCACGGGTGAGGTCATCTCGCTCTCCGTTTCCCTCGAAGAGAAGGATCTCGGCACGGTGCTGAAGGAAATCATCGCAGGGGAGAAGGACAGCCATCCGGTCGAAAATGCAAAGGTCGTCGTCGCAGGCGGTCGCGGCATCCGCACGGAAGAGGAATGGGCGAAGGTCCATGAACTCGCTGACCTTCTGGGGGCAGCTGTCGGCTGCAGCCGTCCGATCGCAGAACTCGGCTGGGAACCGCATCGCCACCAGATCGGTCAGACCGGCAAGGGCGTAGCGCCGAAGATCTATTTCGCACTCGGCATCTCGGGCGCGATGCAGCACATGTGCGCGGTCAATGCGGACATCGTCATCGCGGTCAATAAAGACCCGAAGGCGCCGATCATGGAAATGGCAGACTACGCCGTCGAAGCGGATCTGAAGGATTTCCTCCCGCTCCTCATTGAAAAGGTCAAAGCGCTGAAAAGCAAGTGAGGGATGAATGGTCAGGAATTGGGGACTGGTAGTCTCGAGTGACTAGTGACTAGTGACTAGTGACTGGGGACTGGTAGCTAGGGATTAGTGGCTAGGGATTAGGTTTGCGATACGAGAAAACCGTTAGTTTCAAATCTTCGCGGCGCTTCTATGTTTTTATGCGCCGCACCAACCCCTTTGAACCTCTTGAACCTATAGAACCCGCTGAACCTCTTTCGCAGGCAATCAAGAGGCAGAACGCCCCAGTGGTAATATCCCTCATAAGCTATAATAATAACAATTTGTTACGGAGGTGAGACGTATGGCAGAAAGAAAAACTACCATATACTACAATCACAATTTCTATTATGATTTCTCCCAGATCATCGCGGCAGATGACAGAGGACTCCAGTTTGGTGACGGATGCTATGAATGGATTCGCGTCTACAAAGGCCATCCGTTTGCTCTTTCCTATCACACTGACCGTCTGTACCGCTCCATGCGTCTTCTGGGCATTCGTCCCGTGACAGCACCGGACGAATTCACTGAAATCGTGGAAACCGTCGTCGAAGAAAGCGGCATCGAAGAAGGCTATGTGAAGATCATCGTCACCCGCGGACAGGGCGATCATGATTTCCTGATCCCGGCTAGAAATCAGCTGCGCCCGAATGTCCTTGTCTACGCGAAACCGATCAGCTTGGATGCCATTGCCAAAGTGCAGGACGGCGTGAAGTGTATCACGATGAAAGATGATCGCGGCCATCACTGCGACATTCTTTCCCTCTCTCAGGTGGATAACCTTCTCGCGCGTCAGGACGCACTGAAGCAGGGCTGCTACGACGGCATCTTCATCAGAGACGGCCTTCTGACCGAAGCCACCCACTCGAATGTCCTCATCGTCAAGGCAGGCGTCATCTGGACCCCGGGCACGAATGAATTCATGACCCGCGGCATCACACGCTCCCTCGTCCTTTCCCGCGTCGCTCCGACCGCCGGCGTCACCTCCATCGATGATGCGACAGATCCGGTCCGCCTCGAAGACATGATGAATGCGGAAGAAGTCTTCCTCACGAATTCTCAGGACGGCATCATCCCGGTCCTCTCCATCGACGGAAAGCCGATCGGCAATGGAGAAGTCGGCCCTGTCACCCGTAAGATCCAGCAGCACTATGCGCATCTCATGAGCGACGGTTTGCCGTAACAGGTTAGTATGTAAAAACGCACTGCGAATGATTTCGCGGTGCGTTTTTCTGTTCTGGTTCAGGGGTAGACTACGGGGCGTACTGCCCCTTGATTGGGGATGAAAGCTTCGCATAAATTAGGAATTAGGAATGAGGAATGAAGGTGGCGGCTTCGCCGCAGAGTATAAATAGGGCGATGCCCGAAGGCGGTATTCAAGTCACTAGTCACCAGTCACTAGTCACTCCTAATCCCCAATCCCTAATCCCTAGCTACTCATCCCTGCTTTCAAACTTCAGGGTCAGCCCGTGGGTCTTTGATTGTTTGCGAAAGAGGTTCAGCAGGTTCTATAGGTTCAAAGGGGGTGGTGCAGCACATTTCGTCATCCTGAGCGGAGAAAAACGTCGTATGTTAGAAAATAGATGATCTGAAACAGGAGAACTGAGTCGAAGGATCTAAGCGCCGCGAAGTATAAATAATGGTGATGCCATGAGATGGCGTGCCAGTCACTAGTCACTTGAGACTCCTAATCCCTAGCCACTAATCCCTAGCTACCAGTCACCAGTTACTTGCGGCTTCTAATCCCGCATCCCTCTTTTCAAACTTGTGGTGGCGGCTTCAACGCTTGATATGAATAGCCTTCCCCTCGAGGGGAAGGTGCCCCGAAGGGGCGGATAGGGTACTAGCGGTATGAAAGAAAGCGGGAAAATGCGTCTCAAGTCGACAATTTACGAGAGCACCCTATCCACCGCTGCGCGGTCCCCCTTCCCCAATGGGGAAGGCTGCGATACGGGAATGCCGCTTTTCTCGCATTGTCAGAGCGAATACACGCATATGTGGAAAAAAGAATAAGGACGCACAAAGCCTTCCCCTCGAGGGGAAGGTGGCGAGCGAAGCGAGCCGGATAGGGTACTAGCGGTATGGAAAAGAGCGGGGAAGATCGTCTCAAGCCGGCAATTTACGAGGGCACCCGAGCGCCGCCCCCCCAAGGAAGCCAACCCCGCCTCGCTGCGCTCGGCAGCCCCTTCCAAGGGAAGGGGCTCGCGTGGACACTCCCTCCTTCCTATGGAAGGAGGTGCCCCGAAGGGGCGGAGGTTGGGTGAGGAAAGCGGTATGAAAAAGATTGGGGGAGATCGTCTCAAGTGCGCCGTTTGCGAAAGCACCCTATCCATCGCTGCGCGGTCCCCCTTCCCCAATGGGGAAGGCTGCGATACGAGAGCACCGCTATCCCCATATCGTCAGAGCAAATACATGCATGTGTGGAAAAACAATACCCCCAGCAAAGCCTTCCCCGCGTGGGGAAGGTGGCGAGCAAAGCGAGCCGGATAGGGTACTAGCGGCATGAAAGAGAGTGGGGATTGCGTTTCAAGCAGGCGATTTACGGCAGCAGGCGAGCGCCGATTTTTTAAAGAGTGATGCCCGAAAGCAGCATGGAAAACACAAGTCAATAAAGGCTCCCTATCCCTGACCACTGATCCGATTCTGACCAATGAACCCCTTCTCTCCTGTGCTATAATGAAACTATCAGCCAATAAATGAAAGGACGATTTCTATGACGATACAGACCAAAAGAAAATGGATCCTGCTTCTCGCAGTCCTGCTCCTTGCAGCGGCGCTCTCGGTGGGCAGCACATCCCTTTGGAAAGCAGAAAAAGAAAAGCGGGGAGAGGGCTATGTAGCCGTCGTTCGCATCGACGGCGCGATCTACGGCGGGCCGCAAACGGACTCGATGCTGAGCGGTTCTTCCGGCTCCTCTTCTGAGGAAATCATGCGACAGCTTCAGGAAGCCAGAAAGGATCCGCAGGCCAAAGCCATTCTGATCCGCATCAACAGCCCGGGCGGCTCGACTGGAGCGACCCAGGAGATCGCGGAAGAAATGGATAAGATCCGCAGCAGCAAGAAGCCCATCGTGATTTCCATGGGCGATATGTGCGCCTCGGCAGGCTACTGGCTGGCGAGCAAGGGAAATTACATTTTCGCCTCTCCAGCCACGATGACAGGCAGCATCGGCGTTTACATGGACTATACCAATATCGAAGACCTGATGGATAAGGTCGGTGTCAAGAATGATAAGATCAAGAGCGGCGCGCACAAGGATATCCTCTCCATGTACCGCCCGATGACAGGCGAAGAGCGCGAGATGCTGCAGACCATGGTCGATGACATTTACCACCAGTTCGTCCAGACGGTGGCGGACGGACGCCATATGGATGAGGCAAAAGTGAAGAGCATCGCCGATGGGCGCATCCTGACGGGCCGGCAGGCACAGGATCTGGGCCTTGTCGATGCCATGGGCAATTATTATGATGCGCTGAACTACGCTGCTTCGAGTGGCGGGCTCGATGTGGATCATATAGAGACTCGCTCGTATACGAATGGCGCAGTGACACTCCGCTCCCTCCTTCGCGGCGAAGCCGCCCAGCTCTCGAAAGTCATGGGAGAATCCATGGCAGGGAGCATGAAGAAAGCCCTTGTAGAAGGGGAGAATCCCACGATAAAGTGAGGAGTATTAGACTAAGAGACTGAGAGACTAGGAGACTAAGGAATATCAGAAGTCTAAAGTCTAACGTCTACAAGTCTGATGTCTCTCACTCTCCAAGACTTTCCGATCGCATCATATTTGATTCCAAAGGAGCAATTCAATGAATACCTTTCTTGATCTTGTCTACTCGCTGATCGTGACACCGCGGGCGGCGCTTTATGACATCACCCGCGGCGAACGACTTCGCGAAGCGGGGATCCTCTGGCTCTTTACGCTTTTCCTGACGGTGCTGTCCGCCTTTTCGGAAGGGCCGGGGCTTCTTGTCGAGTTTCTGGCCGTGCTTCTCTTTCTGGGGCTTTCCCTCCTTGTCCACAGTGCCGTGACCGACTACTTCTCCGGACTTCTCGGCGGGCAAGGGAGCGCGAAGGGCATCACCGCCGGATTCATGGCGGCATCGCTGCCGCTGGCCTTTTCCGTCTTCTTCACGCTGGCGGAAAATATGGGGCTTTCCTTCCTTTCAGGCATCGGCTCATTTGCGATCTGCGTGTGGACCTTCGTCCTTGATGTCCTTGCGATCCGCGAGAATTATTTCTTCTCCACCGGGAAATCCGTTCTGATCGCCATCGCGCCCTATGTGATGATTCTTCTCTTCCTTCTTCTCCTTGCGATGATCGGCGTCTTCGCCGCGGTGGCAGGCCTTTCTGAAATGGAAGAGATGCAGGAAATCGGATCTGTGCTGGGATCGATTTGAATGAGATAAGACGTCATAAGTTAGAAGTCTAAAGTCTAATGTCTCCTAGTCTCCCTGGTCACCAGTCACCAGTCCCTAGTCACCAGTCACCCCCCCTTTCCTTCTCTTCCAAACCATGCTATAATGAGAAAAACGTAGCGAAGGAGCTTAACTCAGTTATGCTCCTTTTTACGTGTTCATAAAAGAATATCTTATTTTTATGACATGTGATATAATAAACTCCGTATGAATAGTTGCGGGCGGGGTCCGCATTTCTATAGAATTTAATTCCTTTATATCATATAAGAACAAAAAATCCTCTGGCTTATGAGCCAAGACAGCCCTGATGGAAAGGGGCGGCCCAGAGCGGCAGAGCATTCCAAAGAAATACGCAAGGAGGAATACCGTATGTGTGGTATTGTAGGTTATGTGGGCAGCGGCGAAGCGTCCCGCTTTTTGATTGATGGGCTGAGACGCCTCGAATATCGCGGCTATGACTCGGCTGGTATCGCCGTCTATGACAAAGGCACGATTTCCATCGAAAAGAAGAAAGGCCGTCTGGCAAATCTGGAAGCAGCCCTGAAAGAACATCCGCTTACCGGTCACATCGGCATCGGGCATACCCGCTGGGCGACGCACGGACAGCCTTCGGATCGGAATGCCCATCCGCATGGCGACTGCCACAACCATTTCGTCATCGTACACAATGGCATCATCGAAAACTACATGACGCTCAAGAAGCAGCTGATCGATGAAGGCCATGTCTTCAAGTCGGATACCGACACCGAAGTCGTAGCACACCTTCTTGAAAAGATGGATGACGGAGATTTCTTCTCCACCGTCCGCAAAGTCCTCTCCGTGATCGAAGGCTCCTACAGCCTCGTCATCATGGACAAAGCGGTGCCGGACACCATCATCTGCACGAAAAAGGACAATCCGCTCATCATCGGCCTCGGTGATGGCGAGAATTTCATCGCCTCCGACATCCCGGCTGTCATCAACCATACCAGAAAAATTTATATCCTTGACGACTGCGAGCTGGCCATCGTGAAGAAAGATGGCGTTTCCCTTTTCGATGCCGAAGGCAAGCCGATTGCAAAAGAAATCCAGGAAGTCAAGTGGAGCGCGGAAGCCGCAGAAAAAGGCGGTTACCCGCATTTCATGCTGAAGGAAATCTATGAACAGCCCAAAGCGGTCCATGATACCGTACAGATCCATCTCAATAAAGACGGCTCCGTCAATTTCGACGATCTCGGCTGGACGAAAGAATGCCTCTCCGGCATCGATCACATCCTGATCACCGCCTGCGGCACCGCATACCATGCCGGCCTCGTCGCAAAGCACTACATCGAACGCTTCGTGAAGATCCCCGTATCTGTAGAAATCGCTTCCGAATATAGATACAGCCGTCCGCTCACGACCGATAAGACCCTCTGCATCGTAGTCAGCCAGTCCGGCGAAACCATCGATACCCTGGCGGCTCTCAAAGAAGCGAAACGCCTCGGTGCCAAGAGCCTTGCCGTGACGAATTCCATCGGCTCCTCCATCGCGCGTGAAGCCGACAATGTCGTCTACACCCTGGCGGGTCCGGAAATCGCCGTCGCTTCTACGAAAGCCTATACCACCCAGCTCGTGGCGCTCCTGCTCCTCGCCCTCTACATGGGCCAGCTGAAAGGCATACTGAAGCCGGCACTCATCCAGAAGATCACCACCGCACTGAGAGATCTGCCGGATCAGATCGACACCGTGCTTGATGAAAAAGAACACATGGCAGACGTCGCTGAAAAGCTCATCAAGGCGAATGATATTTTCTACCTTGGCCGTTCCATCGACTATGCGATCGCCATGGAAGGCGCACTGAAGCTGAAGGAAGTCTCCTACATCCATGCGGAGTCCTACGCTGCCGGCGAACTGAAGCATGGCACCCTCGCCCTCATCTCGCCGGAAACCCCGGTCATCGCCGTAGCGACACAGGATGATGTCAGCGCGAAGATGTACAGCAATATTCAGGAAGTCCGCGCCCGCGGTGCCGAAGTCCTCGGCATCGGCTTCGTCGATGATACAGAAATCGCGAAGTACACGACCGAGACCGTCCGTATCCCGAGAGTCGATCCCTTCATCGCACCGATCCTCGCCGTCATTCCGATGCAGCTCCTCGCTTACTACACCTCTATCAAGAGAGGAAATGATGTGGATAAGCCGAGAAATCTCGCAAAATCCGTGACCGTAGAATAATAGAATCAGAAACCGCTCTGCGAAGCCAGTCCTCGCAGAGCGGTTTTTATTTGCACAGAATGCAAGCGCGGCAAGCCGTAATCCTATGTCGTCAGAGCGAATACAAGTATATGCGGAGAAACCGATAGCGACGGACAAAGCCTTCCCCTCGAGGGGAAGGTGCCCCGAAGGGGCGGATAGGGCACTGGCGGTATGAAAGAGGGGGGATAGTCTCAGGCGCGCCATTAACGAAAGCACCCTATCCACCGCTGCGCGGTCCCCCTTCCCCAATGGGGAAGGCAAAGAGGAGGCGGCTTCGCCGCCCCAAAAGGAAGCCAACCCCGCCTCGCTGTGCTCGGCAGCCCCTTCCAAGGGAAGGGGCTCGCGTGGACACTCCCTCCTTCCTATGGAAGGAGGTGCCCCGAAGGGGCGGAGGTTGGGTGAGGAAAGCGGTATTTCTGTATCAAAGCCTTCCCCGCGTGGGGAAGGTGGCGAGCGGAGCGAGCCGGATAGGGTTCTAGCGGTATGAAAAAGAGCGGGGGAGATCGTTTCAAGTATGCCGTTTACGAAAGCACCCTATCCACCGCTGACGCGGTCCCCCTTCCCCATGGCATCCGTTACGCCCATTGCCCGCATCGCGGCGATTTCATATAATAAAGAAAAATACACAGAAGCGAGGCAAAGACGATGAAATTACAATATGGCAATACATGGTGGGGGAGTGAGTGGCTGAAAGCGCTCGAAGAGGCGGACTATGAGAACCGCCTGCCGCGCGGGCGGGTGTATGCGCGAGGCGGCGCGGTCATTTCCATGCATCAGAAGCGTGAGACACTGACTGCAAAGGTGCAGGGGACGCGGCGCACGCCCTACAATGTCACGCTCACGCTTCCTCCTTTTCCGGAAAACAAAGTCCAGGCCTTTCTGGACGATGTATCGCGCCATCCTTCGATCGTGACGAAGCTCCTGCATCGGGAGCTGTCACCTGCGGTCATGGAACTTGCGGAAAAGGCAGGGCTTTCCCTGTTCCCTTCTTCGATGAATGATATCGAGATGCATTGCAGCTGTCCTGACTGGGCGCACCTCTGCAAGCACATCGCGGCCGTCATCTATGAAGTGAGCCGTGCCATCGACAATGATCCCTTTCAAGTCTTTTCCCTGCATGGCGTGTCGCTGACCAGCGAGCTCGAGAAGCGGCATGTCACGATCGCCAATGAATTGTCTGCCAAGATTCCCCGCTGGGATGACCTTGTGAAAGGCGAGCCCGTGAAGGATGTGGCACTTCCCTTGGCAGAGGAAACGGCGGAAATTCCAGATTTCACGAAGGTCAAAAGTCTCTTCTCCCTATGGATGCGTGTGCTCCCCGTCTCGCCCGCTTTCTACGGGCGCGGCAGCTTCAGCCGCGTCTATGAAAAGACCATGGCGGGCGTCAGAAAAGTCGCCGAGAAAGCACTCTTTGATTCGTCAGCTATTTACGTTGTGGGCGGCGGGAAAGACAGCCTGGAGCTCGCCTCCGTTTCTTCCGTGCATCTCGTGATTGAAGGGCTCTCCGAGGGGAAACTCTACACCGATCGCGGTGACTGGTGGCCGATGAGCCGTTTCCTCGCGGCTCTTCTCGATATGACGGAAGAGGAAGCGCAGGACAGCTCTTACACCGTGCGCGCCTTCCGCGAGGTGGTGCTGCTCGCTATACACCTTCTCCGGACGGGGAATGCCATCCCGGAGCTGGTGCGTGTGGATGAGAATGCCCTCGCCATCCGCTGGATGCCGACCGAGCAGGATGCAGGCACCGCAGAAGCCATGGGCCTTCTCTCGAAGTGGGTGACACCTGCCTTGGTAGAAATCGCGCGGTACAGAGAGAAGAAATGCTTGGCAAAAGAGCCCGCCGAGGCCGCGCTGTCACTGTTCCTCACGCACTTGATGCAGAACATGGCGAAGAAAAATTTCGCAGACGATCCCATCTACGATCTCTTCTTCATGGGGGACCGCCTGATGGCGCGGGCAGGAAGACCGCACCCTGAGGCTGACGGCATCGCATCGTGGCTGTCCTATTTCCACCTGAGCGCCGCCCGCTGGCAGCCTGTGCTTCTCGTGTCAGACGATCCGAAAACAAAATCCTTCCATCTGGACCTCTCGGTCGTAGACAGTGAGGACAGCGAAGGGGACGCAGTGCCGCTCGCAGATGTCTTCACGAAGGATGACTATGATGCCTGCCGCTACCAGATCTTAAAGG
This sequence comes from uncultured Dialister sp., assembly GCA_934178345.1. Classification (GTDB taxonomy): domain Bacteria; phylum Bacillota; class Negativicutes; order Veillonellales; family Dialisteraceae; genus Dialister. Next base: position 25,320 of record CAKPQG010000015.1, on the reverse strand, counting down.
ATATCGACCTGCTCTCCTCCCTTGTGACCGGCATGGAAGACTATATGGACAGCGAAGGCAGGACGCCGATCTCCTTCACGGCGGAAACCTTTGCCCCCTTCCTTTTAGAAGCCATCCCGGCTATGCACCTTCTGGGGGCGCGCGTCATCCTGCCGAAGTCTTTGCAGCGCCTCATCCGCCCGAAGAAGACACTCCGCCTCAAAAAGAAAGAAGAGGGCGCGGCGCGTACACCGACCCTCCTCTCTTTGGAAGACATGCTCGACTTCGACTGGCAGATCGCCTTGGGGGACGAGCGGATCTCCCCGGAAGACTTCGAAAAACTATCCGTCAAAGCAGGCTCCCTCATCGCCTTCAAGGGACAGTACCTCTACGTGACCGAAGAAGACCTGAAAAAGCTCGAAAAAATGTGGCAGCGTCCTCTCTCCCTCAAAGGGGAAGAACTCCTCCGCATCGCCCTCGAGGGCAGCTATGAAGGCGCGGAGATTTCCATGACGAGCGAGGTGAAGCGACTGCTCTCCTCCATGAAAGAGGGCGAGCCCGTCGCGCTGCCGGAAAATGTATGTGCGACACTTCGCCCCTACCAGAAGCGCGGCTATGCGTGGCTTTACAACAACAGCCGCCTCGGCTTCGGCAGCATCCTTGCCGACGACATGGGCCTTGGCAAGACCCTCCAGGTCATCACCTTCCTTGAAAAGCTCCGCGAAGAAGGACGCCTTGCGAAGAAAAAAGCACTCATCGTCGTGCCGACGAGCCTTCTCTCGAATTGGCAGGAAGAAATCGCCCGCTTCGCGCCCGCCCTCACCGTCTTCCTCTACTACGGCGCCAAGCGCGACCTTGCAGATTTCAAAGCCGACATTCTCCTTACCACCTATGGACTTCTTCGAAGCGATCAGGATTTTCTCAAAAAGAAGAAATGGGAAGTCTTCATCATCGACGAGGCGCAGAACATCAAGAACCCCGACACCGCCCAGAGCCAGGCCGTCCGCGGCATGAAAGCACCCATCCGCATCGCCATCTCCGGCACCCCCGTCGAGAACAGCCTCAAAGAATTCTGGTCCATCATGGAATTTACGAACAAAGGCTACCTCGGTAGCGCGAAGACCTTCCAGACCCGCTATGCGAATCCCATCCAGTACGAGCAGGACAGAAAAGCAGCGGAACGCTTCAAAAGCATCACCGCGCCCATGCTCCTGCGCCGCCTCAAGACAGACAAGACCATCATCAGCGACCTTCCCGACAAGCTGGAGCAGGACGAGTACACCCTCCTCACCCCCGCGCAGGCCGCTCTGTATCACCAGACCGTAGAAGAAAGCCTCCGCGTCATCAGCGAGCAGAAAGACGGAGACAAAGCCTCCCTCTTCAAGCGCCAGGGCCTCGTCCTGCAGATGATCCTCGCGCTGAAGGAAATCTGCAACCATCCCGCCCTCTTCACCAAAGAAGACAACTGGGACCCCGCCCTCTCCGGCAAAGCCGAGCGCCTCTTAGACCTTGCCGAAAGCATTCAGGCCAGCCGCGAAAAAGCCCTGATCTTCACCCAGTTCAAGAGCATGGGGGACAAATTGGCCGATTTCCTCGAGAGCAAACTGGGAGAACGTCCGATGTTCCTTCACGGCGGCTGCTCCCTTCAGGAGAGAAAGGACATGGTGGACCGCTTCCAAACCGACCCGAAGGCAAGATTCTTCATCCTCTCCCTGAAAGCCGCCGGCACCGGCCTCAACCTCACCGCCGCTTCCCACGTCATCCACTACGACCTCTGGTGGAATCCCGCCGTAGAATCTCAGGCGACAGACCGCGCCTACCGCATCGGCCAGAAGAACAACGTCCTCGTCCACCGTTTCATCACCAAGAACACCTTCGAAGAAAAGATCAATGAGATCATCCAAAAGAAAAAATCCCTCGCCGACATGACCGTCTCCGTCGGCGAAAGCTGGATAGGAAATCTGACGGATGATGAGCTTTCCAAGATATTCCGGTGAGAGAGTGAGAGACGTTAGATATCAGATTGATGTCTCGGCATCTTTCGTCGAAAAATATTTGTAGACCGGCGGCTTTTTTTTTGTGTTTTATAACAAAATATGATATTATATGAGCGTAACAATGCCACAGAGAAAATGACAAACCGAGCAGTTCTTTACGGAAATATCGTAAACGAAAATTTTTTCGGGGGGGGGGTAACAATGAACCTCGCCCCTTTTTTAGACTGGGAGACGTTAGACATCAGAGATCAGACGTCAAAAGTCCGACATCTGACGTCTGTCATCTTCAAAAAACACGAAGGATAAACCACCATATGAACAACCCTAAACATCACCACTCTATTTCCTGCGCCTCCGGCGCAGCAGTTCTCTACCTCATCGGCGACTACATCGCCCTCGTTCTGGCGGGGATACTCTCCCTTGCCATTCGAAATCTCCTGATCACCCACACCACCTATCATATCGCACCAATTTACCAGTACTTCTGGGTACCGCTGGTCTACATGGCCTTTATTCTGTATGAAGGCCTCTATGGGAAGCGCATGCTCATCTACCAGATGATGAAAAAATTGTTCCGAGCCTCCCTAGGTGGCACCGTCTTCTCCATCATCCTCATGTTCCTCGCGCAGGTAGCGGGGGATGTATCCCGTTTCTACGTCATCCTCTACACCGCGATTTCCTTCGCCCTGCTCTGCCTCTTCCGTGTCATTCTGGCGAAAGGGATGAAGAAATCAGAAGCCTTCCAGATCCCCGTCCTCATCGTCGGGGCAGGAAAGACCGGCGAAGTCATGGCACGCCAGATACAGAATGATACCGGCATGCGCTACCGCATCGTCGGTTTCCTCGAAGACCATGAGCCTTACGATAAGTCCTGCACCATCTTAGGCGGATTTGGCGACATGGAGCGCGTCATTCGAGAGACCGGTGTCCAGTACGTCATCATCGCCGCCCCCGGCATCCCGCAGGCACAGCTCTCCGCCCTTATCTATCAGGCACAGACCCTCGTGAGAAATGTAGGCGTCGTGCCGAACCTCATCGCCGTCCCTATGTCGAATGTGACCGCCGAGTCCTTCTTCGATGCGAAGATCATGGTGCTGCAGATCCGGAATAACCTCGCTCGCACATCGAATCAGATCACCAAACGCCTCTTCGACCTCGCCGCCACCATCTGCGGCGGCCTTCTGATTTCGCCGATTCTTCTTCTCATTGCAGCATGGGTCTATCACGACTCTCCGGGACCGGTCATCTTCAAGCATCGCCGTGTCGGCAAAGACGGGAAAGAATTCAACTGCTACAAATTCCGCTCCATGTGTACGAATTCGCAGGAAGTCTTAGACCACCTCCTCGCGACTGATCCGGCGGCGAAAGAAGAATGGGATAGAGAATTCAAACTGAAGAATGATCCCCGCATCACAAAGAGCGGTGCCTTCCTTAGAAAGACCAGCCTCGATGAGCTGCCCCAGCTCCTGAACGTCCTCAAAGGTGAAATGAGCCTTGTCGGCCCTCGCCCCATCATTCAGAAAGAAGTCCCGCGGTATGGGAAATATATCAAAGAGTACTACTCCGTCCTCCCCGGCATCACCGGCATGTGGCAGACCAGCGGAAGAAGTGATATCGACTATCCCGAGCGAGTACAGATGGACAGCTGGTACGTGCATAACTGGAGCGTCTGGCTGGATCTCGTGCTCCTCTGGCGCACCATTGCGGTTGTCCTCAGTCATAAAGGGGCGTATTGAGTGCATGAATATGAAAGAGAAGACAGTATTTCTTGACAGAGATGGAGTTATTAATGAAAAGGCTCCTGAGGGGGACTATATAAAATCATGGAGTGAATTCCATTTTTTACCTGGTACTATTGAGGCCATTAGGTTACTGAATGACCATAATTGGCACGTTGTCATTATTACGAATCAGCGAGGCATAGCTAGACATTTAATGACGATGCATGACCTGAATAGGATTCATTTTTTCCTGAAAGAAGAATTACAGAATCATGGTGCCCATGTAGATGGAATTTATGTCTGCCCTCATGAAAAAGGGACATGTCATTGTCGTAAACCGGATATTGGCTTGTTCTTGCAGGCAGAGCAGGATTTTCCTGTAGATAAATCTAAATCCTGGATGATTGGCGACAGTCAAAGCGATATAGAAGCCGGTAGAAATTATGGGATTCGTACGATTTCAGTTGTAAATCTGAATCCCTTGGCAGATAAACAGTTTCCTAATCTATTAAGTGCTGTAAATTTCCTGATTAACAACTGAGGTGGCGTTATGGTTATTACTAAGACTCCGTTTCGAATGTCTTTCTTTGGTGGCGGAACGGATATGAAAGAATTTTATGAAGAGTATGGAGGCAGCGTTCTTTCTACTACCTTCGATAAATATTGCTATGTTACGGTACGGCATTTGCCGAAGTTCTTTGATTACTCTTCTGAGTTTGTATATTCCCGCATCGAACGAGTTACAGATATTGATGAAATACGGCATCCTTTAATTCGGAATTGTATGAAGTACCAGAAAATGCATCATATACGACTAGCTTATGATGCCGATCTTCCGGCGAGAACAGGACTTGGCACCAGCTCATCCTTTGCAGTGGGGATGCTGAATGCTTTTCATGCTTTAAAGGAAGAAATGGCGGACAAGAAAAAAATGGCCGATGAAGCTATTTATGTAGAAAGAATATTATGCGATGAAGCCGGTGGGATTCAGGACCAGATTGCAGCTTCTTTTGGCGGTCTTAATAGAATTGATATGGATGAAGATGGATATCATGTGATTCCTCTCGTGATTTCACGGGATCGGAAACAGGAGTTAAATGATTCCCTTATGCTGTTCTTTACCGGATTTTCGCATATGTCAGCAGATGTGCAGGAAAAGGTGAAAGAAAATTTCCAAGATAAAATACGTCGTCTGCAGGATATGAAGGGCATGGTAGGAGATGCCCAGAATATTTTGACAGGCAAAGGGAATTTAACCGAATTTGGCCGGCTGCTTCATGAATCGTGGCAAATCAAGAGAAGCCTTTCCGGTGGTATTTCTACAGGAGAAATAGATGCTATGTATGACACTGCCCGTAAAGCAGGAGCAGAAGGAGGGAAACTCCTGGGGTCCGGAGGTGGTGGTTTTTTGCTGTTTTATGTGGATAAAGATAAAAAGCCTTACGTAAAAAAAGCATTGGAAAAACTTCTGCATGTTCCATTTTCCTTTGAAACAGGCGGCACTCGCATCATTTATTACAGAGAAGAAGAACCTGTAAATTTTTGAGGAGGACTTATGAAAAAGACGACAGAAGCGTATTTGATAGAGTTACTTAATAGATACCCTGCTTTGAAGACGATTGAAGATAATATACATGCAGCTGCTGAATCCTTAATTCATCTGTATCAGTATAAAGGAAAGCTTTTGGTATGCGGTAACGGAGGCAGTGCCGCAGATTCTTTGCACATAGTTGGAGAGCTGATGAAATCCTTTAAGCAGTATCGATCAATCCCAATAGAACTCCGGAACAAGCTGGAGAAATATGAGAATGGCTATGATTTAGGAAATCATCTTCAGATGCCGCTTCGCGCGATAGCCCTTGTTTGTGAATCTGGATTAAACACGGCCTTTGCCAATGATGTGAATCCGGACTATGTATTTGCCCAGCAGGTCCTTGGCTATGGCGACAAAGGGGACATCCTTATGGCCATCAGCACATCAGGGAATTCCCGCAATGTTGTTTATGCGACTGAAGTGGCTAAAGCCATGGGGCTTACCGTTATTGCACTGACTGGGCAGGATGGTGGAAAACTCAGAAGGTTGGCAGATATTTGCATAGCTGTACCGGAGACGGAGACCTTTAAAGTGCAGGAATTTCATCTGCCTGTTTATCATGCTCTCTGCCTGGCAGTGGAAAATGAGATTTTCAAGGTGGGGGATACATTATGGAAGCAGTGATATTAGCCGGTGGATTTGGAACCAGGCTGCAAAAAGTAGTTCATGATGTACCTAAGCCCATGGCTCCGGTAGCCGGTAAGCCATTCCTATCCTATTTACTTGATCAATTGGATAGGAATGGTTGTACTCATGCTATTTTGGCAGTAGGGTATAAGAAAGAAATAATTCAAGACTTTTTCGGTTCTCATTATAAAGGCATTTCTTTATCCTATTCTGTAGAAGACGAACCACTTCTTACTGGTGGCGCACTAAAAAAAGCATTACGGCAGGTAACGGAAGATGTAGCAGTAGTGCTAAATGGAGATACATTTTTCAGCGTAGATTTTTCTAAAATGATTGATTTTCATAAGCAGGTTCATTCTGATGCTACACTGGCAGTGAAAGGGCTTCATGACTTCTCACGATATGGAACAGTCCAATTTGGTGATGATTATAGGATTGCTCGGTTTGTAGAGAAAAAGGCATGTGAGAAGGGATTTATCAACGGTGGGGTATATATACTGAATCGTAACCTTTTTGATGATATTTCTCAGGCTAAATTTATGATGGAAAAAGACTTTCTGGAGAAATATGTAGACTCGAAAGTGTTTAGTGCTTTCCTGTGTGATGGATATTTTATAGATATTGGAATCCCCGAAGATTATGCAAAGGCAAATAAGGAGTTCACCAAGCTAGTATGAGTAACAAGAAGCTGCTTTTTGTAACGACAAGACTATTCTGGCCAACGGATAGCGGTCGGAAATTGAGCCTATACTATTATTGCAAAGGTATTCATGAAAAGTATAATTGTGATATTTTTATCTACTCCTTTCTGGAAGCAGGGCAGACAGAGGCAGATATAGAGAAAAAACCTGAATTTATCAAAGAGGTACGCTTGGCTAAGCCTATTGGAAAAGTAGAGAAGATTCAAAATCTGGCAACGAAGACTTTGCTCACTCGTAAATGGCCAATCCAGTGCTCTTTGTATTACAGCAGGCAGAATTCTGAACAGATTAAGAAATACTGCGATGAACTTCAGCCTGATTATATTTTTACAGACATGATCCGTACATCCATGTATTATGATGCTTTCCGGCATAGTCATGCGGTGAAGGTTCTGGATATGGACGATCTCTTATCAGCTCGATACGAAAGACAGCTCCACGCCAGGTATAAATCTAATATTTCCGGTCAGTATGCCGGAAGCTTGCCAGGCATTATAAATAAGCTCATAGGTAATCAGATGGTGCGAAATGCTGTCCTTACTATAGAAAGAAATTTGGTAGCTAAAGCTGAAATATACTACTCTAAGCTATATGACAAGGTTATTTTTGTTTCTAAGGTAGAGACAGATTATCTCAATCAGAAACAGCCAGGGAAAGCCATAACCATCCCGGTCGGGATTAATGCTGTTCCGGAAAAGGAATTGACTGGAGAACCAGAAAAGAATCTACTTTCTTACGTGGGGAATTTGAAAGTGGCGGCAAATGTAGATACACTCCACTGGATTATTTCTGATATACTTCCTAAAATTAATCATGATGTGAAATTTATGGTTATAGGGAAATGCCCCGGTGATATCAGGGAGAAGTATAAGGATAATGATCATGTCATATTCACCGGGCGAGTGGAGAATCTGGTGGAATATGTTCGTAAAAGTCAGATTTTTTTGTCTCCGATTTTGTATGGTACCGGGATCAAAACAAAAATTCTGGAAGCCATGTCTATGGGCGTACCGGTTGTGACTAATGACGTTGGTGCAGAGGGAATTGAAGCTAAAGATGGTCAAGAGCTCTGGGTTAGGAATGATTCTTCAGCCATAGCCGGACAGGTAGACTATTTACTGGAACATTACAATGCAGCACTGAGCGTGGCTGAAGCAGGAAGAAAACTAGTAGAGGGAAAGTATGAATGGAACAGAATCTGGAAAGGTTTTCAAGAAGTTCTTACTTAAAGAGGATTGAAGATGAATATTTTATATATTACTGATAATAACATTATGGGACATGGCGGCGGATGCTTAGGGGCACGGAAATACTATAGTGCGATTAAGGCTTATGCTGCGAAGAAAAATGCGAGTTTTAGAGTCATTTCTCTGGGGCAGAATATGCCGGAAGCAATGAATGTAGATGTTGTTAAAAATAGAAAACTGGATAAAAGTGCCAGGCTGCATGGCCATAGCAATTTTATGTATTTTACCTGGATAAAGCATAAAGATAAAATCATGTCATATCACCCAGATGTGCTCTTTTTAGGGCGCACACGGTTGGGATTTATTGCTAAAGAATTAAAAAAGGTACAACCTGAAATCAAAATTATTACGTTTGTAGACAATATTGAATACGATTATGTTGATTCCTACTTTGCGCTGAAAAAGGGAATTAAAGGAAAAATCCTTAAAACGATTGAAAAGTATGTCGTGAGAAATGATGAGGGAGATGCAGTAAAATATAGTGATAGACTTGTCTATTTGACACATAGAGATGTAAAGCGATGCAAAGAACTTTATCATTATAATGATCCATGTGAGTATATCCTTCCTATATGCCTGGAGCATACTCGTAACCTGAAAATAAAAACTTCCAAGAAAACGGTAGCGTTTATAGGAAGCTTAGGTTATGGTGCCAATGTATCGGCAGTAGAAATGCTGATAAAACAGGTGTGGCTTCCAAATTTTGCTCAAAATGATGACTTCCAGCTCATTATTGCTGGTGGGAATCCCATAGATGAGATTTATCGCTGGACAAAGCTGGCTCCCAATATCAGACTGGTGGCGGACTTCAATGAACTGGAAGACTTTCTACCACAAAACAGCTTAATGGTAGCGCCTATTCCAACTGGAGCTGGTATGAAGGTGAAAGTTGCGGAAACCCTTAGCATGGGGCTTCCTATTGCCGGAAGCGATGAAGCGCTGGTTGGATATGAAGATGCTATAAGAGATGATAAATTAGGCGGTATTCGCAGGGCAAATACTGTGGCTGAGTTTACGCAGGTAATTCGTAAATTTTCAGAGATAGGTGAACAAGAATTGATGCGAATTGCCTTAGAAAACAAGAATCTTTTTAATAAGTATTACACTTTTGAGACAGCCAAGAAACTCATAAAGAGAATATTGGAAAATTTGGTGTAACTTTTACAGAGACGATAATATTTTATTTAGAAAGACAAATATTACTATCTATTGTTACATGCCAGTTGTTCAGTTATACTTATGCTATTAACCGTAATCAGAAAGGAGCAGTCTTTATGTGTAGTGAATTTTATACTAAAGATGAAGTTATGACAGTTCTAAATGATCATAATGTCACACATTTATATCATGCGAATACTGTGAGAACGGCATGCTCTTATTTAGTTCATAAAGGACTTTTTTCTCGGCAGAAAATGGAAGCAAGAGGATATTCTCAGACGGCACAAAGCAGTGATAGAATTGATGTAAAATATGGAATTTATAATGATATTTTTTTTGATAGTTGTGATATTCATAACAGGGCACATAATGCCAATCAATATGGCCCTGTGTTATTTGTATTTTCCAATAAGGTCATATATGAAGCTTGCCATATAGCAATTACTCGGAAAAATCCCATTTATTGGAGAAATTCTTTTCAGCTCAATGAAAATGAACATTATTTTACCAATATTGAGGATCTTAGAGCAGGATTTCGTTATGGGAATTTTGGCCAAAGTATTACCTTTCATAATCAAGAGCAGGTGTCATTTAATACCTTGCAGGGGATTGTGCTTGATTGTTTACCTGATGATTTATTGAAACAGGAAAAATATAAACAAAAATGGGACTCGGCATATTGGAGATTAAAATACTTTGTGAAACAATTGGATAAGCAAGTTCCTATTACTCTTCGTTTATGTGATGAATTGTGTCAATGTAGTGATTTTTATCGTAACAAATATTTAGAGATAGATAGATTTTTTGATATATGAATTATTCATGGAGGCGTTGAATGAATAAATATATAGCATGTAATGCCGATGAATTATTGACTCATCGAATTTATGAAGAACCGCCCGAAAGTACTATGTGCCGTAGAGATCCATTTCAACGCGACAGAGATCGTATTATTCATTCCAGAGCTTTTCGGAGAATGATGCATAAGACGCAGGTCTTTAATCCTAATAAAGGAGATCATTATAGAAATCGTTTAACACATACTTTGGAAGTATCCCAGATTGCCAGATCAATAGGCAAAGTGTTAGGGCTTAATGATGAATTAATTGAAGCGATTGCATTAGGACATGACTTGGGGCATACACCATTTGGGCATGTAGGAGAGAGGACTTTAGATGATATCCTGTGGCAAGGAATGCCTGAAGCTAACATTGAGCCAATTAAAGAGAATTTCAAACATAATTTTCAGTCTTTGGAAGTGATTGATCATCTAGAAACCAGATGTAGTGAATACACCGGTATTAACTTAACTTTGGCAGTCCGAGAGGGTATTATAAAGCACACAAAGGTTAAGAGAAACCAGGGGAAGAATTTTATTGTATACACAGATTTAAACATGGATGAAATTGATTTAAATTTGCCATCATTTACTGTAGAAGGACAGGTTGTGGCAATTGCAGATGAAATAGCACAATGTACGCATGACTTGGAAGATGGTGTTCGCAGTGGAATCATTGAATTTAGTCCTTTGATTAATATGCCTCTTGTAAAAGAATGCATCAATGAATATAAGGTTAAAATCAATCCGGCTGCATCAAGTTTAGCATATGAAACACGGTCGCAAATCATTAAAAATTTAGTTGGCTTTTTGATTGAAGATGTATGTCAGGAATCTTCTAAAAATATTTTGCATTGTAGTAAGAGTTTGGAAGAATTCAGAGAATCACCAGTCCTGCTGATTGAATTTAGTGATAATATTAAATCCATGGAAAAAGAGCTGATGAAATGGATGGTAGATAAAATTATTTCTTCGGAAGAAGTCAGTATAGCTGACGCCAAGGCTGAGTATTTTATCCGTCATATTTTTAGAGCATTCTTTGAGCATCCGTTGGAGCTTCCTGATTACGTCCTAAGTAAATATCTTTGTAGAGATAATAATATTTCGAATTATTCTCGGTCGAAAATAGATATAAAAACATTGCAGGATGATCCGACTTTTCGAAGGACGATTGCTAATCATATTGCAGGAATGACGGATCAATATGCAGCTAGACTTTATAAGAAATTGTACTATCCTGATTATGTATAATAGGAGTATAAAAGTTCCTGACTATATATGATGACTATGGTTTAGGTATAAGGAAGAAATTATGATATATTTTCTGCTCATTCTATGTCTCTTATTGATTTCCAATTATAGGTTTTATAAAAAGAGCTATTGTAAAAACTATTTGGATAAGTATCATTGTAATGTGATTAAAGGTCTCTTTATTGGGATTGTATTTATGGATCATTTTTCACAGTATGTGAAGCTAAATAATTATCTCGATATTCCGTATATACATTTTATGAATTATGTTAATCAATTCGAAGTTGCATTGTTTCTTTTCTATTCCGGATATGGACTAATGGTTTCGATCATGCAAAAAAGAATGCCCTACATTAAAAAGATTCCTTCCCACCGCATACTTAGCACGCTTATTCATTTTGATGTAGCAGTATCTCTCTATTTGATGATATCTATTTGGAAACATGGAATCCCTTCAATAAAAGCAATCGCTTTAGGTTTTATCGGATGGGGGGGGCTTTGGCAATTCGAATTGGTACATTTTTGCTATTTTGGTTTTATGGATAATTTGCTTTGCGGTCTTTTATATTTATAGAACGGATAAATATATTTTACAGATTTCTATTACTACGTTACTTACGGTTACAGCAGGATATCTGATTTCTTTATATAAACAGCCATATTGGTATAATACATTGTTATGCTTCCCCTTAGGTATGGTTTTTGCCCTTTATAAGGACAAGTTAGAAAAGACTCTCTTTGCATCTTGGGCTAGCTGGCCGTATTTGTTTACGTTAATATTTTGTGGAGCAGGGACATACATATTTGGAAAGTACCAGACAAATTTCTATCTTTATGAAGTTTGGATGCTTTTATTTACGTTATTTACTGTGTTGATTACTATGAAATTTGAATTTAATAATTCGATTTTGGCCTTGATGGGTAAGCATCTATTTGAAATTTATATCTTAATGAGATTACCCATGATTTTGCTGCAGCCCTATTTTAAAGGACATAATTATCATTATCTTGTTATTTCTGCTATTATTACCGGGGCACTTGTCATTGTGTTTACTCCATTTTTGAAATGGCTTGATAATCATCTGTTTCAAGTTAATAGGAAGAGGCGAATTTCGCATGAATAAAGTATATGAATTTCTCAAGACCATGTTGTCTTTTTCAATTTCAGGAGGTCTACATATATTTAAGGCTTTTTCTATTGAGCGAAATAAGATTCTGCTTTATCCTTTTAATGGACATTACTATTGTAATCTTAAATATATTGATGAAAAAATCAGGGAAGAACATTTACCAATCATATGTGTATGGGAAACACACAGCGTTAAAGACCGTTCTTATCCGGCAGGTGTAAAAGTTGTCAAAAAGAATAGTTTTGCCATGTTTTATCATTTTTATACAGCATCAGTCATTATATTCAATAGCGGCTTACCGAGCTGGCTGTATAAACGGCATGGGCAGACCTTCATTGAGACCTGGCATGGTGGCGGTGCTTATAAAAAGAATGATACAGTATTCAAGAGTATGAAAAATAAGTGGAAGTTAGCCCGTGCTGAAAAAGCATGGCAGCGTGTTGACTATATTGTAAGTTCCTGCGCAAAATTCACTAGGATATTCAAGGATGATACTGGGACAAAGGCTGCTTTTTTACCAATTGGTATGCCTCGCAATGATATCTTTTTTGATGAAGCGCGTATGCAGAAGGCTGCATCATTGGTTCGGAATACCTATCAAATACAACCAGATTTTGGAATAGTCTTGTACGCACCCACATTTAGAGATAACGGTATGGTAGTAGACTTGGAGGTAAATGAATTATTATGCTCATTACAGTTACGATTTAAGAAACCTTTTGTACTTTTTGTGCGCAGCCATCCACATCTTGCAAAAGATATTTTCTCTAAAGCAAATAGAGATGATAGGATTATAGATGTGAGCGGTTATGTGGATATGCAGGAGCTATTAGCTGCATCTGATGTCCTCATAACTGATTATTCTTCCAGCATATGGGATTTTTCTTTTACCGGGCGTCCATGTTTTATCTATGCCAACGATTTGTCTAATTATAAGAAGGAAAGAAATTTCCATACTCCGATTGATGAATGGCCATTTCCGCTGGCAGAAAGGAATGAAGAGTTGAAGAATAACATATTAAATTTTGATCAGCATGATTATGGATGCAAGGTTAGACAGCACCATGAAGAGTTAGGTTCTTACGAAAATGGTAATGCATCTTTAGAAATGTGCAATGTAATTATGCGTTTGATAAATAAAGGAAAATTAGAAAATAATTATCGGGGGGGTATAACCTCTTAATCTTTTCTTTTGCTCTTGGTAGAGAAAGGAAACAGACCATATCCCGAGGAGTTACATTCCGAATGGAATGTGCTGCTTAAGGGAGGATATTGGTCATGAAATGCGTTTCCGTTGTTATCCCATCCTATAATAGAGCACACTTGTTATCTTATACAATTCCCAGCTATGCTCAGGAATTAGTAGGAGAAATCATTATTGTGGATGACTGTTCAACCGATAATACCAGTGAAGTAATAATGCAGCTGCAAGAGAAATATCCTTTTATCCGTTATTTTCGAATGCCTCGTAACAGCAAACAGACCGCAGCCAAAAATGAAGGAATAAAGCATGCAAAGTATCCGTTTATTTATCTGGGAGATGATGATTCTTTTATTACTCCGGATACCATTCAGAAACTGTATAATACTTTGATTACTTATGATGCTGATGTGGTGGGTGCCAAAGCTCTATATATGCATAATCAAGAGGAGTTGAAACATATAAATGAGTTTATTCTGCAAAACAGCAGACAGGTTAGGTCTGTTCAAAATGCCCTGGATATTAATAAACTTTTTTATATCAATTTTGACTTTGATTGTGATTCGCCTCAGACCGTTCCCTTTTGTCCCGCCTGCGTTTTGGCAAAAAGAGAGATCTTTGATTCCATACATTTTGACGTGGGTTATAAGGGGAATGCCTTCCGCGAAGAGACGGACCTATTTACACGAGTAAGTGCGGCAGGTTATTCCATTTATTATGATTCGTCCGCTATTCAGATTAACCTTCCTCGTAACATGATTTTACGTAAGAATTCTATTTTACAGCATAAGCTGAAAGCAGCCTTTTATGAGTTTTGGAATACATATAAGTATTTAAGGAAAAATGAGAATTTTCTTCAAAACTATTATCATACGCCAAAGAGCTTTCGAAAGTTATGGCTCTGTTATATGAAGGATGCGCTTTATGTGAAGGCAGGTAAATTTTTCAAGATTTTAATGAACTTAGAAAAGGAAAAGAAATGAAAAAAGTTGTAGACATGATGACTTGGGCAAAAGATGCCAGTCTGTATTGGATGCATAAGAATCATAAAAGAGATATGAGTTTATGGGTATTTGGATGCTGGGGTGGTAATAAATACGCAGACAATGCAAAATATCTTTTTGAATATGTAAATGAGAATTATCCTTCTATTCGTGCGGTCTGGATAACAGCAAAGTCCGAGATAACTGATATGCTGACGCATGCAGGATATGAAGTCTATCTGTCTGATACAGAATTAGCGAGAAAAGTGCTTAGACAGGCGGGAGTTGCGTTCTTTACTAATAGTCTTAATGATTTTGGCATGCACCCATACCTGAATGGAGCAAAGATTTGTGCTCTTTTTCATGGAGTAGGCTTTAAAAATGAACTGAGGGAATTAGATAATCAGAATACTTTAAAAGCTAAACTTAAAGGGCTGAAGCATGCTATATACGATTTATCCTATACAGACTATATTTTTACAACATCACAATTTGCAAGAGAAAAGTTTTACAGACAACAGTATAATGCAAAGTTAAACTCAATAATATTAACCGGACAGCCAAGGAATGATGCGTTATTTGATGAAAATGGTAAGCCTTTTCCTGCGGAGAAGGCAATTCTGTACCTGCCTACGTTTCGTGAAAATAAAGAAGGTCAGATTCGGCTGGAGAAAATTATTAACGATTTATTGACTTTCTCTGAGTTAAACGACTTGTTGAAAAATTATGGCTATACTTTATTTATTAAACCGCATTACTTGACTAAAGTTCGTAAGGAGAAATGTTTACCCAATATCCGGGTATTAAACGATTCAGATGTTACGGATATTCAGAAGTCACTGGCAAAGGTAGGTATGCTAATTACTGATTATTCCAGCGTTATTGGAGATTTTGCTCTGCTTAACAGACCTATTATTTTTTATTTTTATGACCTGGAAGATTATTGTAAAAATAGTCATATGGATCCAGCGTATATGTCTGTATTGCATGAAACTTATGCGAAAAATAAGGAAGAATTATATGCTATTTTAGCAAAAATATTTCAAGAGAAAATTGATTACCAAAGCACTGTTGAATCAATTAACTCATACCTCAATGCACAGTCATTAAGAAACGGTGGATATTGCAGGAATGTCTGCCAACATCTTTTTGAAAAATTAGATCTATAATCAAGAATAACTAAGATTAAGGCGTTTGAAATAAATCTGCATATATGAATTATGAATATCTTATATTAGAAGCATTTTGTTTATATTTTAACACTGCTATAATAGCAATAGTTAGCTAAAGTATGTAAAGGGAGGCCGCCTATGCTAAATAGATATGAGCGAGCATTTGATGTCTTATTTTTATTACTGATAGGCACATTGATATTTGCTCCTATCCCTAAACCAATTAGTTTTGAGGTTTTAGGAGTGACAGGGAAAGAGTTTGCTATATACCCTTTGGGAATTGGGATGATACTGATGCTTTATGTCTGGAATAGATCAGGAAAAAGAGATATATTAATTAACAATAGTATAAATCTTGAATCCCAGGCATTTTTTTTGAACGCCAAATGGTACTTGGGAATTCTCTCCTTGACTTTAGCGCTTTCTGTAATATCCGGCGTATTATCTTATCCATACTATGAACAACTTCTTTCAAGCGTTGAATATTTGCCTGCTCGTTTACTTCATGCAATGGAAATATTTCATTCTGAAAATATATCGAAAGCAGGGGTAGGACTGTGGCTGATTTTTAAAGGGTTAAAGAATGTATTTTTTGATGTGTTTTGGCTATTTGGTGGATCCTTTTTGATCTATTTATGGTATCGGAACCGACCGACTAGATGTTTTGAACTAATGATTAAGGGAATCTTTTGTAGCCTTGGAATTATCTTTTTGTATGAGTTAATAGAGCTTCCATATCTGATGGGAAATCAAATGGCGGCATGTATATTAACTACGATTAATCCATATATTCACCAAATTGGATTGTTAAATAATTCTTATATTGGTAATACTAATGCTGCAGTACAGTCATATGCATGGTGGCCACCACTGCTATGGAAACATCAGGTACGAAGTGTCTTCCCAGAGCCATCTTTTTTTGGTATGTATTGTGCTTTTGCTGTACCTTGGCTCTGGTTAGTTTGGTTTCGAATAAAAAAAGGCGGTCTATTGTCTGCGAAGGGTGTAACATTATCTTTGGTTATGCTTTTTTGGTATTTCCTTATTTTTGCAACACAGGCAAGAACAGCGGTTCTTTTGTTTATGGGCGAGTTAGTACTGCTTGCAATTTACGTAATTTATAGAAAAAATAGTGAAAGTCTGAAAAGAATAATGATTATCTTATTGCTAGGATCTATGGCTTTTGGTGGAAGCTTGTTCTTTACTCAAATTGAAAAAAATGGGTTTAGCGTAATTATGGAAACTATGAATGGTAATCTTAAGGCTAAGAATGATAAAAAATCGAATGATAAAAAATCGTCAGTTCAAAACGAAGGTAAACATAGTGTTTCTAACAAAGATAATTCTAGCAAAGCCAAAAATGACATGGGGACATTAGTTCAAAATGCAGGTAAAAACTATATTTCTGAGAATATCGCATCAGCTGTTGGCAAAGACAAACGCAGTAATAGAGCAAGAATTTCGCTGATGGAAGCTGAACTAAAGGTTTGGATGAATCATCCTATCTTAGGAGTGGGAAAAGGGCTAAAAGCAGCTTATATTCCAGATAAATTACCTAGTGATGCAACTAAGAGCAGCGAAGTAAAAATGTGGCTTGATAGGCTTCATGCAAATGGCGCTTTAAAAGCATCATTTCCGGATGTTTCAGAATATACGTCCAGACTTTGCGAGATCGGTTTATTAGGATGTCTTCTTTATTATTTTCCTGCAGTATATCTTGCATATTTCTTTTTATTATTTCTAAGGAGAAGTCGTGATAATAAGCAGTATTTAAGAATTCAAAGTTTGCTATCCTTTTATCTAATTTCTCTAGCCGGAATATTGGCTGGCGGCATTACTACATCACTGAATGTGAATTACTGTTTTGGTGTTTTATTGGGAATTGGATTTATACTACATCATCAGGTCAAAAAGTTAGAAGTTGCAAAAAATTAAGTTTTGAGATTAAGAGGTGAGGGAAAATTCATTCATTTCTTGCTACATTCACTCATGATTTTTCATACTCTTTTTTACTGAATATTGTTAACCTACTCATTAAGACGTCTTTTGTGTTCATTCTACCCAAACTTATTGGTGTGGAAGATTTCGGATATTGGCAGTTGTATTTTCTTTATACATTTTTTATTGCATTCGGTCATTTGGGGCTTGTTGATGGAATTTATTTAAAAAATGGAGGAAAATATTATAGGGAATTAGATTTCAGACTTTTACGTTCTCAGTTTTTAGTGCTGATTGGAATGGGGACTGTATGGGCTGTTCTTCTTTTTCTTTATTCTCAGCATTTCCTTTTGGATGACAATAAGATTTATATTCTTGCAGTCATAGCTCTAGATTTGATTCTTTCACTACCGCGCACTTTAGTTTCAGTCATTTTCCAGATGACAGGAATGATAAAAGAATATTCATTTTCCCTCATGAGCGAATCGACTTCATCTTTTTTCATGATTGTTACCATGTTGCTTTTGGGAGTTCGCGATTATCGGTATCTAATCCTGGCAGATTGTGGAGCCAGATGTATTTCGCTATGCGTTTCTTTGCATAATGCACCTGGATTGATTGGTAGACAGTTCATGAACCCGTTAGTGAGTTTGAAGGAAGCTGTTTCTAATATTTCTGTTGGAATGTTTTTGCTGCTTTCAAATATGGTTGGACTTATTGTTATTGCCAGTGTTAGATTTGCGGTTGAGGATCAATGGGGAATAGTAGCATTCAGTAAGGTGTCTCTGGCGTTTAGTATTTCCAGCGTAGCCATTACGGCTACTGGTGCAGCCAGTGTGGTTCTTTTCCCATTACTAAAAAGATTAACTAAAAAAAATCTGGAGCAATCATTTTCTGCATTATCTTTATTACTAATCGTTTTATTGGCAGTCTTGTTTTGCCTTTATTATCCAGGAGTCCGCATATTAGAGTGGTGGCTTCCCCAATATGGTGAAAGTTTTTATTACCTAACGATTATTTTACCGATGACTCTATTCGATTCAAATTTTTCTGTCATAGGGAGTAACTTTTTGAAGGTCATTCGGAAAGAAAGAAATCTACTTTCCATTAATGTCTTAGCTGTTCTGTTTACGTGGATATGCATCTTTATGGTTTGGTATTTTAGGTTACCTCTTGACTTGTTGTTGGGGGGAATCGTCGCGCAAAGCTTTATTAAAATGGGATTAACTATTAGAGCTTTAAGCAGAGTTATGCCCAAGGTAAGGTATTTCGGACTTTTTGCTGGAGCAATTGTTTCTATTCTATTTTATATCTCGAATCTGCTGATTGGAGGATGGGTAGGATGTGGCGTATATGGGGTTGTCTGCTTATTCTTAGTATGGGCAGTAAGTGCTAAAATAAGAAGTTGTTTATCAGTACTGAAGGGTACAGATTGATAAACATTTTCTTGCTAATTTTTCGTCTTGCTTGATATATAATATTTTCTGGTAAATTGCAAGTTGAATTTGAACACTCATAATCAAGAAACACACTCAATAGCATAAACTTCATCGAGAAATGCATCAAATAGCTCTGACGGCGTATGGTAGCCTAAAACACGACGTGGGCGCTGGTTCAGAGTATCTGCAATGTTCAGGACATCCTCATCAGAGAACCGCTCCATGGACATGCCTTTGGGGGACGAAATCCCTCAGTAGGCCATTGTGGCGTTCGTTCTGAGCCAGCTCCCACGAGCTATACGGATGCGTAAAGTACATCTTGGTACAGGGGATCTGTTCCGGTATAAACAGCTTATGCAGCTTGGCATAGCCAACACAAGCATCCAGTGATCAGCATTCCAGACGGACTCGTTCTACCATCCATTGGATGAACGGATCGCAGCCGTCATGGTCGATTTTAGAGGGTTTCCTGGAGTTTTTGCGATTCTTTGCGTACGCCTTGTGACCTCGTTTTGCCATATACTGAGGGGCACGACCGTGCTTGCTTTTTCGCTCCGGCGTTCCACGCCGAAGCGCATAGAAAACAGTCGTATGAGCACATCCTACCTCGGCAGCGTTGTCGCGAAGGGAAAGCCACTGACGATGCAGAGCCTGAATCATGCCACGTTCTTCTAAAGAAAGATGGCGGCTGGATGTACGTACGTTCTCCATTGTGTTAGAATGGACGTGATCCATAGCGATTGCTCCTTTGTTGATGATTTCTACAAAACCATTTTAACATGAAGCTTCACTATGGTTTTTTGATTAACGGTTCAAGTTCATTTTACAACTGACCTTAGATGATTTTGAAAAGAGGATAAACATGAATATAGCAATAATTATTGCCGGCGGTTCTGGTCATAGGATGGGGCAGGATATTCCTAAACAGTTTATTAATGTGTATGATAAACCGGTCTTAATTTACACACTGGAAGGATTTCAAAACCATCCCATGATTGATAAAATTGTTGTGGTGTGTATCAAGGGCTGGGAAAATGTTGTCAAGGCATATGCTAACCAGTTTAATATTACCAAACTTATTGGCATTGTTCCAGGTGGAGAATCCGGACAGGAATCTATCCGTAATGGTGTGTTCAGTCTGGAAGGATGCGCAAATGATGAGGATATCATAATCATTCATGATGGGATTCGTCCACTGGTAGAGCCGTCGGTCCTTTCTGATGTAATAAACTGCTGTCAAAAGTATGGAAATGCCGTCACATCCATGCCTTATAACGAACAGATTTTTCTTGTAGATAAAGACCAGCCGGAGACTACTGTGAAATATATTCCACGGGAAACGTTGCGTCGTGTATCTACACCGCAGGCGTATCGTTTTGATCTCTTAGACAGTAAATATCACGAGGCATTTGAAAAGGAAATAGGCATTTATGGGTCTAGTTATACCAATACTATGATGGTGGAACTGGGGGTTCGTCTGCATTTTGCGGCAGGATCTGATAAGAATATCAAATTGACAACGAAAGATGATTTAGAACTTTTCAAAGCTTATTTACATTTGGATAAGGCTGATTGGCTGAAGTAATGGAGACAATGATGTATATTAAATCTGAATTATACAAGAAAGATATCTTAAATATAGTTAGTGTGAATTTACCATGGGACAAGTTACGAAACCGGTCATTGCTTCTTACTGGAGCTTCCGGACTTATTGGGACAATGTTAGTAGATGCATTGATGACTAAAAATAAACTAAATCATCTGAATTGTCGTATTTATGCTTTTGGAAGAAATGAAAGTAAAGCGAAGAAACGTTTTTATGATTACTGGGATAGCCACTATTTTCACTTTTTACCCATGGATGTCAATAAGCCTATTCAACTGGAACAAGAAATTGACTATATTATACATGCTGCCAGCAATACACATCCGAAGCTTTATGCTTCAGACCCGGTTGGATCGCTTATGACAAATCTGGAAGGAACTTACAATCTTCTTGAATATGGTAGAAATCATAATTTGAAACGATTTTTGTTTCTCTCATCTGTAGAAATTTATGGGCAGGCACTTCACACGGATGATATTTTTGATGAGAAGTACTGTGGTTATATTGACTGCAATGAGGTGCGTGCATGTTATCCTGAAGGAAAAAGAGCAGGAGAAGCACTGTGCAATGCTTATATTTCTAAATATGGCATGAATATAGTAATACCTCGTTTGTCTCGTGTTTATGGTCCGACTATGCGTCTGGATGACAGCAAAGCTATGAGCCAGTTCCTGATGAATGGCGTTCGAGGAGAGGATATAGTTCTCAAAAGCCAGGGGTTGCAGAAGTTTTCTTACTGCTATGTAGGTGATGTGGTGCAGGGGCTGCTTTACTGCCTGCTTAAGGGAGAATGTGGAGAAGCCTATAATATTGCCGATGTTAAGACAGACATGTTGCTGAAAGACATTACTCAATATATTGCCAGCCTGAATGGTCGCAAGGTGGCTTTTGATTTACCTGATGCAATGGAGCAAAAAGGATTTTCCAAAGTCACAGTTGGAGTCATGGACTCGACAAAACTGCAAAGGCTTGGATGGTATCCTTTCGATGATTTGAAAAGTGGGATCAAGAAGACAATCGAAATATTAAAGAGACTTTAAGGTAAGTAGATCAGTATCTTCGGATTTTGAATCATGAGGGGGCTTCTTTCTCTACTTGTCGTGATGTTCGCGATTTCTATGATTCATTTGCTTTGGCAGAGGTGGTACAGGAGAATCCAGCGCATGCACCGGATGGAATTATTTTCAGAAAAGCTCCTGTGGAAATTACCAGTCAGACAAATCGGGTAAAGCATGAGGGACTTATGCCGGAGCAGGCGATCATAGAGGCGATGGATCAGATGATGGCAGCTACGCATAAGACTCGTGTTACGATTAAAAGTCGGTTGAGTAAAATACCGCAAGCCCATTATTTGGTGGATAAAAATGAGAAGCCATTTCATTATCGTCTGAATATGAAGATGCTGCTGGGAAGCAAAGAGTGGTTTACTCAAGCTTTGAGATGGCCGGAAAGTTTGAAGTCTAACGTAAAATCTCACAGTGACTGCAAGTCTAACTAGACCTTGCATTAAATCGAAGAATTTTGCATTTTTTGAATGAAATTGGGATTAAAAACTGCACTTTTGCAATGTTTTTTGTCCGATTTAAGCTATTTTTTTACATCACAAAGAAGCGCTTCTAAATCGAGTTTTTTAGAAACACTGTAAAATTGCATGCAGTTAATTCGAGAAATCCTGACGCGCTTTTTCTTAAAATTACAATGAAAACTTTGTGATACATTTGGGCAAGTTGACATTTCGCCGCTGAAATTTGTGTTTTTCACTGCCGCTCCATCCAGTGCAAGGCCTTTAGTCCTTGCACTGGATGGAGCGGCAGCGAAACAGACTCCCTTATAGCGTTTTAGCCCGTAACATTCAGAAGTTTAAGCAATCTTTTGCTTTGTATGACTTTTTCAGCGGGAACCTCGCGTATTTCCAGTAAATCGGCCATCTCTTTCCCGTGATATAAGCAAAATAACTGGTAAGGCGTTTTGCCGTTGTATTACTTTCTGGCGGTGCTGTTCATGTGCGAGAATATGATGTTTAGCTGCGACTGTGTCATTTTATCGAAGCTGGTTCCTTTGGGGCAAATATCCCGCAGCAACGTATGGTTTTTCTCGACACGTGGCTTTTGGCACGATTTCATTGCATCACAGAAAAACAGATGCGTCTCTCTAGTGCCAGCGGTGTTGCACTCTATAGAGTGAATATTTGCAAATTCTCCGCCGTTATCTGTCAGGATCAGCGGGAATAGCTGTTCAAAGGGAGTTTGAGCTGCTGCAAATTTTTCACGCAGGTGCCTGAATTCCTGCGAAACCGCAAGTGCGGATTTGGAGTCAAGTAAAATGCCTACCATGAAATTACAGATGGTAAAGAGCAGCGTCAGAATGACTTTTCCGCCCTGACGGCCTATAACGATATCCATATCTACCCAGTTAGTTATTTCGTGAGTTTCAATGTATTGAAGGAAATCTGCATATGTGCGCCCTTTTTTGAAAGCAGGTGGAACGTAGGGCATTTTTTCTTCTTACGGGATTTAAACTTCACCTTTCTAGGAAGATCTAGGCTGGTAAATGAGAAGTAACCTTTATCTGCGTATTTGTATGCGGTGGATATGGCTATTTCTACACCGGTAGATTGAAGAGCTTGATACATATGCTGTCCGCTCTGGATGGCAGCAGAAAGCTTTGCATCCATGTCGTAAAACTCAGCTTTATTCAAAGGAATGCCTTCACGTGAATCACGAAGCATGTTCCTGTATTGTTCATGTGCTTTGCGTGAAACGTAGAGATAACGCTTTAACCGACAGCTGTGGCGCTTCTTGCAGGCGTTACAAACATAGGGCGACTTTTCGAGCTTAGGGCAGGATTCATTAATGACGTTATTCTGCTCATCGTAATTAGTGAACTTATTGGCTACAAGGGTTCGATGTTTACGGACTTCACGCGAGATTGTGCAGGCATCTTTGCCAAGTGCTGCGGTGATGGCCTGGAAAGTGGCAGCGTTTTGTAACATTATCTCGAGAATGTTTCGATCATCCTGGGTAAGGTGTTTGTACCTTTTATTGCCTTTGTTGACAATCATTTGAATGCAACCTCCTTCATGCGCAAGATTTCTCTATCTAAAGTCTAGCAAAAGGTGGTTCTACATGTAAGTGCTACTTTTACCGCTAATACGGCACTTACTTTGAGAATTAACGCGCAAATTTTAAAATTTGCGTTTTCTGATTTTTATACTGAAAGGCTTTACCGAATATGATAAAATAAAGATGATACACATCAAAGCTCAAATTGATATATTATTGAGGAAAGGTTATATCAGCAGGGGGGAAGTAGAATGTCGAGCGCACTGACGGTTGCCAAGTATATTGTAAATAGATGTGTGAAAAGTGGTACACCGATTAGTAATTTGCAGTTACAAAAGATACTTTATTTTGTGCAAATGGCACTTTTGAAGAAGCTGGATAAGCCTTGCTTTAGCGATGATATTGAAGCATGGCAGTTTGGTCCTGTTGTTCCGGCTGTTTATTATCATTTCTGTGGCTTTGGCGCAATGCCTATATGGTCCAGTTATAAAGTGGATTCAGTTTCACATAGTGAAATTATAGATCAAGTGGTGGATGAAAAGAAGCAAATGGATCCTTGGGATCTAGTAGCTGAATCGCATCGTAAGGGAAGCCCTTGGAACTTGATTTATCAGGATGGGCAGGGGAGTCACAAGGTAATTCCTTTAGAATTGATGAGGAATGCAGCTAGATGAATAGGGATGAATTGCAAGATCTAAATGAAAAAAGGCAAGAATTCCGGAAAATCCTTTTGGAGTTATCAGCTGACCAGGAAATATTAAAAGAACCAAAGAAACGAAGTAGTTTCTATTTAAGGTTGGAGAAACTTTATTATGCTCCTGATAACGAAAAGGGGTTCCGTCATTTTTATTCAGATATTTTTAGCGTTCTTACACAAATTAATGATGGTGATAATCAAGGAAGTATTGATGTTTTAGGACAAAATATGAATATTTTACTTTGTGGATACCAGGCTAAGAATTTTGATGATGAAGGAAAACTTACTGATATTTCTGATCAAATTCGGAAGCTGTATGATCATATCAGTTTGGATATTGCACGGATTAAATACTCAGAAAAAGGGGACGTAGAGGTATCAGGCCAAGAATCAATTGAGAAGATACGATCCCAGATTAATGATGATGAGAGTAAAATCATAACTTTGCAAGACAGTGTTAAAGAGGCAACTGTGAAAGCAGATAAAATGCAGAAAGAGTATGTCTCTATTTTGGCTATTTTTGCTGCGGTTATTGGAGTCTTTTTCTCAGGAGTCGGTTTTTCAACTTCAGTTTTAAGTAATATTGACAAGTCATCTATCTATCGAATTTTATTAGGCGTTACCATTTTAGGTATGTTCCTTTTTAATTTACTTGCCCTGTTGCTTGGTTTTATTCGTGAGATTGTTGTGAATAAGACATGGAGCTTGCGGGTGTATATTAT
Source organism: uncultured Dialister sp. (assembly GCA_934178345.1). Lineage (GTDB taxonomy): Bacteria > Bacillota > Negativicutes > Veillonellales > Dialisteraceae > Dialister. Next base: position 257 of record CAKPQG010000015.1, on the reverse strand, counting down.
TGGTAATCTTGCCTTTATCATAATTTTAGTCCTTATATATGTAGCATGGATTTTCCAAGTATTTGGAGAAGCGAGCTTTTAAACTATAATGACTAACATTCTTTGAAAAGTGAATATCTTTTTATGCATTTGCAAATAGCTGGCATTTAAAAAGGCAAATACAAAAAAGCTCCCCGCGGATGATATGATCCCCCTAAAGCAGACAAGGTAAATAACCAAACTGCTTTAGGGGGATTTTTTTAATGGCCAAAAGGAAA
>CAKPQG010000014.1 GCA_934178345.1 uncultured Dialister sp. | reverse complement strand
ACCGCCGCGAGGATCCATCCTGCGCCTTTGGCGCGCCCCTTCTCTAAGGGGCTGCTCAGCGGGGAGGAGTTCCGTAACCCCATCCCTGCTTTTAAGGTTCGGGGGTGTGCTGTTCTTTGATTGTTTGCGAAAGAGGGGGAGCAGGTTTTACAGGTTCTGAGGGTTCAGCGGGGGTGGTGCGGCGCAAAAATAATGAAGCGCCGCAGAATTTTGATAGCGCTTCGTGCCGTCGTCATCGAAAGCGTTGCCGAGAGTCTTTCTTTGCACTGCGGTCAGTATCCCATAAGAACTGGCAGGGAAACGACGCCTTGGTGTTACGTATTTCTGCTTTCACACATGCATCGTTTATCGGTCTGCAAGAAAGATTTCTCGCTGGCGCTCGAAATGACGATACGGAAGTCTGATGTCTCCCAGTCTTCTAGTCTAATCCCTCATCCCTAGCCACTCATCCCTAGCTACTAATTCCTAGTCACCAGTCACTAGTCACCAGTCACTAGTCCCTAGTCACCAGTCATTAGTCCCCCTGGATCCCATCTATCAAAAAACGCCCCCGCAAAAGCGGAGGCGTCTTTTTAGCTGTCGCGGAGGGCGCGTTTCAGGATCTTGCCGGTGGCATTTTTCGGAAGTGCGTCCATGGGGATGAAGCGTTTCGGGATCTTGTAGCTGGCGATGTTTTTCATCATGTATTTGCGGATCTTGTTTTCGTCGAAGGTGTAGCCTTCTTTCATGACGACGTAGGCCCAGACGACTTGGCCGCGGAGGGCATCGGGCTGGCCGACGACGGCGCATTCTCCGACGCCTTCGACTTCGTAGATGCAGTCTTCGACTTCGCCGGGGTAGATGTTTTCGCCGTTCACGATGATGAGGTCTTTCAGGCGGTCGACGATGTAGATGTAGCGATCTTCGTCCATGTAGGCGAGGTCACCGGTATGGAGCCAGCCGTCTTCGGTGAGGACTTTCTTGGTTTCTTCGGGCTTGTTCCAGTAGCCCTTCATGACGTTGTCGCCGCGGACGAGGAGCTCGCCGACGGTGCCGGGGATGTAGGGGCCGTTCATTTCGACGGAGATCATGGCTTCGACGCCGGGGATGGTGGGGCCGCTGGTCAGGTACTTGGGCTTCGCGGTCGGCAGGACGCAGACGACGGGGGAGGCTTCGGTGAGGCCGTAGCCTTCCTGCACGGGGTGTTTGTAGCGCATGAAGAAGGCCTGCGCGACGGGCTGCGGGATGGAGGCGCCGCCGGAGATGAAGGTGTGGACGGTCTTCATGAGGGAGGGGTCGCCCTTGCGTGCGAGGAGGTTGTACATCGGGGGGACCATGATGGCGATGGTGACGTCGTATTTCACGATGGTATTGATGATTTCCGATGGCGTGCGCGAGCGCAGGATGACGATGGTCGAGTGGGCGTAGAGGCTGCCGTGGACGATGGTGGTCATGCCGTAGCAGTGGAACATCGGCAGGACGCAGAGGACTTTGTCTTCCGGTTTGAAGATGATGCGTGCGGTGAATTGTTCTACGTTTCTGACGAGGTTTTTGTGTGTCAGCATGGCGCCTTTGGGGCTGCCGGTGGTGCCGGAGGTGTAGATCAGGGCGCATACGTCGTCTTCGGTGAGGGCTTTCGGGAAATCAGGGGCTTCGGGGAGCGGTTCGTGCGATTTCTCATCCAGCTCTTCGATGGAAATCGAAGGGACGGAGACGTCCATGGGGGTGTCTGTGATGAGGAGGGTGCTTCCGGAGTCTTTCAGGATGTAGTCGACTTCGCGGTCTACGAGGGAGTTGTTCACGGGGACGATGATCGCGCCGAGGCTTACGACGGCCATGAAGGCGTAGACGAATTCTGCACGGTTCGCGGAGTAGAGGCTGACGCGCTCGCCTTCGCGGACGCCCAGTGCGTAAATGGCATTCCGATAGCGGTGGATGGCGTCTTCGAGTGCGCCGTAGGTGACGTCGACTTCGCCGGTGAAGGCGAGATGGGATGGATCGGCGCCTTTCATGATTTCATGTAGGAACATAGGGGGACCTTTCTGTGTGTGAAATGTGACTAGTAGCTGGTGACTAGTGACTGGCGGCTATGGCTGGCCCATGGGGCGTGCCGCTCTTTGATGGTGAATAAAAGCTCTGATCGAATGCGAAATGGTGGTATGGCATAAAAATATAGATGCGCCGTAGAGTTTTGCAATGAGTGATGCTCATAGGCGTTTTTCAAAACGTCAAACCGGCAGGGGTTTTCTTCGATAACACTTTTATATAAATTTATCCTATCTATTGTAACAGATAATGCATGATGGGTTCAAGGTGGGAGAGGGGCCGTGGGGAATGCCGCCTCTTGATGGCGGATGAAGGCTCGGCTCGAATGAGGAATGATGAATGAGGAATGAGAAATGAGAAATGCGAAATGGTGGTGCGGCGCATTTCGTCATCCTGAGCGGAGAAAAACGTTGTATGTTAAAAAATTGCTTGTCTGAAATATGAGAACTGAGTCGAAGGATCTAAGCGCCGCGGAGTAAAATAATGGTGATGCCCGAAGGGAAGTGGATAGCAGGTTTCCCGTTTGGAATTTCCAAACGTTGACCTCCAGAACGCGAATGACAAAGATTTCTCGACTGCGCTCGAAATGACGATATGAGGGTCTGATGTCTCCTAATCCCTAGCTACTCATCCCTAGTCCCTAGTCACCAGTCACTCACTTCGAATTCCTCATTCCTCATTTCTTCCCCTATATGATATAATAAGAATGTACTTGTGCGAAAAAATGTAAGACGTACAGATTTTGATTTCCTCTCTCATCTGTCTGAGGAAAAAATTCCGTCACAGGAAGGAAGAATGAATCATGGCAACAGCAATGGTAATTGGTGCCCAGTGGGGCGATGAAGGTAAAGGCAAGATCGTAGACTATCTTGCGGCGAAAGCAGATGTAGTCGTCCGTTCCCAGGGCGGAAATAATGCGGGTCACACGGTCGTGACCGGGGGCAAAGCGTATCCGCTGCGTCTCATGCCGAGCGGCATCATGTATCCCGGTACCATCTGCATCGTAGGCACCGGCGTCGTTGTCGACCCGAAGAGCCTTTTGGAGGAAATGGAAAATCTGGAAAAGCAGGGGATCGATGCGAAGCATCTGCAGATTTCCACTCGTGCACAGGTGGTCTTCCCATACCACATCCGTCTCGATGAAGCGGAGGAGTCCAGAAAAGGCAGCCGCAAGATCGGCACCACGAAGAATGGCATCGGACCGTGCTATGCCGACAAGATCAACCGTATCGGCATCCGCATCTGTGACCTGATGGATAAGGAAACTTTTGCAGAAAAACTGAAATACAATGTCGATCAGAAGAATATGCTTCTCGAAAAGCTCTACGGCGTGGAAGGCTTCGACTATGAGCAGATGCTCGCTGACTATCTCGGCTATGCAGAAAAGCTCCGCCCTTATGTCAAGGATACGAACTACACCGTGCAGAAGCTGGTGAAGGAAGGCAAGAATGTCCTCTTCGAAGGCGCGCAGGCATCCATGCTTGACTGTGATAACGGGACTTACCCATTCGTCACTTCTTCTCATCCGACGGCTGGCGGCGCGTGCATCGGCGCCGGCATCGGACCGCACAACATGCAGAATATCTTCGGCGTCGTGAAGGCGTACAGCACCCGCGTCGGTCAGGGCCCGTTCCCGACCGAGCTGCTCGATGAGACAGGCGACTATCTCAGAAATACCGCGCATGAATTCGGCACAGTCACCGGCCGTCCGCGTCGTATCGGCTGGCTCGATACTCGCGCTGTCCGTTATGCGGCAGAGCTGAACTCTTTTGATTACCTCGCGATCACCCGTCTGGATATTCTGGATGATATGGAAGAAATCAAAGTCTGCACCGGCTATGAATATGAAGGCAAGGAAGTCGAAGAATATCCGGCTGACCTGAAATTCCTTGAAAAGATCACCCCGGTCTACAAGACTTTCAAAGGCTGGAAACAGAAGATCTCCGATATCAGAAGCTATGATGAGCTTCCGGCTCTCTGCAAGGAATACCTCGAAGGCATCTCCAAGCTCATCGGTGTACCGATCGGCATCGTATCCGTCGGCCCGAGCCGTGAGCAGACCATCGTCATCAAAGAAGTATTCTAAGGATAAAATGCAAATGAGACAGTCCCTACCGGGATTGTCTTTTTTGCTATAATGGAGAAAAAGAGAAAGACGCGGGATTTCTCTGACGGGGCGATGAAAGGAGAGAAAACATGAAGAGGCGCGGATATATCCTTCTCGAGGCGCTGATCGCGCTTTTCCTGATCGCATCGCTTTCGGCAGCGCTCTATCCTTTCGCAACGGAGGCGGTCCGTGCGGTAGACCTCATGGCGAAGCGTTCGCGGATCGCGGGCGAGGGACTCTATGCTATGGATTTCATGACCGAGCAGCTCCGCAATGCTCTCAAGAGGGAGACGGCTTCTTCGATTTCCGGCGATACCTACAGCTATTACGCGTATAACCAGTCGGGCGAGGAGAAGAAGTATCGTTTCTTTCTGGATCAGGAGAAATTGAAGCTCAATGTGTACGGGATGACGACGGAGCCGGTGACGGGGACGACATCGGGAAAGGAAGAGTACGCCCTGATTTGCGAGGAGGGGCCGCTCTTTATCAAGAATGGCGAGGGCGCGCTCGCGATCTCCTTCTCGCTCCTGCATCGCTCGTCGGGGGAGACGATGCATTTCCGCACGAGCCTTCTCTCATATGCAGATTTCTACAGGAAGGGGCAGCGCTATGAATAGAAGGAAGGGCTCCATGACGCTGTGCCTGCTGCTTCTTTTTTCTATGCTGGTGACGCTGTCTGCGGCAGCGCTCTACTACGTCTCCCGCACGGCATCGGAGGCGTACCTCTATCAGCAGGGGCTGTCTTCGGTGTATGCGGCAGAGAGCGGAGCGAATGTGGCGCTCGGACGGCTGAAGGCGGGGGTGATGGGAAATCAGAGATTCACGCTCTCGGTGAATGGACGGCGGGTCAAGGTGACGGTGACGGATACGTCGGCATCCCGCACGGAGGGGACAGTGACCTCTACGGCATCGGACGCAGATGGCGGGTACAAACGGACGGTGCAGATCACGTACACAAGCGAAGAGCATGAGGGGCATCGCGCCATCACGGTCACAAATGTATCGAGCTGACTGGTGACTGGTGACTAGGGACTAGTGACTTGTGACTGGTGACTAGGGACTAAGAGACTGGGAGACATCAGCGACTCTGTCTTGCATACCGCCGCTGCCCTATCCGCCCCTGCGGGTAATGCTATTAAGTTAAGCGGCAGAACGTTCTTGGCTCCCTATCGGGGGAGCTCCCCGAAGGGGAGAGGGAGCTACGCAGCGGTATTGCATGAAAGTGGTGGAATATCTATAGTATCGGACTATTCAACATAGTACACTATGCCGCTGGCATGCCCCCATTGCCTTCGGCACTTCCCCCGAAGGAGGAAGCAAGACGTTACGTAGTTAACGATTTCCTTAACTTAATAGCATTATCCCTGCGGGGAAGGCTGACGATACGAGGATAGCATCGTCTAAAAATCGGCGAAGCCGCCACGAGAGCCCTGAGCCTTGAAAGCAGGGATTGGGTTTACGGAACTCCTCCCCGCTGAGCAGCCCCTTAGAGAAGGGGCGCGCCAAAGGCGCAGGATGGATCCTCGCGGCGGTTTGAAAAACAATGTGAAGCTATCCATCCCTCACGCATGTCATTCCGAGCGAAGCGAGAAAACTTTGTCATTTGCGGTCAGGGACTCACGCTTTTCCCATATGTGCCGCGCACCTCTCCGCTTTCCTCATCTGTCTTTCCTGCCGCCTCTCTCCTATCCGCCCCTTTGCAAAGGGAAGGCTGTCGATATGAGAGTGTGGTCGTCTAAAAAATCGGCGCAGCCACTGACGCTGTTTCGCATTTTCATTCTCTTAAATCAAATAATCAAAAATATTTTAGCACTCTATTGACATGAGTGCTAAAAGTGCTATACTATAGTTGTTCAAGGGAGAACCAAAAGGGCTCCTGAAGAAAATTATAAAAAGAAAGAGGTCTTTGATATGCGTAGTTTGATTCCATTTGATGGTCTGTTTGGCGATACGGTTCTGGATCACTTCTTTGATGATGATATGCCGACGGTGTATCAGGATTACACCGCTGTCCCGAAAGTCGATATTGAAGATAAGAAGGATCATTACGAGATCACTTGCGATATGCCGGGCTTCAAGAAGGAAGAGATCCATATTTCTTATGAAAATGGGATCCTGTCTCTGGGTGCGAAGAAGGAAGATAAGAAGGATGCCGATGATACAGAGCATCACTACATCCGCCGCGAACGTGCTTCTGTCTCCTTCAGCCGTCAGTTCACGGTGAAAGGCATCAAGGAGGAAGGTATCAAAGCGGCATTGAAGGATGGCATCCTGACCATCACACTGCCGAAGGAAGAAGAGAAACCAGCAGAAACGTCTCGTCAGATCACGATCGACTAAGAATTGCCTGACTAAGGAATGCTGAATCACATGTAAAGCCCCTGATCGGAATTTTTCCGGTCAGGGGTTTTGTGGTGCATGGGGTGGCTGGTGGCTAGTGACTGGTGGCTAGTGACTAAGGGACTAGGGACTAGGAGACTGGGAGACTAGGAGACATCAGCGTCTCTGTCTTGCATGCCGCCGGTAGCCTATCCGTCGCCCTTATTGTCAACCACAATCATTTTCTTGATTGACACATCCGATTGTTTATTCTATACTTACCTACAAGGTAACAATTCAAAGGGGCGAGTGGCCCGAAGGAATAAAGGAAAGGGAGAATCATCATGGAAAGTGCTTGTGCAGAAATCATCAGATTGGCGGAGAAGGTCATGGATGGGGGTGAAATCACACAGGAAGAAGCGAAGAAACTCATTCGCACGAAGGATGAGGATACCATGCTGCTGCTGGCGATGGCCGATAAGATTCGTCAGAAGTTCAATGGGAATGCGGTGGATTTCTGCGCGATCATCAATGCAAGAAGCGGGCATTGTCAGGAAAATTGCAAGTTCTGCGCGCAGTCGGGCTGGTATAACACGGGGGCAAAGGTGTACCGCCTTCTGCCGGAGGAAGAAATCCTGGCGGCAGCGAAGAAGGCGAAGGAAGCAGGGGCTGTCCGTTTCTCTCTGGTGACTTCCGGCCGTAACCAGGATAATCCGAATGAGTTCGAGGAGATCATCGATATCGTGAAGAAGATCAGAGAGCAGGTGGGGATCGAAGTATGCTGCTCGCTGGGGTTGATTTCCAAGGAGCAGGCGCTTCAGCTGAAAGAGGCGGGCATCACGCGCATCCACTGCAATATCGAGACGTCGCCTTCCTATTTCCCGGAGATCTGCTCGACGCATACGATGGAGGATAAGGAAGATATCATTCATACGGCGCAGTCGGCGGGGATCCGCGTGTGCTCCGGCGGGATCATCGGGCTCGGTGAGTCTCTGGATCAGCGGGTGGAGATGGCTTTCCATCTGAAGGAGATGCATATCGACTCGGTACCGCTGAATATCCTGAATCCGGTGAAGGGGACGCCTTTCTATACGAATAAGCGTCTGCCGCCGCTCGAGGTGCTCCGCACGTTTGCGATGTTCCGTTTCGTCCTGCCGAAGGCGCTGATCCGCACCGCCGGCGGCCGCGAGGTGAACCTGCGAAGCCTGCAGGCGTATGCGCTGACAGGTGGGCTGAATGGTATCATGGTGGGCGGCTACCTGACGACAGGCGGCCGCGATCCGAAAGAGGATATCCGCATGACGGAGGATCTCGGACGTTCCATGACGACACCGAAACTTTGAGAGTGACTAGTGGCTAGTAGCTAGTGACTAGTGACTGGGGACTGGTGACTAGGGACTCGGGATTAGAAATCAGAGGTCTGATATCTGATTTCTGCCCTCACTTCCGATTTCCCCAATAACTGGGGAAACGCTGATTAAATCGCAGAGTCTGATTCCACAAGAAATTTTATGCATGGCTTCGTCGTAACCTTCCTTAAATAGCTCGCTATTCGCGTCAGGTTATTCCTCGCCATGTATAAAATTTCAAGAGTAAAATCTGACAACGATTTAATCAGTGTTTCCCTAGCAATAATCAACAAATGCATAGAAATATTCCCATTGTCAAACACGGATATTTCTATTACGTATGACACGTAAGGTATGACAAAGGCAAGACCCGGCTAGGCGGCCGGAGGATTTTACAAAAGGAGTGTTTTACAATGGAAAGCAGCTGCGAACAGATTTTGAAGTGGACGGAAAAGGTTTTGAATGGCGGAGCGATCACAGAAGAGGAAGCGAGGACGCTGATCCGCACGAAGGATGAGGATACGATGCTTCTTCTGGCGTGTGCGGATAAGATCCGTCAGAAGTTTTCCGGCCGCAGCGTCGATCTTTGCGCGATCATCAATGCACGAAGCGGCGCTTGTCAGGAGGACTGTAAATTCTGCGCGCAGTCTGCCCGTTATCACACAGGGGTAAAGACCTATCAGTTCCTTCCGGAGGAAGAGGTCATCGAAGCGGCTAAGAGAGCGAAAAAAGCCGGGGCTGCCCGTTTCGATATCGTCACGGCAGGCCGTGACCAGAGAAATCCGAAGGACTTTGCGGAGATCCTGGATCTGATCCGTCGGATCCGCAAGGAGGTCGGCATCGAGGTATGCTGCTCCCTTGGTTTCCTCACGCAGGAGCAGGCGTACCAGCTGAAGGAGGCGGGCATCAACCGTCTGCATTGCAATATCGAATCCGCGCCTTCCTTCTTCAAGGAGGTCTGCACCACGCACACCGCAGAGGAAAAGGCGGAGAATGTAGCGCGCGCCCAGAAGGCGGGCATCCGTGTCTGCTGCGGCGGGATCCTCGGGCTCGGAGAGTCTTTGGATCAGCGCGTGGAAATGGCATTTCACCTGAAGAAGATGCACATCGATGCGGTGCCGCTCAACGTGCTGAACCCGATCCCCGGCACTCCGTATGAACACAATGAACGTCTTTCTCCCTTGGAGATCCTTCGTTCGTTTGCGATGTTCCGCTTCGTCCTGCCGAAGGCGCAGATCCGCACCGCCGGCGGCCGTCAGCTGAATCTTCGCAGCCTGCAGTCCATGGCGCTCGCCGGCGGCATGAATGGCGTCATGATCGGCAATTACCTCACCAGCAAGGGCTCGGATCCGCAGGATGATATCGTGATGCTTCACGACCTTGGCCGTACCCAGACAGTACCGCAGGTGTAATGCGATAAGGAGCAAGGCTGCCACCTTCACTCCTTACGCCATACTTTTTGTGGGATCAGACTGAATCGGTGTTTTCCTGAAAGAAAATTGTGAGGCAAATCATGGATGAACATATAGCAACCATCACGCAGTGTATGGATCAGGTGCTCGCGGGGAAAGACATTTCCAGAGAACAGGCAGAGACGCTCTTCGCGGCTGGGAAGGAGGAGCCCTTCTTCCTCATGGTAGCCGCCGACAAGATCCGGAAGACCTTCTGCGGCGACAAGATGCGCTTCTGCAGCGATGTGAATGCCAGAAGCGGACGCTGCACGGAGAACTGCAAGTTCTGCGCGCAGTCGGGCTGGTATCACACAGGCGTCAAAGAGTATCCGCTAAGAAGCCCGGAGGATCTGCTCCGCGAAGCCAAACAGGCGGAGGCCTATGGCGCAGAGCGCTTCGGCATCGTCACCTCCGGCCGCGGGCAGAGTGATCCCGCGCAGTTCGCCTCCATCGTAGAAGCTGTGAAGCGGATCACGGAAGAAACGAAGCTCTCCGTCTGCTGCTCGCTCGGACTTCTGACTGAGGAACAGCTGAAGGAGCTGAAGGCGGCAGGCTGCCAGCGCATCCACTGCAATCTGGAAACGGCGAAGTGCCATTTCCCCTCCATCTGCACCACGCACACCTATGAGGAAAAGGAAGCGCACATCCGCCGCATCCAGCAGGCGGGCCTGGAAGTCTGCTCCGGCGGCATCTTCGGACTGGGAGAAACCGATGAAGACCGGATAGACATGGCCTTCGCCCTGCGTGAGCATCATGTCACCTCTGTTCCGCTCAATATTTTCAACCCCATCCCGGGCACGCCCTTTGGGAAGAACAAGCCTCCGAAGCCGATCGAAATCCTTCGGATGTTCGCTATGTATCGCTTTATCCTGCCTCACGTCATCATGCGCGTGTGTGCGGGCCGTGAGAATTCACTCCGCGATATGCAGGCCTTCGCCCTCTCGGCGGGTCTTAACGGTGCGATGATCGGCGGCTATCTCACGATTGCCGGCCGTCCGCCGGAAAGAGATAAGCAGATGGCCGTCGATATGGGACGGACATTGTAAAAAAAACCGAGTCCCCTTTTGCAAGCAAAAGGGGACTCGGTTTTTTGGTTCAGGGTTCAGGGTTCAGGGTTCAGGGTTCAGGTTTTTTGGTTCAGGGTTCAGGGTTCAGGGTTAGCCCTGGGGGCGTGCTGCCCCTTGATGGGGGATGAAAGCTTTGCTCGAATGAGGAATTAGGAATTAGGAATTAGGAATTAGGAATGGTGGTGCGGCGCATAAAAATCAGAAGCGCCGCGAAGGTTTGAAACTAGCGATTTCCTCGTATCGCAAACCTAATCCCTAGCCACTAATCCCTAGCCACTAATTCCTAGCCACCAGTCACTAGCCACCAGTCACTAGTCACCAGCTGCCAGTCCCCCGTCATTTCCCCTCCATCATCTTCCGGATCCGTTCGCGGCGTCTCTTCGCCGCTTCTTCGTCGACGATGATGAGATGGCCGGTGTCAGTGACGATTTCCTGGCGCTTCATTTCAGAAGGCTTCATGGGCGCGGGGGCTTTGTAGTCGAAGCCGCCGGCGAGGTGACAGCTGGCGCAGTCTCTGCCGCGTGCGCCGCGCAGCATGCGGTAGAGGCAGTAGAGAAACCAGCCGCCGATGGCAAGACCGATGAGAAGGGTGAGGATGGTATTCATAAAAGTCCTTTCGTGAGAGTTAGAAATGAGAAATAAAGGTAGCGGCGCGAAGCGCCGATTTTTTATATGGCGATGCCTGAAGCTTTGTGTGGATAACGCTGCTTTCGTAGGGTCAGCCCCCTTGCGGGGAAGGTACCTCGAAGGGGCGGATAGGGTACGGGCGGTATAAAATCAGAGGAGGAAAGGGGGCGGGGTACATGTGGGGAAAGTGAGAGTGTCTGATTGCTACTGACGCGATACTTTCTTGCGAATGGCAGGTTTCTCGTTTGGGGTTTTCTGATAGTATCCTCGCTTCACCGTGAACGGAAAAGATTTCTCGACTTCGCTTTCAATGACGATACGAGAGAGTCACTAGTTCTTAGTTGCTAGTCACCAGTCACTAGTCACTAGTCACTAGTCACACTCCCCCATGCCGTTTCGCTCTTTCCCCGGCGAGTGCGGCGAGAAGATCCGGCGGGGTGTCGCTCTTCCATACCCAGTCTGGGCGGAGAGAGGCGGCGCGTTCTTTCGCAGCTTTGAGGTCATAGTAGACCTGCCACTTCGCATCGACCAGTGCGCGGCCGCTCTGGCGGAGAAGGTAGGCGGGATGGAAGGTCGGCATCACGGGGATGCCATGGAAATCGATCCAGTGACCGCGGGAGCGGATGATGCCGGCTTCGCGGCCGAGGAAAAAGCGGAGTGCGACTTTGCCAAGGCCGATGATGACGGCAGGGCGTGCGAGTGCGATCTCTTGCAAAAGCCAGATGCTTCCGCAGAAATGCCCTTCGTCCATGGTGGGGGTGCGGTTGCCGCGCGGGCGGCATTTTACGATGTTTGTCACGTAGACATGGTCGCGGGTGATGCCGACGGAGGCGAGCGCCTTGTCCAGCAGCTGGCCGGAGGGGCCGATCAGAGGGCCGCCGTAGTCATCCTCGACGCCTCCGGGGCCTTCGCCGACGATCATGAGCGGGGCATCCGCGGGGCCGGTGGATAGTACGGGGCCGAGACCGCCTTCGCGGCGAAGCGGGCAGCGGCTGCAGGAGGTGATGGCTTCCTTCAGCGCTTCGTGCGTAGCAAAGCCGGTGGGGCGCTCCATCTCCTGCCGGCGGCGGACGATATATTCTTCAGGGTCTTCGTGTCCGAATAAATCCATAAATGGGGCCTCCTTGGAGAAAATCAATAAAGGGACAAGGGTTCAGGGTTCAGGGTTAGCCCCGAGGGTGTGCCGCCCCTTGATTGTTTGTGAAAGAGGGGAAGCGGGTTCTACAGGTTCAGAGGGTTCAGAGGGGGTGGTGCGGCGCATAAAAATAGGAAAGCGCCGCGGAGTATAGATGGTGGCGATGCCCGAAGGCGGTATTCAAGTCACCAGTCACTAGTCACCAGTCACCAGTCACCAGTCACTCTTTAGGCATGCCTTTCGATAGCCAGAAGGCATGTGCATAAATGATGGTTCCTCTATATAATAGAGCCAAAGGCCGGCCTTGGCAAGGGGCAGCGCGCTTGGGGGACAGGTTGTCAGGAATGATATAATAAGAAATATATTTTTACAGGCGTTGGCGCTTGGGAGACTGGGCGACTAGGAGACGGAAGGACTAAGAGATTTATTTATCCCCAATCCACCAGCCCTTCGCCTGTGATGTAAGAGGTATATATGAAAAAAATAGATATGACGCATGGACCGATCGGAAGGAAGACGATCCGTTTTGCGCTGTTTCTGGCATTGACGGGCATGCTGCAGCAGGTGTTCAATACCATCGACACCATCATTATGGGGCAGTTTGTCGGAAAGGAAGCGATGGCGGCTGTCGGGAGCAATACGCCCATCATCGGTTTCATCGTGACATTTTTCATCGGCATTTCGATCGGGGCAAATGTCGTGATTTCCCAAATGACGGGGAAGAAAAATCAGGAGGGGATCCATCGGGCGGTCTTTTCGACGCTTGCCTTTGCGCTTGCCGCAGGAATCGTGATGACCTGTCTGAGCGAAGCTGTCGCGGAGCCGCTGCTCTCGCTGCTGCAGGTGCCGGATGCGCTCATGCCGCTTTCTGCCCAGTATCTGCGTATTTTCTTCCTGGCATTGCCGGGGATTCTGGTTTATAATTTTGCTTCAGCCATTTTCCGAAGCCAGGGAGATACGAAGACGCCGCTTCTTTGCTTGGCGGTGGCGGGGGTCATCAAGGTCATCATCAGCTATACGCTGGTGGTCTTTTTCCATCAGGGTGTGGCAGCTGTGGCGATCTCTACCACTTGTGCGACGCTTCTCTCTTCCGCCATGCTGGTGACGATCCTGCTTCGCAGCACGCATGTGATTCATCTGGATCTCAAAGCATCGCTTTTGGATCTGTATATCTTACGGGAAATCCTTCGCATCGGCACACCGGCCGGGGTGCAGGCGGCGGTTTTCTGCCTGTCGAACATTGTGATCCAGTCGGCGATCAATAGTCTTGGCGCCGATGTCATGGCGGCGTCGGCGGCGGCTTTCAATCTGGATATTCTTTGCTATATTTTTGTCAATGCTTTCGGGCAGGCATGCACGACTTTTGTCGGACAGAACTACGGGGCAGGCGACATGGCGCGCTGCCGCCGCGTCGGGGTCATCACCACCGCGCAGAATCTGGTCGTCTGCGTCATCATCGGGGCGCCCATTCTGTATTTTTCGCCATCGCTGCTGCAGCTTTTTACCAGCGATGCGATGGTCATCAGCTATGGTGTCACCCGTATGTGCTATATCATTCTGGCGGAACCTTTGAATCTGGCCATCGAAATGATTTCAGCCTATCTCCGCGGCTTTGGCAATTCGCTCGCGCCCGCGCTCATCACGGTCGTTGGGATCTGCGGTTTCCGCATTCTGTACATGTGGGCCGTATTTCCTGCCATCCCCAGCTTCGACTGCCTTATGACGGTGTATCCGCTGAGCTGGTTCGTCACGGTCGTCGGACTTTCTGTCTTGCTTTTCAGGACAAGAAAGAAGTATATTTTGGGGTGACTGGTGACTGGTGACTGGTGACTGGTGACTGGTGACTGGTGACTGGTAGCTAGGGACTAGTGGCTAGGGATTAGGTTTGCGATACGAGAAAACCGCTAGTTTCAAACCTCCGCGGCGCTTCCCTATTTTTATGCGCCGCACCACCACTCCTCACTCCTCACTCCTAACTCCTCACTAGAGAGCGCGCGAGGCTTTCACCCACAATCAAAGGGCAGCACGTCCCACGGGCTAACCCTGAACCCTGAACCCTAACAAAGGAGACTCTCCTATGATTCATGAAAGCATTCTTCTCAAGCAGAAAACGCTTGAGGCACATTTGAAAACACTTGGCTCGGTCGCCGTCGCTTTTTCCGGCGGCGTGGACTCGACATTTCTTCTTCATGAAGCCTGCAAGGTACTTGGCGAGAAGGCGGTCGCGGTGACGATGAAGCTGAATTCCGTCCCGGCGCGTGAGATCGCGGAGGCGAAGGATTTCTGCGCGTCCCGCGGCATCCGGCAGGTGATCGTGGAAAGGGACCAGTTCGCTGCGCCGGGCTTTGCCGACAATCCGAAGGATCGCTGCTACTGGTGCAAGACCTATCTCTTCTCGTCTCTTGGGGAGCTGGCGAAGGAACACCGGATCGCTTATATCATTGATGGGACGAATTTCAGCGATACGAAGGGCTATCGCCCCGGGCTGAAAGCGCTTGCCGAGCTGGGCGTCGTGAGCCCTTTGAAAGAGGCGGAGCTCACGAAGGAGGAAATCCGCATCCTGTCCGAGAAGGAAGGACTTCCCACATGGAATAAGCCATCCTTTGCATGTCTGGCGACTCGTTTCCCCTATGGCACGAAGATCACGGAGGAGAAGCTCCGCGCGGTCGAAGCAGCCGAGCAGTTTCTCTTTGATCTGGGCTTTCCGCAGTTCCGCGTGCGCTGCCACGGAGACATCGCGCGCATTGAAGTCCTCCCCGCGCAGCTGGCAAAACTTTTGGAAAATCGAGAGGCAGTCATCGCGCGTTTTCATGCGCTCGGCTTCCGCTACGTGACCATGGACCTGGAAGGGTTCCGCTCGGGATCAATGGATAATAATTAGGAATTAAGAATGAGGAATGAGGAATGAAGGTGGCGGCTTCGCCGCAAATATATGGGGCGATGCCCGAAAGTGGTATTTTAGTCACCAGTCACTAGTCACTAGTCACTAGCCCTTTTTTCCCTGCAACCAGAGGCATCATTTATGAGTATTCAAGAGATATTAACCCAAGTACAGTCCGGTGCGCTGTCGCTCTCTGCGGCAGAGGCGCTGCTCCGTGAGAATCCGGCGGAGCGATCCTATGAGGAAATGGGATTTGCCAAGCTCGATACGGATCGGAAGAAGCGTTCCGGATTTGCAGAAGTGATTTACTGTCAGGGGAAATCCGACGAGTTCATCGGACAGATCTTCCGCAAGCTCTATGAAGTGGAGGGGGAAGTCTTCGGCACTCGCGCCTCCCCCCACCAGTATGAGATCGTGAAGAGATTCCTGCCGGAGATTTCCTATGATCCGGTGTCGCATATCCTGAAACTGGAAAAGGAGAAGGATCACATCGGCTGCGTGGCCATCTGTACGGGCGGCACGGCAGATATTTCCGTCGCAGAAGAAGCGGCGCAGACGGCGGAGTACTTCGGGACGCACGTCGAGCGTGTCTATGATGTGGGTGTCAGCGGCATCCATCGCATCCTTTCGAAGGAGGCGATCGTGCGCCGCGCGAACTGCGTCATCGCGGTGGCGGGCATGGAAGGGGCGCTCGCCTCGGTCATCGGCGGGCTTGTGAAGAATCCCGTCATCGCCGTGCCGACGTCGGTGGGCTACGGTGCCAGCTTCCACGGCCTCTCGGCGCTTCTGACGATGATCAATTCCTGCGCGAACGGCATCGTCACCGTCAATATCGACAATGGCTTTGGCGCCGGCTATGTCGCGACACAGATCAACCGATTGGCAGAAATGGGAAGGATTTGAAAGTAACCATATCGCCATATTTCGGGTTACCACGTGGGGCATGCTGCCCCTTGATTGCGTTTGAAAGCTTCGCTAGAATGAGAAATTAGAAATGAGAAATGCGAAATGGTGGTGCGGCGCAAAAAGCAGAAGCGCCGCGGAGTATAAATAGGGAGATGCCCATTTGAGACTAGGAGACTTTAGAAGTCAGCTGTTAGACGTCTGATGTCTAATGTCTAATGTCTAATGTCTTCCAGTCTTTTAGTCTAATCCCTAGTCACCAGTTACTCCTGATTCCAACCAATAATCAACAACCAACAAGGAGAAACCAAAATGGGAAAAACATTATACCTTGAAACTTCCTCCGGTATCAGCGGAGATATGTTCGTCGCAGCGATGATCGACCTCGGCGCAGACCCCGAAGCGCTGGAACGCGCGCTGAATTCCATCCCCGCGGACGGCTTCATGGTGGAGATTTCCAGTGTCAAGAAATCCGGCATTGCGTGCTGTGATTTCAATGTCATTCTGGATGAAGCCCATGAAAATCATGACCATGATATGGCGTACCTCTATGGCCCGGCACCGGTCAGCTCGGCAGCTCCGCAGGAGGAAGCGCATCACTGCCACGAGGAAGAAGAAGCGCATCACTGCCATTGCCACGAGGACGAGGAAACGCATCATTGTCATTGTCACGAGGACGAGGAAGCGCATCACTGCCATTGCCATGAAGACGAAGAAGCGCATCACTGCCATTGCCATGAGGACGAGGAAGCGCATCACTGCCACGAGGAAGAAGAAGCGCATCATTGCCATTGCCATGAAGACGAAGAGGCGCATCATTGTCACTGCCACGGAGGCGAGGAGCCTCATCATCACCATGATCATGAGCATCATCACCACCACCACGGACGCCATCTGGCAGAGATCTTAGACATCATCGCTGCGACAGACATGACCGACTCGGCGAAAGCACTGGCGGGCAAGATGTTCCACATCGTAGCGGAAGCGGAGTCTCTCGCCCATCACATGCCGCTGGAAGAGGTGCATTTCCATGAAGTCGGTGCCATCGACTCCATCGTAGACATCATTGCCGCGGCGGTCACCTTCGACAGTCTGGGGATCACGGATGTCATCATCCCCTGCCTCACCGAGGGTACCGGCACCGTCCGCTGCCAGCACGGCGTGCTGCCCGTCCCCGTTCCGGCGACCATGAATATCATCGAAGCCTACGATATACCGCTCACCATCATGGAGGCGAAGGGGGAATACGTCACACCGACCGGCGCAGCCATCGCTGCCGCTATCTGCACGACGCACCAGCTGCCGAAAGCCTTCCGCATCGTGCGCATGGGCCTTGGCGCGGGCAAGAGAGCCTACACCGAGCGCACGAATATCCTCCGTGCATACCTCATCGAAGGAAATGCCATGGAAGAGGGCAAGGATGAGATCGTAAAGCTCGAGACCGACATCGACGACAGCACCGGCGAAGCACTCGGCTACACCATCGACCGTCTCATGCAGGCCGGCGCGCTCGACGTCCACTACAGCCCGGTCTACATGAAGAAGAACCGCCCCGCGTGGGAGCTCACCGTGATCTGTAAGAAGAGCAGGATGGAAGAAATCGAAGACATCATTTTCAAAGAAACGACGACCATTGGCATCCGTGAATTTCCGAGCGTCATGCGCTCCATCCTTCGCCGCAACCAGAAGCGGGTGGAAACGCCCTTCGGCATCGCGGAGGTAAAGGAAGTCGCCCTCCCCGGGGAACGGCGCTTCTACCCCGAGTATGAATCCGTGAAGGCCATCGCTGAAAAAGAACACCTGCCCTTTGCGGAGGTGTATCATCTCGTGAAAGCGCTGGCGGAAAGAAATGACTAGTGGCTGGGGACTGGTGACTAGTGACTGGTGACTGGTGACTGGTGACTAGGGATTGGTGGCTGGTAGCTAGGGATTAGTGGCTAGGGATTAGGAGCCTCAAGTGACTGGTAGCTAGTGACTGGTGACTTAAATACCGCCTTCGGGCATCGCCACTATTTATACTCCGCGGCGCTTTTGCTTTTTATGCGCCGCACCAGCACTCCTCACTCCTCACTCCTAACTCCTCACTTCTAACTGGCGAGCAAAGCTTTCATCCACAATCAGGGGGCAGCACGCCCCAAGGGCCAACCCTGAATGTATTTCATAATCTCTTCAAGAATTTTTCGATAGCCCCGCGAAGCGCGTCCTCGCGGGACTTTTGTCATGCAGGTCAAATTGTTCACTTTTTCAAGTATAAAATGGTGTATAATATAACCAAGTAGACATGTCAGATCGTTTGATGAGAAAATTTGTCCGAAAGAACTCTGCGTGTAGATCAGGAGCCCGGGGCATTTGCCGCTGGTAAAGTAGACCGGCAGGATGGGTGCAGCGATCGCCTGAGAAATGAGCAGACTCTCTTTCATGAGCTTCGTCTCCGAAATTTTTCGACTGTGAGACGGAGAAACCCGCAGCGTTTTCCTGTGCTTCACAAGGAAGGCCTTGGGGATGCTCCGTCTGTCCTCTCCGGTAAATCTGTCTAGCCGGTGCGGAAGAACACGAATGAAAGGAAGAACGAGGGCGGCTTCGTATCGTGACATGACTCCCAAGGCACCAGAGTCGGGGGCCGTAGAAGTCATACCGCGGCTGCGTTTCCGCGCGCCTTTCACCAGGGCTTGCTCCTCTTCCCCGCATGAAGTCAGTGCTTTCGCTGCGTGTTCCTGTATGATTTTCCATCCTGCGCTCCCATCTCTCCTTGCCGGCCGCGGTCCGGCAGAATGAAACCGGCTGTCAACGGTGGATTTCTGAGGAACAGATGCCTGTTCCGTCCCGCCTTCTCATAGGATCATAGTCCTATGGTCTTATGACTAGACCATTCCGAAGACTCCAAAAATACAGCCCGCACCGGCCGCCATCCGGTGCGGGCATTTAAATTGGGGGACTGGGGACTGGGGACTAGTGACTGGTGACTAGGGATTAGTAGCTAGGGATTAGGAGCCCCAAGTGACTGGTAGCAAGTGACTGGTGACTTAAGGAAACACTGATTAAATCGTTGTCAGATTTTACTCTTGACTTTTTATACATGGCGAGGAATAGCCTGACGCGAATAGCGAGCTATTTAAGGAAGGCTATGCCGAAGTCATGTATAAAAATTCTTGTAAGATCTGACTCTGCGATTTAATCAGCGTTTCCTTAAATACCGCCTTCGGGCATCGCCACTATTTATACTCCGCGGCGCTTCTGCTTTTTATGCGCCGCACCACCATTCCTAATTCCTCATTCGCGCCAAGCTTTCCACAATCAAGGAACAACACGCCCTACGGGCTAACCTCAAACCCATTCTCTTTGAAATTCTTCCGCAGGCATGTATAATAAAAAGAAATTCATGCATGCGGCTTTTTTATATTCGGCATAAGGGGGAAATGATGAAGGACGAGGCCTACTTGAAGATGCTGGGGACGGCGGTATGGGAAAGCCCCGTACCCATCTATATCATTCATGTCGAGGTGGATGAGGCGGGGAAACCGGTGGACTGGCGTTTCGCCTATGCCAATGAGGCGGAAGCGAGGCACCTCTCTACCCCTCTCGAGAAGCTGCTCGGCAGCTCGGGCATCGAGCTTTTGCCGAAGATCGGGGAAAAGTGGCTTCTTCCTTACTATAAAGCGGCGTATCTCGAAAAGACGCTGGACTTCGATACCTTTGCCCAGAGGACGAAGCGATACATCCATCTTCATATCATGCCGGCAGGGACACCGGGCTACTGCATCGCATCGATCAAAAATTTCGAAAAGACGCTCCATGAGGAGCTGGAGCCGGGAGATCCCATGGATCAGACGGTCCGCCATCTTGTGCGGGAGAAGGCGATCTTAGAATCGCTGTGTCTGGATTACACGGCGATTTATTTCGCCGACCTCAAGACGGATACGATGGAGGTCGTGAAGCAGGGGATCTTCAGTCACGGTCTGGATATCGAAGAGGCGCTGCCTGCGGAGAAGAAATTTTCTTATCGCGCGCGC
Organism: uncultured Dialister sp.; assembly: GCA_934178345.1. Classification (GTDB taxonomy): domain Bacteria; phylum Bacillota; class Negativicutes; order Veillonellales; family Dialisteraceae; genus Dialister. The sequence goes on along the minus strand of CAKPQG010000014.1, from coordinate 39,765 downwards.
ATGGCATACCTCCGCGACCATCTGCTGGTGAAAGAGTCCTGCGGGGATTTCTATGGAAATATTGGCCCCGAGGGGCTGATGCAGCATTTGGCAGTGAAGGAAACGTTCACGTATCGTGCGCGCACCCATGGGAACCGCGAGGGAAATGAATACTTCGAGCTGAAGGCTATCCGCGTGCATCAGGATGAGGCTCACTTTCAGATCGTCATCGGGCTGCGGCCGATCGATGAGCTGGTCAGGGAAGAAGGAAGACACCAACGGCGCCTTGAGGAGGCACTCGCATCTGAGCGCCGGTCGAATGAAGTCATTTCTGCGATCAGCAAGATTTACTGGGTGATTTACCTCATTGATCTCGAAAAAGACACCTGCGAGAGGATCGCTGCTGTCGGCGAAGGGTATCAGGCGAGCGGGAAGGTGTGTGCGGCGTCGCAGGCATTTGAGGATATACTGCAGTATATCGTTTCCGTGGAATATTGGGACAGCATGCGCGCTTTCGTGGATACGAGGACGCTCGCCATGCGCCTTTCGCAGGAAGACACCATCACGACCACGTATCGTTCGCGCACGGGAGAGTGGCGGCAGGCGCGATTTATCGTGAAGATAAGAGATGAGAAGGGGCGCGCGAAGGATCTCCTGTACATGGTGAATCCCATCGACCGTGCCAAGCAGAAGGAAATGCAGTATCAGGCCGTGATGAATGCACTGGGGCAGGATTTCTCTGCGATCTTCCTGGCGGATCTCCGGCAGGATACCATCGAGATGATCCGAGGCATGGAGGATACGCACCTGGGGCTGACGCTCGAGAATGTGCATCATCGCTATAGCGAATGGATCCGCTATGCCTGCGAGCATCTGGTGTACGAGGAGAATCGCGAAGAGATGGCCCTCCTCCTGTCAGCGGCGCATCTGGAGAGGGAGCTGCTCCAGCATAAGATGTACAGCGTCCGCTGCCATGTGCATCCGAATCCCGCGGGAAATGAGTATTTCGAAGTGCGGGCGGTACTTTCCCAGCAGGATGAGAATCATTTCGAGGTCATCATGGGCTATCGCCCGCTGGATCAGGTGATTCGTGAGGAGCGGATGAACCAGCAGCGTCTGGAAGAAGCGCTTCATCAGGTCGAGCTCGCCAATGAGGCGAAGTCCGCCTTCCTCTTCAATATGTCGCATGACATCCGCACGCCGATGAATGCGATCCTTGGCTTCTCCAGCCTGCTTCGCATGCACAAAGAGGAGCCGGAGAAGATCCTGGACTATACGGAAAAGATCGAGAAGTCGGGCGAGTACCTGCTCTCTCTCATCAACAATGTCCTTGAGCTTTCGCGCATCGAGAGCGGCAAGAGCCAGCTTGATGAGGCGATCATCGATACGAAGGAGCTGAATGATGCGGTCTGCTACCTTTTCGAAAATCAGATGAAGGCGAAGCAGATTTCCTTCACAAGGACGCTGCGGACGACGCACCGCTTCATCTATGCCGACAAGGTGAAGCTGCAGGAAATCCTGCTGAATCTTCTCTCGAATGCGTGCAAGTATACGCCGCCGGGAGGGAAGGTGTCTTTCGATGTCTGCTCCGCGCCGTCTCAGGAAGAAGGGGTCGAACTCTTTACTTCAACCATCCGAGATAACGGCATTGGGATGACGAAGGAATTTCTCGCGCACATTTTCGAGGCCTTCACACGCGCGCGCAGCAGCACGGAAAGCCGCCAGCCGGGATTTGGCCTCGGTATGGGCATCGCCAAGAAGCTGACAGAGCTCATGGGCGGCACCATCACGGTCGAGAGCGAACCGGGCAAAGGCACCACCTTTACTGTTTCGATCCCGCACCGCATCGCCAAATGTCCGGAAAAAGAGTTCTATGCAGAACAGTCCGTCCTGCCGGATACCGTACTCCAAGGCCGCCGCATCCTTCTTGCGGAAGACAATGACCTCAATGCAGAAATCGCAGAAGAGCTCCTGAAGGATGCCGGGCTTCTTGTCGAGCGCGCCAGAGATGGCATCGAGTGTCTGGCGATGCTGGAGAAAAAGAAGGCAGGCTGGTATGACCTCATCCTCATGGATATCCAGATGCCGAATATGGACGGCTACAAGGCGACCACCATCATCCGCCGTCTGGAGGATCCGGAGCTTTCGAAGATCCCCATCATCGCCATGACAGCCAATGCTTTCGCCGAAGACAAGGCAAAGGCCATCGCGCTCGGCATGAATGCCCATGTGGCAAAGCCGATCGATATGAAGGTACTCAAGCGTGTGATGGAGGACGTGCTGGGGAAACAGTGAGTCAATTGGTTTTTAGGGCATGCTGCTCTTTGAATGAGAAATGAGAAATGAGAAATGAGAAATGGTGGTGCGGCGCATAAACGTATAGAAGCGCCGCAGAGTTTTGAAATAAACGTAAAACGCGTTCCCCCCTTGAAGAAGGGGGTGCCCGAAGGGCAGGGGATGGACTGACTCGAAGAGGCAGAATTCTGCAGAATGAGAAACGGGAAATGTGGAATAGACGGTAGAACGTCTGGAACAGATGGCATGCTTTCCGCTACGTAGAAGGGTGCCGCTACGCGGCACATCCATCCTGCGCCTTTGGCGCGGCCCCTCTCCAGGGGCCTGCTCAGTTTGGGTAAAACTCCCAGTCACCAGTCACCAGTCACCAGTCACTAGTCACTAGTCACTCCTCATCCCTAATCCCTCATCCCTAGCTACTAATTCCCAGTCACTAGTCCCCAGTCACTTCTCAAAGAGGGCAGATGCGGCAAACGTTTTTTGCGTCTTGCCGCATCTGCCTTCTTCCTTTCTGCGAAAAGTCGATGTGAAATCATTTTCACGCTTGCATTGTTGATTCGTTTAGTATAAAGTATATATCAATAGAAAAAATATACGAAAATATGTATATACACTATATGAATTACATGCACTTATTGAGAGACTCTCTCATTTCTCATGGTCACTCCGGAGGTCGATCTTATGCTTCTACCCCTCTTGCTGTTTCTTCTGCCGCTTGCGACGGCCGTGGTCCTGCTCCTGACACGCGACACCTCCTTCCGCACTCTGCTCGTGAAAGGTTCGGCAACGGTGATGATGGGGCTCGCACTGGCTGTCGCTGTCACCTGCTTCGATGAACCGGTGAAGATCGGCGTGGATAGTGAGCTGCTGAAAGCGGTGATGCTGGCGGCAGATTTCATGGTCATTCTGGCGGTCTGCTACTATGCGAAGAAATTCAAGCGCTACAGCATCGCGCTTCTGGGCCTTGCGCAGTTTGCGATCGTGGCAGCCTTTGAATGGCATATGGGGGATCGCATTTATGTATCATGGGATTTCATCATCGACCACTTTGCCATTATCATGATCCTGATCGCCGGCATCATCGGCGGACTCATCGCGGTGTACTCCCTGGGCTACATGGCACAGTACCATCGAAAGCATGCGGGGATCCCTGACCGTCGCGGTTTCTTCTTCTTCGTGGTCTTCCTCTTCCTTTCGGCGATGTTCGGCCTCGTCATGTCGAACAATCTGCTCTTCATGTACACCTTCTGGGAAATCACGTCTCTCTGCTCCTTCCTCCTGATCGGCTACTCGCAGACGAATGAAGCGATCCACAACTCCTGCAAGGCGCTCTGGATGAACCTCCTGGGCGGGCTCGCCTTTGCGCTGGCGATCGCCTGGCTGGGGGAAACCTACTACACGGTCGAGCTGTCTCTCTTGGTGAATCTGGGCCGCAGCCGTGAACCGGTCGAGCTTGCCGTGGCACTCCTCGTCTTCTGCGGATTTACGAAATCGGCGATGATGCCCTTCTCCGGCTGGCTTCTGGGGGCGATGGTGGCACCGACGCCGACCTCGGCACTCCTGCACTCTTCGACCATGGTCAAGGCGGGCGTCTTCCTCATCATCAAGCTCGCGCCGATCCTGGGGGACAATCATGTCGGCATCATGGCAATGCTGGTGGGCGGTATCACCTTCTTCTTCGCTTCCTGCGCGGCCATTTCTCAGTCCGATGGGAAAAAGGTACTCGCGTACTCCACGATTTCCAATCTCGGCCTGATCGTCTGCTGCGCGGGCACAGGCTCCTATGAAGCCGCATGGACGGCAATCATGATCGTCATCTTCCACGCGGTCGCGAAGTCTCTCCTCTTCCTCACGGTCGGTACCGCAGAGCAGCAGCTCGGCAGCCGCAATCTGGAGAATTTCGATGGCATTTTCAATTCCATGCCGCGCCTTTCGCTTTGCATGGTGATCGGCATCTGCGGGATGTTCCTTGCGCCGTTCGGCATGTTGATTTCCAAGTGGGCCGCGATGAAAGCCTTCGTCGATGCGGGACAGCCGCTGCTTCTCCTCGTCCTCGTCTATGGCTCGGCGACTACGCTCTTCTACTGGACGAAGTGGCTCGGCAAGATCACGACCTTTGTCCCGACGAATGAAAACCGCGAGCGGGGGATCCTTGGCGTCGAATGGACGGCGCTCAAAACGCTGGCGGCGCTGACGCTCATCGTCTGCGTGCTCTTCCCGCTCGTTTCTGAATACGGTGTCATCCCGTACCTTGCGCTCACCTATCACGCGACAGCGGAGGTCATCGCGCAGAGTAATCTCTGGATCATGTCGCTCATGGTCTTCCTCTTGGTCGTCCTGCCTCTTCGCTTCGGCAAAAGCCGCGAGAAGAAACAGGTCGTCACGAATCTTTCCGGCGAGAACCTCGGAAGCGACAATGCCTATCGCGGTGCTGCTGGACGTGTCGTCCCCGTCACCTTGCGGAACTGGTACCTCGAGAGCTGGTTCGGCGAAGACCGCATGAAGCTCCTGGGCTACACGGCAGCCCTTGCCTGCGTCCTGATGGAGCTGTCTTTGACCGTAGGAGGTGTATTCCATGTCTGACTTCCTGATGCCTATCGCAGGGGGTCTCCTGTACCTCCTCTTAGCGCCGATCCTCGGCGGACTGCTTGCCGGATGCGACCGCATCATCTCCGCTCGTATGCAGCGGAGAAAGGGGCCGCCCCTCCTGCAGCCCTTCTATGATTTCCTGAAGCTGTGGGAAAAGCAGCCGATCGCCGTCAATAAGGCGGAAGGCTTCTACATCTTCGGCTTCCTTCTTTTCGTCCTTCTGACCGGCACCATCTTCTTCGCGCAGGGCGATATCCTGCTCGTCGTCTTCACACTCACCATGGCGAGTGTCTGCCTCATCATCGCGGCGTATGCCGTCGATTCGCCCTACAGCCAGATCGGCGCGGAGCGTGAGCTCGTGCAGACCATGGCGTATGAACCGATGCTCCTCATGGTGGCGCTCGGTTTTTACCTCGCCAGCGGCAGCTTCTCCGTCGGAGACATCCTGACGGGCTCTCATATGAATATCCTGCGTATGCCGGGCATCTTCTTCGGCCTCTGCTTCATTCTTCTCATCAAATTCAGGAAATCGCCCTTCGATATTTCCATGTCGCATGAAGCGCATCAGGAACTCATCGGCGGGCTCAAGACAGAAATCTCCGGCCGCACCCTCGCCGTCGTCGAGCTCGCGCACTGGTATGAGAATGTCTTCCTCTTCGGCCTCGTGCTCCTCTTCTTTGCATCGGATACCTGGTGGACCTGGCTTCTCGGCCTTGCCATCTGCGAGATCGTTTTCTTCGCAGAAATCCTCATCGACAACTGCTGCGCCCGCATCAAGTGGGAGCGCATGTTCGCCTCCACCTGGCTCGTCGGCCTCATGGCAGGATTTTTGAATATTGCATTTTTGATGTATTTTAAATAAAGGTTGTCTGGTTCGGGTTGATGGGTTCAGGGTGGCTAGTGACTGGTGACTGGTGACTGGTGACTGGTGACTAGTGACTAGTGACGGGTAGCTAGGGATTAGTGGCTAGGGATTAGGTTTGCGATACGAGAAAACCGCTAGTTTCAAACCTCCGCGGCGCTAACCCTGAACCCTGAACCTTGAACCCGACACCACCATCCCAATTCACTCCATTCCGGAGGTCATGTATGAGCTTTGAAAAGAAATCTCCCTGGCTGATCCATTACGACGGATCGTCCTGCAACGGCTGTGATATCGAGGTACTGGCGTGCCTGACACCGCTCTATGACGTAGAGCGCTTCGGCATCGTCAATACCGGCGACCCGAAACACGCCGATATTTTTCTTGTCACCGGCGGCGTGAATGCGCAGAACCTGCCTGTCGTCCGCCAAATCTATGAACAGATGCCGGAACCGAAAGTGGTGATCGCCGTCGGCACCTGCGCCTGCAGCGGCGGCATCTTCCGCGAGTGCTACAATATGCTTGGCGGCATGGACAAGGCGATCCCCGTCGACGTCTACGTCCCCGGCTGCGCCGCACGTCCGGAGGCCATCATCGACGGCGTCGTAAAAGGCCTTTCCGTGCTGGAAGAAAAGCAGAAGAAACTGAGAAAAGGTTGATGGGTTCAGGGATTAGGAGTGACTGGTGACTAGTGACTTGTAGCTTGTAGCTTGAATAACACCTTCGGGCATCGCCCCGTTTCGTCATCCTGAGCGGCGAGAAACGTCGTATGTGAGATAACGAATGCCAGAACAGCTGCGACCTGAGCCGAAGGATCTTGGCGAAGCCGCCACCACACCCCTGAAGTTTGAAAGCAGGGATTAGTGGCTAGGGATTAGGGGCGCAAGTGACTGGTAGCTAGTGACTGGTGACTTAAATACCGCCTTCGGGCATCGCCACTATTTATACTCCGCGGCGCTTCTGCTTTTTATGCGCCGCACCACCATTCCTAATTCCTCATTCCTAATTCCTCATTCGCGCAAAGCTTTCATTCATAATCAGTGGACGGAGCCGCCCTAAGGACTAACCCCGAACCCCGAACCCATTTCTATCCCCCTCCCAAAGGAGAACATCTATGAAACAGCAATTCATCACCATCCGCCCGGAAGACCTCTTGGAGCGTGTGGCGCGATTCAAAAAAGAAGGCTGCCGTCTGGTTCAGATCCTCTGCACCCGTACCACGGAGGGATTCGAACTGACATACACCTTTGATAAAAATTATTTTCTCTATCATTTGCGTCTGACCGCGGCGCTCGACGGCTCTGTCATGAGCATCACGAGCCTGTACTGGTACGCTTTTGTGTGGGAGAATGAGATCCACGATCTTTTCGGGCTGGATGTCCGTTTCATCGCGCCCGATGTGGACTATGGCGGGCATTTCTACCACCTCGCGCAGAAGACGCCGTGGCATGACCTGTCGAATGCCGTCCACGCAAAGCAGGCCGTGAAGGTGAACCTTCGAAGCGGTCTGGGCGTCGATGCATCTGTCGTGAAGAAGGAGGATGGCAATGGCTGAACTCACTACGGTTTCCTTTGGCCCGCAGCATCCGGTCCTGCCGGAGCCGATTCATCTGGATCTGGAGCTGAAGGATGAGAAGGTCGTCCGTGCCGTGCCGTCCATCGGCTACGTTCACCGCGGGCTGGAAAAGCTGGTCGAAAAGCGCGATTTCAAGCAGTTCATCTATGTCGCAGAGCGCGTCTGCGGCATCTGCTCCTTCGGGCATGGCTGGGGCTATGCAAAGGCCGTCGAAGGGCTGATGGAGATCGACGTGCCGCGCCGTGCGAGCTACCTGCGGACGATCTGGCATGAGCTTTCCCGCCTGCACAGCCATCTCCTGTGGCTCGGACTTGGCGCGGACGCGCTGGGCTTTGAGAGTCTTTTCATGCACTGCTGGCGTCTTCGCGAGACGATCCTGGATATTTTCGAAGAAACGACCGGCGGCCGTGTCATCTTCTCCGTCTGCGAGGTGGGCGGCGTGCGCCGTGACCTTACGGATGCCATGAAGAAGGACATCGAAGAGAAGCTCACCGGCCTGCGCAAGGAGATCGAAGAGATGGCGTCTGTTTTCCTCTATGACGATACCATCCAGACACGTCTGGAAGGCGTCGGGATCCTTTCTATGAATGATGCGATGGATCTGGGCTGCGTCGGTCCGATGGCACGTGCCAGTGGCGTCCCGAATGATTACCGCATGGCCGACGATGACGGTGCGTACAGGGATCTTGGATTTCATCCGGTCTTAGAGCAGGCCGGTGACTGCCTCGCCCGTGCAAAGGTACGTATCGGCGAGCTCTATCAGTCCATCGACATCATCCTCGGCGCGCTCCAAAATCTCCCGCAAGGCGCGATCGCAGCCCCTGTCCGCGGGGTCCCGCCCAAAGGCGAATTTTTCACCCGCGTCGAACAGCCGCGCGGCGAAGCCATTTATTATGTCAAGGGAAATGGCACCAAGAACCTCGAGCGTTTCCGTCTCCGTACCCCGACGAACTGCAACATCGCGGCCCTCGTCAAGATGCTGCAGGGTTGCGACCTCGCCGATGTGCCGAATATCATCCTGACCATCGACCCCTGCATCAGCTGCTGTGAAAGATAGTGGAGGTTGGCGGGTTCAGGGTTAGCCCCGGGGGCGGCTCGTCCACTGATTGTGGATGAAAGCTCGACCCGAATGAGGAATTAGGAATGAGGAATTAGGAATGAAGGTAGCGGCTTCGCCGCAAATATATATGGGGCGATGCCCGAAAGTAGTATGTAAGTCACCGGTCGCTCGGCGCTCCTAATCCCCAATCCCTAATCCCTAGCTACTAATCATCCCTGCTTTCAAACTTCAGTGTTAGCCCGTGGGGCGTGACGCCCCTTGATTGTGGATGAAAGCCTCGCTTGAATGAGAAATTAGAAATGAGAAATGCGAAATGGTGGTGCGGCGCCAGATCCTTCGACTCAGTTCTCACTGTTCCGCCTTTACATGATCGAACATCCGACATTTCACTCCGCTCAGGATGACGAAATGCGCCGCGGAGTGTCAATAATGGCGATGCCCGAAAGTGGTATTCAAGTCACCAGTCACCAGTCACTAGTCACTTGTGACCCCTAATCCCTAATCCCTAGCTACTAGTGACTAGTCCCCAGTCACCCATCCAAAGGAGGCAATTATGAGTTACCTGGTATATATCAAACAGGCCGTGGCGAATTTATTCAAGCCTCCGGTGACCTCGGAGTACCCGCTTGCGCCGAAGACTTTCTGCAAAGGCGTCCGCGGACGCGTGGTGAATGATGTCAGTCAGTGCATTCTCTGCGGCATGTGCGAGAGAAGCTGTCCATCCGGCGCGCTCACTGTCGATAGAAAGACCGGCGAGTGGAAGATCAATCCTTTCGCCTGCATCCAGTGCGGCGCGTGTGTGGAGACGTGCCCGAAAAAGTGTCTCTCCATGGATCCGCACTATGCGATGCCGGGCCTTGAGAAGACAGAAATCATTCTGACCGCCGTCAAAAAAGAGGGCGGCAGCGAAGTCAAGAAGACCGTCGCCGCGCAGAATGCAGCCATGCTCGCGATGGATGACCGAAGCCATATCGTCAATAATGTGATGAAGTGTATTTTCTGCGGCATGTGCGAAAGAAACTGCCCGGCGGGTGCCATCACCGTCGACCGCAGAAACCGCACCTGGCGCATCAACCTCGAAGCCTGCGTGAACTGCGGTACCTGTATCGACAACTGCCCGAGGAAGTGCCTCTCGCTCGGCTGCTACCTGGGCAATCGGACAGAAATCACCGTTCATGGGGTCTCGAAGATCCGAAGAAGACCGGCGGCGCAGCCTGTCATGGAGGCAGCGCAGCCGTCAGCTGCGGAAGCGGCCGTGGCTGACAACCACGTGAAAAATGACATCGAGAAATGCCTCTTCTGCGGCAAGTGTGAGAAGGCCTGCCCTGTGGATGCCATCACGATCGACCGCAGAAACCGTACATGGACGATCGATCGGAACAAGTGCATCACCTGCGGTGCCTGCGCCATGGACTGTCCGGCGAAGTGCCTTTCCCTTGAAGAGACTTGGGGAGAAGGAGAAAATAAAGCCGCTGTCACCACCTATCAGGGCAAGGTCTTGACCCGCCGCCCTCGCGTGCGTCCCGCGCCGCCGGCGCCGAAGGCAGAGACGGCATGTGCGCCTCAGCCGAAGCCGGCTCCTGCGCTGAAAGAAGACGTCCCGCAGTCGGAGAATCCGCATCATGTGAAGAATACCATCGAGAAATGTCTCTTCTGCGGACGCTGCGAGCACAGCTGCCCGATGCAGGCGATTACGATCGACCGGAAGACACGCCAGTGGACGATCGACCGCGAGAAATGTGTGGCCTGCGGCGTATGCGCGGAGAACTGTCCGGCGAAGTGCCTTGCGATGAAAGAAGAGTGGGAGGAAGGCGAGGACAAAGCCCTCGTGCTGATGCTCACCGGAAAGGCACCTGTGCGGCCCGCCCGTCCGGCGGATAAGCCGGCAGAACTACCGAAGGCAGAACCTGTAAAAGCAGCTCCTGCCCCAGAACCGGCGAAGGATGTGCCGCAGTCGGAGAATCCGCATCATGTGAAGAATACCATCGAGAAATGCCTCTTCTGCGGACGCTGCGAGCACAGCTGTCCGATGCAGGCGATTACGATCGACCGGAAGACCCGGAAGTGGACGATCGACCGCGAGAAATGCGTGGCTTGCGGCGTATGCGCGGAGAACTGTTCGGCGAAGTGCCTCACGATGAAGGAAGAGTGGGAGGAAGGCGAGGACAAAGCCCTCGTGCTCACGCTCACCGGGAAAGCGCCGCTGCGCCCCGCCCGCCCGCGTCCGGCGGATAAGCCGGCAGAACTACCGAAGGCAGAACCTGTAAAAGCAGTCCCTGCCCCAGAGGCGGCAAAGGACGTGCCGCAGTCGGAGAATCCGCATCATGTGAAGAATGACATCGAGAAATGTCTCTTCTGCGGACGCTGTGAGCACAGCTGCCCGATGCAGGCGATCACGATCGACCGGAAGACCCGGAAGTGGACGATCGACCGCGAGAAATGCGTGGCTTGCGGCGTATGCGCGGAGAACTGTCCGGCAAAGTGTCTCACGATGAAGGAAGAGTGGGAGGAAGGCGAGGACAAAGCCCTCGTGCTCACGCTCACCGGGAAAGCGCCGGTGCGCCCTGTCCGTCCGCGTCCACCCGTGAAGAAGGATGAGCCCCATGCATGAGTATCCGGTGACGCTGGAAATCGTCCGCATCGCAGAAAAGACCGCTCGTGAAAAGGGCGGTCTTGTGAAAGCGATCCATCTCGTCGTGGGAGAAGACTCGGGATTCATCGGAGAGTCCATCCAGATGTACTTTGATGTGATTTCCGAAGGCACCCTTTGCGAGGGGGCGATCCTGACGATCCAAGATATCAAGCCGAAGATGCGCTGCGACCACTGCGGCGCTCTTTTTGAACGGAAGCGCTTCTCCTTCACCTGCCCCCATTGCGGCGGCGATGGCTCTCCGACAGAGATCGGGAAAGAGTTTTATATAGAGAGCGTGGATCTGGAAATTTAAAACCTTCTATGGCAGTCTATTTGCCTGCCAGTTGCATAGTAAGAAAAAGGAGATACCCCATGCATATGGTCAAAGCCGGCGTGATGGAGAACATCTATGCCCATAACAATCACATTGCCGAGCATGTCAGACATTACCTGACAGAACGGAATATTTTCGCCGTGAATGTCATGGGCGCACCGGGGACGGGCAAGACCACCTCGCTCGAGCAGCTCATGAAGTACATCGCGCGCAAGGTCTATGTCATCGAGGGTGATATCGAGTCCGACATCGATACCGAACGCCTCAGAAAGCAGCATGTGAAGGCGGCGCAGATCAATACCTTCGGAGCCTGCCATCTGGATGCACCGCTCGTGCATAACGCGGTACACACCATGGATTTCGATGAGCCGGGCATCCTCTTCATCGAAAATGTCGGAAATCTCGTCTGCCCTGCCGAGCTGGATATCGGCGAGCACATGAAGCTCCTCATCGTCAGCGTGGCAGACGGCAGCGACAAGCCGTACAAGTATCCGCTCGCTTTTGAAAAAGCAGATATGATCCTCTTGAATAAGGTCGACCTCATGCCCTATCTGGACTTCGATGAAGAGTTCTTTATGAAAGGCATCCGCCATCTGAATAAGAATGCGCCCGTCTTCAAGGTCAGCGGAAAGACCGGAGAAGGGTATGAAGAGGCCGCGAAGTGGATCTGCGAGAAGGCAGGGATGAGTGACTAGTGACTGGTGACTAGTAGCTGGGGATTAGGAATTTTACCCCAACTGAGCAGGCCCCTGGAGAGGGGCCGCGCCAAAGGCGCAGGATGGATCCACGCGGCGGCATGAAAACCAATGTGAGACACCGCTCTTCTCGTATCGTCATTTCGAGCGCAGCGAGAAATCTTTGTCATTTGCGGTCAGGCGGGCGATGTTTGGAAACTCTAAACGGGAAACCTGTTATCCGCAGTCCTTCGGGCATCGCCCCCTATATATTTGCGGCGAAGCCGCCACCTTCCCCATAGAACCCGTGAATCTTTTATTTCTGAAAGGAGCCTGCCATGCTGACCTATCGCATCACTGCCCTTGGCCGTGTGCAGGGCGTGGGCTTCCGTCCGCTTATTTGCCGTCTGGCAGGGGCGCATCATATCACAGGCACCGTCAGGAATGAAGGCGGCGTCGTCACCATCATTGCACAGGGGAGCCGCGAGGCTCTCCTTTCTTTCATGGAGGATATACGGGCGGCGAGGCCGCCTGTGGAGGTCGCGGAAATGCGTGTGGAGGAGATCGCCCATGAGCCTTTGCCCGATTTCCGTGCGATCGCAAGCGGCGGAGCGGTACGCGCACCGCTCTTTCCGGCGGATCTTGGCATCTGCGAAGACTGCCAGGCAGATATGAAAGATCCCAAGGACCATCACTATGGCTACCCCTACACATCCTGCACCGCCTGTGGGCCGCGCTATACGATGATCGAGGCGCTTCCCTATGACCGCGAGCGGACGACCATGAAGGATTTTCCTCTCTGCAAGGACTGTGAGAAAGAGTACAAAAGCCTTTCTGACCGCCGCTGTCATGCAGAAAGCATCGCATGCGCACACTGCGGCCCGCAGCTGAAGGGATGGACGAGGGAGAGACGGTTTGAAAAAGAGGCGGCGATGGCAGAAGCGATCCGTCTTGCGAAAGAGGGCGCGATCCTTCTGGTGAAGGCCATGGGCGGCTACCAGCTCGTCTGCCGCGGGGACAGGAAAGAGACGGCGGGCTGTCTTCGCCGCATGAAGCACCGCAGCGGGAAGCCGTTCGCACTGATGATGAAAGACATCGACATGGCGAAGGCGTGGGCCGTGCTTTCGGAGAAAGAAATCGAAATGCTCACTTCTCCGGTGCGCCCGATCCTGCTTGCCGCGCCGAAACGGAAAGTCCTTCCTGCCGTGGCATCTCGCGTGCCGCGTCTGGGACTTTGCCTTCCTTCGACCGGATTCTACAGCCAGCTGGCGGAGGGCGTCGATGCGCCGCTCATCGTCACGAGTGCAAACCAAAGCGGCGAGCCGATGATCTTCCGGGACGAGGAGGCGCAGGCGTACTACGAAGCGCACGAAGACATCGCAGGGCTTTTCTTCTATGACAGGGAGATCCTGCGCCCCGCCGATGACAGCGTCATGCAGCTGCAGGGAAGGGAAGCGCAGATCCTACGAAGGACGCGCGGATTTCTTCCGGAACCTGTGGTGAGAGACGCGCCATCCGGCATGGTCCTTGCGACAGGGGCGGACATGGCACCGGGCTTTGCCCTCGCGGGCGGCGGCTCGCTGTATCCCGCCGAGGTGCCATGCGACATCCTTAATGAACGCTCGCAGGCGTTTTTTCTGGAAACGGAGCAGGACTGGGAAGAACTCTTGGGGCTTTCGCCGCAAGCGGTCATTTCCGATCTGCATCCTGCCTACCTGTCCCGCCTTTTGGGAGAAAAAACAGCCAGAGAGCGGGGGATTCCCTTTTATACCGTCCAGCATCATCACGCCCATGCGCTCTCTGTCATGGCGGAGCATCATCTGCAAGGGAAGTCCCTTGCCTTCGTCTTTGACGGTACAGGCTATGGGGAGGACGGCACCGTCTGGGGCGGCGAGATCCTTCTCTGCGAGGGGACGTCCATGCAGCGCGTGGGACACCTTGCGCCGATTTCCATGATCGGTGGCGATGCCTCTATGAAACAGGCGTGGAAGAGTGCGCTCTCTTATCTGGCAGCAGCGGGCCTTCCGTCGAAGGATCCGCGCGCGCCTCTCGTCCGCGCTGCGCTCGCTCATCATGTGAATACGATAGAAAACTCTTCCATGGGCCGTCTCTTCGATGCGGCGGCGTCGCTGCTGGGGCTTGGCGAGGAGAATCATTTCAAAGGCGAGTGCCCCATGGCGCTCGAAGCCGCCGCGATGGCAGCCACGCATGCTCCGAAGATTTTCTGGGAAGGAAAAGAGCGGGACGGCCGCCTCCTGTGGGATGGCCGCGAGCTCATCCGCGCGCTGCTGGCGTCCCATGGTACAATAGAAGAAAAGGCGCTCGCCTTTCACGAGGCCATCGCCGAGATGATCCTCTCCTCGGCGGAGCACTTCGGCCTGCCGCGCATCCTTCTCTCCGGCGGCTGTTTTTCGAATCAGCTTCTCCTGATGCGTGCGCGGGAAGTGCTGCAAAAGCGCGGTTTTTCTGTCTATACCAATGAAAAAGTCCCGCCCGGTGACGGCGGCATCGCGCTCGGACAGGCATGGTATGGACTGCTTGGTGATGAGTAGTGACTAGTGACTGGTAGCTAGTGACTAGTAACTAGGGATTAGGGGTCAGACATCTGACATCTCAAGTCTCTTAGTCTTCAAGTCTAACGTCTCAAGCAGGTATACCCCATATATATTCGCGGCGAAGCCGCCACCACAACCTTGAAGGATGAAAGCAGAAAATAGCTTCTACCCTTTATATGAATCCTCATAGGTTAAGAGGTTCAAAAGGTTCACAGGTTTCTCATCTTTCGTAAATACCATATATTCTAAAACTTCGCGGCGCTTCTTTATTTTTATGCGCCGCACCGCCCCCGTTAAATCCGTTGAACCTGTTGAACCCACTGAACCCATAGAACCCGCTCCCACCCTTTCATTCCCAATCAAAGGGGTAGCACGTTTCACGGGCTAACCCTGAACCCTGAACCCACCAACCTGAACCCTATATTTTCGAAAGGAGCATCCCTATGTGTGTAGCATATCCCGGCCGCGTCGTCTCCATCGAAGGCACGCATGGCATGGTCGATTTCTCCGGCTCAGAGGTCCGTGTGAACCTCTCCATGGTGCCAGCAAAGCTCGGTGACTACGTCCTCGTCCACGCTGGTATGGCGATCCAGATCGTGAAAAAGGACGAGGCAAAGGACTGGATCGCACTGTTCAAGGAGATTGGGGAGGAGTGACTGGTGACTAGTGTCTAGTGACTGGTGACTGGTAGCTAGGGATTAGTAGCTAGGGATTAGGAGTCTCAAGTGACTGGTGACTTGAATACGACTTTCGGGCATCGCCAGATTTATACTGCGGCGAAGCCGCCACCACAACCCTGAACCCTGAACCCTGAACCTTGAACCTCGAACCCTTTCCCCCTATTTCTCAAAGGAGCCTTTTATGGAAGAACGCAAACTTGCCCGCTGGCTTGCCCGCTACGACGGGCCGCCGCTGACACTCATGGAGGTGTGCGGGACGCATACCTCCGCGCTGTACCGTTCGGGCATCCGTCAGATGCTCCCGCCGCAGATCACCTTCCTCTCGGGGCCGGGCTGTCCGGTGTGCGTGACACCGACATCCTACATCGATAAGCTCGTCCGCTATGCACTCACCCCGGGGTGTCAGGTGATGGCTTTCGGTGATCTCCTCGCCGTCCCGGGCAGCCGGATGTCACTCTCCGGTGCGCGCGACAGGGGCGGGCGCGTTGATTTCTTCTATAATCCGGAAGATGTACTTGCCAAGGCGGCCGCCGATCGCGAGACGACCTTCATCCTCGCCGCCGTTGGTTTTGAGACGACGGCACCTGTCTGGGCGGATCTCATTCAGCGCGCCTATGAAGAGCACATCCCGAATGTCCGTTTCTTGACGGCGCTCAAAACGATGCCGGGGGCGATGTCGCTGATTTCGAGGGAAAGCCACATCGATGGTTTCCTCTGCCCCGGCCATGTCGCCGTCATCACGGGAAGCCGTCCCTTCAGAAAGCTCGCAGAAGAAACAGGAGAGACCATGGTGATCGGCGGTTTCTCGCCTGCGGACCTTCTGCGTGCGCTGACGCGTCTCGTGCTGGCGGCTTCGCAGAAAAAGAGGGGACTTTGGAATGAGTACCCGAGTGTCGTGACGGAAGAGGGAAATCCGAAGGCGCTGTCTCTTCTTGCGGACGTTTTCACGCCGGGGGATGCCGTGTGGCGCGGTCTTGGGACGATCGCAGGCTCCGGGCTTTATCTGCGGGAGAAATACCGCGCGCTCGATGCGGGCAGCCGGGGACTCGTAGAAGACAGGATGCCCGCCGGCTGTCGCTGCGGCGATGTCCTGACGGGCCGCATCACGAGCGAAGAATGCCCCTGTTTCGGCCGCGCCTGCACGCCCGAGCATCCCGTCGGTGCCTGTATGGTTTCCTCCGAGGGTGCCTGCTGCATCACCTATCGAGAGAAGTGAGTTGGTGACTGGTGGCTGGTGACTAGTGACTAGTGACTGGTGACTAGGGATTAGGATTCTCCAGCATCGTCATCCCGAGCGTAGCCGAGGGATCTCTACTGCACTGCGGGAATCAGCGTGTATGCGCTGGGGAAAAACGATGTCTTGGTGCTGTCGCACATCAGGCAATGAGCGTTCTGCTATAGAGATTTCTCGGCTGCGCTCGAAATGACGACGGAGCGAAGCGCTATCAAAATTCCGTGGCGCTTCATAATTTTTGCGCCGCACCACCACTCCTCACTCCTCATTCCTCATTCCTCACTCCTAACTAGAGAGTAGAACTTTCACCCGCAATCAAAGGGCGATACGCCCCGCGGGCTAACCCTGAACCCTTAAACCTATTTCCAACCAACGATCAATCAACAAGGAGCATCTATTTATGAATATCGAACTTCGCCACGGGAGCGGCGGCGAGGAGACGGGGAAGCTGATTTCTTCTCTCTTTGCCAAATACCTGACAAATCCCATCTTAGACCGCATGGAAGACGGTGCGGTGCTACCGCCGCTCTCCGGCGTGCCGGTCATGACGACGGACAGCTTCGTGGTGTCGCCGCTCTTCTTTCCGGGCGGCGACATCGGACGGCTTTCTGTCTGCGGGACGGTGAATGATCTGGCCTCGATGGGGGCAAGGCCCCTCTACCTGACGGCGGGCTTCATCCTCGAGACGGGACTTTCCACCGATGTATTGGAGCCGATCGTCCGCTCTATGGCAGAGACGGCGAAGGAGGCGGGCGTCACGATCGTGGCCGGTGATACAAAGGTCATCGAAGGGAAGGGCGGTCTTTACATCAATACCGCGGGTCTCGGCGATCGCGCGCCGGACTGTGAGATCTCCGCAGGAAATCTTCACGATGGCGATGTGATCCTCGTCACTGGGACGCTGGGCGACCATCATGCCGTCATCCTCACGGAGCGCATGCAGATGAAGACGACGCTTGTGAGCGACTGCGCGCCTCTGAATCATCTGGTGGAAGCCCTTCTGGCGGCGAAGCTGCCTGTCCATACCATTCGCGACATCACGAGAGGGGGGCTGGCGACCGTTGCCAATGAGCTGGCAGCAGTCTCCGGCGTTTCTATCACGCTCTCCGAAGAGGCGCTGCCGGTCAGAGAGGAAATCAAAGCGCTCTCCGGCATCCTTGGGCTTGACCCGCTGACGATGGGGAACGAAGGCAAGATGCTGATCGCGCTCCCCGCCGCCGAGGCAGAGACGGCGCTTCGCATCCTCCGCGCGCTCCCCTATGGGAAAGAGGCCGAAGAGATCGGGCGTGTCAGCATGGGCAGCGGCGTGCATCTCGAGACGCTCTACGGCGGATGCCGCCGCATCCTTCCGCTTCGGGGAGAGGGACTGCCGAGGATTTGCTGAGTAGAAGGCCGGGGATAAGTGACTGGTAGCTAGTGACTGGTGACTTGGGACTTGTAGCTAGGGATTAGGAGCCTCGAGTGACTAGTGACTGGTGACTAGTGACTGAAATGCCACCTTCGGACATCGCCACCATCTATACTCCGCGGCGCTTCCATATTTTTATGCGCCGCACCACCACCGTTGAACCTTCTGAACCTGTTGAACCCGCTGAACCTCTTTCAGCCGCAATCAAAGAGCATCACGCCCCACGGGCCAACCCCGAACCCATTCCATAAGGAGGACATCCATGATCCATAAATTTCACAGCCAGCCGAATGGCTGGGAGGGCATCACGCCTCATATATATAAAGAAAATCCCGGGGTCTTTCGCGATGTGACGAAGCAGATCCTCTTTGATAATGAAGCCGACCTTCCCGTGCAGTTCCGTTATTTTCAGGTGGAGAAGGATGGCTTCTCTTCGCTGGAAAAGCATGAGCACATGCATGTCGTTTTGATTTTCAAAGGGAAAGGCCATGCGCTTCTTGGAAGTGATGTGCATGAAGTCAGGGAAGGGGATTTCATCACCATCCCGCCATGGCAGTGGCATCAGTTTCGCGCGGACGCAGGAGACATCCTGGGCTTCCTCTGCCTCGTGAATCATGACCGCGACATCCCCGTCTATCCGACGGAAGAAGAGCTCTGCGCGCTCAAACGGAATCCGGACATCGAAAAATTCTTGAAGAAGTAAGGAGTATGTATGTTTGAAAACAAGTCGACGATCATTTTTGATATGGACGGGACGCTGATCGATTCCGTCGGCGTGTGGAATCAGGTGGATCTTCAGCTGATCCAAACGCTTGGCGGGTCTGCCATGGCAGAGGGCGATGTCCAGCAGAGAAGAGAGCGTTTTCTGAAGGAGCATCGGGATGCGGAGAAACCGTATCTTTCTTACTGCGAGGATCTGGGGAAAACGTATGCCTCCGCATGGCAGGCCGAGGACATTCTACAGGAGCGTTACCGCATAGCGCAGCATTTCCTGAAAGAGATCGTGGACTACAAGCCGGGCGCACCAGAGGTACTCCATGCTTTCAAGGAAGACGGGAAGACACTCGTGATCGCCAGCACCACGCGCCGCGGCAATATGGAGGTATATCGGAAGGAAAATAAAAATATCCGTGGCAAAGCACCGCTTGATTCCTGCTTCACGAGGATTTACACGCAGGAAGACGCGCCGGAAATCAAGCCAAGCCCGGCCATCTACCTCAAAGTGCTGGGGGACATGGGTCTTTCCAAAGAAGAATGCTTCATCTTCGAGGATTCGCTGGCGGGTGCGACCGCGGCAAGAAATGCCGGCATCGACTTCGCTGTTCTCCATGACCGCTACTCTGATGCCGACCGCAAGCAGCTTGACCAGATGACGCCGTATCAGTTTGGGGATTGGGAGGACGTCCTTTCCATCATCCGAAGAGACATGTGAGGGGATGAGTGGCTAGTGACTGGTGGCTAGGGACTAGGATTCACTCATCGAGTAGATTGCCCATTGATTTCATTACCAAAGAAGTTCACCGGGTTCTGATGAGGCAATAGAGATGGCAAAGGCTGCATTTCAGTCACCAGTCACTAGTCACTAGTCACTTCCCAACCCTTTGACACTGGATGCTTTTCATGCTATCATTCTCAAATAAGTGAGGGAGTAGCAGCCACTTCGGTGGAGCCCGTCAACATACTGGCAGTGACCCGTACATCCTGCCTGGCTTGCTTTAAAATGCGAGACTCACGTGTATAGTTTTAAGGAAACGCTGATTCCATCTAGCAACGATGGAAACAGTGCTTCCTTAAGCTGTGCGCGGGGTCTTTTTTTCGTGGGAAGAAAGCGCTTGAAATGACCATGAGAGACTGGTCACGCATCCCTTTCGGCTAAGCCGCACCGCCAATTTCATTTCGGGGAGATAAAAATGAGTGGTTTATTTATTTTGAACAGCGTCCTGCTCGGCGTGGGACTTGCGATGGACGCCTTTTCCGTCTCGCTTGCGAATGGTCTTGCGAATCATTTCCTCCGCCTCCGCACCATGTGTCTCATCGCGGGGACCTTCGGCTTCTTCCAGTGGCTGATGCCGATGGCAGGCTGGGTGTGTGTGAACTGGGTCGTTGATCTTTTTCAGGTCCTGCTCCCGCTCGTGCCATGGGCGGCGCTGGTCCTGCTCGTCGCCATCGGCGGGCTCATGATCCGGGACGGTCTCTCTGGAGAAGAAGAGGACGTCAAAGTCAGCGTGGGCTTCCGCTACCTGCTGATCCAGGGGCTCGCGACCTCCATGGACGCGCTCTCCGTTGGTTTCGCCTTGGCGGAGTACCCCTTCGCCAAAGCGATGCTCGCAAGTATCATCATCGGCATCGTGACCTTCGCCATCTGCATCGCAGGGCTCTTCCTCGGGAAACGCTTCGGTATGAAGCTCGCGGATAAGGCGACCATCTTAGGCGGCGCGATCCTCATCGGGATCGGGCTGGAGATCTTCTTCGGCGCGTGAGGATAGAGGGGTAGCCCTTAGGGGGGGCTGCCCCTTGATTGTGGAAGAAAGCTTTGCTCGAATGAGGAATGAGGAATGAGGAATGAAGGTGCGGCGCATAAAAATATAGAAGCGCCGCGGAGTATAGATGGTGGCGATGCCCGAAAGTAGTATTCAAGTGACTGGTGACTCGTGACTAGTGACTGGAATGCCAGCTCAGGGCATCGCCATTATTTTTATACTCCGCGCGCCTCCCTGTTTTTATGCGCTGCACTACCATTTCTCATTTTTCATGCAAGCGAAGCTTTCAACCGGAATCAAAGGATGCCACGCCCCAAGGGCTAACCTTGCACCTGTTCTATACCGATTTTCGAAGTCATCTTATGACTTCAATGCCTTTCATTCATATACACCGCCTTCGACACGAGTAAACGCAAATAACAAGCATATACTTGTTCAATAAACGCTTTACGAGCACTTTACCTGTTGTTTACGAAAAAACAGAATGATAAAATATTTCTGATAAACGTGCAACAGAATAGAGGGGCGATGAAGCCTTCAGAAAGACGGACTATCCTCTTGCACGATTTTGAGAGAGCATCTCGGAAGATGCAAGGAGGAAACCTATGAATAAGAAACTGGCATTGCTCGGTGTCGCAGTTCTTTCCGCAGGCATTCTTTTCGCCGGCTGCGGAAACAAAGACAAGAAAGCCGCAGGCGACGCTGCGTGGAAACCAACAAAGGACGTCAAGGTCATCGTGGCGTACAAGGCGGGCTCCGGCACGGACACCGGCGCGCGTCTCTTGACGAACAGCGCGAAGAAATATGTCGGGCAGACACTCGTCATCGAAAATAAACCGGGCGCTGACGGCAAGATCGGCTGGACGGAGCTTGCAAAATCCAAGCCGGACGGACAGACCATCGGCTTCATCAACCTGCCGACCTACACCACGCTCGCGCAGATGGAAGGCTCTGCCTTCACGGACAAGTCCATCGTCCCGATCTGCAATCACCTGACAGAAACGGCTGTCGTCGTGGTCAAGAAGGATGCGAAGTGGAACAGCCTGAAGGAACTCGTTGCGGATGCACAGGCAAATCCGGGACAGCTGAAATGCTCTACGAATGGCGTGCAGGCTTCGAATCACACCGCAGCCCAGCTCCTTGCACAGTCTGCGAAATTTGAATACAACGCGGTTCCTTATGGCGGAACGGCTGACCAGCTCCTCGCTCTCCGTCAGGGCGAAGTCGATTTCTCCTGTGCGAAAGTCGCTGACGTGGCAAAACTCATCAAAGGCGACAGCGCAGAGCTGAAAGTATTGGGCGTCTATGCGGAAAAGAGAGACCCGCAGCTCCCAGATGTACCGACCTTGGGCGAACTCGGCTACTATAATAAATGGTACGGCTCCGCGCGTGCGCTCGTCGCTCCGAAGGGCACCCCGGACAATGTGATCAAGTTCTACGAAGATGCGTTCAAGAAGACCATGGAAGATCCGGAAGTCAAGAAAGCCCATGAAAATGCGGGCATGGTCATTGATTTCAAAGACAGCAAAGCCCTCGGCCAGATGATCGCAGAACAGATGGACTTCTGCAAGAACGTTGTTTCTAAGCTGTATGCGAAATAATTGAGAGTGCAGGGTTAGCCCGTGGGGCGTGCCGCCCTTTGATTGGGGATGAAAGCTTCGCATAAATTAGGAATGAGGAATTAGGAATTAGGAATGAAGGTGGCGGCTTCGCCGCAGAGTATAAATAGGGCGATGCCCGAAAGCGGTATTCAAGTCACTAGTCACCAGTCACTAGTCACTCCTAATCCCTAATCCCTAGCTACTCATCCCTGCTTTCAAACTTCAGGTTGATAGGTTCAGGATTCGCAGCGTAATCCCTATTCTCTGGAAATCACAAAAGCGAGAAACGAGAAGATGCAAACGCTCGTTTCTCGCTTCTGCTTTCTGGTGATTAGTAGCTGGTGACTAGGGACTAGTGACTGGTAGCTAGGGATTAGTAGCTAGGGATTAGGTTGGCGATACGAGAAAACCGCTGGTTTCAATTTTCCGCGGCGCTTTCGTAATTTTATGCGCCGTATCAACCCTATGGAACCTCTTGAACCTATAGAACCCGCTCCCCTTCTTTCGCATGCAATCACGGGACGATACGCCCCATGAGCCAACCCTGAATCCTTCCCCCATTTTCCAAAGGAGTCAAACCATTTCATGAAAAAATCAGATATCTATATCTGCGGCTTCATGTACGCTTTCAGTTTCTTTTTCCTCTACCTGACGCAGAGCTTTCCTCTCGGGGCGCGGCACTATCCGCACTTCGTCATCGGGCTCCTGCTCCTTCTCACCACTGTCCGCGTGGGGCAGATGGTGCGTGACTACCGGAGAGAAAAGACTTCGGAAAACGACATGCCGGTTCTCTTCGACGGCTTTATGCCGAAACAATTCTGGACCATGTTTGCGGCCTTCATCCTCTACTTTGTCATGATGTACCTCATCGGTTTCTATCCCGCATCCCTGGTCTACCTGCTCTTCTGTCTGAAATTCTTCAAGATCCGTCCGCTCTACATTCTGCTGGTCCTCGCCGGTATGGTGGTGCTGGTATTCGGTACCTTTGATCTCTTCCTGAATGTGCCCCTTCCGATGGGCATGCTCATCGAAGACTTGCTCTAAGGAGGAAATGACATGGATGCGAATACATTAGCACTGATGGCCCAGGGCTTCGGTAATGCTCTGGACCCCATGAATCTTCTCATGATGGTGATCGGCGTCACCATCGGCGTCATTGTCGGCTGTATGCCAGGCCTCTCGGCAGCGATGGGCGTCGCGCTCCTCCTGCCTCTCACCTTCGGGATGAAGGCAGAAACAGGCCTCATCATGCTCGGCGGCATTTACTGCGGCGCCATCTTCGGCGGCTCCATCTGCGCCATCCTGATCCACACCCCGGGCACTCCGGCTTCGGCTGCGACCGCACTCGACGGCTATGAGCTCACCAAACAGGGACGCGCGGGCAAAGCGCTCGGTACCGCCTGCACCGCTTCTTTCTTCGGCGGGCTTCTCTCCTGCATTTCCCTCTACTTCTTCGCACCGCTCCTTGCAGAGCTTGCGATGAAATTCGGCAGTCCGGAATATTTCTGGCTCGCCCTCTTCGGACTCACCATCATCGCCGGCGTCACCACCGGCTCCATGGTCAAGGGCCTCATGAGCGGCGCCTTCGGCCTCATCCTCTCCACCATCGGCATGGATCCGATGGAAGGAACGGAGCGCTATATGTTCGGCGTCGACGAACTCTACAACGGCATCAACGTCACCTGCGCGATGATCGGACTCTTCTCCATGTCCCAAGTCTTCATCCTCATGGAAAAAGCCATCAAAGAGCGCGGCAGCATCGTGAAATTCAAAGACTCCGTACTGCTCAAAGCCCATGAACTGAAACTGATCGCACCGACCGTCATCCGCTCCTGGCTCATCGGGAACATCATCGGTATCCTTCCGGGCGCGGGCGCATCCATCGCCTGCTTCCTCGGCTACAATACTGCCAAGCAGTTCTCCAAGACACCGGAGAAATTTGGACACGGCTCCATCGAAGGCGTCGCGGGCTCCGAAGCTGCGAATAATGCCGTCACCGGCGGCTCGCTCATCCCGACGCTGACTCTCGGCATCCCGGGTGAATCCGTCACCGCCGTCCTCATGGGCGGCCTCATCATCCAGGGCCTCCAGCCGGGACCGGAGCTCTTCACCAAGTACGCGCCGATGACCTACACCTTCTTTGCCGGCTTCGTCATCGTCCAGTTCTTCATGCTCCTCATCGGACTCGGCGGCTGCCGCATCTTCGCGCACATCGCCAAGATTTCCGATGCCATCCTGATCCCGTGCATCTTCGTCCTCTGCGTCGTCGGCTCCTTCGCCATCAATAACAGCTTCGTCGACGTCGTCCTCATGTTCATCTTCGGCGTCATGGGATACCTCATGCGTAAGATGGGCCTCAATACCGCTGCCGTCGTCCTCGCCCTCATCTTAGGGCCGATCGGCGAGCGTGGCCTGAGGAGAAGCCTCACCCTTTCGGGCAACGACGTTTCCATCCTCTTCTCCACCCCGATTTGCTGGGTCCTCATCATCCTCTGCGTCCTCTCCGCCTTCTCCCCGCTCCTCATGGACTGGCTGAAGAAAGGGAAAGCAGCCATCAAAGGATGATTCGCTGCACGCAAAAGGCGATGTGAAATAACGATCCTCTCATTTTCGCGTTCAGTCTGCCGCGGGGGACTTGCAGCTCTCATAGGAGTGACCGGGAAACCTTATCCCAGCTGTCTTTCATGCCATAGTCACCCTATCCGCCCCTGCGGGGCACCTTCCCCTAGAGGGGAAGGCTGCGATACGAGAATACCATCTTCTAAAAAAGGCGGCGAATCCGCCACGAGAACCCCGAACCCTGAACCCTGAACCAAATGAAAGCAAAGTAAAAAGGGGCTGTGAAGAAATGAGGATTCATTTCTTCACAGCTCCTTTTTTGTTGCTGGTGACTTGACGAGCCGTTTCCTTAAATAACTTTTCCCGAAGACTGGAAAAAGAGCGGAAAGTGTGGTATCATCTATGCATATGAGTATGCGGGTGTAGTTCATCGGTAGAACGCCAGCTTCCCAAGCTGGACAGGAGGGTTCGACTCCCTTCATCCGCTCCACAGACATGTCAGGAGCCCCTTGCGGGCTCCTTTTTTGTGCCTCAAATCGATTTCAATGCAAGTTTAATTCAAGGTCAATTCAAGAAAATGAATTGAAATGCCCGATTCAATTCACTTTCTTGAATTGAATTGAATTGGGTTGAATTGAATTTTGCGAGAGAAAGAGATTTTACTTCCTGCGAAGAGTAGTCCAGTTGAGTGATATAATACAAATGATCACACAAAAAATGACCAGCCCCCGCCAATAAAGGGCGAAGGTTCCGGTCATTTCCCTTATGCTTATTATAGCACAACTCTAAAAATGAAAAACATTTCAGAAAGGACGAACGCTATGCCATACACCTACTACGATATCGGACTGAATCTTTTTACGAAATCCTTCCCCCATCCGGAGAAGATCATCGAGGACGCGCACGCCGCGGGGATCCAGTGCATTTTGACGGGCTCGGAGGCGGAGGAGAATGAGCTCGTGAATGATTTCACGAAGACCCATGACGTCTACGGGACGGCGGGGATCCATCCGCATAGCGCCGACGAAGCGAAGGAGGAGGACATGGCGCGCATCGAGGAAATATTGACTACGAATCCCCGCATCCTGGCGGTGGGGGAGACGGGGCTTGACTATGACCGCATGTACAGCAGGAAGGAGAATCAGATCCACTACTTCAAGGAGCTGATCGCGCTCGCAGAGAAATTGGGAAAGCCGCTCTTCCTGCACGAGCGGGACGCAGCGGAGGACTTCATCGCCTGCTTTGCCGGGCACGAGGCCATCTGTCCGCGCTCTGTCGTCCACTGTTATACGGGAAATAAGGAAACGCTCGAGACGCTCCTTTCGATGGGCTTCTACATCGGCATCACGGGCTGGATCTGTGATGAGCGGCGCGCGGATGACCTGCGCGAGGCAGTGACGATCCTTCCGCTGGACCGCGTGATGATCGAGACGGATGCGCCCTACCTCACGCCGCGCGGATTCCACCTGCCGAGGACGAATGTGCCGCAGAATATCACGTATGTGGCAGAGACGCTCGCGCACTACATGGGCGTGCCTACGGAAGTGCTCGCAGCACACGCGAAGGAGAATACAGAACGGTTCTGGGGGATCCGATAGAGGGTTCAGGGGTGCTGTCCCTTGATTGTGACTGAAAGCTTTGCTCGAATGAGGAATTAGGAATGAGGAATTAGGAATGAAGGTGGCGGCTTTGCCGCGAGTATATATGAGGCGATGCCCGAAGGTCGTATGTAAAAATCATTCTCGCCCCTTCCTTTGGAAGGGGCAGACGAGCGAAGCGAGGCGGGGTTGGTTTCCCCGAATGAGGGGATACCGTTTCACGCGGCCAATCTCCGCCCCTTCGGGTCACCTCCTTCCAAAGGAAGGAGAAAAAAGGGGCTGCGTGTATCGTCATGTATATGGCAGCGAAGCCGCCACCTTCCCCGCTGAACCCATTATTCCCCCTACCATTTCCTTCTGCGAGAGCGTATAATATAATTACTGACCAATAGTCAAAAATATATTTCAAAGAAAGGGAAACGCTATGAACGAAGTCAAAATGCCGAAACGGCCTATACTGGCGTATTACATTTTAATCTTCCTTGCGATCTTCCTGTTCAATTCGATCTTCATGCCGATGCTCCGCGAGAATCAGGTGAAGGAAGTGGACTACTCGTCCTTCATGACGATGACGGAGAACAAGGAAATCGACAAGGTCCAGGTGGAGCAGGACAAGATCCTCTTTACGAAGAAGGATGACAAGCAGGCGTACAAGACCGCCATCATGAATGACCCCGAGCTGGTGGAGCGTCTGCACAAGTCGGGCGCGGATTTCACCGGAGAGATCGTCGAAGCGATGAATCCGATCCTGTCGGCGCTCCTCTCATGGGTGCTGCCGCTCCTCATTTTCTTCGGCATCGGCCAGTACATGAATAAACGGCTGATGAAGAACATGGGCGGCCCCGGCGCGATGCAGTTCGGCATGGGGAAATCGAATGCGAAAATCTTCGTGAAGCCGACGAACGGCATCAAATTTGCTGACGTCGCGGGGGAAGATGAAGCGAAGGACAGCCTGCAGGAGGTCGTCGAGTACCTGCACAATCCGACGAAGTACCGAGACATCGGTGCGAAGATGCCGAAGGGCATCCTTCTCGTGGGCCCGCCAGGCACGGGCAAGACCATGCTGGCGAAGGCTGTCGCCGGTGAGTCCGAAGTGCCGTTCTTCTCCATTTCCGGCTCGGAATTTGTAGAAATGTTCGTCGGCATGGGCGCGGCGAAGGTTCGTGACCTCTTCAAGCAGGCGAAGGAAAAAGCGCCGTGCATTGTCTTCATCGATGAAATCGATGCCATCGGCAAGAAGCGCGGCGGCGGTGCCCTGGGCGGCAATGATGAGCGCGAGCAGACGCTGAACCAGCTCCTGACAGAGATGGACGGCTTCGAAGACAATGCGGGCGTCATCATCCTGGCGGCGACGAACCGTCCGGAGTCACTTGATCCGGCGCTCACTCGTCCGGGCCGCTTTGACCGGCAGGTGCCTGTCACGCTGCCGGACCTTCAGGGGCGCGTCGCGATCCTCAAGGTCCATGCGGCAAAGATCAAGACCGCGCCCGCCATCGACTACGACAAGGTGGCGCGCATGGCCTCCGGTGCATCGGGGGCGGAGCTCGCCAATATCGTGAACGAAGCCGCGCTCCGCGCCGTTCGCGACCATCGTCCCTATGCGACGCAGGAAGACATGGAGGAGTCCATCGAGGTCGTCATCGCCGGCTACCAGAAGAAGCATGCGATCCTGACGGACAAAGAGAAATGCATCGTTTCCTACCATGAAATCGGTCACGCTCTTGTCGCAGCATTGCAGTCTCACACCGCGCCGGTGCAGAAGATCACCATCATCCCAAGAACCAGCGGGGCGCTGGGCTACACCATGCAGGTGGAGCAGGGCAACCATTACCTCATGAATAAAGAGGAAATGCTGAACCAGATCGCCACGCTGACCGGCGGCCGCGCGGCGGAGGAGGTCGTCTTCGGCACATCCACCAATGGGGCATCGAACGATATCGAGAAAGCCACCCGCCTTGCCCGCGCGATGATCACGCGGTACGGGATGAGTGATGAATTCGGCATGGTCGCTATGGAAAATGTGACGAACCAGTATCTGGGCGGCGATACCACCCTCGCCTGCTCGCCGGAGACACAGGCACGCATCGACAAGGCCGTCTCTGATCTCATCAAGGCGCAGCACGAGAAAGCAAGGAAGATTCTTGTGGAACATCGCAGCAAACTCGATGAGCTCGCAAAGTACCTCTATGAAAAGGAAACCATCACGGGAGAACAGTTCATGGGGATTCTGGAAGAGAAAGCAGAATAAAGGCAAACAAAAAGGAAGCTCGTAAGAGTTTCCTTTTTTGCTTGGGTTCTGGGTTAGCTCGTGGGCGGATCGCCCATGGATTGCGGATGAAAGCCTCGATTGAATGAGAAATTAGAAATGAGAAATGCGAAATGGTGGTGCGGCGCATAAAAATATGAAAGCGCCGCGGAGTTTTGACAGCGCTTCGCGCGGCGCATCGTCATTTCGAGCGTAGTCGAGAAATCTTTATTGCAGAACGGTCATCGCCTGATGTGAGGTAGCACTAGGACATTGTTTTTCCTCGGCGCATACACGCTAATTCCCGCAGTGCAGTAAAGATCCCTCGACTGCGCTCGGGATGACGATGCCGGAGAAATCCCAGTCACCAGTCACCAGTCACCAGTCCCTAGTCACTCATCCCTGCTTTCAAACTTGTAGTGGCGGCTTCGCCGCGAATATATATGGGCGATGCCCGAAAGTCGTATTCCAGTCACCAGTCACAAGTCACTAGTCACCAGTCATTTGAGGCTCCTAATCCCTAGCTACTCATCCCTCATCCCTGCTTTCAAACTTCAGGGCTGTGGCGCAGCGAGGGAACAATAAGAAATGGCGGTGCAGTGCATCATAATAAGGAAGCGCCGCCTTCATTTGGAGTCTGACATCTGACGTCTCCCATTCACCGTATCCATGCTTCGAGCTTCTTCAAAAGTCCTTTGCAGGCTTTTTCTTCCAGCTCATACGCGTCTTCGAAGGTGCCGCCTTTGTGCGGGTTTGGGATATCGGCTTCTTCTCCGGCGTATTCGGAGAGGAGATGGATCTTCTCATCGACATCGCCGCCCATGGTATTGAAGATGTCTGGATTGTTCTTATCATTCATGAGGAGAATGAAGTCGTACTCATCATAGGTCTTCCATGCGATGGGGAAGGCCTTTTTCTCTGTATAGGGGATGCCGTGGGCGGAGAGCGTTTCCTGCGCCGCCTTGGAAAGGGATGCGCCTTCTTTGGCAAAGCAGGCGGCGGAGACGGAGAGGGCTTCTGTCAGACCGGCCTTTCGGATGAGGTGGTCCATGATGCATTGCGCCATCGGCGGTTCATTATTTCCTGTGTGCGAGATAAAGAGAAGACGGATCATGATGGGACTCCTTTCTAGTGGGGTGCAATGGGTTCTGAAGGTTCAGGGTTCAGGGTTCAGGTTGATGGGTTCAAAGGGTTGTGGTGCGGCGCTGCGCGCCGAATTTTTTAGAAAGAACAAAGAACACAGCCTCCTTCCTCTGGAAGGAGGTGCCCGAAGGGCGGAGGTTGGGCGATGCGCAGTATCGCAAAATTCGCGGAGCGAATTTGAATTGGGATGACAAGTTTCCCGTTATTCCTTCGTTCACATGAATTGTTTTACCGCGAACGAAAAAGATTCCTCGACTTCGCTCGGAATGACGATACGAGAGAGGCCTTAGCGCAGATGGTGTTGCTTTCCAGCTCTTGCTATTTTCTTTATTTTACTCCTTGAATGTAAATAAACGGTAAACCGGATTTCTAATCCCTAGTCCCTAGCTACCAGTCACCAGTCACTCATCTTCCACGGTGAAGTACGCTTCGAAGCGTACTATACCGTCCTCCTGCGTGAAATTTTTATAGGCGTGGTGGGTGTCTAAGAAGCGGGCGATGGAGACCATGCCGAAGCCGTGGCCTTCCTTGTCTGCTTTGGGGTAGCCATTCTCATCAAAGCGGATGGGTGCGTCGTATTGGTTCACGATGGAGAGAGCGATCTGATTTCCCTTCATAAGGAGCGTGAGGTCGACGGTCCGTTTCTCTTTGGGCATGGTGGCAGAGGCCTGGATGGCATTTTCGAGCAGGTTCGCAAGTACATAGGCGAGCGGGCTTTCGATGGAGGGAAGGCTCTGCGGGAAGGAAATCTTGTGGCTGGTGCGGACGGAGAGTCCTTTCGCTTTTTCGAAATAGATAGAGATGATGGCGTTGATGATCGGATTCAGGCAGTAGGGATGGGTGGCGGTGCGTTCCAGGTCTTCGTGGCTGCTTTCCAGAAGCGCGAGGGCGTCTTCCGCCTGCCCACGCTGCAGGAGTCCATGGAGCGCTAGGATCCGGTGGCGCAGGTCGTGGCGAAAGAGGGACATTTCTTTTCCATTATCCTGCAGGAGCTGGGCATAGGACTGGAGGAAGGAAATGGATTTCTCCATCAGGTGGTTTGCACTTTGGATATTCATTACCCTATTGAAGTCTTTCTTTTCCAAAATGAGGTAGCGATCAAAGGCGATGAAGAAAATGACGAGGATGAGCCAGACGAAAAGCTTGTCGAGAGACCAGAGTTCGCCCATAAGGCTGGTCGGCATAGCGGTCATGACGAGGATCATAGGGATGGCGGCCATGTAGTAGGAGTAGGATTTTTCATTCATGAAACGTTTCGAGGGCAGCATGGGAGAAAAGACGCGGTAGGCACCGGGAAGCGTCAATGCAAGGAAGAAGTCATAGACGAGGAGATGCTCGATCAGGAGATTCTCTGTGGGTATATCCGAGAATCCAAGGAGTATACAGATGCCCGATATGCCGTGGAGAGCAAACATGTAGATGCCCTGCATGCCGAGGATGAAGATCTGTGCGGCTTTGGCGGTGGGAAAGATGAAAAGCATCGAGAGAAAGAAGGGAATCCAGCCGAGCGCCAGACAGCACTTGTAGGTGAAGACGTTGAGACCGAGCTGGTCTACGAGGAGGGCCATCCAGCTCATATTGAAGAACAGGAGGAGACAGTTCACGCGAAAAAGGCGGCGTTTCGTCTTGTCATCCATGATGCCCGCAAAGGGCATATAGCGTACATAGGCCCCGCCCGCCTGAAGGACGGCGATGGCAAAGACCAGAAGAATGATGTCGATCATGGGTTTGCTCCTTATGAAATGAGTGCCCGGCGTTTCCTGGGGGAGCCTGAGGGGCGGCTTACTCTTTAAAGATTCGCTTGAATGAGAAATGAGAAATGAAAAATGAGAAATGGTAGTGCGGCGCAAAAAGCAGAAGCGCCGCGGAGTTTTGATAGCGCTTCGCGCCGCCGTCAGAGGGGCGTAGCCGAGAGATCTTCCTTGCAGAACGGTCAACGTGCCAATAGTGCTATTTCGATTACCGCTTCCATCTAATCCCTAATCCCTAGCTACTCATTCCTGCTTCCAAACTTCAAAGGGGAAGGTGGCGGCTTCGCCGCGAATATATACGAGGCGATGCCCGAAGGCCGGGGGATAGCAGGTTTCCCGTTTGGGATTGTCAAACATCGACTGCCTGACCGCGAATGAAAAAGATTTCTCGACTTCGCTCGAAATGACGATGCGAGAGAGTCGCCAGTCACTGACTACTCCTAATCCCTAGCTACTAATCCCTAATCCCTAGTCACCAGTCACCAGTCACCAGTCCCCCGTCACTATCCCCCAAGCCTTATCTCGACAGCAGAAACTGCATGTACTGCTGCTTGACTTCCTTCTTTTTCCGGCGGCTGATGGGGAGGGAGTGATTTCCCTTCATCAGGAATGTATCTTCCTTCATGGCGGTGACGGCATTCATATTGAGGATGAGGCGATGGTAGGACTCGAGGAAGCGCTCATCGCTAAGGAGAATGTCTGCCAGCTCCTGATAGCTGTTCTGCGAGGCGATGGCGCGGTCTTCGAGATGGAGGACGGCGCCGCGGCTGCCCTGGCAGTCCATGTAGAGGATGTGGCTGTAGGGGATGGAGAGGCATTCGCCGCCGGCGAGCCTTACGGTGAGCGTTTTTGCCGCGAGCGCATCCTCGGGGAGGAGACGCGTCAAAAGGGCTTCGAGCTGCGGCGCATTTTCAAGGAGCGGCTTTAGCACGTAGCCGGAGGCGAAGACGTTGTAGCTTTCGAGCGCGTGGTCGCGGCTGGTGGTGAGGAAGATGATCCATGCGTCCTCATCAATGGCGCGGATCTCTTCGGCGACCTGCATGCCGGTCATGCGAGGCATGTAGATGTCAAGGAGGATGAGGTCGTAGTCTCCTTTCTCAAAATCTTCCAGAAAGGATAATCCGCTGGTGTAGGCCGTGATGGTGTAGTCGATGGGCGTTTTTCCGGCGCGTTTCTGAAAATAATGCGAGAGGCATATCCTGATTTCTTTGAGGTCGGCCGGATTGTCGTCGACCGTTGCGATGCGTAACATAAAAAGATCCCCTTTCCTTTTAGTTATATCTATTATAAAGGAAAGGGGGGGATGTGTGAATGGAAAATGAGGAATGAAAGCCTCGTTTGAATGAGGAATTAGGAATGAGGAATTAGGAATGAAGGTGGCGGCTTCGCCGCAAGTATATATAGGGTGATGCTCGAAAGTAGTATTCAAGTCACCAGTCACCAGTCGCTCGGTACCCCTAATCCCTAGCCACGCATCCTTGCTTTCAAACTTTAGGGTTCGGGGTTCAGGGTTCAGGGTTGTAGTGGCGGCTTCGCCGCGAATAGGATGGGGCTGCGCTCCAAGCGTATCGTCATTTCGAGCGAAGTCGAGAAATCTTCCTTGCAGACCGATGAGCGGCGAGAGTTTGAAAATCGAAAAACGCAGCACGAAGGCGTTTTTCCATGCAAGGGCAGGAGTGGTGCTAATCGCTGTGCAACAAAGATCCCTCGGCTGCGTAATGCTATTAAGTTAAGCGGCAGAACGTTCTTGGCTCCCCATCGGGGGAGCTGCCCGAAGGGCTGAGGGGGCTACGTAGCGGTATTGCATGAAAGTGTTGGAATATCGATAGCATCGGACTATTCAACATAGCACGCTATACCGCTAGCATGCCCCTATTGCCTTCGGCACTTCCCCCGAAGGGGGAAGCAAGATGTTACGTAGCTAACGATTTCCTTAACTTAATAGCATTGCTCGGCTGCGCTCGGGATGACAGGGGGACTGGTGTCTCCTCGTCTCCAGTCTCCCAGTCTCCCAGTCTCCCAGTCACTAGTCACCAGTCACTAGTCCCCAGTCCCCAGTCCCCAGTCCCTCATTCTACTCAGGCGCAAAAAGGCCCACCGGGCCATTTCCATTTTCTGGAAGAGGTCCGATGGGCCTTTTGTGATGACAGTCAACTCCTGCTATCAGAATGCCGGAACGAGGCCGTCGCTGAAGTTGTCATTGATGTATTTCTTGACGTCTTCAGACTGGAAAATCTTGACGAATTTCTGGTAGGTCGGGTTATCCTTGTCCTGTTCGCGGGCTGCGATGATATTGACATAAGGAGAGGTGTTGTCTTCGGTGGCGAGGGCGGTCTTCGTGTCGAGGCTGGCAGCCTTTGCATAGCCGGCATTGATGACAGAAATCGCTACGTCATCCAAGGAACGCGGGAGCTGCGGCGCTTCGAGCTCGAGGATTTCGAGGTGCTTCGGGTTGTCGACGATATCACCGACGACTGCCTTGGTCGGGTCGATGCCTTCCTTCAGCTTGAGGAGGCCTTTCTTGTCGAGGAGAAGCAGGGCGCGGCCGCCGTTGGACGGATCGTTCGGGATGGAAACTTTCGCACCGTCCGGCACGTCTTTCAGGTCGGTGACTTTGTTGGAGTAGATGCGCAGCGGAGCGAGGTAGGTGTTGCCGATGGAAATAAGTTTCGTGCCGTTCTTTTCATTGTAGGCTTCGAGGTACGGGCCATGCTGGTAGGAGTTCAGGTCGATGTCGCCGGATGCGAGCGCGGAGTCCGGGGTGACGTAGTCACCGAAGGTCTTGAGGTTGACCTTGAGGCCTTCTTTTTCCGCTTTCTTAGCGACGAAGTCCATGACCTGTTCGGAATAGCCGGAAGTGATGCCGACGGTGATTTCTTTCTTTTCCGCCGGTGCTTTGGCTTCTTTCTTCTGATCGCCGCAGCCTGCGATGGCGCCAGTGGCTACGAGAGCGGCGAGGGACAGTGCGATTGCTTTTGTGAATTTCATCATGTTTTCCTCCTTGGTAGGAAATGCGGGGCAATAAAAAAATCCCGCTCCCTGAAAGGGACGAGATACTTCGTGTTACCACCCAATTTTATGTCTGAATCACTTCGAGACACCTTATGAGGTACGACGGCCGTGGCCTTGATACCTTGTCTCTATATCGGGAGATCCCGGGCTGCTTCATCATTCAGCATGCCAGGCTCAGAGGCCATCTTCCATGGATTCGTCTGCGCTCCTTCTCACCGGCCGGAGCTCTCTTTGCCAGCGTCTTTCATGTACTCTTCTCTTCACTGCCTTTATGAAGTTGAAACTACTATACACTTTCGGGAATGGGAAGTCAAGAGGGAATTTGTAATGGGTTCAGAGGTTCAGGTTGGCGGGTTCAGGGTTAGCCCATGGGGCGTGCTGTTCCTTTGATTGGGGATGAAAGCTTCGCATAAATTAGGAATTAGGAATGAGGAATTAGGAATGAAGGTGGCGGCTTCGCCGCAGAGTATAAATAGGGCGATGCCCGAAGGCGGTATTCAAGTCACTAGTCACTAGTCACCAGTCACTAGTCACTAGTCACTCCTAATCCCCAATCCTCAATCCCTAGCTACTCATCCCTGCTTTCAAACTTCAGAAGGTTCAACGGTGGTGGTGCGGCGCATAAAAATATGGAAGCGCCGCGGAGGTTTGAAACTAGCGGTTTTCTCGTATCGCAAACCTAATCCCTAGCCACTAATCCCTAGCTACCAGTCACTCATTTCGCATTTCAAATTTCTTATTCAAGCGAGGTTTTCATTCGTGGTCAAGGCGCAGCACGCCCCATTTCCCTTTTCTGACAACTTTTCCCATTTTCCCTCTTGACGGCGGCGGCTCTTAGCGTTATTATATCTGCATATTCAGCAATGAATGACAAGTACACAGAGGACAAAGAGGTCTTGATGCATGGGCATCGAGGCTTTTTCTTTTGGACAATGGAGCCCGGGCATATGCCCGGGCTTTCTCTATGTACGGGAAAGTTCTTATTTCTTTTTTTAGAAGGGTGTGGTAAAAATGAGAAAAATTTTAGCCAAGTGGCCGCTTTTGGCGGCGGCCTTGTGTACGCCGACCATGATCATGGCGGCGGACGCGGAGGGCAAGTACTCCGCTGTGGATACGACCTGGACACTGCTGGGGGCTATCCTGGTCTTCTTCATGCAGCCGGGGTTTGCGATGGTGGAGACAGGGCTCACGAGAGCGAAGAATGCAGGCAACATCGTCATGAAGAATTTCATGGACTTTGCGCTGGGCACCATCGTTTTCTGGATCCTGGGCTTCGGGCTCATGTTCGGGGAAGATATCGGCGGTATCATCGGTACGCCGGATCTCTTCGTCACTCACTATGATACGGGCGATGCAGGCTATCCTCCGCTGGTCTACCTCTTCTTCCAGACCGTCTTCTGCGCGACTTCTGCGACGATCGTCTCTGGCGCGATGGCAGAACGCACGAAATTCTCCTCTTACTGCATTTACTCCGTGGTCATTTCTCTCCTGATCTATCCGATCTCCGGACACTGGATCTGGGGCGGCGGCTGGCTCTCCGAGCTTGGCTTCCATGATTTCGCCGGTTCCACCTGTGTACACATGGTCGGCGGTGTCTGCGCTCTGGTCGGTGCCTCTCTGCTTGGACCGAGAATTGGCAAGTACAATAAGGATGGCAGCGTCAATGCAATCCCTGGTCACTCCATCACGCTTGCCTGCCTCGGCATGTTCATCCTGTGGATGGGCTGGTTCGGTTTCAATGGCGGCTCCACCGTTTCTATGACGGGCGATGATACGATCCTCTCCGTCGGCAGCATCATGGTCACCACGAACATGGCGGCTGCTGCCGGTGCTGTCACTACCATGCTTCTCACCTGGGTGAAATACGGCAAGCCGGATGTCTCCATGACACTGAACGGCGGCCTCGCTGGTCTTGTAGCCATCACCGCAGGCACGGATGTCGTTTCTGTCGCCGGCTCCTTCTGGATCGGCGTCATCGCTGGTATCGCGATCGTCTATGCGGTCGAATTCGTCGATCAGAAGATGAAGATCGATGACCCGGTCGGCGCCATTTCCGCTCACGGCGTATGCGGCGCACTCGGGACCATCCTGACCGGTCTCTTCTCTGTCAAAGACGGCCTCCTCTACACAGGAAATCCGCATTTCCTCATGATCCAGGTCCTCGGCGTCGTTGTGGTAGCTGTTTATGTATTCATTGCGATTAACATTGTATTCCGCATCATCAAAGCGACGAATGGTCTGCGCGTCACTCGTGAAGAAGAAATCAATGGCCTTGACTTCGAAGAACACGGCCTCGTCTCTGCTTATGCAGACTTCATGATGGCACCGGACACCACGGTCGAAGCACTGGAAGCAGGCAAGGCGCCGAAAGATGCCGTCGAAGTCCCGCTCGCAGAAGAAAAGAAAGCAGAAGCAGAAAAGATCGTGCCGAAAGAACTGCCGGCCGATGGACACCGCCTCTACTGCGTCACCATTATTACTTCGGATAAGCGTTTCGAGATCCTGAAGGCTGCCATGGAAGCCATCGGCATCACAGGCATGACCGTCACGAAAGCGCTGGGCTACGGCCTTGAAAAAGGACAGACCCAGATGTACCGCGGCGCTGCCGTCTCGGCAAAACTTCTGCCGAAGGTCCGCATCGACATCGTGGTATCCAAGATCTCTCCTCGTACCATCATCGAGGTCGCGAAGAAGGCCCTCTATACCGGCAAGTATGGCGATGGCAAGGTCTTCGTCTCCACCATCGACAATGCGGTGAAGATCCGCACGGGCGAAGAAGGATACGATGCTCTGCAGGACTATCCCATCGAAGAAGAAAAGAAATAAGAAATAGATATGCCAAAAGAGCAGCGGCTTGTCCGCTGCTCTTTTTTGTTCAGGGGTTTTGTTCAGGGTTAGCTTATGGAACGTGCCGTTCTTTGATTGCGTGCGAAAGAGGTTCAGCGGGTTCAACAGGTTCAGCGGGTTCAACGGGGGGGCGGCGCATAAAAATATGGAGGTGCCGCGGAGGTTTGAAACTAGTGGTTTTCTCGTATCGCAAACCTAATCCCTAGCTACTAGTCCCTAGCTACTAGTCACAAGTCACCAGTCACTTTGTGCCCCTAATCCCTAGTCCCTAATCCCTAGCCACTAGCCACTAGCCACTCATCCCTGCTTTCAAACTTAGCCTATGGGACGTGCCGCCCATGGATTGCGTGCGAAAGAGGTTCAGCGGGTTCAACAGGTTCAGCGGGTTCAAAGGGGGTGGTGCGGCGCCAGATCCTTCGACTCAGTTCTCACTGTTCCGCCTTTACATGATCGAACATCCGACATTTCACTCCGCTCAGGATGACGAAATGCGCCGCGAAGCATAAATAGTGGCGATGCCATGAGCTGGCATTCCAGTCACCAGTCACCAGTCACCAGTCACTGGCTACTCATCCCCAATCCCCAATCCCTAGCCCCTAGTCACTAGCCACCAGTCACCAGTCACGCATTTTCCCCCCGATATCCACGCAACGCGGACAGGGGGTGCTCCTTTGTCTCTCGCTCATTCGTTATATTTCTCTTGATTTCTCATTTTTTTACAGGAGGGAACTTCCTATTGACGAATGTTTTACAAAAAAATGGAACAGCGCGCCGGGGTGTGAATAGGCTATTCACAGAATCCACAGTTGTGAACAAGAGCGTGGAGACGCGCGAGAACGATGAAATCTTGCGGTTTCAGAGATGCCGACGGATGCTGATTTCACTTATTCACAGATATTCACAATTTTCTGTGTATATCTAAGGTGGACAAGTGTGGGATTTGGCTCACTGTCGAAACTATGAACGGGTGACTTTTCACAATTCACAATTTTGTGAATAACTGTGAACAACTCTGTGGATAAATAAAAAACGATCCCGTGTGGATGCACCGCACAGGATCGCTAACCGTCAATGGCTAACCACCCACTGTTTCTAGGGAAACGCTGATTCAATCGCAGAGTCAGATTTAATCAGTGCTTCCCTAGCAGCGCGCGGCAGCCTTCTACGAGATCGTCATATGTTTCTTCGAAGTCTCCGGTATACCAGGGATCGGCGACCTCGGCGCGCCGTCCTGCCCAGGAGAGAAGGAGGGAGACTTTCTTCTCCGGATCGCCGCGCGTGAGGCGGGAGAGGTCGTAGAGATTTTCTTCATCCATGCAGACGATGTAGTCCGAGCGCTCGTAGTCTTCCTTCGTGATGAGGCGGGCGCGGCGGGGCGTGAAGGGGATGCCCTTCTTCGTGAGCATACGCTTGGCGGGCGGGTACATATCATTTCCAATCTCTTCCGTGGTCGCTGCGACGGAGTCCACGGTGATCTCCTTCTCCCATCCGGCTTTGCGGATGAGATCTTTCATGATGAATTCCGCCATGGGAGAGCGGCAGATGTTGCCGTGGCAGACAAAGAGAATGTGGGTCATGATGGCTTCCTTTCTGTTTTTGGGGTGACTAGTGACTGGTGACTAGTGACTGGTGACTAGGAGATCAGAAGTCAGAGGTCAGAGGTCAGAGATCAGAGGTCAGAAGTCAGAGGTCAGAAGTCTGAAATCTGAAGTCTAAAGTCTAAAGACTCCTTGTCTAACGTCTCCGAGTCTCTTAGTCTCCACGTTTCTTCTCCAGCGCGAGGAGAGAGGCTTTTCGGTGAAGGCCTCCGGCGTAGCCGGTGAGGCGGCCGTTCCTGCCTATGACGCGGTGGCAGGGGATGATGAGGGAGATGGGATTTCTTCCGACGGCGCTTCCGACGGCACGCGCGGACATCTGGGGAATGCCGCGCTCTTTGGCGAGGCGCTTTGCGATGGCACCATAGGTCGTGGTCGCTCCGTAGGGGATCTCAAGGAGAATCTTCCATACGGCCATGCGGAAAGGAGTGCCGATGGGATGAAGCGGCGGGGTAAAATCTGGCTCGTTCCCTGCAAAATAGATGTCCAGCCAGCGCCTGCCTTCCATCAGCGCGGGCGTTTCTTTTGTCTGTGTCTTTGCGGGGAGAGTGGCGGCATAGTGTCTCTGTTCCTCGAACCAAAGGCCGGTGAGTCCCACGACATCCGCCGCGAGGAGGATGTCGCCGAGTGGGGAGTCGTAGTGCTGTATGAATGTCATTATATACCTCGAAATGTAGGGGAGCTGACAGGGTGTATCGCTTCTTCATTATATCGAAAGCGAGAGGAGAATGCCATTCGCGGCATACTCTCCTCTTGTGGGGCGCCGTGTCCTTAAAAATTTCCTCTTTACAAACATACATGCAAAGTGTATACTTGTCACAAGCTTAATTTTGAATAAAGACAAGGAACGGAAGCGAGTGAATCGGTTCTCTGGCAGAGAGCTGCCGTATGGTGAAAGGCAGCAGAGAGTCCTCACAAAGTCGTCCGCAAGTCCCGTATCTGAATGAAGTAGGATGCGGCGTTTGGCAGCGTTACAAGGCCTCCGAGTATAGTGCGAGGTGGTACCGCGTGAAGGTTTACGCCCTGGCTGATTTTTATCAGTCAGGGCGTTTTTTG
>CAKPQG010000013.1 GCA_934178345.1 uncultured Dialister sp. | reverse complement strand
TTCCCCGTATCGTCAGTCTTCCTTTTCCACATCCATCCCCTGCAGGACGAGCTGTTTCTCGTCTTTTCTCATATGGAAGAAACGGTAGACGTTGTGCGCGGCTCGCTGATTCATGCCGGGGACCTGGGCGAGCTCTTCTTCGCTCGCTTTTTTCATTTCATCGAGCGAGCGGAAGGCATGCCAGAGAGCGTTCCGGCGGTTCGGGCCGATGCCTTCGATGTGGTCAAGGACGGACTCCGTATTTCTTTTGTTCGTCCATTTCCGGTGATAGGTGATGACGAAGCGGTGGGCTTCGTCGCGGAGGAACTGGAGCAGCTGGAGGGCGGGCTCGTGGTGATCGAGGACGATCGGGATGTCGCTGCCTTCTACGTAGATCTCTTCGATACGCTTGGCGAGCCCGATGACGGGGGCGTTGCAGCCCGCCTCGCGTATCACGGGAATGGCCGCATGCATCTGTCCAAGACCGCCATCAAGGACGATGAGGTCGGGCTCGGGCCAGTCCTTTTCCTTCCCATAGCGGCGGCTCATAACTTCTGCCATGGACTTGAAGTCGTCCGCATGCCCCTGCGTGGTCTGCAGTTTGAATTTCCTGTATTCGCTCTTCGCCGGACGGCCATGCTCGAAGACAGCCATGGAGCCGGTGGTTTCTGCGCCTTGGTTATGAGAAATATCGAAACATTCCATGCGCTCGGGAAGGCGCGGCAGAGAGAGCAGCTCTTTCAGCTTCTGCACGGCGCCCTGCTCGCGGGCGTCCTGATACTCCCACTGCAGCTTCTTGTCGGAGAGGTACTTCGCTGCATTCGCCATCGCCATGTCTTTCAGGCGGCGCTTGAAGCCGCGCTCGGGGCGGATGAGCTTCACTTCGCTACCGCGAAGCTTCGTCAGCCACTGTGAGAGGAGGTCGGACTCTTCCGGCAGGAGCGGCAGGATGATTTCTTTCGGGACGGATGTCGGATTTCCTCCGTAGAAATCGCGAAGGAAGGTGGTGATGATTTCCTCATCCGTCTCGGATGCACTTTCGGGGATACTGAAATTCTCCTTCCCCACCATGCGGCCATAGCGGATATAGAAAATCTCGAGTCCCGTGTGGCTGCCGTCGCGTGCCATGCCGAGCACGTCGAAGTCCCCTTCCGTGGAAACGATGTGCTGGCGCTGCTGCACGCTCTCGATGGCGCGGATGTGGTCGCGCAGCTTGGCGGCTTTTTCGAAATCCATCGCTTCCGACGCCTCCATCATCTGCCGCGTGAGCTCCTTCACCAGTGCGGTGCTCTTCCCTTCGAGCAGGTCGCAGATGGTCTTCACATCACGGTCATAGTCGATGTGATCGACGTGGCCGCCGCAGGGCGCGCTGCATAGGTGCATGTGGTACTGCAGGCAGGGACGGGATACCTTCATGGAGCGGCAGGTGCGGATGGGATAGTAGTGGCGAAGGAGGGACAGCGTCTGACGCAGGCTCCCCACGTCGGTGAAGGGGCCGAAATATTTTGCCCCATCATCGCGGCGGATGTTCCTCGTGACGAAGATCCGCGGCCACTCGTCATTCACCGTGATTTTCACATAGGGGTACGATTTGTCGTCGCGCAGGGAAATATTGTACTTCGGGTGCAGTTCTTTGATGAGATTGCACTCCAGGATCAGCGCTTCCATCTCCGTCCCGGTCATCGTGATGTCGAGATCGTCCGCATGACGGATCATCGCCGCGACTTTCGGGGAACGGTTCTTATCCTCGCGTACATAGGAGCGGACACGGTTCTTCAGGTTCTTCGCCTTGCCGACGTAGATGATCCGCCCGTCTTTGTCTTTCCATCGGTACACCCCGGGCGAATCGGGAAGGGCTTCTACCTTGGCTTTGATTTTTTCATTGACATCGATCATAAAAGACTCCTGAGAAAAAGAATAAGGGGTTCGGGGGGCAAAGGGTTCAGAGGGTTCTACGGGTTCAGAGGGGGTGGTGCGGCGCATAAAAATCAAAAGCGCCGCGAAGTTTTCAAAGCCCCTTCCCCTCGGGAAGGGGCCGCCCGCAGGGCGGGGGATAGGGAGACGGGTGCGCAGGCAGTTTATCTGCACATTCGGGACCAACTACGTAATGAGGCTACCGTTTCTTCGGTATCAAACATCTTCCTTATGACGCCCTATCCCCCGGCGCCAAGGCGCCGACCCCTTTCTGTGAAAGGGGTTCTGTTCTACTCATTTTTCACGCCACGATGCAGAGGATTCGTTTCTCCTTATCTCATCTATCTTTTTAATGGGGCGAAAAAGATCCCTCGACTTCGCTCGGGATGACGATACAGAGCGACGCTCGCCTCACATTTCTTTTCATCCCGCTATGTAGAAGGCTGCCTCTTCGAGGCACTCTATCCTCCGCCTTTGGCGCGCCCCTTCTTCAAGGGGCTGCTCAGCTGGCAGGGCAAAGCGTATTCCCCTAGAAGCGAAGTTGTGCCATAGAGATTTCTCGACTTCGCTCGAAATGACGATACGGCGCGACGCTCGTCTCACATTTCTTTTCATCCCGCCATATAGAAGGGTGCCTCTTCGAGGCACTCTATCCTCCGCCTTCGGCGCGCCCCTTCTTCAAGGGGCTGCTCAGTTGGCAGGGCAAAGCGAACCCCTAATCCCTAATCCCTAATCCCTAGCCACCAGTCACTAGTCACCAGTCACCAGTCACTTCTCCCCCATAAACTTTTTCGTCCGTTCGATGACCGGACCGAGGTATTGCCCGGTGTAGGACGCTTCCACTTTCGCGACTTCTTCCGGCGTGCCGGTGGCCACGATTTCGCCGCCCTTATCGCCGCCTTCGGGGCCGAGGTCGATGATGTAGTCGGCGGTCTTGACGACGTCAAGATTGTGCTCGATGACGACGACGGTATTTCCCTGATCCACCAGCTTTTCGAGGACGATCAGGAGCTTTCGGATATCTTCGCTGTGAAGGCCGGTGGTCGGTTCATCGAGGATGTAGAGGGTGTCTCCGGTGCCGCGGCGCATGAGCTCGGTCGCCAGTTTCACTCGCTGGGCTTCGCCGCCGGACATGGTGGTGGCGGGCTGTCCGAGATGGATGTAGCCGAGGCCGACTTCCTGAAGGGTTTTCAGCTTGCGCAGGATCTTGTCGTGATTTTCAAAGAATGGCACGGCTTCATCGATGGTCATATTCAGCACATCGGAGATGTTCTTGCCTTTGTAGCGGACTTCGAGTGTCTCGCGGTTGTAGCGCGCGCCGTGGCAGACTTCGCAGGGGACGTAGACGTCCGAGAGGAACTGCATCTCGATCTTGATGATACCGTCGCCGTGGCAGGCTTCGCAGCGTCCGCCTTTCATGTTGAAGCTGAAGCGTCCCGGTTTGTAGCCGCGCATCTTGGCTTCGGAAGTCTGGCTGAAAAGCTCACGGATGTCATTGAAAACACCGGTATAGGTGGCCGGATTCGAGCGCGGCGTGCGACCGATCGGCTGCTGGTCGATATCGATGATCTTGTCCACATACTCTGCGCCGTCCATGGAGTCGAAAGCCCCAGCCCGATAGGAGGTATGATTCTTGATATTGGAGAGGCCCTGATAGAGGATCTCATTCACGAGCGTACTCTTGCCTGAGCCGGACTCCCCGGTGACGACGGTGAAGGCACCGAGCGGGATGGTCACGTCGATATGCTTCAGATTGTGCTCGGCGGCGCCATGGATGGTGAGCGAGAGTCCATTTCCTTTTCTTCTTGCTTCCGGCAGCGGGATGTATTTCTCACCGCGCAGGTACTGCCCCGTGATGGAGTCCTTCACCTTCATCACGTCTTCAGGCGTGCCTTCCGCGACGACGGAGCCGCCATGCTCCCCTGCGCCGGGCCCGATATCCACGACCCAGTCCGCGGTGCGGATGGTATCCTCGTCATGCTCGACGACGATGAGCGTATTCCCCAGATCGCGCATGCCCTTCAGTGTCGCAAGGAGCTTGTCATTGTCGCGCTGATGCAGACCGATGGACGGCTCATCCAGGATGTAGAGGACGCCGACAAGGCCGGAGCCGATCTGCGTCGCCAGACGAATGCGCTGGGCTTCGCCGCCCGAGAGCGTCGAGGCACCGCGGGAGAGCGTCAGGTAGTCGAGACCGACATTCACGAGGAAGGAGAGACGGCTCTTCACTTCGCGCAGGATCTGGTCTGCGATGATTTTTTCCTTTTCGGAAAGCGTGACATGGTCCATGAAGTCCAGAAGGTCGATGACAGCCATGGAGGAAATCTCTGCGATATTCTTCCCGCCGACGCGGAAAGCGAGGCTCTCGGGCTTCAGGCGCGCCCCATGGCAGACGGGGCAGGGCTTCTCGATGAGGTAGTTCGACAGCGTTTCCTTCATCTTCTCTGTCCAAGCCTCTTCATAGCGCCGCTTCGTCATCGGGACGATGCCTTCGAAGGGACGCTCATAGGTCTTCGTGATGCCTTCAGGGCTGGTGTACTGGAAGGAGAGCAGCGCCGTGCCGCCGATTTCAAACTCCACTTTCGCCTGATCCGGCAGGTCATCATAGCATGCATCCATGGTGAGGCCGTAGGATTTCAGGAAGGCATCGAGCAGCTTGTAGAGCCATGTTTCCTTATTATAAGGAAATGGCTGGATCGCGCCCAGACGGAAGGGCATCGTGTGATCGGGGAGGATGCGCTGGAAATCCGCCTCCAGTGAAGCGCCGAGGCCCATGCAGGCGGGGCAGGCACCGAAGGGATTATTGAAGGAGAAAATGCGCGGCTCCGGCTTTGGCAGGGAAATCCCGCAGTCCGGGCAGGAGAAGTGCGTGGAAAAGACCATGTCCTTCCCGCCGATGACGCTTCCCACCATCATCCCGTCCCCCAGCTTCAGCGCGGCCTCCACCGAGTCTGTCAGGCGGCGCACGATACCGTCTTTCATGATGACACGATCCACCACCACTTCGATGGTATGCTTCTTGTTTTTCGCGAGCTCGATGTCATCGGATAGGGAGAGGACGTCCCCATCCACACGGACGCGGACATAGCCCTCCTTGCGGAGCTCTTCCAAGAGCTTTTTGTGCGTCCCCTTCTTCGCGACAACGACCGGCCCTAAGAGCATGAGCTTCGTCCGTTCCGGAAGGGCAAG
Source organism: uncultured Dialister sp. (assembly GCA_934178345.1). Taxonomy (GTDB): domain Bacteria; phylum Bacillota; class Negativicutes; order Veillonellales; family Dialisteraceae; genus Dialister. Next base: position 54,611 of record CAKPQG010000013.1, on the reverse strand, counting down.
GAGCGCATCGACGATCTGATCCACCGTCTGCCGCTGGATCGGCTTGCCGCAGTGCGGACAGAAGGCACGGCTCGCATGTGCATACAGCATACGAAGGTAGTCGTGGATCTCCGTCACTGTCCCGACCGTCGAACGCGGGTTATGGCTGGTGGATTTCTGATCGATGGAAATCGCCGGCGAAAGCCCTGCGATCTTATCCACGTCCGGCTTATTCATCTGCCCTAAGAACTGCCGCGCATAGGCAGACAGGGACTCGACATATTTTCGCTGCCCTTCCGCATAGATGGTGTCAAAAGCCAGCGACGATTTCCCCGAGCCGGACAGTCCGGTGAAAACGATGAGTTGATTTCGCGGCAGCGTCAGATCGATATTCTTCAGATTGTTCTGACGCGCGCCTTTTATGATGATTCCTTTTTCCATGGATGTCCTTTCGTGTATGGGGTTCAATGGGTTCTATAGGTTCTACGGGTTCTATGGGGATGGTGCGGCGCATCAAATAAAAAGCGCCGCGAAGTTTTCAAAGCCCCTTCCCCTCGGGAAGGGGCCGCCCGCAGGGCGGGGGATAGGGAGACGGGTGCGCAGGCAGTTTATCTGCACATTCGGGACCGACTACGTAATGAGACTACCGTTTCTTCGCTATCAAACATCTTCCTTATGACGACCTATCCCCCGGCGCCAAGGCGCCGACCCCTTTCTGTGAAAGGGGTTCTGTTCTACTCATTTTTTACGCCACGACGCAGAGGATTCGTTTCTCCTTATCTCATCTATCTTTTTAATGGGGCGAAAAAGATTTCTCGACTTCACGCGAAATGACGATACGGGAGGAGCGATTGTCTTACATACGTCGTTCACCATTCTGCAGAAGGGTGCCTCTTCGAGGCACTCCATCCTCCGCCTTTGGCGCGCCCCCTCTTCAAGTGGTTGCTCAGCTGGCAGGGCAAAACGAACCCCTAATCCCTAATCCCCAGTCCCTAGCCACTAGTCCCTAGTCACCAGTCACTAAAAAATTACACCCGTTTCTTCATCGGCTTATAGATCCGTTTCTTCGCCGCAGCCTGCCGTTTCAGGGCTTCTTCCGCCCGGGAGCCGTAGCGATCGGTCCAGAGCTGACGTAGCTTGGCGAGCTGGTCGCGGTAGCGGGCGGCGGCTTCGAATTCCAAGTCTTTGGCGGCCTGTTTCATGAGTTTCTCGCAGTCCTTCATGCGGGCGTAGATTTCCTCATCAGAAAGCTCGCCCTCTTTTTTCTTGCTGCCATAGGCAGCTGGCTTTTCTTCGATCTTCGTGAGGTCGATGAGGTCTTTGACACGCTTTTGGACGGTGTGCGGGATGATGTGGTGCTCTTCATTATAGGCCTGCTGGATGGTGCGGCGGCGATTCGTCTCATCGATCGCGTACTTCATCGATTTCGTGATACGGTCCGCGTACATGATGACGTGGCCGTGCTCATTTCTGGCGGCACGGCCGATGACCTGGATCATCGAAGTTTCCGAGCGCAGGAAGCCTTCTTTATCCGCATCGAGGATGGCAACGAGCGAGACTTCCGGCATATCGAGGCCCTCGCGCAATAGGTTGATGCCGACTAAGACGTCGAAGACACCCGCGCGCAGGTCACGGATGATTTCCGCGCGCTCGATGGTCGCGACGTCAGAGTGCAGATAGCGTACCTTCACGCCCGCTTCCGTCAGGAAATCGGTGAGATCTTCCGCCATTTTCTTCGTGAGTGTCGTGATGAGGACGCGCTCGTGGATCTCCTCACGCTTATGGATCTCGCCCAAGAGGTCATCCATCTGTCCTTCGATGGGACGCACCTCGATGGAAGGATCCAAGAGCCCCGTTGGCCGGATGATCTGCTCAGCCAGATTCGTCTGGACGCCCATTTCATACGGCCCCGGCGTCGCCGACACATAGATGATCTGATTGATCCGTTCGGTGAATTCGTCAAAAGTCAGCGGACGGTTATCCAGCGCAGACGGCAGGCGGAAGCCATAGTCGACGAGCGTGCTTTTTCTCGACTGGTCGCCATTGTACATCGCACGCAGCTGCGGTACCGTCACATGCGACTCATCGATCATGATGAGGAAATCTTCAGGGAAGTAGTCCAGGAGCGTAAATGGCGGCTCTCCGGGCTTCCTGTCCGACATGTGGCGGGAATAATTCTCGATGCCGGAGCAGTATCCGACCTCCTGCATCATTTCCAGATCATAATTCGTCCGCTGCTCCAGACGCTGCGCCTCCAAGAGCTTATCCTGATCCCTGAGCTCTTTGAGCCGCCCATCCAGCTCCTTCTCTATGGACGTGACGGCACGGCGGAGCTTATCCGAACTGGTGACATAGTGCGAAGCAGGGAAGATGCCGATGTGATTTCTCTCAGCGACCGTCTCCCCTGTCAGGACATCGAACTCCGTCAGTGAGTCGATCTCATCACCGAACATTTCGATCCTGACAGCGACATTGTTTTCCGATGCAGGAAATACATCGATCGTATCTCCGCGCACGCGGAAGGTATCTCGCGTGAAATTCATATCATTCCGCATGTACTGCATGCTGACGAGCTTCTCCAGGATCTTATCGCGCTCGATTTCCTCGCCCGGCCTGAGCGAGAGCCCCATGGAGCTGTAGTCTTCCGGATCGCCCAAACCGTAAATGCAGGACACCGATGCCACGATGATGACATCCCGCCGCTCGAAAAGCGCCATCGTCGCAGAGTGGCGCAGGCGGTCGATTTCCTCATTGCGTGACGAGTCCTTCTCGATATAGGTATCCGTCTGCGGCACATAGGACTCCGGCTGGTAGTAGTCGTAGTAGGAAACGAAGTAGTACACCGCATTGTCAGGAAAGAAATCCTTGAATTCACTCGCCGTCTGCGCGGCCAGCGTCTTATTCGGAGAAATGATAAGCGTCGGGCGCTGCACCTCTTCGATGACCTTCGCCATCGTGAAGGTCTTCCCCGTCCCCGTCGCACCGAGCAGCACCTGCGCCCAGTCGCCATTCCTGAGTCCAGCCACAAGAGACTTCACCGCCTTCGGCTGATCCCCCATCGGCTGGAACGGCGCTTTCAGTGTGAAAGGCACCGCCGGCTCTGTATATTCTCTTTTGATCCGCGAATGATCCATATCCTCGCCTCCGTTTTCTTTTATCGATATTTATCTATGTATTATAGCATAGATAGGAAAGAGTGACTAGGGAGAACGGATAAAGGAAAGAAGAATGCCGCTTTCCCCCATCGTCATTTCGAGCGAATGCGAGAAATCTTCCTTGCACGCCGGTCAAACGAAGACGATAGGATAACGTGAGGCAAAAAATCAAGCAATTTTTACTTGACCGCCTGTATGCAGAATACCGCTCAGGCGTAAAGATCCCTCGGCTACGCTCGGGATGACGATATGAAGCGACGCTCGTCTCACATTTCTTTCATCCCGCTGCGTAGAAGGCTGCCCCTTCGGGGCAGATCTATCCTCCGCCTTCGGCGCGCCCCTTCTTCAAGGAGCTACACAGCGGTCATGTAAAAACGCTGCCCCTTCGCTAGGTCTCCTCCCCCGCATCGTCATTTCGAGCGCAGCGAGAAATCTTCCTTGCACAACGGTCAAAGGGAGAGTGTGAGAGGAAGAACAGCCGAAACACCTAGGGAAACGCTGATTAAATCGCAGAGTCAGATTTTGCAAGATTTTTTATACATAGCTTCGTCATAACCTTCCTTAAATAGCTCGCTATTCGCGTCAGGTTATTCCTTGCTATGGATAAAAATTCAAGAGCAAAATCTGACAACGATTTAATCAGTGTTTCCCTAGGCGATTTTATCATTACCTCATAAGTACAGAGTACCGCAAAGGCGTAAAGATTCCTCGGCTACGCTCGGGATGACGATACGAGAGGGCGCTCATCTCACATTTCTTTCATCCCGCTGCGCAGAAGGCTGCCCCTGCGGGGCAGATCTATCCTCCGCCTTCGGCGCGCCCCTTCTTCAAGGGGCTGCTCAACTGGCATGCAAAACGAATCCCTAGTCCCTAGTCCCTAGTCACCAGTCACTAGTCACTAGCCACTAGTCACTAGCCACTAGTCACTAGTCACTAGCCACTAGTCACTAGCCACTAGTCCCCAGTCTCCCAAACCAAAAAGCCCCGCCTTCGGCGGAGCTTTTTTATCGGCAGTATTGTCCAAGGACTTCGGTGACATGATCGATTTCTATTGGTTTCGTCAGGTGGGCGTTCATGCCGGCCGCGATGCATTTTTTCGCATCTTCATCGAAAGCATTCGCCGTCATGGCGATGATGGGGATGGTTTTCGCATCCGCTCTCGAAAGACTGCGGATGGTCCTTGTCGCGGTCATGCCGTCCATGACAGGCATCATGATATCCATGAGGATGGCATCGAAGGTGCCCGGGATCTTCTTTTCGAAAAGCTCGACAGCCTCTTTGCCGTCGCGCGCGAGGGTGACGCGCGCGCCCTTATCGGTGAGGAGCATCTGCGCGATTTCTGCATTCAGCTCATTATCCTCGACCACCATCAGGTGCAGGCCTTCGATGTTCCCAGTTTTCTTATCCTGCGATTTCTTGTCCTCGGCGGGCGCGATTTCGAAGGGGATCGTGATGACGAAGGTCGAGCCTTTCCCCTCTTCGCTGGTGATAGAGATGGTTCCCTCCATCGCATCGATGAGTCTCTTCACGATGGCCATACCGAGGCCTGTCCCCTGATACACGCTGCGTGCATCCTGTCTTTCCTGGGTGAAGGGATCGAAAATATGAGTCAGAAACTCCGGGCTCATGCCGATACCCGTATCCGAGATGGTCCAGCAATACGTGCAGCGATTTCCTATGATCCCCAGAAAATCCACTGTCGTCGTGATACTGCCGCCCTTTTTATTGTACTTGATGCAGTTTCCTAGAATATTGAGGAAGATCTGCCGAAGATGGAGCGGACTGCCGTACACGAAGGGGACCGGGAAAGCGTACTCTTTCACTGCATCGATCCACTCGAGCCCTGCTTCCACGATGCGGCCATGAATGATGCTGCGTATGTCATTTCTCTGCTCTTGCATGGATATCCGCTCGCGGGAGAGGGTGACGCCGCCGGCTTCGAGCTTGCTCATCTGCAGGATGTCATTGATGAGCGAGAGCAGATGCTTCGCCGCCACATGCATCTTTTTCTGATTTTCAAAGACAAGCTCTTTATTGTCGAAATGATCTTCATTGATCCTCAAAAGACCGATGATACCATTGAGCGGCGTGCGGATGTCATGGCTCATGCGGGAGAGAAATTCCGTCTTCACGCGATTCGCAGCGCTCATTTCATCCAGAGCGGCCTGCAGCTTCGCCTGCCGCTGTTCGTCCTGCTCATGCATTTCCGTGGTATCTTTCAAGAGGACGATGGCCTGCACGATGGGTACATCCTGCCCGGCATCCGGGTCATAGACAGTGATGCGCGTCATAAGGATCCACTTGCGGATCCAACGGATGGTGCCATCCTTTTCCTGCACCCCATACTCTGCGGAGAATTGCCGCTCGCCCGCTTCGAACCGTTTCAAAAGGTCTTTCACAGTCATGGCGATGCGGTAGCAGCCCTGTGTCGGTCTTGTGACCTGCATCATATGGGCTTCGCAGTAGGCCTGATACGAGCATGGCAGCGGAGAGGCTGCAAAAAGGCGCGCATGCGCTTCTTCCTTCCCCGGAAGTACGATATCCTTTTCCAGCCTGTCATGGGTCAGGTCGACCATATAGATACAGTCCGCCATATCCAGCATCGCATCCACATAGCTGTCATTTTCCAGAATAGACTGCTTCAGCTGCTCGTAGTAGAGGGAGAGCGCCTTCTTCGCATCCAGCGTCTCTTCCCCCTGCCGGATGCGCTGGAAAGCGATGAGGACATGGTGAAGATGCCCCTCCTCATCGAAATCTACCGGCATGACGAAGAGACGGCGAAATCCCAGCCCCGCCTTCGGCGTGAAGGCAAGATCCAGCGTATCCTCTCTATGGGAGAGCAACTTTTCCAGTGCCGCCCTCGAGAGCGCGCTCTGGATGCGTTCCCGGTCTGTCCCTTCGATTTCCTCTTCTGCGAGCTGCAGCACCGCACCGGAATAGCTGCCCTCAGCGGCGAGGAAGAAACCAGTCCCTGCGCGGATCGTGCGATAGGCATCCATCTTCAGGTCACAGTAGAGGCAAGCCGCGAAATTTTTCCCGCGCCGGTTCACCTCTTTCAGCAGGCGGAAATCCATCTGCCTTTCTTCTTCCGCCTCCATGCGCTTCACGTGGTTCTTATGGATGTACATATGCTTATCCGCCTCAGCGAAAAGCTCTCGCATGGACGCCTCCGGATAGTTCTTCGCCAGCGCATAGCCCGCCGCATAGGAAAGCGGCGTATCCGGATGCTCCTTCGCCTCCTCTGCCAGCTTGGCACGCACCTCTCCCATGAGCGCCTCCATGCCCGCTCCGGAGAGGCCGTGCGTCACCATCAGAAATTCATCCCCGCCGAGACGGCCCACGAAGTGCTCCTCCGGCACCGCCGCCCGAAGAGCCGTCGCAAAGCGGCGGATGTATGCGTCCCCCGCCTGATGTCCCCGGCTGTCATTGATGCGGCGGAGATTATTCAGGTCGAAGCTCACCATGCCCACATCGACAGCAGCGGGCGCATTCAGGATTTCCTCACACTTGTTCTTATTCGGAAGCCCCGTCGCCTCATCCAGGTACGCCTTCTTCTGCAAGACGCGGTTCTGCATCAGCCTCTTCAGTGCTTTGAAAAACTCGAAACCGATCAGGATCATCAGGACGAAGATGTCTGCGGTGATGCCCTTCTCCAGCACAGAAAGATCCCGCGCCTGCTTCTCGGAGTACACTTCGGCAAGCGCTGTCGCCTCATCGCAGATCGCGAAGAACTGCTCACTCGCCGCGATCAGGTAGGAGTCCGCCTTTCCCGTGCGGCGAAGATGGCTGATTTCCTGCTTGACCTGCAGATAGTACCCATTCAGCTCCTTCATCTTCTGCTGGAAATCCGCATCCGGAATCCGCACCAGAGACAGCGAGTCATCCCCCTCGCGAAGGCCATGGATATACGACTCAATCTCCCGGCTCATCTCATCCTGCCGCTCGCCCGCGATCTCCATCTTCACCATTCGCTGCGTCGTCCCGCGCACCAGTCCGGCATAGTTCACCACGCGCGCCGACCCCTGGATGTGCGACACGATGACCATCATCCAGACGATCAGCCCCATCAGGACCACTGCCAGCACCGCGATCACGATGTGACAGAGGCTGTATGTATTCTTCTCGTTGCTCTTCATTGATTTTCCCCTATTTTTCCAAGTGGTATTATATATTGCATTATATGATAAATAGCAGGAAATGGGAAGATACAGAGTTCCCCCGCGGGACGGGAAAAGAAGCCAGTAAAACGACAACACCGTCCCCCCTCGTCATTTCGAGCGCAGCGAGAAATCTTCCTTGCACAACGGTCAAACGACGAGCGTGAGATGAGAAGCAGCCGAAGCACCCAGGCGATTTTATCATTACCTCATGAGTACAAAGTACCGTCAGGGCGTAAAAGATCCCTCGGCTCCGCTTTCGATGACGATACGAGAGGACGGACTATCTCACATTCCATTTCATTCCATCACGTAGAAGGCTGCCCCTACAGGGCAGATCTATCCTCCGCCTTCGGCGCGCCCCTTCTTCAAGGGGCTACACAACGGTCATGCAAAAACGCCGCCCCTTCGCAAGGTCTTCCCCCGCATCGTCATTTCGAGCGCAGCGAGAAATCTTCCTTGCACAACGGTCAAATGGAGAGTGTGAGATGAGAAGCAGCCGAAGCACCTAGGCGTTTTTCTCTTTTCCTCATGCGTGCAGGACACCGTCAGGGCGTAAAAGATCCCTCGACTCCGCTCGGGATGACGATACGAGAGAACGGGCGATCTCACATTCCATTTCATTCCATCACGTAGAAGGCTGCCCCTACAGGGCAGATCTATCCTCCGCCTTCGGCGCGCCCCTTCTTCAAGGGGCTACACAACGGTCATGTAAAAACGTCGCCCCTTCGCAAGGTCTCCTCCCCATATCGTCATTTCGAGCAAAAACAAAAGCAGGAAATCCCGTATTCCATACGACACGGAATCACGGTATTTCCTGCTCCAAAGCACTAACCCAAGTCACCAGTCCCTCATCTTACGAGATACACTTTGACGCGGCTCTTCGTCCCCCACTGGTAAGCCTGCTCGAGGTTGTCTACGCCGACATCGATGATATTTCCATGGATCGCGCCGCCGATATCATCGCAGATGGCGTAACCATAGCCTTCGATGAAGACAATGCTGCCCAGCGGGATGACATTCGGATCGACGGCAGCATGCCCCTTGCCGGCGAATCCGCCCAGAGCGGTATGCCCTTCACCGCCCCCGTCATAGGGCGTGTACGCCGTCGATCTCATGTGATAGGTCTTCGTATACTTACCGCGGAAATAGGGCGCATTGTCCAAAGCATCCCAGACATCTTCATCTGCCACACCGGTGGTCTCAAGGCCTGTTTCATCCTGCAGCATGCGGATGGCATCTGCCGTACCGGCGCCGAAGACACCGTCAACGACACCGGGATCGTAGCCGTGCAGAAGAAGCTGATTCTGCAGGCGGATGACTCTCTTTCCTCTGGCCCCTTCCGAGAGGATATAGTCCCCTGTCTGCGCCACATAGACTTCATTCAGCTTCGTGCGAGTCGCGCTGTTCACGCCGCCAGTGACGGAGATCCCCTGCTCTTTCTGGAAAGCCGTGACCGCATCCTCGGTCTGCCCGCCATAGATGCCGTCTGCCTCCCCGTCAAGATAGCCGAGGCGTTTCAGCTTCCGCTGGATGGTCTTCACATCACTGCCGCTGTCGCCGACGCCATACGACTCCCCGCCGGAGGAGACCGCAGGCGCCGGCGTCCCTGCACTGATATCCCGAAGCGCGCTGTAGGTCACCTCATCGATCGCACCGGATACAGGAAATCCACGGGATCTCTGGAAGTCCTTCACCGCCTTCACGGTATCTCCCCCGTAGACACCATCGATGTCGCCTTTGAGAGAACCGGCCTCTTGCAAGCGCTGCTGCATATCGGAGATCACATCTCCGCGATTCCCCTCTGCATACACGACACCCCCGCCATTCCGATAGCCTTCTCCTTCCGCACTGCGGATAGCCTCTCTGGTCGCATCATCAGCGATACCGTTCGCGGTGAGGCCTTTATCTTTCTGAAACAAATAGACAGCTTCCTTTGTGGTGGAGCCATAGTCTCCATCCACGGTGCGGGCCAGATAACCGGCCGCTACCAGGGAATTCTGCAGGGCTGTCACATCGTCCCCGCTCATCCCTGCGTGCAATGTTTCTGCAGAAGCCGGAATCATGGCAAGTACCCAAAGCGCCAGGATCGAGCTCCATTTATAGATGGCACGCATGAATTATCACCTCCATAAACTTCCTGTATTTTACCATTTTTCACCAAATTTGTAAAAAATGAGGGGAAACCCTTTTGTTTTTAAGGAAATCCATGGAGCTGCCACACGGTGCGAGGCGGTGTGAAAAAGCAGACAGCATCGGTGGGGAATGGGGATTCCTAAGGCGTTCTTTTCTAAGAGAATGGAAGCGTTTTGCAGGAAAAGTGGGGGGAGGGTTCAGGGTTAGCCCTTTGGGCGTTGTGCCCCTTGATTGCGAATGAAAGCCCTGCTCGAATTAGGAATTAGGAATGAGGAATGACGGTGGCGGCTTCGCCGCGAATATATATGGGGCGATGCCCGAAGGCCGGAGGGAAGAAGTCAGAAGTCAGAAGTCTAATGTCTAATGTCTAATTTCTAATGTCTAATGTCTGATGTCTGATGTCTGATCCCTAATCCCTAGTCACTAATCCCTAGCTACCTGTCACCAGTCACCAGTCACTCAAACAAAAAATACCGCCAAGTTTCCTTGACGGTATCTGATCTCAATCCCCACCATGTCGTTAAAGCCGGATTTTGAGTCTGCGTATTTGCAGGTGGGTGCTCTCATGATGGACTTCATCTGTCCCCGTAAAGGGGCATAGATTCCATCCACAATTCTGAACTCCCTCAATAAAGGTATCGGTTCAAAATATGAAGCCGCACGTGCACAGCAGGGTTGTTACATATAGTGTAGCAAATTTGCCTGAGATTTACAAGAAGTTTATGAGAAATTGTCGGGATTAAAAGTGGCTGGTGGCTGGGGACTGGGGATTGGGAATCCTCAAGAAGTGGAATAGCCCCATGGAGAAGAGGCGTGCCAAAGGCGGAGGATGGATGTGCCGCGTAGCGGCAACCTTCTACATAGCGATAATCAGGCCGTCTGTTCCAGACGTTCTACGGTCTATTCCACATTTTCCGTTTCTCATTCTGCAAAATCCTGCCTCTTCGAGGCAGTCTATCCCCTGCCCTTCGGGCACCCCCTTCTTCAAGGGGGTACGCGTTTTACGCTTATTTCAATACTCCGCGGCGCTTCTGATTTTTATGCGCCGCACCACCATTTCGCATTTCTCATTTCTAATTTCTCATTCAAGAGAGGCTTTCATCCCCAATCAAAGGGCAGCACGCCCCACGGGCTAACCCTTATTCCCCTTTGGAGCTCTTGAAGGCTTCTCTCTTGCCGATGACGGTCACGCCATTCATGTACGGTACGAGGACATCTGGGACGCGGATGGTGCCGTCAGCCTGCTGGTAATTTTCCATGATGGCAGCGACAGTACGGCCGACAGCCAGGCCGGAGCCATTCAGCGTATGAACGAATTCCGGTTTCGCGCCCGGGGTTCTGCGGAAGCGGATATTTGCACGGCGTGCCTGGAAATCGAGGCAGTTCGAGCAGGAGGAGATTTCTCTGTACTTATCCTGTGCCGGCATCCAGACTTCGATATCATAGGTCTTCGCGGAGGAGAAGCCGATATCACCGGTGCAGAGGCAGACGACATGGTACGGGATCTTGAGCAGCTGGAGGATCTTTTCCGCTTCTGCCGTCAAAGATTCCAGCTCATCCCAGCTGTCTTCCGGCTTGCAGTACTTCACCATTTCTACTTTATGGAACTGGTGCTGGCGGATGAGGCCGCGGGTATCCTTACCGGCAGAGCCCGCTTCTTTACGGAAGCACGGAGTGAGCGCCGTCAGATGGACAGGCAGCAGCGCGCCATCGAGGATTTCGCCGGAGAAATAATTCGTCAGCGGCACTTCAGCGGTTGGCGTCATGTACATGCTTTCGCCTTCGACTTTGTACATATCATCGGCAAATTTCGGCAGCTGGCCGGTGCCCTGCATGGACTTGCCATTGATGATGTACGGCGGGATGACTTCGGTGTAGTCATTCTGCTGTGTATGCACATCCAGCATGAAGTTGTATACCGCTCTTTCGAGGCGGGCTGCCTGCGAGAGGTAGAAATAGAAACGCGCGCCGGAGACTTTTCCCGCTCTTTCTGCATCAAGAATACCAAGGGTGTCGCCGAGCTCATAGTGGGCCTTGATCGGGAAATCAAAGGTCGGGATTTCGCCCCATTTGCGGACTTCCGGATTTTCGCTGTCATCTTTTCCGACCGGGACAGACTTGTCGCACATATTCGGGATATGGAGAAGCAGTTCATTCAGCTTCGCTTCGACTTCGCCGAGTTCCTTGTCGATGGCGGAAATCTTCTGTCCGACTTCTCTCATGCGAGCGATAGCATCTGCCGCATCTTCGCCATTCTTCTTCGCCATCGCGATCTTCTTGGATTCTGCATTCTTTTCGCTCTTCAGCGCTTCGGTATCGCGCAGGAGTTCTCTTCTCTTGCCATCCAGTGCGAGGACTTCGTCCAGATCGAATGGATTGTGACGGTTGACGAGGTTCTGCTTCACTTCGTCTGCGTGTTCTCTGATGAATTTCATGTCTAACATAGTATCGCTCCCTTTAGGAAATATAAAAAACAGGTTCAGGGGTAGCCCCTTGGTCATGCCGCCCTTTGATTGCGTGCGAAAGAGGTTCTACGGGTTCTACGGGTTCTACAGGGAAGGTGCGGCGCATCAAAATTAGTAACGCCGCGAAGTTATATATGGGGTATCGGGACGCTATATGAATTGTGCGTCCCTTCCACCCCCGTTGAACCCAATGAACCCAATGAACCCGTTGAACCTGACGACCTACTTTCGTAGTAAAGCAAATAAAAAGACTTCTTCCCTCCATGGGACGAAGTCATCGCGGTGCCACCCAATTTGCATAAGCCAGCTCATAGCTGATATCGGCTGCCTGCCGTCCGATTCTTCATCGGCCGCTCCTGAGTGGAAACTTTCTCATCTGCCAGGGCTCTCACCAGCCGCCCTGTCTCTGAAAGACATCTGAAAAAGATTTTCTCTTTCCCTGCGTTACTAGTATTATAGCGAGTTCGTCAGTGTTTTGCAATAGGAAAAAGGGTTCAAGATGCAGGGCTCAGGGTTCAGGGTTCAAGGTTGTGGGTTCAGGGTTGTGGTGGCGGCTTCGCCGCAAATATATATGGGGCGATGCCCGAAGGTTTGCGGGTGGCAGGTTTCCCTCGTATCGCCAGCCTTCCCCGCGTGGGGAAGGTTGCGAGCACAGCGAACCGGATAGGGTTCTAGCGGCATGAAAGAGAACGAGGAAATGCATCTCAAATCGACAATTAACGAGAGCACCCTATCCACCGCTGACGCGGTTCCCCTTCCCCAATGGGGAAGGCTGCGATACGAGGATGAGGATCATTCAACATCATTTTTTACCGCCATGGGGATCCATCCTCCGCCTTCGGCGCGTCCTTTCCTCAAGGGGCTGCTCAGCTGTCATGCAAAAGCACTGCCCCGAGCGCCACCGATAAAGACTACAAAATGAGAATACCGCTTCCCCCGCATCAAAAGCCTTCCTCTCGAGGGGAAAGCAAAGAGGAGGCGACTTCGCCGCCCAAAAAGGAAGCCAACCCCGCCTCGCTACGCTCGGCAGCCCCTTCCAAGGGAAGGGGCTCGCGTGGACACTCCCTCCTTCCTATGGAAGGAGGTGCCCCGAAGGGGCGAAGGTTGGGTGAGGAAATGGTATATGTGAGGAAATCTGTAGCACCGCATCAGCAAGGCATCATTTCCCTATCACACATGCATACTGAAAAGCGTTGTGCAATCAAGATCCCTCCACTTCGGTCGGGATGACGATACGGGGGAAGCGGCATTCTCCTTTGTCACCTTCTGCGTGATGGGTTGAAAACAAATGTGAGGCGAGCGTTTTCCCGTACCGTCATCTCGAGCGTAGCCGAGAGATCTTTCTTGCAGACAGGAAAATGGTGTATGTGAGGAAATCCGTAGCACCGCATCAGCAAGACGTCTTTTCCCCATCACCGCATGCATGCGGATAAGCGTTGTGCAATAAAGATCCCTCCACTTCGGTCGGGATGACGATACGGGGGAAAATGTCTGACGTCTAATGTCTCTTAGTCTCCTAGTCTTTTAGTCATTATAAAAAAGCGGCGCTCATATGCTGGCACCGCTCCTTCATTTCGCATTTCTAATTTCTCATTTCCAGGGAAACACTGATTAAATCGTTGTCTGATTTTACTCTTGGATTTTTATGCATGGCGAGGAATAACCTGACGCGAATAGCGAGCTATTTAAGGAAGGTTATGACGAAGCTATGTATAAAAATTCTTGTAAAATCTGACTCTGCGATTTAATCAGCGTTTCCCTAATTTTTCCCTTGCCATGGCGAGAGCCGCGAGGGTCTTCGCATCGTAGATCTCTCCGCGATCCACCATCTCATAGACCTTTTCAATGGGGAGACGGATGACATCCAGAAATTCATCCTCATCGAGGTGCTGGTGGGACTTCACCAGATGATCGGCGAGGTAGAGGTGGATGGTCTCATTGCAGAATCCCGGCGTGGTATAGACGTAGCCGAGCTTTTCCATGTGCTCCGTCTTGTAGCCGGTTTCTTCCGTGAGTTCCCTTGCCGCGCAGGTATCGGGGTCTTCTCCCCCATCGAGTTTGCCGGCTGGGATTTCCAGAAGCGGCTGCTCGACTGCATAGCGATACTGCCGGACGAAGAGGATCTCTCCCTCCTCGGTGACAGGGATGATGGCGGACGCCCCCGGATGCAGGACGACCTCCCGCGTGGTTCTGTGCCCATGGATTTCCACTTCATCATCGAAGACGTGCAGCATCCGCCCCTCGAAGGCGGGCGCGCGATGGATCAGCTTCTCTTTTTCTATGCTCATTTCACACCTGTGCTTCCTACGCCACCGGTGCGTACACCTTCGGCATGGTCATCGTCCGTGGTGAGGTATTTCGTGAAAATCCCCTGTGCCACGCGATCGCCTTTATTCACATGGAATGGTTCATCCTTCGTATTGTAAACAGCGACCATGAGGTGCCCTTCGTTGTCTTCGTTATTGTAATAGTCCGCATCGATAATGCCGGTGCTGTTCGCAAGGAAGAGCCCTTTCTTGATCGCCATGCTGGAACGGATGAAAATGGCGAGGTATTCGTCCTCTTTCATATACGCTTTCAGCCCGGTCTTGATGAGCGTCACCTGATGCGGGATGAGATCGATGTCTTCGCCGCATTCGATGTCATAGCCGGCACTTTTTTCCGTTTTTCTTTCCGGCAGATGGATATCTTTTCCCTGCCATGTGGACAGGATTTCAAAGCCTCTTGTTTTTGTCATAGAATTTGTTCTCCTTGTAGAAATGGGGTTGGGGGTTCGGGGTTCGGGGTTAGCTCGTGGGGCGTGCTGTCCCTTGATTGGGGATGAAAGCTTTGCTTACCAGTTAGAAGTGAGGAGTGCTGGTGCAGCGCAAAAAAATCAGAAGCGCCGCGAAGTATATATGGGGCGATGCCCGAAGGGAAGTGGATAACAGGTTTCCCGTTTGGAATTTCCAAACATCGACCACCAAGCCGCGAATGACAAAGATTTCTCGCTGGCGCTCAAAATGACGATATGTGGGTCTGACATCTGATGTCTGATGTCTCCTAGTCTCCTAGTCTCCTAGTCTCTCAGTCTCTTAGTCTCTCAGTTTCCTAGTCTCATCCCACCAAGCGAAAAAGCCCAGTGAGCCCCGGGTTCCTGCTCTTTCGAGACGAACCACCAGAACCCACTGCGCTTTTGCATGATTCATGAACATCGAAGGTCGCGCGTATCGCAAACCTTACGTTTGAAAGCAGTAATGAGTAGCTAGGGAAACGCTGATTAAATCGCAGAATCAGATTTTACAAGAATTTTTACACATGACTTCGTCATAGCCTTCCTTAAATAGCTCGCTATTCGCGTCAGGTTATTCCTCGCCATGTATAAAAATTCAAGAGTAAAATCTGACAACGATTTAATCAGTGTTTCCCTAGGGATTAGAGGACCCCCAAAGCTGAGTATCCCCTTAGAGAAGGGGCGCCAAAGGCGCAGGATGAATGTGCCGCGCGTAGCGGCATCCTTCTACATAGCGGAAAGCATGCCAGCTGTTTCAGACGTTCTACCGTCTATTCCACATTTCCCGTTTCTCATTCTGCAGAATTCTGCCTCTTCGAGGCAGTCTATCCCCTGCCCTTCGGGCACCCCCTTCTTCAAGGGGGGACGCATTTTACGCTTACACAAAACCAACTTTCTTACCTGTCAGCTGAATCAAGCCGGCATTCCACAATTATTTATTCTTCTTTTCCAGCAGCAGAGCTTTTCTGGAGAGATTGATACGGCCCTTGTCATCGATTTCCGTGACCTTGACCATGATCTCATCGCCTTCATGGACGATGTCTTCCGGTTTCTCGACTCTCTGGAGAGCGAGCTGGGAGACATGGACGAGGCCTTCCTTGCCCGGCAGGATTTCTACGAATGCGCCGAACTTCATGAGGCGGGTGACGCGGCCGAGGTATGTCTCGCCGACTTCGACTTCCTTCACAAGGGATTCGACCATTGCTTTTGCCTTCTGGGCAGCTGCTTCATCTTCGGAAGCGATGTATACGCGACCGTCTTCCTCGACGTCGAGTTTCGCACCGGTTTCAGAGATGATCTTATTGATGGTCTTTCCGCCGCTGCCGATGACGACACGGATCTTGTCGACCGGGATGGTGAGAGAAATGATCTTCGGCGCATACTTGGAGAGATGTTCTGCCGGTTTATCGATGCATTCTGCCATCTTGCCAAGGATGTAGAGGCGGCCTTCATGTGCCTGTTTCAGCGCGGTCAGCAGGATGTCTCTGGAAATGCCATGGACTTTGATATCCATCTGGATGGCATTGACGCCCTTTGCCGTACCTGCGACCTTGAAGTCCATATCACCCAGTGCATCTTCCATCCCCTGAATATCAGAAAGGATGGAGAATTTGCCGCCATCTTCAATGAGACCCATCGCGATGCCTGCGACCGGTGCCTTGATCGGTACGCCCGCATTCATGAGGGACATGGTGCTGCCGCAGACAGAAGCCTGAGAGGAAGAACCATTGGATTCCAGAATTTCAGAAACGACGCGGATCGCATATGGGAATTCATCAACACTCGGGATGACCGGGAGGAGCGCACGTTCTGCGAGCGCACCATGGCCGATTTCACGGCGTCCCGGACCACGGGAGCCCTTCGTCTCGCCGACGCAGTAGGACGGGAAATTGTACTGATGGATGTATCTCTTCTCGGTGACCGGGGTGAGGTCATCGATGATCTGGGTTTCCGACATCGGAGCCAGCGTGGTGATGGAGAGCGCCTGGGTCTGGCCGCGGGTGAAGAGCGCAGAGCCGTGAACGCGCGGCAGCAGTCCGACTTCACAGGTGATCGGGCGGATCTCCGTCAGCTTTCTGCCATCCGGACGGATGCCTTCATTCGTGATGGTGTGACGGACGATTTCCTTCGTCAGATGGTCGAGCGCATCCGCCACATCAGAGAGATGTTCCGGGTAGATGTCAGCGAAATGCTCCATCGCCGCCTTCTTCGCAGCAGCGATATTGCCATCGCGGCGCAGCTTATCCGCATCGAAGATCGCCTTCTTCAGGGACTCGGTCGCGAAAGCTTCGACATCTTTTTCGATCTCTGCCGGAACTTCCGGGAAAGTCAGCACGCGCTTTTCCTTGCCGACTTCTTCGATGATCTTCTTCTGGAAACGGCAGATTTCCTTGATCGTCTCATGGCCGAACATGATCGCATCGAGGACTTCTTCCTCCGGTGCTTCCTGTGCACCGCCTTCGACCATCATGATCGCTTCTTCCGAGCCGGCGACCGTCACATTCATCGTAGACGCTGCCATCTCTTCCTGTGTCGGGTTGATGACATACTTGCCATCCACGCGGCCCACGCGGACACCGGCGATCGGGCCGTCCCACGGGATATCGGAAATGCCGATAGACGCAGATGCGCCGATCATGCCGCACAGCTCCGGTGCATTGTCATAGTCGACAGAGAGGACCGTCGCTACGACATGGATATCATTTCTACATCTTTTATCAAACAGAGGACGGATCGGACGGTCGATCAGACGCGCACAGAGGATCGCCGAATTTCCCGGACGGCCTTCACGACGCAGGAATCCCCCCGGCATCTTGCCGACAGCATACATCTTCTCTTCATAGTCGACAGTCAGCGGGAAGAAATCCGTGCCTTCGCGAGGTTCCTTGCTCGCCGTCGTAGCGACGAGGACAGCGGTATCCCCATATCTGACCAGTACAGCGCCATTCGCCTGCTTGGCCATTTTACCAGTCTCAATGATCAGTGGACGACCGGCCAGTTCCATTTCAAATGTTTTGAACAATTCCTGTTCCTCCTTAGTAAATGCTTCTTTATACGACTACTTATTATATAATACAACTTTCATCTTTCACAAGGGGGGAAAATGAAATGGGTTGGAGTGTTCGGGGTTAGCCCCGGGGACGGGGCACCCTTCGATTATGGCTGAAAGCTCTGCTCGCCAGTGAGGGGTGAGGAGTGAGGAGTGCTGGTGCGGCGCATAAAAATATAGAAGCGCCGCGGAGGTTTGAAACCAGCGGTCTCTCGTATCGCAAACCTAATCCCTAGCTACTAATCCCTAGTCACCAGTCACTAGTCACTCATCCCTGCTTTCAAACTTCAAGGTTCAGGGTTCAGGGTTCAAGGTTGTGGTGGCGGCTTCGCCGCAAATATATATGGGGCGATGCCCGAAGGTTTGCGGGTGGCAGGTTTCCCTCGTATCAACAGCCTTCCCCACGTGGGGAAGGTGGCAAGCGCACCGAGCCGGATAGGGTTCTAGCGGCATGAAAGACTGATGAGGAAAACGGAGAAGTGCGCGGCACATGGGGGAAAGCATGAGTCCCTGAGCCTCGAATGACAAAGATTTCTCGCAGTCGTCCGAAATGACGATACGAGGATGAGGATCATTCAACATCATTTTTTACCGCCATGGGGATCCATCCTCCGCCTTCGGCGCGCCCCTTCTTCAAGGGGCTGCTCAGCTGTCATGCAAAAGCCCCGAGCGCCACCGATTAAGACTACAAAATGAGAATACCGCTTCCCCTGCATCAAAACCTTCCCCAATGGGGAAGGTGTCCCGAAGGAGCTGATAGGATACTGGTGTTATAAAAGAAAATGAGGATGGCTGCGCACTAAGGAAACGCTGATTAAATCCCCCTTGCTTTTATGCCTATCTTTGCTATAATAATATTGACAGAGCCCACCACGCATAAGGCGGAAACGTACTGCGGACCATGGTGGGACTTTTTTTATGGAGGTTTTGATGAAACTCAAGCCCGCTCTCACTTATAATCAGCAAATTGATCGCCTGGTTCATATCCACAATCTGACCATTACTCAAAGAGAGACTGCTATTTCCATTTTGAAGCGAGTGAACTATTATCGCTTAAGCGGCTATGGTATCGGCCTGAAAAAGCCAGATCATCCAGAAGAATATCTGGATGGCATCTCCTTAGAGCACATCTATCGTCTTTACCAGTTTGACAGCGCCCTCCGAAACCTATTACTCCATGTAATTGAGCAGCTGGAAATCCAATTACGTACCCAGCTTGCTTATCACCTCGCTTTGAAATACGGTCCGGAAGGATATATGGATCCCTCAAATTTTCTGGCCAAGAAGAACCGGCATGAGGAATCCATCCACGAAATCATTATAAGCAATTTCGAAAAAGAACGTGCCCGGCAAAAGAATGTACCTTTCGTCAAGCACCATGATTTACGATATCAGGGACACTTCCCCATCTGGGTCGCCATAGAGTTGTTTACGTTCGGCAGCTTGTCTTCCTTATACAGTATTTTAAACTGGGACGATAAACGACAAATCGCCTCTCTCTATAACGCAAAGCCACAATACCTAAGCAGCTGGATACTATCACTGGTTGAGATACGCAATATCTGTGCACATTACAGTCGTCTCTACAACATGCCCCTGAAACAAATGCCTCGGCTATACTCAGATCTATCTCGGTATGTACCGCAAAGATCAAACAAATTATTTCCTGTCCTTCTTGCCATCAAGCGAATGCTCCATGCTGATGAGAAATGGAAAAAGTTTGCACATGAACTTGAAGACCTTATAGCCGATTATACCGATGTCATCCGTCTTTCATTTATGGGTTTTCCCAAAAACTGGAAATCTGCTTTAGAATAATTCTCCCCTCCACACAAAAAAGCCTCTATATCTCAACGAACGAGATATAGAGGCTTTTTCAATAGATCACCACATCCTCCTGCTTGACCTCTCCCCGTCCCCAGGAATGGACGAAGGCATGGTCACGCAGGCGGTATACGCGGAGAAAGTCACACGAGCCGTCGATCAGGACGGAGGCAAGGCGTTCCATTTCCTCGCACTGCTTCCTCGTGAGATATCCCTCGAAGCACGACTTCTGCACGCGGATGGCATAGCGCGAGAGGCACTTCACCATCGACGTGCGCCGCTTATTGTCCACGATGTCATAAATGATGAGGACGATGAGGCGGCTGTCATCATCAGGCTTGAGCTCGATCTCTTCCATCCCATCGATATCTTCCATCTCCTCCATCATCGGATCACCAGCGCTTTCAGGAGTTCCGCCTTCCCCTCATGCACTGCCTGACGGTAGGAGTCGCACTCCATCTGCACCGTATGACGCCAGGAGTACTTGCCATTGAAATACGAATTCACGCTGCGCATCTTCCGCTCATACGCCTGAATGAAAATACGCCGCCCCACGCGCGTGAGGTACGTCCCACCATTCGCCTCGCTCCTCGTGAAGCACGAGGCATCGATCTCGTGGTGCGTCACCAGCGCGAGGCAGAAAGCATCCACGATCGCCGCGCGCCATGGCTCCATCAGATCCGATGCCAGCGCCGGATGCCCATCCTTTAAGGCATGCAGGTATCCGATATACGGCGAGAGGCGCGTCCGCTCGATCGCACTGTAGAAATCATACATCAGCAGCGTATACCCGAAGCTCAGCATCGAATTGAAAGGATCCGTCGGCGGCTGGCGCGTCCGTTTCTCGAAACGAAACTCCTCCGGCAGAAATTCGGAAAGCACGCGGAAATAGAGGCGCGCCACCGCCCCCTCATACCCCATGACCTCATCCACCGTCTTTGCCGTATGGAGCTTATCCGCCAGGATGCGGATCTGGTCATACGTCTGCTGCACCAAGGGGCTCTCTGCCCGCCGATTGTAACTCCGAAGGATCGCCCGCTGGTTGTAAATCTTCCGGAAGACCGTCAGCCGCGCAAGATCCAGACAGAAAGCCGCATCCTCCTCGCGATCGAACTGCTCCTTCACACGCGACATATCCTGCGCCGACGTCGACTCCAGCCGCCCGAAAAACTTTCCCGTCGTAGAAAGCCACGTCACAGGGATCCCCCGCTGCAGGAAATCGACGATCGCCCGCGAACTCACCTGCACGGCATCGATCACCGTGACTCCTTCCACGATCTCACTCGGCACCTCCGCCAGCACTTCATGCTCTCGGCTGATCACATAGCGCCCTTCCCGCAGCCCCAGCCGCGCCCCTGCTTCCGTCACATAGATCCAGCTCATAGCGATACCTCCTCATCATTCGATCAGATACCCGGCTCCATGAGGGGATTCTTCTTTTCTCTTGAAATCCTAATCCCTCTATCCAGCCAAGTCAGATACGTCTCGTCCCCTTTCTCGGGGATCTTCTCTACTTACATAGGGGCTCATCTGAGCAAAAGACAATTCTGTCTTCGTCCCCTTTCTCGGGGACTTTTTTTCAATTGCTGCCAATGAAATCATTTATGACCAGAACGGTGGTGGGAAGTTTTCGTCCCCTTCCTCGGGGACTTTTTTTCAATGTTCCTGATTGCTGAACTGACGAAAGAAACCCGTCAGTAGTTTTCGTCCCCTCTCTCGGGGACTTTTTTTCAATAGGGCAAACGTGAAAACAGTCTCAAGGTAGAAATTTATGGGTTTTCGTCCCCTCTCTCGGGGACTTTTTTTCAATGGTTTTATGGGAAACGTCGAAAGAGTTATCAGCATTTGTTTTCGTCCCCTCTCTCGGGGACTTTTTTTCAATGGAAACAAGGGGGAATAAATCATGTTGGAAAGAGTAAGTGTTTTCGTCCCCTCTCTCGGAGACTTTTTTTCAATGACCACTGGAAGACCTACGATGATGAAAAGGGGTCTATGGTTTTCGTCCCCTCTCTCGGGGACTTTTTTTCAATGATAAACTTTTTGAAGTATATTTGAAGTATCGCAATAGTTTTCGTCCCCTCTCTCGGGGACTTTTTTTCAATAAGATTTCCCAACGAATTGGGGAAAGGTGCAGATGAGTTTTCGTCCCCTCTCTCGGGGACTTTTTTTCAATAGCGTGCCTGCGAAGCCCCTGCCCGTCTGCTCTCGCGAGCGCATTCGCGGCGGGGATGGGGAAATCGCTTCATCAGGCACTCTCCTTCGGAGATGAAATGCCGATTTTCCCAGTCAGGGCGGGCATCGGCGGGGATGGGAATGAGAAATGGTGTTGCCTGATCCCTAGCACTCATCCCTGCTTTCAAACTTCAGGGTTCAGGGTTCAGGGTTCAGGGTTGTGGTGGCGGCTTCGCCGCAAGTATATATGGGGGCGATGCCCGAAAGTAGCATTCAAGTCACCAGTCACCAGTCACTAGTCACTCCTTTCAAACTTCACAAGCTCTTTATGATCTTATCATTCAGCTCATCATATGTCCATCGGATATCGCTGCCGCGGATGAGGCGGGTGACCTCGTGGAGGCGCTGGAGAATTTCCTTCGAAGAGAAGCCTTTCCCTACCGCATTCTTAGTGAGGCTCTGGATCCGTTCATCGCTCATATTCGTGATCTCATGGGCGATGGGATTTCTGACGCTTTCTTCGACGGAGCGGAGTTCTTTGAAAAGGCGGGTGATCCGGCTGTGCTTTTCATTGCCGCGAAGTTTTCCCTCTTCGAGATACTCACAGATGAGGACGATGAGGCTGAAGTAGATCGGCCCCGGGCGCAGCATTCCGCCGAAGGCAGTCTCCAGATAACCGACGAGGCCCCGCCAATTCTGGTTCATGCGTTCACGGTCAATGAAGAAGATCTGATTTCCTGTGCGGTCTTTCTTCCAGTATCCGATCTCGGACAGGGTGAAGCCGGGGATCTTCCGGATGTACTGCATGCCAAGTGAAGCAAGGATAGGCGAGAGCTTGACGATGAATTCCGGGTACTGCTTCTTTCTCTGTCTCATTTCCATGACCTGGAAATACTCGGAGAAATCTCCCGCCCCTTCGATGAGCGGTTTTCCCTCATACTGGGCGATGACTTTATTCGCTTCCTTCCACATGAGGTCGCGCCGCAGGGTGGCGTGCTGAAGGAGCTTTTCAGAAATGGGCGAGAAGCAGTTCTTATTCTGCCGAACGATCTGAAGCGCACCGGCGTACTCGTAGTTCCTGACGAGCGATGTCACCTGACGGACAAGGCCGTGGCGCTTCAGGAGAAGGAGCGGCGGCTCTTCGCAGCGGTTGACCGCATCGGGCTCGGCGTCTTCATTGCAGTCGAGCATTTCGATGAGCTCATCGGCCGTCCGGCAGGGATGGTTACCGCGGTTCGACTTTCTTTCCGGACTTGGCACCTGGATGGCTTTCGTCCGCGGGTAATCGAGCGCGAGGAGTGCCATGACGGTCTTGATCTGCGGCGTGCCGGAGCTGACATTCAGCAGCCACTCCGCTTCCGGATGGGCGTCATACGCACTGGCAAAAGCGTCCTGCATGGCGGTCAGCTTCTCATACTTCTGCGGCTCGGTGATGCCGCTTCGGAGGATCTCGACCACCACATCCGGCGCGACGCTCGCGATACCTCTCGTGTAGCAGTGCATCTCCTCTTCCTTCTCTTCCATGTCTTTCGTGAGGAAGAGGATGACTTTGTCTGCCGGATAATGACGAAGGATGTGCAGGATCGCGCCGTCATGATAGCCGCGGACCGGATCCGTATCACCGGCGGGTGTGAATAAGATACGCATAAATGGCTCCTTTCATTGAGTGACTAGTGACTAGGGACTGGGGACTAAAATGGCACCTTCAGGCATTGCGCTTTTGCATGCCAATGGAGTAGCCCCTTGAAGAAGGGGCGCGCCGAAGGCGGAGGATAGATCTGCCCCGAAGGGGCAGCCTTCTACGTGAAGGAATGAAAGGGAATGTGAGATGAGCGTTCTCGCGTATCGTCATCCCGAGCGTAGCCGAGAGATCTTTCTTGTCGAAACGGTGTACAACATGCATGCGGCTGCTCAGAATACCACTCGGACGCTCATCTCACGCTCTCCGTTTCACCGGTGTGCAAGGAAGATTTCTCGACTTCGCTCGAAATGACGATACGGGGAAGGCGGTACTCTCATTTTCCGCCTGCTTGAGACGTATTTTCCCACTCGTTTTCATATCGCCAGTGCCCTATCCGCCCCTTCGGGGCACCTTCCCCTCGAGGGGAAGGCTTTTGGTTCGGGGCAGCGGTATTCTCATTTCGCCGCCTTCTCCATGGTGAGAAGGATTTTGGACTTCTCCCTCCTTCCTCTGGAAGGAGGTGCCCCGAAGGGGCGGAGGTTGGCTCCCGCAGCGGGATGAAAGGGAATGGGGGTAGCCCATCCCTCGTTTCGTCATCCCGAGCGCAGCCGAGGGATCTTTCTTGCAGACGGGAAAGCCGTACCTATGAAGAAGTCCGTCATTCCAAGTCGTATGGAGTACGGTGTTTACCGCTCCCCTCACTTCTTTTGTCTGACCGGTGTACAAGGAAGATTTCTCGACTTCGCTCGAAATGACAATAAGGGGGAAGGCTTTGGGTACGGGCGGCTGTCCCTCTGTTTCATTGGCTTCTATTTCTTCTCCCAATACGCGACCTCTGTCTCCGCCGCGCCCATGCCGAGGGCGGTCTTGATGCCGATGCCGGTATACATGGCAAAAGAGGCGAGGGTGGCAGCGAGGCTGGCGGCCATGTCATTTTTGAAGAAGCCGTAGGTCACATTTCCGCGAAAGGCGCGGATGCGGCGGCCTTCTACGGAGAAGGGATGCATATGAAGGTGGTAGTCGGAGATGTCCAGCTGGCTCGCAAGGTGGTCTATGAGGTCCGGCTCATCGATGATGGAAGCATCGCTGAAGGCATTCCATTTCCGGACAAGGCTGACAAAGAGGAGGCGGGGATCAGGAAAGATGGCGTAAGTGCCATTCGTCTTGAAAGAGGTCGATGTCAGGAAATCCATATCGATATGGTGGATGCGCCGCCCGCTCCAGCATCGCTCCTCGATGTCTGCGAAGGTTTCCTGTCTTGCGATACGGAAGTGAGAGAGCCCCACCGGATAGCCGCGCTGTTTCAGTGTGAGCCGGCTCTCTTTCATGAGCGGCACGAGGATCTCGTCGAAGGCTTCATCGGTGAGTGTCTGAATGCGCCAGTAGAGCTTCCCTTCTTTCAAAGTGACGTACTGGCTGTAGGGGCGCACCTTCTCTTCATGCATGGCCGCCGCCCACTCGGGAGAGATGATACCCATGAGCGCACCGTGGAGGACGGATCCCATGGACTGGTTCAGCTTTTCCCCGTCGGGGAGGGTGAGTTCGATTTCTGCCTGTCTCAGCATCGGATTTCCTCTCCTTCCAGATAACAAAGCCCCATGAGGTAGCAATTACCATCTACGCGCACGAGCTTCAGTGTGTGCGGCGAAATGACTTTATCCCGGAAGTGCTTTCCCCTCTTGAAAGAGGCTTCCATCAGTTTCCGCGTCACGTAGACGGCATCTTCCCGGCGAGGTGCCAGTGCATAGACGAGCGTCTTGGAAAGAAAGCCCGTCCCGCCGCCTAAGAGAAGGTCGGCATACTTGTGCTTCTTGATATCCCCGAGTGCGCGCTCTGCATCGCTCTCTGCATTCTGCGCAAAGGGATGGGAGAGGATCTCATACTGGAAATCGACAAAGTCCTGCAACACGCGAAGCAGGCTCTGGAAGTCCCGTATGCCGAAATGGCCCATCGCACGCGGGTCGTCATCAATCCCCAGCGTGAAGGTGAGCTTCGTACCATAGTCAAGGCATTCACGGAAGAGTGCCACCTGATGCGTATCTTCGGCATCGACGCTAAAGTCGCACTTGGCGGCGACACAGAGATTTCCTTCTTCCCATATCGCATCACTGACGGTCAGCCCACGGAAATAGCTGTCCACCATGTCGCGCTTTCCTTCCTGATTCAGCGGGATGGCGAGCTTCTTCTCAAGAGCGTCCATGGCACGTCCCATCTCGCCCTTTTTCCCCGCCGCCTGTTTGAGGTTCATCCAGTCACTCTGATACAGGCGCTGGTTCTTACGGATCACGCTCGTCAGGATCGCCGTGCGAAAAGCCCCTTTCAGCGAAGAGCCCGGGACGTAGGGATTTCCTTCTGCATCACGGATAAATCCGGCGATGTCATTCACCCTGCCATTCCGATCGGCGGCGTAGTACTCCTCTTCCGTGCGGATGACGCCGTCATCCCGCATGGCACGGATCACATTCCAGACGCTGCCATACGTCCGCCGCAATTGGGACTGATTTCCCAGATAGCGGAACAGGTCGAAGCGCTGCAGTTCACGGGTGAGCGACTGCGCGAAGTCATCGATGAGGCCATGCTGTCCGAGAAATACCGCCCACTTTCCTTCATCCAGAAAGTACACTTTATTATTCTGGCGGTCATAGATATAGCTGTCCTTCTTGTATGTCGTCCCACTGCCGATGAAGGTGGGCGAGTAAACGCCCAGCGTGACTTTCCAATAACGCATACTCATGTCGGCACCCCCAGAAAGAATCCTTTCCCATAGCGGTAGACCGGATGTCCCACGGCTGGCGTCGCCACATCCGCGATGCGGCCGGCGAGACGGCAAGAGAGCGTACTCCCCGCGGCAAGCATGTAGATGCTCTTCTCTTTCACCGCGCTCTCCATCCCGGGTGTCCATGTGAGCCCGCTCCGCTTCATCCAGAGTCCTTTGACCTCCATGCCTGCTTCGATCTCCTCTTTCTTCGGCAGGAGACAGGAAATCGTCATCTGCGTGGATGCCTGCGTATCCATCAGAAGCTCATAGAGAGCGCCGGTGTCCTCTTCCTCAGCGCCATCGGAAACGAGAATGGGATCCGCACCGAGTTCAAATTTCCCCATCCCGCTCGAGCGGCGTCCACCGATGCCGGAAAGCCCGAGCAGGTGGAAAAGGGCAAGCACCGATGGAAGGTCTTTCTCATCCGCAAGCCGCACAAGGACGTAGAGCCCCGCATTCTCTGCAAAGGAGAAACTGCCTGCCGCATAGGGACGAGCGAGCCTTCCATTGTAATGGGTATCCACAGAAAGCGAAGCAAAGGTCGGCTCCTCTTCCAGCGAATTTTCACCAAAGCGCAGATCATCGATATAAAGGGAAAGCTCTGATGCACGCAGAAAAGCGCGTTTCTTGCTTTTCTTGCGGAAAGAGGAGGCCTCCCTCGCCTCTCCGAGCGTCTGCCGCGCTTCTGTTTTCACCGGCATGGAGAGGACGGGCTTTGGCAGGTACCACTGCCACTCTCCCGCTTCCCATCGGCAGGGAAGGAGATCGGAGAAAGCGATGTCTCCCTTCTCTGCTTTCTCCACCAGCGTAGCCAGAGCGTCCCCACCGAGGCGGACCGCTTCGACGCAGAGCGCACTGAAAAGCGTGTCCGCGAGGCAGGTCATGCTGGCCATTTCAAGGCCGCCCCCATGTCCCGCACTGCCGAAATGAACCGGCGTCGTGAAATGGAGCGGCAAGATGTAGAAGCTCTTCATAGCTTTGTCCCCTCGAATATACGGGTAAGTTCCTGGCAATCTGTATTTTCCCCTGTTCTGGCATCGACCTTCTTGATGGTAAACCCGGAGAAGGACACACGGCCATAGCCGCGGGAGCCATGCCCGCCGAGATAGTCGAGCTGCAGCAGGCGGAAACCGTCAGCGAGAACGTTGAGATCTTCTTTCATTTCCGCCTCATCCTCGATGTTGTACACCAGCTGGAAATCAAAACTCATCCCTCGCGGCACGCGCTCGATCTGGCGAGGATTCGCCACACCTGTCCCACGGTTGATGGTATTTTCAAACTTCACTTCGCCCAGATAGGTATCCGTATCCAACGCGGAAAAGCGCGAGAGCGCTTTCTGACTGACGAAGGAGTCCGCAAACTGCAGGCGGGAGAGACGGATGTGGCTCTTCTCTGCCGAGCCAAAAAGACGCAGCACGACTTCTTCATCTTTATCCGGTGCTTCCAGCATCCGCTGTCCATTCCTTGCTTTCGCGAGCAGGGTACGCATCTTCCCCTTCACTGAGCTTCCGGGAATGATGGGCTGGTGCGTCATCGTGTCTCTCACAAAAACGCTATCCACCGCGCCGATGGGGGCATAGTCACTCGACCCGCCGATGTGAAGCCCCGTCTCAACCGTGAGCGTGGCTTTGATGATGAGTTTCCCTAAGAGTTGTACCTGTCCCATACTAGTCTTTCCCTCCATAGAATTTGTGGAATGCCACGAGCGCTTCCATGTACGATGCGAAATCTTCATACTTCCGGATGTCATCCCCGATGGCATCGATGCGTCTCATCAGCTGCGTTTCCCTCTCAAAGTCTTTGATCGGATTTCCTCTCTTGCTTTCAGCGCGTCCGATCTGGTAGGCCAGCTTCACTTTCAGGAACTTCACCTGCATAGCAAGCTCTGGGGAAAGCTTCGTCGGGGCAGCGCCCTCCGTGCGGTTCTTGTACTGCTCTACTTTTCCGCTAACGGCATTCACTGCCGATAGAAATAAACGGAGCTGCGAGGTGGTGAGCCCATCCTTCGCGATCCGGCTCATCACCTGCTGCGCTTGATTCACATAGTCTTCCATAGCTGCCTCCTTATTTTTCTTTCTCTCTCATGCGATAAATGACCAGCCGAAGAGCCGTTTCCACTTTGAGTCTTTCTTTGCCCGAGGAACGCCCCCACTGGAACAGATTCTTCCGTATGTCTTCGTAATTGGCTTTTTCTTCTGCCGTGATGGCCTTTCCTACCGGTTCCAGCCGGGCGAGGGCATAGGCAAATCGCGCCAGATTGAAGGGCCGCTTCACCAGCAGCTCCAGCAGCCGGTAAAGGAGAGATTTCCCTGCCGGGCATCGTCCTTGCGGCGCTTCGGTGTCATTGATCCCAGTGAGGATCATATGCTGCAGGAGGAAATGCAATTTTTCTCCTGCCACTTCCTTTTCCAATTCTTCCCATGTAAAGACCGGTGCAGCGGCCTCGCTCTCTCCAAAGAGAGCCACGCTGTCTTTCCCCGGCTCTTTCTTTGCCATATCCTCCAGCTCTCCCGTATCCTCCGCCATCCGGATCACGGGATAGGTGGGAGAAAAGAGGCCAAGGCCGGCGGAGAAGGAGAGCATGCCATTCGTATAGGCAGCAAAAGCTTTCCGAAGATCGACGGCAAGCTCCAATAGGTCATCCCACGCACCGACCAAGAAAAGATCGTCGCCGCCGGAGTAGACGATGTGGACCAGTCGATTTCCTTCTTTCTCGCCGAAGAGGTAGAAGGGTTTCTCGCCCGAGGGGAGTTTCTTCTCGCAAATATCTACGATCCCCTTCGTGAAGAACATGGAGAGGCTTCTTGACAGCGCGGCATAGCGGGAGAAGGTCGCATACTGCGCGGGAAGGCCTGCCGCGAAGACGGCGCCCAGCCAGTCCACGTCCGCGCGGAGCACACCGAGGCGGTCGATCCCAGTCTCTTCCTCTTTCCCGCCGGACCGCTTGGCGAGGTCGCCAAAGTCCAGCGTACTGCCGCCTTCTTTGGCCGCATAGTCCCCCACCCACAGGCGCGTCCCGATCAAAGACGACGTGGCCGACGCATTGCGGGCGTACACGCGGTAGAGCAGCCCTTTCTTCTCGAGCTTCCACTCCTCTTCCGTCGTGACGGCTTTCAGGTACTTCGCTCCAAAGGGAGATGGCAGGGGCAGCGCCCCTTCGATGGGTTCATGCAGGATCGCAAAGACAGGCTTTGCATCGATGATGTCCTTCCCGAGAAGGTACATGCCATTGCACACCGGGCAGACCTGTATTTTTTCATCCTCTTTCCCCGGGACGACATAGTCCTCGAGCTGCGAAGCATCCAGCGAGCGGTGGCAGAGCGCGCACTCGCGCATGCCGGGCTCGATCGTATTCAGCGCGCTGTCTTCGTCGATCATGTCCGCGACCTGCTCCGCGCTGTAGCGGCTCTGCTTCTTCTCCGCAATGACGCGGTTCACGCGGCGGAAAATATTATCCTTCTTCTCCTTCCCGGGGAGCAGCTCTTCTGCCGAGAAAGGCACCCAGCCCGCCGCCACATAGAGCGACGTGCCGTAGTCATGAAGCAGCCGGTCATTCACAGAGTGAAAGGCTTCTTCCAGCACCTTTTTCGTTTCCTCCGAATTGTCCGCCATCATGTAGAAGTGTCCGCCGCCGGAGTAAATGAGATTCGCCCGGGACAGCGAGAGCTTCTCCAGGATTTCATCGATGATATGCTCCATCACCATCGCCAGATAGAAGGAGCGCCCGCGCAGCATGCGCATCGCGCCCTTCGTCTGCACGCGGTAGATGAATTTCTGGATGCCGGAGAAGTCAGCAGAAATAAAGAGCAGCGTGTCCTTCTTGCGGTTTTCCAGACCGCGCGTGTAGCAGAAATTTTTATAATCTGCGATCCCGTGCTGCTGCATATATCGAAGAAGGGAGGCAGCCACCGCGGCGGTGATCTTCACATGGTCGAAAAGAGAAATGTCACAGACTTCCCCTTTCGCCGTACTTGAAGGCACATAGGAGAGTGTATCCTCCAGGATGCGGAGCAGCTCATTTCCCTTCATCTCCTGCGGCGGTCTCTCCTTGAAATTCGCCGAAAGCGTCTCCACGATCCCTGCATATTTCCCGCGACTGGCAAGCGGCCTGTCAGCGACCGGCATATTCATCGGAAGCACTGCATTCAGAGACTGCAAAGGGAAATAGGACTTTCTCTTCACCCCTTCAAAGACATTGAATACATTCTCCAGCGTCAGCTCGGGGTTGAATCCGAAAGCCGCCGTCCCATCATCCCTATCCCGCCGGTCGATGCCGGCGGCGAGATTATCCGCTTCATAGACGATGTAGGCGAGATCATCCGGGGATAGATGCGCCCCGCTAAGATCTCTCCCATGGTGATAGCACACGCAGCGCACCACCGCTTCTCCTGCCTCCGATATGTCGCAAAAAGGGCGCAAAAAATCAGCGCCAAGCTGAGAGTGGGTCTTCCTCTCTCCGCTGGCCCTGATGATGGCCTTGCCTATATCGTGCAGGAGCGCGCCGATCGTGACGATTCTCATCATGTCTGTCATTCTCATCGCTCCCTTCTCTATAGAAGACTGCTTTGAAATTGTTTATGTATATATTATGGCACAGTGCGTTTTAGCACGCAAGCATTTTGGATTGACAAAATAAAACGCGCCTCTACTCATGAGAGGCGCGTTTTACGCAAGCGAAAAAGACACAGCGATGGAAGATGGTTCTCCCTGAAGGCATTCCCTGCAATCTGTCACCAGCGCATTTCACGGTTCATATCGCTTACGCGATTAAGCTTCGCTCTAGGGAAACACTGATTAAATCGTTGTCCGACTTGGCTCTTGTATTCTCCTACAAGGCAAGGAATAAACCACTGCGAATAGTCAGCTATTTAAGGTGGGTTATGACGAAGCGTTGTATGGAAATACATGTGAAATCCGACAACGATTGAAACAGTGTTTTTCTAAAAGATCAGGTAGAGAATGAGTCCCACAATTCCTGCCAGGCCAATCCAGAACCAGCATCCTTCTTTGCGAAATACAGGAAGCGCATTGAGCATTTCAAATTCCCCCTGTAAACGAGAAATGAAGAAATTACGCAGCTCTGGTAAAGGATGATATCCTGAAAGCGCCTCCAAATCAGCATCGCATCGATTCATAATTTCCCTCGCTGAATTATCTGCCACAAAAAGAGCCTCAAACTTCTCCGAAGGAAAGGCTTCTATCATGGCAGAGAATATATGAGAAGTTCCTTCAGGAATGAATCCAGTCCCTTCTATCAAAGACCGTATAGCAACATCCATGTAATCGGCATCCTCTTTTTTGTAGGCGCGATGCAGCCAAAGAGACGCACATCGATACCGGATGCCTAATATCCCACTAAAATATGCCAGGAACGAATCACCGAAATACTGCGGAATCTGTTCGGCTGACCACCCCTGCTTTCCACCCCAATCAAACGTTGCCTTGATCAAAGGATTCATCTCTTCTACAGGACGTCCCACATAATAGGAACGGCTATCTCCACAAATAATCCGCATGACCGCGTTCGCTATGGCGACTTGCTGATTTAAATCCATATATTCTCCCCCATTTCCAATTATCGCTGCATCGACATAGCTTTCATCATCGCGATCTGTTCTTGCGGCGTCATCTCCACCTCATAGAGGACCCCATTGGCAGAAAGTGCCTGATCTCCCATAAACTCCACGATGGGAATATTCACATACTGTCCTCTCATTTCATCAAAATACATGCCATCCCCTGCATATTGATACCGTTCTCCCGTCTGATAAGATACGAGCCAAAAGGCATCCACGCTTTGAAACAAGGGACATAGCAAAAGCAATACCAGTAATAACCATTTTCTCATCATATGTCACCGTCACTTTTCTCTCGTTTCGTCATTTCGAGCGAAGCGAGAAATCTTTGTCATTCGCAGTCAAGCGGACAATGTCAGGAAACAAAAACGGGAGACCTGTTATCCCGCCTTCCTTCGGGCATCGCCATCTATACTCCACGGCGCTTCCAAATTTTATGCGCCGTACCTTCACTCCTCACTCCTAACTCCTCACTCCTAACTTAATTCGGAAGTTGACTTAAATACCAGTTATTTAGAAAACGCTATACTAGTCATCAATCGCCCCCATTATTTCCTCCCCCGTCTCTTGAAGTCCTTCTCTATTCTTTTCTTCCAGTCTACCGAGTTTCGTTCTACGAAATGGTCACAGAAGTCATCCACTGCCTCAAAATTTTTCTGAATTCCTTCCTCATCACATAAAAATTCCGCCGCACGATCTTCCTGGATGCCAAGAGCAGCCGCCGCTTCTACGGCATCCATATTGCCTCCCAAGAAAATGAATTCCCAGCCATATTTCGATTTTTCTCTTTCAACCATATGTCTCACGTCTTCACAGTCATAGTAACGGCTCGCGTTTTCTTTCCCATCTGTAATGATGACCACGAGGGTATGGGCCGGCACGTCCTCTCTGCGGGCATATTTATGGACAGTGCCAATGCGATGAATGGTACTTCCTACTGCATCCAGCAAGGCGGTGCAGCCACCGGCTACGTAGTCTTCCTCGGTCATAGGACGCACGCTTTTCAGGGGCAGCCGGTCATGAAGGACGTCGATTTCTGTATCAAAGAGGACGGTGGTGACCAATGCATTTCCTTCTCCCTTTTTCTGCTTTTCCATCATAGAATTGAACCCGCCCAGGGTATCTTTCTCCAGCCCGTGCATGGAACCACTGCGATCCAGGATGAAAACAAGTTCAGTCAGTTGGGTCTTCATAGTTGTCCTCCTTGCGAATAAGCGGTGACCAGGGACCAGGGACTGGTGACCAGTCACTGATGCAATATAAAAGACTGCCCGGTCAGTGACTCTTTGGCAGTCTTAGTATATCCCTTTATTCTTTTGAAATGGTCGCTTGGAAAGCGACAAATGAATCTTCTGGTTGCTAGTGACCCGTGACTGGTGACTGGTAAAATAACGGTTCTCCATCAGCGCGTCATAGGACAATGTCATATTTCCTAAAAAGGCGGCGCTTTCAAATATCGCACCGCCACTTCTCACTATATAAGCGGTTCGTCGAAATCAAAAAGCACCTGATTGATCTGGTAGATATCATAGATTCCCTTTTTCACGAAATACTCTACGATCAGGTCGCCTTTTCGGGCATGAGACAAGGTATACCCTGCCTTTCCCAAAAGCTCCTGCAATTCAGAGAGGGGGAGTTCCAAGGCGATCCCCAGAGCGAGCGCCGTTGCCCGAGAGGGCTGATAATCCGCATGGGACCGAATCTTAGAAAAAAGCTTCCGATCCAAATTGGCTTTCTTATAACATTCCGGATCCGTCATGCCCTTCTCATCGATTTTACGCAGTAGCATATGAGAAAAACTTTCTTCTAACTCAGAGAAAAATTCAGCAGACTGCCCCTCTCCCGTCGAGTCTACGCAGAAATTAGTAAATATGGAATCGTACAGCTGCTTGATCTGCCACTCTACTCGATCGATCCTCTCCTGAATCCCAGGCGTCTGAAGGTACCTCGCAAATGGATAAGGAGGAAGCCTCGCATCTGGATAGCAGTCCTCCAGGTACATACTTTCCAATTCACCAGCCACGGAGTCCAGACGCTCTTCCTCAGAGGCATGCGCATCCCTTTTTCCCTTCCACGCCTCTTTCAGGAAAGCAGAAATATCTTCCACAAGTCCTTTCGAAAGCTGGTAATCAGACTTTTGGAAAATCACCAGGTACACATCCAGATCATTATCCTTCAGGAAGGCTCTGATGGTATCCACCGCCACCTCAAGCGCCTCCTCTTTCGGATATCCGTAGGCCCCGGAAGAAATCAGCGGAAAGGCGATGGACGCTAAACTATACTTCACCGTCAATGCCAAAGATTTTCTATAGCAAGAGGCTAGAAGCTCCCGTTCCCCCTGGCTGCCGCCATGCCAGACAGGTCCTACGGTATGAATCACCCATTTGCAAGGCAGATGATAGCCCTTCGTGATCTTCGCCTCCCCCGTCTGACAGCCATGGAGCGTCCGGCACTCCGCGAGGAGCTCCGGCCCCGCCGCCTGATGGATCGCGCCATCCACCCCGCCCCCGCCCAAAAGTGTCGGGCAGGCGGCATTCACGATGGCATCGACTTTCATTTTGGTAATATCGTTTCGAATGATTTGAAATGGCATGGTTTTCATCCTTTCTAGGGAAACACTGATTAAATCGTTGTCAGATTTTACTCTTGAATTTTTATACATGGCGAGGAATAACCTGACGCGAATAGCGAGCTATTTAAGGAAGGCTATGACGAAGTCATGTATGAAAATTCTTGTGGAATCTGACTCTGCGATTGAATCAGCGTTTCCCTAACAATGGGGCATCCCGGGTTTGGCAGGTGCTTAAAGGAAACTCGAATCCAATCGTTCTCTGACTCTGCTCTTGTATTTTCATGCAAGGCGAGGAATAGGGGGCGCAAATAGCGAGCTATTGAATCAGCGTTTCCTTCCTATCGTTCACCCGCCTTTGCTCTTAGTATACTGAGTATCGGCTATTTTCTCAATCGCTAAAGGAAATGAAATTTGATAGTTTGCTGCGCTTGTAGAAATCATATTCCATTTTTCATCGGAAGATACGCCACATGGCAGCGCTTTCGATGACGATACCAGAAACCGTAGAAGTATGATGTCTTCTAGTCTGATGTCTCCAAGTCTATCCGTCTGACACCATACAAAAAAGGGCTGTGAAGAAATGAATCCCCATTTCTTCACAGCCCCTTTTTACTTTGCTTTCATTTGGTTCAGGGTTCAAGGTTCAGGGTTCAAGGTTCAAGGTTCAAGGTTCAAGGTTCAAGGTTCAAGGTTCAAGGTTCAGGGCTCTCGTGGCGGCTTCGCCGCCTTTTTTTAGAAGATGGTATTCTCGTATCGCAGCCTTCCCCTCTAGGGGAAGGTGCCCCGCAGGGGCGGATAGGGTGACTATGGCATGAAAGACAGCTGGGATAAGGTTTCCCGGTCGCTCCTATGAGAGCTGCAAGTTCTCCGCGGCAGATTGAACGCGAAAATGAGATGATCGTTATTTCACATCGCCTTTTTGTATGGTGACCAGTGACTGGTGCCGAAGAATTTTAAATTTTAATCCTAATGCAAAAATTCCACCAGTGATGGATCGCTCTATCACTGGTGGAATTTTTATTTTCCTTTTAGAAGCTCCAGCGAATCCCTGCATTCCACTGCCATGGGATAGCAATATCACCGCCAAAGGTCTTCTCTATATCAAAATAGAAATGCGCTATGTCGCTCAAATTGAGATTGGTGCCGATTCCTACTTCCCACCAACCACCACCGAGATCCTGTTTCAATGTTCTTGGACTCCCACCGTCGGTAAAGTGTACAGACGTATCGCCATCAAAATCATACAGATAAGAAGCTCGGGCATATACATTCCCCTTCTTGATGTTTTTACCCAAGGAGAATCCCAAACGTCCCACCAAACTATTAATACCATCCTGATCGACAGAAATATCGCCCAAATGGTAGGACATAGAGGAAACGCGTCCGTAGGTCAACTCTGCCTGTGGTTCCACCCAAAAACCTGTATCCTGTGTGAATCGTTTCCCATATTCCGCACTGACACTGAATCCATTGGCATCACCACTGCCATTGCCCCAAATGGTCTTATAATCATCATCCAAACGAGCATACTTGGCAATCAAATCAAGGAAGCTACCATCCCCATTGAGCTTACTGCCATAGAGAGCGAATCCAGTATGTTTATTTTCCGCACTGCCAGCACCATAAGCAGAATCACCTTCTGTATAGGTCACTGCACCGCCGAGGGTCCATGTATTTTCAGTACCAAGGGTACGGTCATAACCTAACTGATACTGGTTGTACTGATTGCTTACGCTACCATATTCGGTTCTTCCCCGTACCATGCGAGCCCAAATGCCGTGTTCTCCTTTGGAGTCACGCAATTCACCCATACGTTTATTCATATCATTCATTTCTGCTCGCCAAGTCATGAGGCTTAGTGCATTGGTATCGCTGACACCATAAGAGAATGGATTCTTCTTTACTGTCAATTGACCCACAGCCGCTGTACCATTTTCTTTGGTTTCTACCACCCCACTGGCTTCATCAAAGATACGGCTCGCTTCCTGTGTGACTTTGACACCGTTTGCCGTTTTGCTGGTATTCTCCGTGCTGCCTTCTGTCTGTGTAGTGACTTTTACTACATTACTGATAGCCTGTAAATCTTTAGTCGCATTACCGGTATTATTGCTTCCATCAGCAACTACCGCTACATGACTTGGCTGTAGCAGAATGTCACTCTTGCCGGAGATATATACCACATTGTTGCTAGATGCGTCTGCAATATGGACCGTCAAAGAATCAGCTGCTACATTAATTTTGTTCGGCTTCCAATCAGGCGCATGCATACCGCCAAAATCAATCTTTGCACCTTTATCTAGGTAGGCTTGAATTTGTCCTTTAATTTCTGCATGCGGAGTATCTCCATATTGATTTTTGTATGTACACATTTCAAAAGAAGCATTCTCTCTAACATGAATGGTCTCCAATTCAAAAGTTCCTGTCTTAGATACTTCACCATTGGTTTGCAAGACCATTCGTCCCTGCTGGGCATCAATACTTCCCAGCTTTACCGAGCCTGTGCCATTGACTTGCACTAACCCCTTGGTAGCCGTACTGGTAAGCTGATCAATTTGTACCGACTTTCCATCATTGATTTCAATACGTGCGTCAGTCTTTCCATCTTTGGGAGTCCCTGTTAATTCAATATTTGAAGTTACACGGACATCACCATCACCATAAAAAACAAGGCCGGTTCTCGTATTATTATTGGACTCTAGAATGATTTTATTCACATTTTCTAAAACGTTATTACCGGCTATTTTAAAACCCGTTTGATATGTGTTTCCTTGTATATGTAAAACCGGTGTATAAATCGAAGCAGTTACTTCACGCGCAGCAAGGTTTCCAGCAATCCCCTTATATAAAAACTCCTTCTCAGCATGAATCTCTCCCGCTATTGGACTTTGGTCACTGGTATGACCAGAAATAGTCAATGTACCAGTCGTTAGTGTACCGGTATTTTTAAAAAAGCCCCCATCAACAGTGATACTATCTGTTGCTTTCACAGTTCCCGCATTGGACAGTCTTTCATTAGCATTGATAGAAATAGCCTGCGCATTATGCGTCTGTCCAGATGTTACCGTTAAGGACTCCGCCATAGCCGTTGTCCCCACGGTTACGGTTCCCAACGCCAAAACAGCACATACGACTTGTCTCATCAGGTTGGATTTTTTCATACCTATACTCCTTTTCCTGCCAGAATAACACAATAATATCATCATTTGATAGGAATAAATCCTGTTTTAAGGATACGCTTTATTTACAAAAAAGTTACAAAAGTAGTGTCGGCAGCTGCCATCTGCACCCCCGAAAGCAAAGCTGCCGCTGCCATCATAGCAGCCATTTTCTTAGATAATTTCATATCTAACACCTCCGCATAAAATAAATATACCTGTAAATTCCTTTTCTAATGTAAATCAACTCTTAATGGGAGTATACCCCCCCGGTTATATTGCCAAATTTCTATATATCTATGAGTTTCAGGAATGTAAGTGCGTAATTTCCCAGAAATCACCCAAAGCGAATCCCCATTCCCCTGCCGATATCCCATAATAAAAGCGGCGAGCTTTTCAGCTCGCCACCACGTACCATTTTCGTTCAGACGGACATCCCTGCTTCCCGCCCCACCTCTTTCACATAAGAGATCGTACTATCAGTCGCTTTTACGATGGAATGACGATACGAGAAACCGCAGATGTCTGATGTCTCCAAGTCTATCCGTCTGACACCATACAAAAAGCACAAGTGGATATCCACTTGCGCTTTTTCACTAGAATCGATCACTCACGCTTTCAAAGTGCCGACGATCTCATTGACATCTTTGACGCCATTCTTATCACACCATGCATCGAGTTCACGAATGATGCGTGCCATGGCGGTCGGGTCAGCGAGGTTCGCTGTGCCGACCTGTACAGTCTTCGCACCTGCCATCATGAATTCGACGACATCCTCGCCGGTCATGACGCCGCCCAGTCCGCAGACGGGGATGCTGACGGCTTTTGCGACCTGCCAGACCATACGAAGAGCCACGGGCTTGATCGCCGGACCGGAGAGACCGCCGGTGACGTTGCCGAGGATCGGGGTTCTCGTTCTGGTATCGATAGCGATGCCGAGGAGGGTATTGATAAGAGAGATGGCATCAGCGCCTGCCGCTTCGACGGCTTTGGCGATGGTGACTACGTCCGTGACATTCGGAGAAAGCTTCACGATGACAGGTAGATTTGTCGCATCCTTCACGGCTCTGGTGACAGATGCTGCCTGCTCGGGATCAGTGCCGAAGGCGGCGCCGCCGACTTTGACATTCGGGCAGGAAATATTGACTTCGAGCGCAGAGATGCCGGGGACGGAGAGAAGTTTCGCGCATTCGGCGTATTCTTCGACGGATTTGCCGACCATGTTCGCAATGTAGGGGCAGCCGAGTTTCTTCACTTCCGGAAGGTAGTGTTCCAGGAAGTACGGCGCACCCGGATTTTCCAGACCGATGCAGTTCAGCATGCCGGAGGTGGTTTCCGCGATGCGGGTACCGTTATTGCCAGTCCATGGCGTCGGCGCAAGGCCTTTGCCGGAGATGGCGCCGATTTCCTTCATGTCGATGAACTGGGAAAGCTCAAGGCCGAAACCGACGGTGCCGGAGGCTCCGATCACCGGGCTTGCCATCGGGATGCCGAGGAAATTCACAGCTAAAGAGCTCATAATACGACCTCCTCTGCTTTGAATACGGGTCCGTCTACGCAGACTTTGTAGTGACCTTTGCCATCGGCTCTGTCACATACGCAGCCGAGGCAGGTGCCGATGCCGCAGCCCATGCGGCGCTCCATGGAGACTTCGCAGGGGACATTCGCTTCTTTTGCCATCTGCGCGGTGATGCGCATCATGATGCCAGGTCCGCAGACGCAGGCTTCATCGACATTGCCATTTTTGAAGAGCTCGGGGAGGACGGAGACGGAGAATCCTTTGATCCCATAGGAGCCGTCGTCGGTGGTGACGATTAGCTCTTTCAGTGTCTTGGGGAAGAGGTCTTTCCAGAAGACTTCTTCTTTGTTGCGTCCGCCGATGACGACGGTCATCTGCCCTGGCTTTGCTTTCCTT
The DNA here is from genome assembly GCA_934178345.1 of uncultured Dialister sp. Lineage (GTDB taxonomy): Bacteria > Bacillota > Negativicutes > Veillonellales > Dialisteraceae > Dialister. The sequence continues at coordinate 15,244 of CAKPQG010000013.1, read as the reverse complement.
GCCATGAAGAGGATCGGCGCGATGCCGACGCCGCCGCCGATGCCGACGATGTGATTTTTATCCATATCGAAGGCGGTGCCGAGCGGCCCCAAGCAGTCGACCACGTCTCCTGCTTTGAGGCGCGCCATGGCTTCGGTGCCTTTGCCGACGATGCGGTAAATGATCTCAAGGATGCCCTTCCCCGGTTCTGTGCCGGCGATAGAGATCGGGCGGCGCAGGATGCAGGTGGGGTCATTCACTTTCACATGGATGAACTGACCGGGCTTTGCGTCTTTTGCGATGAGCGGAAGCTCGAGGCGCATGCGCCAGATCGAGGGGCCGACCAGCTCATGGGTGAGGATGCGGCCTTTTTCTACATAGCCTGCCATATCAATTCTCCTTCACATAGTCCTGAATGGCTTCGACGTGCGGTTCGCTCGAAGACGCTGCCATGACGCGCAGGACTTCCTTCGCGGTATCGAGGGAGGTGATGCAGGGGATCGCAAGCTCGACAGCGATGCGGCGCAGGTCATAGCCTTCCTGCTCGATCTGGCTGCCATAGGAAATGGTATTCACGAGCATGTCGACACGGCCGGACTTCAGGTACTTTTCACAGTTCTCGCCTTTTTCATGGATCTTCTTGATGATTTCGACCGGGATGCCGAGTTTTTCGAAATAAGCGCCGGTGCCGGAGGTGCAGATGAGGTGGTAGCCCAGCTCTACGAAGCCTTTGGCGAGTTCGGCAGTTTCCGGCTTGTCACGGTCGGAGACGGTGATGAGGACATTGCCGCCTGCCGGTACGGTGAGATGAGCAGCCACGACAGCCTTGTAGAGGGCTTCCTGATAGGTGTGGCCGATGCCCATGACTTCGCCGGTGGATTTCATTTCCGGTCCCAGTTTGATTTCTACGAGGCCGAGCTTCGAGAAGGAGAAGACAGGCGCTTTGATCGCGACGTAGCCTTTATCCGGGACGAGGCCGAGCGGAAGGCCGGTGTCTTTGAGGCTTTCGCCGAGCGCGATGCGGGTCGCGTATTCGACCATATTGATGCCGGTGATCTTGCTCATGAATGGTACGGTACGGCTGGCTCTCGGATTGACTTCGATGACATAGACTTTGTCTTTGACCACGATGAACTGGATATTCACAAGGCCCTTGACGTTCATGGCTTTGGCGATTTCTCTGGTGTAATCGGTCAGTGTCTCGATGATTTCCTGCGAGAGGTGCTGCGGCGGGTAGACAGCGATGGAGTCGCCGGAGTGGACGCCGGAGCGTTCGATCTGTTCCATGATGCCGGGGATGCAGACGTCATTGCCATCGGAAATGGCATCGACTTCGACTTCACGGCCGACCATGTACTGGTCGATGAGGACAGGATGCTCGTGGGAAGCAACGACGGCTTCTTTCAGGTACTGGCGAAGTTCTGCCTGATCGTAAACGATCTGCATGGCGCGGCCGCCAAGGACGTAGCTCGGGCGGACGATGAGCGGGTATTCCAGCTCTTCTGTCTTTGCCATCGCTTCTTCGACGGATTCGACGAGGCAGCCTTTCGGGCGCGCGATACCGAGCTGTCCCATCAGGGTGTCGAAGCGTTCGCGGTCTTCGGCCATATCGATGGATTCATTCGAGGAGCCGATGATGCGGATGCCGCGCTTGGCCATCGGGGTCGCGAGGTTTATGGCGGTCTGTCCGCCGAACTGGCAGATGACGCCTTCCGGTTTTTCCTTGTCGATGATTTCGAGGACGTCCTGCTCGGTCAGTGGTTCGAAGTACAGGGAGTCGGAGGTATCGAAGTCGGTGGAAACGGTTTCCGGGTTGTTATTGATGACGATGGATTTCTTCCCTGCCTTGCGCAGTGCCCAGGAGGCATGGACGGAGCAGTAGTCGAATTCGATGCCCTGACCGATGCGGATCGGGCCGGAGCCGAAGACGACGACGGAGCCCTTGCCCTGCGGCTTCACTTCGTCTTCTGCGCCGTAGGTGGAGTAGTAGTACGGGGTGTGCGCTTCAAATTCTGCCGCACAGGTATCGACCATCTTGAAGTCCGGATGGAAATCCAGTTTCTTCTTGAAGTTTTCGACGTCTTTCGGGGTGACTTCAGCGAAGTGTGCAATGGCTTCATCCGGCATCTGGATGCGTTTCGCCGCTTTCAGTGTCTCTTCGGTGAGGCCTTCCTTCATGAGGCGGCGTTCCATCTTGATGATGTTCTGGATCTTGTAGATAAAGAAGAGGTCGATCTTAGTGATGCGGTTGATTTCTTCCGGTTCGATGCCGCGGCGAAGGGCTTCGGCAAGGACGAAGATTCTTTCATTGTCGATGCGGGAGAGCAGGCAGCGGATATCATAGAGGGACTGTCCGTCGAGTTTCTTCAGGTGCAGGTAGCCTTCCCCTACTTCCAGCGAGCGGAGGGCTTTCAGGAGCGAGCCTTCGAGCGTGCGGTCGAGCGCCATGACTTCGCCGGTCGCTTTCATCTGGGTGCCGATGGCGCGATCCGCGAGGGTGAATTTTTCGAATGGCCAGCGCGGGAATTTGCATACGACATAGTCGATGGATGGTTCGAAGCAGGCTTTCGTATTGCCGGTGATGGCATTCGTGATTTCATCGAGGTGCAGGCCGAGGGCGATCTTCGCTGCGACTTTCGCGATCGGGTAGCCGGTGGCTTTCGATGCGAGCGCGGAGGAACGGCTGACACGCGGATTGACTTCGATGACGTAGTACTGGTTCGTCTTGGTATCGAGGCCGTACTGGACATTGCAGCCGCCTTCGATCTTGAGGTAGCGGATGATGTCGAGAGATGCGGTACGGAGCATCTGGTACTGTCCGTCGGTCAGCGTCTGGGTCGGAGCGACGACGATGGAGTCGCCGGTGTGGACGCCGACCGGGTCAATATTTTCCATGGCGCAGACGATGATGCAGTTATCCGCACTGTCGCGCATGACTTCGAATTCGACTTCCTTCCAGCCGGCAATGCTGCGCTCTACGAGGATCTGATTGATCGGGGAAAGTTTAATGCCGCGGTTCGCGATCTCTTCCATCTCATAGCGGTCGTGTGCGATGCCGCCGCCGGTGCCGCCTAAGGTGTAAGCCGGACGGATGATGACCGGGTAGCCGATCCGATCAGCAAAAGCGATGGCTGGTTCCAGTTCTTCGAAAATTTCAGATTCCGGGACTGGCTGATGGATTTCTTCCATCGCATCCTTGAAGAGTTCACGGTCTTCCGCATGCTTGATCGCATGGAGAGAAGAGCCCAGGAGCTTCACGCCGTACTGGTCAAGGATACCGGCATCCGAGAGCTGGACAGCCATATTGAGGCCGACCTGACCGCCCAGTGTCGCGAGCAGTGCGTCCGGGCGTTCTTTCTTGATGACTTCTGTCACGAATGGCAGCGTGATCGGTTCGATATAGACACGGTCAGCGATATCCACGTCTGTCATGATGGTGGACGGGTTGCTGTTCACCAGGACGACTTCGACGCCCTCTTCACGAAGGGAGCGGCAGGCCTGGGTACCGGCATAGTCAAATTCCGCAGCCTGTCCGATGACGATCGGGCCGCTGCCGATGACGAGGACTTTCTTCACGTCTTGATTGATCATTTTTTGAATTCCTCCATGGCCTTGGTAAATTCGGTGAAGAGATAGAAATTATCCTTCGGTCCCGGGGAGGCTTCCGGATGGTACTGGACAGCCTGGATCGGAAGGGTCTTGTGACGGATGCCTTCGATGGTGCCGTCATTGACGCTTCTGTGGGTGACTTCGATGCATTCCGGAAGGTCGTCATCGGAGATCGCATAGCCATGGTTCTGGCTGGTGATATAGACGCGGCCGGTGCGAAGATCCTTGACCGGGTGGTTCGCTCCGCGGTGGCCGAATGGCAGCTTGAAGGTGTGACCACCGAGTGCTGTCGCCAGCATCTGGATACCAAGGCAGATGCCGAAGATCGGTTTCTTTCCGATGAGCTTCTTGACGGTCTCTACGACGAATGGCACATCCTGCGGGTCCCCTGGTCCAGGAGAGAGGAAGATGCCGTCCGGATTTCCTGCCAGCAGCTCTTCAGCAGACGTATGCGCCGGGAAGACATGGACGGTGCAGTCATTGGCTGCGAGCGAGACGAGGATATTCTTTTTCAGGCCGCAGTCAAGAAGGGAGACCTGATACTTCCCGTCACCATAGGTATAGGGGTAGTCGGTCGTCACGCGCTCTACCTGATCTCTGTGGAGCGGCTTTGCGAGTTCTTCAGCGATAAATTCATCGCTTCTGTCTGCCGAAACGATGATCGCTTTCATGACGCCCTGGGTACGTACCATGCGGGTCACGGCACGGGTATCGACATTGTAAAGGCAGGGTACGTGGTATCTTTCGATGAAATCGGTGATCTTTTCCTTGCACTCCCAGTTCGACGGATGCTCCGCGATCTGGTCGAGGACAAAGCCTGCCGCTGCCGGCTTTCTGTTCTGCATGAAAAGATCATTTGCGCCATAGTTGCCGATGAGCGGGTAGGTCAGGGTGAGGATCTGTCCTTCATAGGACGGGTCCGTGAAACATTCCTGATAGCCGGTCATGCCGGTATTGAAGACCAGTTCCCCCAGCCCTTCGACAGAGCCTAAGAGGTCGCCTTCGAAACGGGCACCGTTTTCCAAAATCAAGAGGCCTTTCATTTGAGCACCTTTCCTTCTTTCATGACAATCTCTCCATCCACGATGGTCATGACCGCTTTGCCTTTCAGCGTCAGCCCTTCATACGGAGTGAAGAGGGATTTCGTATAGAGATCCTGTCCGTGGACAGTCCATTCTTTATCCGGATCGATCAGCGTAATATCTGCCGGAGCGCCTTCTGTCAGGACGCCGCCTTCGATGCCGAGGAGCTTCGCCGGATTCACACTCATCAGTTCGACGATCTTGTCGATGGTGAAGCCCTCCTGATGGTAGAGCACCGTCAGCGTCGAGGCAAGAGAGGTCTCAAGACCTGCGATGCCATTCGGCGCGCAGTTGAAAGGAACATCCTTTTCTTCATTGCAGTGCGGGGCATGATCCGTCATGATGGCATCGATGGTGCCATCCTTCAGTCCTTCGATCAGCGCTTTTCTGTCTTCGTCCGTGCGCAGCGGCGGTGCCATTTTGAAAGCCGCTTCATAGTGCTTCAGCCATTCATCGGTGAAATAGAGGTGCTGCGCGGTGACTTCCGTCGAGCAGTTCACACCCTTCGCCTTCGCTTCGCGGATGAGATCGACGGCCTTTCCGCTCGATACATGCGCGATGTGGATGTGGCATCCCGTCAGCTCCGAAAGGAGCAGATCGCGAGCGACTGCGATATTTTCCCCTGCCGCCGGACGTCCGGTGACGCCCATCGCATAGGAAACTTTGCCTTCATTCATGAAGCCGTGTCCGCACATCGTCATATCTTCCGCATGGTCGATGACCATCTTGCCGAGCTGGTCTGCATACTCCATGGCGCGGCGCATGAAATTGGCACTCTCTACATAGTGTCCGTCATCGGAGAACGCAACAGCGCCATCCGCTGCCATATCCCCCATCTCCGAAAGCTGCTTGCCTTCGAGATTCTTGGAAATCGAGCCGATCACGGAGACCTTCACGACCCCAGCCTCGGACACGCGATGCTTCACATCACGCAATACCGCTGCATTGTCGATGACAGGCTTCGTATTCGCCATAGTCGCGACGCGGGTCACACCGCCGGCAGCGGCTGCCTGTGTGCCTGTATAAATATCTTCCTTTGCTTCCTGTCCCGGTTCACGCAGATGGACATGCATATCGATAAGACCCGGTGTCACGAAAAGACCCTTCGCATCGATTTCTTCTACTTCTTTGCCAGCCGCGCTGACATTCTGACCGATTTCCTTGATCTTGCCATCTTCCACCAGGATATTTGTCACTTCATGCTGGTGCTTGGCCGGGTTTACGATGGTACCATTCTTAATTAAGAGCATCAATGTCTTTCCCCTCCGTCAGTGTCAAATATTCCAGAGCCATACGGACAGCCACGCCATTTCTGACTTCTTCCTGAATCCAGGACGCTTCATCGTAGGCTACATCATAACCGATTTCAATGCCTCTATTCATCGGGCCCGGATGGATCACTGCCACATCCGGCTTGCAGAGTGCCAGGCGCTTCTGATTGATACCGAAGAGACGTGCATATTCACGGGTCGTCGGGATGAATCCGCCAGCCGCTCTTTCGAGCTGGATACGGAGGATATTGATCGCATCCGCATCCTTCAAAGCCGTCTCCAGATCATCATCCACGATGCAGCCCATCGCTTCCAGTTCCTTTGGGACCAGTGTACGCGGTCCCACCAGATGCACTTCGGCTCCCAGCTTTGTGAAACCTATGATATCGCTTCTTGCGACACGGGAATGCAGCACGTCACCGATGATCACATACTTCATCCCTTTGATCTTCTTCCCTGCTTCCTTCATGGTGAAGAGCTCCAGAAGTGCCTGGCTCGGATGCGCATGGGCGCCATCGCCTGCATTCAGCACGACCGGCACCTTCACCTTAGGGCTCATGACCTTGGACGCAAAAAGAGCAGCCCCTTCAGACGAATCACGAATAACCACTGCATCCACTCCCATAGCGGAAACGGTCAGCAATGTGTCTCGCATACTTTCACCCTTCGTCATCGAGCTGCCACTCTTTGTAATATTGATCACGTCGGCTCCCAAATACTTACCGGCAAGCTCGAAAGAACTACGAGTTCTGGTAGATGCTTCGGAAAACACTGTTACGATAGATTTGCCTTTCAGGAAATCTTTTTTCTTATTGTCAGATAACACAATTTTTTTCATTTGTGCTGCTACTTCTAAAATCCGCTCAATCTCTTCGGCTGTGAAATCAGCTAGCCCAAGAACACTGCGGCCTTGTAGTGAAATCGTGCTCATACCGGCCTCCTTGAATCAACGCATAGAATGGGATTCTATGATAAATAGTTATCCCTATAATCATAAAGGGTAATTCACACTTTTTCAATAGCATAGGGGTATTAAATTTTTATTATGTATAGAGCATGGGATTTAAGAAAGCACGGATTCAATCACTCATCCCAATCACCAGGGACACGCGATCTATAGGTTATCCACCCCAAGCCCCTACTTCTCACTCGCTCCCACCGCCGCCAGAATCACTTTAACGAAAGCGGGCGGGATGAAATCCTTTCCCAGATGGTCGGCGAGCGAACGCCCGATGATGACGCCTTTATTCCCATAAAGCCAGGCAAAATAATAAAACTCCAGCGCCTTCTCATCTCTGGGATTGATATTCGAAAGTTTCCTTGGCGGATAGTAGCCCTTTGGGATGGCGAGCTTTGCGCCTGCCTTTTTGACAAGTGCCGAGCTCACAAGATTTCCTCCCTCCGTGATATCCGCAATGACTGCATCCAGAAGACGGCGGCCATTCCGGGAAAGGCATGCCTTCACGACATCCATTTCATAGCAGATATAGTCCGTATAGAAGACACCCGCGCTCTTTTTGTGTTCCTCCATCACATCACGGTCATAAAGCGCGACGACAGGCACATGGAAGCGGCGGATGAGCGAGGCGATCTTGGAAATCGAGCTCTCGCCCCTCGCATTGATGAGGCAGATGCCATAGTGGTCGAAATGAATCCCCAGTGTCCTTGCAAATCCAGCGAAGGAACCATACTCTGTCTCGCCCTCGACAAGAATCGCCGCCCTCGCGTAGAGCGCCTCCTTCACCTCCGGGAAATGCATGACGAGGTGCTTCTCGATTTCCCTGTCAAAATGAAAGGAAGCCCCGCACGCAGCCTGTACCAGCTTCTTCTCATCCCAGTAAAGGCGGATGATCTGCCGGTAATCATTCACCAGCGCATCGGTCGAGTGCGTCACGACGAAGAGCTGGCCCGAGAGGCCATCGACACCAAGAAGTGTCTGCACGAGCTTTAAGAAGAACGGCTCCTCATTCGACAGGATCATATGACAGAAAGAAAGCATCGCCCGCTGCAGGTAAGGGTGGAGATGGAGCTCCGGCTCATCTACACTGACAAGCAGGGATAAGAAACGCCGCCCCTTCGCATCCGTCGTCACCATGTGCTCGAAGGAAATCGCGCGGCTTGCTTTTTTCTTCATCATCTGAAGCAGCAGGACAAGCGCTGTACGCGCCATCAGACAAGCCGTGCGCTGGTACGAAGAACCATCTCCCCTTTCCCCGAATAGCGTCTCAAGCAGTGAAAGCGCCGCCTGCGATGGATGCTCCTTCGGCAGGGAAATCCCGATGCCCTTCTCTGCAAACATCGTCTCCACCTCAGAAATCACCGCCGGCGACTCCGTGAAATAACGTTGCAGAAGAGAAAGCAACTCTCCCATCGACACATGAGCCATCATCCTGCGCGGCATCTCGCACAGGGAAAAATCGATATAAAAAAGGCAGCGCAGGTACTCCAAAGGCAGCTGCCGCCCGCTCGCCTGATCAAAGAGACGCGGCACCACTTCCTGTACCGCCTGCACCAGATAGAGCTCTGCCCTCTCCCCTCCCGCCTCTTCGGCAAGCGTCAGCCGGATCTCGATGGGATGGTCTGCATCCAGGAAATCGCCTTCGCGGAATCCATACCCGTGGCTGATCCATTTCAAGAGGCAGAGGAAATTACTCTTGCCGATATTGTTATCCCCCACCATATAGTTCACCTGTCTGTCAAAATGGAAGACGACATGGCGAAAGGTGCGGTAGTTATCGATGGTCATGGATGAAATATGCATGATTTCCTCCTCAGAAATGCTTCCATGTATATCCTTTTACCTATATTATATGCATCCCGCCAGCAGACTGCAAAAAGCAAAATGCGACTCAAAAATCGGCAGCCTTTTCAAACAACTAAAAAAACGCCAAGTATGCAAATAAAAATTCGCGCTTTTTCATCATTATATGGATATGCGCCTCATCCGTATTCACATTACGCCATAGTATATTTCGGTTATATACCTTGTGAGTAACCGACCACGTATTGTAGATCATCGCTTTTCCCACTTGCTTTTTCCTCTAAAACATAGTACTATATAAGCATGAAGCAGGGACATATCTGAACATGTTCCCCGGACGGACGGTTTCTCTGATTTCCAGAATTCTCTAAGCGCTACGAGATCACAGGGAGAGCCGGACCGGAAGGGGCAGATCTGCAGAATGCACCTTGCGTCATCGGATGGGTCAGAGGAAGCGTACAGCCTGCTGCCGATGCCCATTTTAGGCTGACAAGTAAGAAAAATGAATATCCGGAAGCATGGCTTTCCTACTTCCCTGTCCTCTGCGAGGCCGGGTTCCGACGATAGCACAGGCCCTCCCGCACTTCGGTGCTCATGGACGACCGTCACCGATTCCGAGCTCCGCCTGCATCGGGTACAGGTGGGAAGCCTTTTCCGGATGTTTTTTTATGCCTTTGTAAGAAAAATCCCCATGGGCTATGGCATGACACATGCCGCAGTCTATGGGGATTTTTTTATTGACTTGTCAAGGGAAACACCGATTCCAATCGCAAAGTCCGCGTTCCCTTAATCTGTATTACACCAACTTTCCCGCACGCAAAAAACGAGCAGCAAAGTTTCTATCCTTTGCTGCCCGTCCATGAGCTGACTAAGGCCTGAGATTTCCGTCTCGTGAGCCTTTACAGGTTTCATGCATGGCTTACTTGCTCTTTTTGCTTCTGAAATACTGCATAGCGAAGACGCCGCCCAGTACGGCAATGCCGATGATGTCGGTCAGGATGGTCGGATCGATGAGGCAGAGACCGCCGGCCAGAAGGAGAAGACGCTCCAGTATATTCGCCTTGCAATAGAGCTGACCGATCATAGCCGCCGAGACGCCGACCATACCGATAAGCGCAGTGATGGTGGTTTCCGTGACGGAGAAGAGTGTCGCATTGATACCCAGAATTTCAGGAGAAAGAACAAAGACATAGGGGATAATGAAGGCCGCAATGCCGAGCTTCGACGCATTGACGCCAGTCTTCAAAGGATCACCGCCGGAAATCGCAGAGCCCGCGAAAGCAGCCAGCGCGACTGGCGGAGTGATATCGGCGATGATGCCGAAGTAGAAAACGAACATATGGGCTGCCAGAATCGGTACGCCGAGGGAGATCAGAGCCGGAGCCGCGATGGTCGAAGTGATGACGTAGTTCGCCGTAGTCGGTACGCCCATACCGAGGATCAGCGAGGTGATCATGGTGCAGAAGAGAAGCAGGATGAAGTTGCCTGCTGCGATATCGACAAGAGCCGAAGCCAGCTTCAGGCCGACGCCGGTCTTGGTGACGATGCCGATGATCATACCTGCGGACGAGCACGCGATCAGGACGCCGAGCGCACCTCGCGCACCTTTGATGAGACCGTCAATGATATCAGAGATGCTCATGCGGGTATTCGCACGAAGCATGGCGGAAGCGATGGAAATGAAAATACCGGCAAGCGCCGCTTTCATCGGGGTGTAGCCAGAAGCCAAAAGACCGATGATGGCGATCAGTGGGATCGCCAGATGCCCTTCCTCTTTCAGGATCTTGCCCCAAGGCGGGAGCTCGCTTCTCGGTGTGCCCTTGAGGTTATTCTTTTTCGCTTCGAAATGTACACCGAGGAATACCCCGATGAAGTAAAGAATGGCAGGAACAATGGCAGCCTTGACGACTTCCATGTACGGAATGCCGACGAATTCCGCCATCAGGAAGGCGGCTGCGCCCATGATCGGCGGCATCAGCTGACCGCCGGTGGAAGCGGCTGCTTCTACGGCGCCGGCGAAATTCTTGTGATAGCCCAGTTTCTTCATCATCGGGATAGTGAAGGAGCCGGAGCCTACGACGTTCGCTACCGAGGAACCGGAGATCGTACCCTGCAGAGCCGAGGAAATGACAGCGACCTTAGCCGGTCCGCCGGATGCCCAGCCGGCGATGGCATTAGCGATATCGATGAAGAATTTCCCAAGACCTGTCTTTTCCAGATAGGCGCCGAAAAGGATGAAGAGGAAAATGAAGGTGGAGGAAACGCCCATCGGGATACCAAAGACACCCTCTGTCGTGAAGAAGAGGTGTCCGACCATCTGCTTGATGGTGAGCCCGCGATGTGCGAGCGGCCCGGGGAGGTAGGGTCCGAAGAAACCATACGCAAGGAAGCAGCAGACAACGATGACAATCGGAAGACCTACGATACGGCGAGCCGCTTCGATGATCATCACGATGCCAAGCACGCCGATCACGGTATCTGTCGGGGTGACGGTGCCGGCGCGCAGGATAAGCTGCTGGTAATTCACAAGAATGTAAATGGGAGGAATCATCGCAAGGACAGCGAGCGCCACGTCGATCGGATGGAAACGCCCCTCCTTGACCCAGGCTTTCTTCGTCGGGCAAAGAAGATAGACGAGGCAGATACCGAAGGACAAGTGGACGCAACGCTGGATCATCGCATCCAGTGCGCCAAAGAAGCCGGTGTAAATCTGGAAGAGCGAGAAGCAGATACAGATGACGGCGATGACTTTGGCACAGATGCCTTTGTATTCCGCTGTATTGGACTCTTTATCCAGCTCTTTTAATTTCTTCTGCAGTTCCTCAGACATTTCTCCATTTTCAGAAACGCCTTCGGCCTGCACGTTCTTTTTCTCTAAATCAGCCAATTGTATCAACTCCTAATTTCTTTTTTCTTATACAGCACCTGGTACAGCGGCGCTACATACAGATGAAGTTCCTTTCCCAAAGGCATCAGGCTTGCGAGATCATACTCCGTATCTCCGACATAGACCTTTTCTTCATTTGTCACGCCGTTACGGATCGAGAGCTCCGGATAGGGACGGTTCATGTTATCCAGAATAAACCAACCGTCTTCTTCGCGGAAATCGCCATCTTCTTTGGAGAAAGGAAGTCCTACCCCCATGGATTGGTATTTGGTAGACTTCAGTACGAGCCCCGTCGCCATGTCATTGACTTCAAGGTACTCGTGAATCATTGTCTTCTGGACCGAGTGCCTGTACACCAGTGTCACCGGTGTACCTGGGCGCACCCGCTGCCTGATGATGAAGCCGTCTGCTGTCTGTCCGAAGAGATAGTCCTGACGGACAAACCAGCCTCCCACGGTCACGATCACACAGACGATCATCCCGAAAACGATAAGTATGGTTTCTAATTTCCCGTTTTTCTTTTTCTTCATGAAATGAAAGTGAGAACGGACTCCTTAGATGAGCCCGTTCTCCCTCCTTCCTATAAGGGAAAGCGCTGATCAGATCAGTGTTTCGATATGGATAACAAGTGGTTCAGGGTTCAGGTTGATAGGTTCAGGGTTGCGGCGGAGCCGCCACTTCCGCCCCGAAGGAAATGCTGATTCAGGCAGCACTTTCATGTATCATCAAGGGGGGGTACGCCCCACGGGCTGCCTCTGAATCTTATTCCCTTTACCTGACCATGTTACATAAGTGACTTCCCACTATTATTTCGCCTTCAGGTATTTTTCTGCGCCGGCATTCATCTTGACGGACATGCCTTCCAGAGCGGTATCCTTGGTGATGTACTTGCCGACAGCATGAGCCGCTTTCATGCGGTCAAGGTGTTCGTAGATGGCTTTCACGATCTGTTCGCCGAGGTCATCAGAGAGCTTATCCGTGGTGACGATGACGCATTTCACGGCTACGGTGCTGACATCTTCTTCCTGTCCAGGATAGGTGCCCTTCGGTACGGTGATCTTGGTGAAGTATGGATACTGCTTCATCAGCTTGTCAGCATGTTCTGCATCGATATTGACCAGTGCTGCGGATTTATTGGCAGCCAGATCCTGGATCGCTGCGGTCGGGAAGCCTGCGACGACGACACCGACATCGACATTGCCATCCTTCAGTGCATCAGCAGCTTCGCCGAAGGAGAGATACTGTACATCGATATCATCATAGGTCAGACCATATGCACCGAGAATCTGACGGGCATTGGCTTCTGCGCCAGAGCCGGAAGCACCGACAGCGACCTTTTTGCCCTTGAGGTCAGCGATGGATTTGATGCCTTTGTCAGCGGTGGTGACGAACTGGACAGTTTCCGGATAGAGTGCAGCGATACCGCGGATGTTTTCTACCTTGTTGTCCTTGAACATTTCCTTGCCGTTGGCTGCATAGTAAGCGATATCATTCTGGATGAAAGCGATGTCGACGGAGCCGTCTTTCAGCATATTGACATTGGCTACAGATGCACCGGTAGACTGTGCGGATGCATTCATGCCTTTGATATTCTGGTTCAGCAGCTCAGCGAGTGCGCCGCCCAGTGGGTAATAAGTACCAGCAGTACCGCCGGTAGCGATGTTCAGGAACTGTTTTCCGCCGCCTGCAGAAGAACCGGAATCGCCGCCACAGCCGGCAATCAGAGCTGCACCTGCGACACAAAGAGCACCTGCCATGATCATTTTCTTCATTGCTTTTTTCATAATAGTCGACCTCCTACGTCTCCCCCAAGTGGAAAGCATGTCCTCCATGAGATGAATTCCACTCTTATGCTTTCCTCAAAACCAGGACGCCTTCCAGGATATCCTTTGCAAAATGAAATAATATTCAAAAAAATGCAAATGTTTTGTATTCCTCAAAAGCACTCCTGCACCGGAGCAAAGTACAAAAAAAGCAGCAGACAAAGAGAAAACTCTCCTGTCATGCTGCAGCTTCTTCGCTCCAAGTGATATTAAGTTAGTACTATCATACTACTTTTCAAAGTCTTTGTAAAGTAGGCTTGGCTGAATTCCTTTATTATTCTGATATTTTCCGCTGTCATAGCGGTCTGCTTCCCCCAAAACGGTATGGAAATAGATCTGGCAGATCTCCACGCCCGCATAAATGCGGATCGGCTGCACGCAGAACATTTCCAGTGTCCAGTACCCAGAGAAGCCCACATCTCCGAAGCCTGCCGTCACATGGATAAAAAGACCCAGACGTCCGATGGACGAGCGACCCTCGAGCATCGGTACGAAGCATTTCGTTTTTGTATATTCATGCGTCCGTCCCAAGTACAGCTTATTCGGCTGCAGCACATAGCCCTCCTTCGGGATATGGAGCAGCGTGCCTTCATTTCTCTTCTTCATGTCGAGCTCATAGTTGTCATACACCATCAGCTCATCCGCCAGAGTCAGGTTGTAGCTGTTCGGATTCACCTTCTTCGGATCAAAGGGATCGATGATGATTTCTTCCCCCATATGTCGCACGATTTCTTTGCCGGATAAAATCATTTCAGTTTTCTTCCTTCCTCTGTAAAAATTTTCCGATGCGTGAGCATCCGCCTTCGGCTGAAAGCCGCCTTTGCCTTCTCTCCTGCTGTCAGGCCATAGAGTGTCCTTTCTCTTTCAGAAATCCGAGGAGACACCAGAAGCTCGCCCGCGTCGGAAAAAGAAATGAGATGCGCGGAGAAAAGTGCCGCATGTGTCGGACAAAGCATGAGCCCCTTTTGCGATTCGCCATGAGCCCCGTAAGCCACCGCATGGAGAAGAGAAATCCGATCTGCCCCGCACACGACGCAGCAGGGATGCGCCCCCATGGATTTCCTTTTGAAATCCGCATTTTTTGAAAATCGTTTTCGGATCTCATCGACCGTATGCGAAGACGAGTGGGAAAAAAGGCTCCCCTCGCACCCATAGGCCGTCTCATCACTCTCAAGCAGCGATCGGATATCCTCCAGATGCCAGATATCTGCATCCATGATTTCGCGGTACGCCCTCACAGCCTCCGGTTTCAACACCCAGAAATAGGTGCCGGTATCGTCCTCACTGCCATCGAAAACATACTCCCATGGCGAGCGGCAGACGCGAGAGGCTGGCGTTTCCGAAAGACGGAACTCTCCCGTCTCTTCTTCCTTATGCGTCTCCTCCTTCTTCTTAGTCGCATGATAGGTCAAAAGACTTCCCGCCTCATACATTTCACGGATCTTATTCCCGGCCCAGCCGACACCTGCATTCAGTGCCCGATACTCGAGATGGAGTGCCTTCGCTATATTCTTTGCGTTATCCATATAGTCTTCGGAGTGATAGAGCCGCGAGAAGATCTGCATCATCAGCGCACTCATAACCGTCTTGTCCGCCATCAGCGAGAGCCATCCCTCTGTCGTGATCTCGTCCCACCGCTTCAGCCCTTTCCGTCTGGCCATCTCGTCGCCTCCCTGCTCGCACTCTATCTCTGTCACAAAATTATTTTTCATTATAGCATCTTTCATCGTGAAAATGTAGATAGAACGGCAGAAAATAGGGACTGTCAGACAGGATTAGCCCACGGGGCGCCCTTTGCTTGTTTGCGAAAGAGGGAGCGCGGGTTCTATGGG
>CAKPQG010000012.1 GCA_934178345.1 uncultured Dialister sp. | reverse complement strand
AAAGAGGTTCAGCGGGGGAGCAGGTTCAGAGGGTTCAAAGGGGGTGGTGCGGCGCATAAAAAAATAGAAGCGCCGCGGAGTATAGATGGTGGCGATGCCCGAAAGCGGTATTCAAGTCACCAGTCACCAGTCACTCCTAATCCCCAATCCCTAGCTACTAATCATCCCTGCTTTCAAACTTCAGGTCAGCGATGCCCGCTTTCGGCTTCTCCCTCCTTCCTCTGGAAGGAGGTGCCCCGTAGGGGCGGAGGTTGGCTTTCGTTTTCCGACGGTCTGACATACGTAGAGGCCAACCCCGCCTCGCTCCGCTCGGCTGCCCCTTCCAAAGGAAGGGGCTAGGGAAACACTGATGAAATCGTTGTCAGATTTAATCAGCGTTTCCCGATATATTGTGCCTACTCACTAGTCACTAGCCACTAGTCACCAGTCCCTATTTCTCGCTCTTTGCTTCGATCGCCGCCGTCTCTGCTTCTTCTGCCATGGCCTGCTTGGCTTCTTTGAGCGCCGCCTCTCTCACTTCTTCCTGCTTTTCCTTCTTCTTGGTGAAATGGGAGATGACCTCCGGGACCATGTTCAGCACCTTATCGATGGTACCATTCGGTCCTGCATTCTTGATAGAGAAGAGCTCGACACGTTCCCCCTTCATGATGAGGACAGCGGTCGGTGTCACCTTGCCGCCGCCGGCACCGCCTGCGGCGTTCGTGCCTTGGCTGCCGGTGCCGAATCCGAAGGAAATATCCACGAAGGGCACGATGGTCGCATCGCCCAAGTAGATCGGCTGACCCACCACAGACTCGGTGGTGATCATTTTCTTGAAATCTTCAAAAATCTGCTTTCTAACTTCATCATCCATGGTTCTTTTCCTCTTTTCTGAAATGCCAGAACTCTCTGGCGGGTCTCGACAGGAGAAGCCTGCCGGCTATATAGATCATCGTCAAAGGAATGATCCGCCCCTTTGCTTCCCCCGATAAGGTATTCACAGGTTCCAGATAATTCCATCGGATTTCTTGTGTCTCTTTGGCGAGGAATGCCATCGACATGCCGCAGGCGATGCCCGTCGTCATAGGGTCGCCTGTCCCAAAGTCTCCGCGGATGCGGCACTGGCGTGGAAAGCTGTGCGACAGGATCTTCCCTGCCGCATGGAGGACGCGCTCCGCCAGACCATTCTCCATCGCGAAACGGATCTCTTCCCAAAGGGTATGCCCCTTCTTCTCCTCGGTCTCTCTCTCGACTGCCGCCTCGCCAGAATCCGGCAGCCTCTCCTGCACCTCTGCCTTCTCTTCTGCCTGTGCGAGCGTTTCTTCCATCCAGTCTTCTTCAGGCTCTTCCGTCATTTCCACGGGAGGGGGAGTCTCTTTTTTGGCAGACGGAAGCTCGATTTCCTTCCGCCAAAGACCCAAAAGCACAGAGACCGACAGGATGAGCCGCCAGCGCACGAGCGTCACGGTATAACGGATGGGGATCAGGAGCAGGATAAGAATGGCGGCGAGGAGAAAGGCAAGCATGCCTGCGATCATAGGCCGTAGAGGCGCGCCAGACTCTGGGCCGCCTCCTTCACCTCCCGCACCAGGTACGACGGGGAGAGCACCTTGACGAGCGGTGCCTTCTTCAGAGCCCATGCCTTCATGGCGGCTTGGGGGAGCGTCACTTCCATGGTCACCTTGTCCGGGCTTGCGGAAATGAGACGGGCTCTCTTGCCGAAATCCGTCTGAATATCTGTCAGAAGGCGCACATCTGCCTCGAAGGTGATCGCCACCGGATTTCCTGTATAAATATCGCGGCTCGCCACCATGAGCTCATCGAGCTTCGCGGAAGCATCTGCACCTGCAAGGCTTTTCTGCCCCCGCGCCGGCGCGGAAAGGAGCGCGATGTCCGCCATGCGGTCTACAAAAAAATAGGAAATATCCTCCCGTCCTTCCACATTACAGAGAAGGCAGTACCGGTCATCCGATGCGACCACCTGAAAAGGATGTACGATATAGCAGCGCGCCTCTCCTGACGGGCTCACACCGTGATGCCGTTTGCCGTCCACTTCATAGTGGTCATAGAAAAAGGAAATTTGCTTCTTTTCGCAAAGTGCCTGCGAGAGCAGGACAAGCGCCTCCCGCACATCCGGGAGATTCTGCGAGAGCGGCAGATTTCGTATGCCTTCCTTCCCGTCTTCAAAAGAACGGCACTGCAGCCGCTTCAGCTTCTCGGTGAGCTGCCGGATCTGCATCGCCGGAAGATGCGAGAAATAGAGGAGATCGATCACCGTCTTCAGATCTTGCGGAGAGAGTACGTGATCCCAGTACCAGTCAAGCGAAAGCGGCGCTTCCTTCCCATTCACCATGCGCGGCACCTCGCGGCACATCACAGGCAGCCCCGCCTCCTTCAGGCGGAGCAGATTTCTGGAAACAGACTTCCGGCTCACGACCATCCCATACTTGCTTTCCATCAGACGAAGAATATCCTGCTGCGACAAAGGGTGATCCTTGTCCGACTCGCGCAAAAGCACCTGCACGATGCGGATGATGGAGAGCTTGCTTCCTGTCTCGCTCACTGCCATAGGATCACCTCCTTTTGAAAATATTTGTTATTTGTTGTTTGGAAATCCACACCAAGCAAAGCAGGGGCTAGGGATTAGGAGTGACTAGTGACTAGTGACTAGTGACTGGTGACTCGATAACCCTTGGACCCATCACCACGATGTATACTCTACTACATCGCATTCTTTATTTCTTAAAGATCCAATCGCTCACCGCCGAGCCGAAAGTGGTAAGCGCACCTGCGAAGGAGGCGAGCGCCGTCCCGTGAATCAGACGATGCACGAGGCCTGCGATGGCGACGCCGCCTAAAAGATCCGTCGGGTAATGCACACCGGCGAAAATGCGGGAAAACGCTAGAAGCCCTGCCAAGACCGCCAGCAGGTGAGATCCCGGCATATGCATGCGGAGAAGCTCCATGACGACGATGGCACCATTCATCGTGTGATTGCTGGGAAAAGAGGCATTGGCCTTATGCCCGGTGAAATTCCAGATGCGCCAGTCGCGCTCAAAAGGCCGTCTCCGTCTCCACACCTTGCCGATGGCAAAGGAAAGGAGAGAGGCGATCACGACACCCAGAAAGGCCAGCACGCAGCAGAGCCTGCGGTTCTTCTGATTTCCTCCCGGTGCCAGCCAGAGGAGAAGTCCGTAAATCACAAAAGCCCAGTGCCCGTAGCGTGTGACGAGATCCATGAAAAGACTCGCCTTGCGCGAGATGGAGGTGGCTTCATTCACCTTCCTTACGATATAAAGATCCGGATTCATCCGCTTCCTCCTTTGCTGCTTGTTGCTTCTCATTTTAGCATAAGGAAGGGAATTTGACAAAAGCAGGGAGCGCCCACGAGGCAAATAAAAAAGAGCCGCGTGGCCCTTTTTATTTGTCCTGCTTTTTTTCTTCCGCTTCCTTCTTCTTTTTCTCTACTGTTTCCAAGTAGCCGCTTCGCCGAAGCACCATGGATAAAATGGCAACCAGCGAGCCCAGAAGGATGAAAATATTCATCGTCGTGAATCCCTCGCCCCAGCCGATACGAAAGATCGCATAAGCAAGCACGAGAAAAAGCAGTGAATCTTGAAATTTGCCAAACATAGCGTTCCCTCCCGTCTTTTCTCCTACAATAACGGAAAGCAGTGCCCTCGTCAAGTAAAAACTTCTCATGTGCATGACCAGTGACTAGTGGCTGGGGACTAGTGACTAGTGGCTGGGGACTAGTAGCTAGGGATTAGGAGCCTCAAGTGACTTGTGACTAGTGACTTGAAAGGTGCTTTCGAGCATCGCCCCATCCATACTCTGCGGCGCTTCTATATTTTTATGCGCCGCACCACCCCCACTGAACCCTCTGAACCGGTAGAACCCGCTCCCCCTCTTTCGCAAACAATCAAGGGGGCAGGCAGCACGCCCACGGTCTAACCCAAAAAGCAGTCCCTCACGGGACTGCTTTTCATCAGCATGTATGGCATTCGTCATAGAGCCCTTCTTTTTTCAAGAGCTCGATGACTGTCTCACCGATATGCGCGACCGTTTCTGCGACAGGGATCCCTACCGCATTCAGCGCTGCGATCTTTTCTACCGCAGTTCCTTTGCCGCCGGAAATGATGGCGCCGGCATGGCCCATGCGCTTTCCTGGAGGCGCCATGCGGCCGGCGATGAAGGCAGCGACCGGCTTCTTCATATGTTCATGGATCCATTTTGCAGCCTGCTCTTCCGCCGTACCACCGATTTCGCCGATCATGAGGACCGCCTTGGTATCCGGATCATCATTGAAGAGCTCAAGTGCATCGATGAAGTCCGTGCCTTTGATCGGGTCGCCCCCGATGCCGATCGCACTTGTCTGACCGATGCCCGCATTGGTCAGCTGGAAGGTCGCTTCGTAAGTCAGCGTGCCGGAGCGGGAAACCACGCCTACGTGGCCTTTTTTATAAATCTGTCCCGGGATGATGCCGATATTCGCTTCATCGACAGAGATGAGCCCCGGGCAGTTCGGTCCGATGAGGCGGGTCTTCTTGCCCACCATGTAGCGGTGCACCTTGACCATGTCTTCGACCGGGATGTGTTCCGTGATGCAGACGACGAGCTCCAAGCCCGCTTCGACTGCTTCCAGGATGGCATCTGCCGCAAAGGCTGCCGGTACGAAAATGACCGAAGTGGTGGCTTTGGTGACAGCGACGGCATCTCTCACGGTATTGAAAACCGGCACGCCGCAGCAGACTTCGCCAGCTCTTCCCGGTGCCGTGCCGCCGACGATATTTGTGCCGTACTTCTGCATCTGTTCGGTATGGAAACGGGCTGCCTTGCCCGTGATGCCCTGCACAATGACTTTGGTATCTTTATGAATTAAAACGCTCATTGGTACGTCCTCCTAGATGATGTTGCTTGTTGTTAGTTCAAATTGGCAGCCAGAAGGCTATAAGCGACTAGTGACTGGTGACTGGTGACTAGTGACTGGTGACTGGTAACTTGCATACCGCCTTCAGGCATCGCCCTATATATTCGCGGCGAAGCCGCCACCTTCATTCCTCATTCCTAATTCCTAATTTATGCGAATCTTTCATCCACAATCAGTGGACGAGCCGCCCCACGGGCTCCCCCTGAACCCGTCAACCTGAACCCATTAACCTTTTTATTTCTTCTCTCTCGTTTCTTTTGCAAGACGAATGGCGAGTTTCGCCCCTTCATCCATGGAAGAAGCCGGGTACAGATTCTTGATATCCGCTTTGGCCAGGATCTCGCGTCCGCGCTCTACATTACGTCCTTCAAGACGGACTACGACCGGGATCGGGAATTCCTCTTTGCCGCCGGAAAGAAGCGCAGCTGCTTCGACAATGCCCGTCGCAATGACATCGCACTTATTGATGCCGCCGAAAATATTGATCAGAATGCCGTCGACCTGATCGTCTTCGAGCATGATTTTGAAGGCTGCCACGATCTTTTCCGGTGTGGAGTCGCCGCCGACATCAAGGAAGTTGGCCGGTTCGCCGCCGTTTTCCTTGATGATATCGACAGTCGCCATCGCAAGACCTGCCCCGTTGACCATGCAGGCTACGTCGCCGCCGAGATTGACATAGTTCAGTCCCTCCGCTGCTGCTTCTCTTTCCTTCTGGTCTTCTTCCGTGATGTCGCGCAGCGCTACGATCTCCGGATGACGGGAGAGCGTGCTGTCATCAAAATTCAGCTTCGCATCGAGCGCCATGACGTCGCCTTCTTCGGTAACGACCAGCGGATTCACTTCCGCCAGCGAGCAGTCCTTGTCCACAAAGACATTGTAGAGGTACTTCATGAAGGTCGCTGCTTTTCTGATGGTCGGCTTTTCGAAATGGAGCGCATACGCCATACGCTGTGCCTGGAAATCGGCCAGACCGATGACCGGGTCGATGTACTCTTTGATGATCTTTTCCGGATTTTCCGCTGCCACGTCTTCGATGGACATGCCGCCGGACTCCGAGCCCATCATGACGACGCATTCTGCCTGACGATCCACGACGAAGGAGAGATAGTACTCTTTCTTGATATGGCAGCCGGCTTCGATCAGAAGGCGGTTCACCTTCTTGCCCTGCGGGCCGGTCTGGCGGGTGACGAGCACCTTGCCCAGAAGCTCCTTCGCATATTTTCTGACTTCGTCCAGAGAACGGGCGAGCTTGACACCGCCCGCTTCCCCGCGGCCGCCCGCGTGGATCTGTGCCTTTACGACCACGACCGGCGTGTCGAGGCGCTTCGCATTTTCCAGCGCATCTTCGACCGTGAATGCCGGATAGCCTTCCGGAACATGGATGCCATACTCACGCATGATCTGCTTACTCTGGTATTCATGGATATTCATACTGCATTCTCCCTTCCATGAGAAGGTCACCCCTCATGAAAAAAATGAAAGCGCTTGGCGCTTTCGCTGTCATTTTCTCTTTTGGCTATCTTTTTGCAGCCTTTTCTTGAAATCATGTACAAATTACAAAAATAATTGTACCACTATCAAACATTTTTGAAAAGAAGTATGCATAATTGGACACAAGAAAAGATAAGCTATGCATTTCGCTCATAGTCTTGCGAAAAACGCCTTGACAAGAGGGGAGAAATGGCATCATAGTAGAGCAGACACATAGGGAAACGCTGATTAAATCGCAGAGTCAGATTCCACAAGAAATTTTATGCATGGCTTCGTCATAACCTTCCTTAAATAGCTCGCTATTCGCGTCAGGTTATTCCTCGCCATGTATAAAATTTCAAGAGTAAAATCTGACAACGATTGAATCAGTGTTTCCCTAGTAAGAAGTGAGAAGCAGCATGTGAGCCAGTTCAGAAGGCTCGATACTGCCCCAGCCATTATCATTTACGAAAAGGACATTCACCATGAAAAAGAAACTCCCCTTCGCCTCCGATTACATGGAAGGCTGCCATCCGAACATTCTCCATCGTCTTTCTGAAACAAACCACCAGCCATGCGCCGGCTACGGACTGGATGACATCTCAGAAAACGCCCGTGCTCGCATCCGAAAAGCATGCGGCGCGCCGGATGCAGAAGTGAAATTCCTCGTCGGCGGCACCCAGACCAATGCCACCGTCATCGACTGCATTCTCCGCCCCTACGAAGGCGTCATCGCCGCCGACAGCGGCCACGTGAATGTCCATGAGGCAGGCGCGATCGAGTGGGGCGGACACAAAGTGCTCGCCCTCCCCTCGAAAGAAGGCAAACTCGCCGCCGAAGCGATCGATCGCTACGTCTCCGATTTCTTCGCTGATGAAAATTGGGAACACATGGTACATCCCGGCATGGTCTACATTTCCCAGCCGACCGAATGGGGCACTCTCTATTCGAAAAAAGAGCTCACAGACATTTCTGCCGTCTGCCGCAGGCACCACATTCCTCTCTTCATCGACGGCGCCCGCCTCGCCTACGCCCTCGGCAGCTCCTCCAATGACGTCACCCTCGAAGACCTTGCGCGCCTCGCAGACGTCTTCTATATCGGCGGTACGAAATGCGGCGCACTCTTCGGCGAAGCCGTCGTGATCCCTGACCCGCGCCTCATCTTGCACTTTTTCCCCATGATCAAGCAGCACGGCGCGCTCCTCGCCAAAGGCTGGCTCCTCGGCATCCAGTTTGACGAGCTCTTCAAAGATGGGCTCTATTTACAGATGGGACGCACCGCCGACCTCTATGCAGAAGAAATCAAAAAAGCGCTCACCGCCAAAGGGATCCCCCTCTACTTCGACTCCCCTACGAACCAGATCTTCTTCACCATAGAAAACAGCCGGATGGAAAAGCTCAAAGAGACTGTCGCTTTCGGCTTCGGCTGCAAAGCCGACGACAGCCACAGCATCATCCGCCTCTGCACCAGCTGGGCGACAAAAGAGGAAGATGTGAAAGCTCTCGTCCGTGTGATTGAGGCTTTGTGACAGGGGACTAGTGACTGGTGACTGGTAGCTAGTGACTGGTAGCTAGTGACTAGGGATTAGGGATTAGGGATTAGGAGACTGAGAGATATCAGACATCAGACTTCTGATTTCAGACTTCTGTCCTCTGACTTCTGACCTGTAAAGTCTAAAGTCTCCTGGTCTCCTGGTTCCCTAGTCCCCTAGTCCCTAAGCCCCAAGCGGGCATCACCGCAATTCATCCTTCGCGGCGCTTAGGGAAAGTATCACACGCAATCAGCGTCCCTCATGGGCTAGCCATGAACCCCTTCCCCCATTTTCCAAAGGCCCGCTTGAAAAATTCAAGTATCCCTAAAAAATATGCTCGTGGATACTTGAATTTCTACTTCCGATATTTTACAATAGCATATATCATACAAGTCGTTTTATATCAGCCATTGTGAAAGAGGAACCCCATGGATCGCAGACAGCAGAAGACCAGAGCCGCTATCTTCGAAGCATTCAGCGCTCTGTTATCAGAAAAACCATATTCGAAGATCACCATCCAGAATATCATCGACCGTGCCAACATCGGCCGCAGCACATTCTACGCGCATTTCCAGACCAAGGACAGCCTCCTCGAGGACATGTGCCAGGAACTCTTCGAACACATCGTGGACGGTGTCATGAATGACAATCACCCCTCGGACGATCATCAGCATGCCGGCCTTCCGGATCCCGTCTTCTGCCACCTCTTAGAGCACATCGCAGAGAATACGAACCACCTGCGCGACCTGCTCATCTCCGAAAGCTCCGACTTCTTCCTGCGCTACTTCAAGGCGAGCCTCTCCCGCCTCATCGCTTCCTACCTCCTGAACCGCCACAAGGAAATCCCCGTCCCCGAAGATTTCCTCCTGAATCACATCTCCGGCAGCTTCGTCGAAATGGTCCAATGGTGGGTGCGCAAAAACAAAATGCAGGCGACGCCGAAAGAACTGAATCATTACTTCCAGACGGTCATTGAGCCGCTGCTGTAAGTAAAAGAAGAGTTCAGGGTTAGCCCAAGGGCGGCTCACCCCTTGATTACGTTTGAAAGCCTCGATTAAATGAGAAATTAAAAATGAGAAATGCGAAATGATGGTGCGGCGCATAAAAATCAGAAGCGCCGCGAAGTATACATACTGGCGATGCTATGAGCTGGCATGCTGGTCACTAGTTACTAGTCACTTGAGACTCCTAATCCCTAGCCACTCATCCCTAGCTACTCATCCCTGCTTTCAAACTTAGCCTTTCCTAATCTCATAAAACTCTCACAAACTCCGCCTACCCAAGGCGGAGTTTTTACGCTATAATAGTACAAATACATAGGTCACAGGAAAAAACGCTTGACCGAATACGAGTAAAGAGGTATAGTAAGTTAATTTATTTTCATCTTTTTACTCTATTTTTATTTAAGGAGGAAATAATGGCAACCTACATCAATGAACCGGCTCATACCTTTAATGAATATCTGCTCATTCCCGGATATTCTGACTGCAGCTGCATCCCGGCGAACGTCTCTCTGAAGACCCCGCTGGTCAGATACAAAAAAGGGGAAACACCGGCCATCACATTAAACATTCCAATGGTTTCTGCTATCATGCAGGCCGTCTCCGGTGAAAAGCTCGCTGTCGAACTCGCAAGAAACGGCGGCGTTTCCTTTATCTACGGATCCCAGACTCCTGAAGAAGAAGCAGCCATGGTTGCCAGAGTCAAAGCACAGAAAGCAGGCTTTGTTCCTTCCGATTCGAACCTGTCGCCAGAAGCGACCTTAGCTGACGTCCTTGCTCTCAAAGCAAAGACCGGCCACTCCACCATCGCCATCACGGAAGACGGCACCTCCAACGGCAAAATGGTAGGCATCGTTTCCTCCAGAGACTACCGCGTAAGCCGCATGGACAAGAGCGAAAAGGTCAAGAACTTCATGACCCCGGTCGACAAACTTGTCAAAGCCGATTACGGCATCACCCTCTCCGAAGCCAATGACATCATCTGGGACAACAAGATCAATTCCCTGCCGGTTCTCTATGAAGACGGCCGCCTCTACGGCTTCGTATTCCGCAAAGACTACGACTCCCATCAGGAAAACCCGAATGAAATGCTCGATGCACAGAAACGCTTCATCGTCGGTGCCGGCATCAATTCCAGAGACTACGCTGACCGCGTGCCGCTCCTCGTAGACGCAGGCGCCGATGTCCTCTGCATCGACTCCTCCGAAGGCTTCTCCGAATGGCAGAAGATCACCATCAACTGGATCCGTGAACGTTACGGCGAAAAAGTCAAAGTCGGCGCAGGCAATGTCGTCGACAGAGAAGGCTTCCTCTTCCTCGCAGAAGCTGGCGCTGACTTCGTCAAAGTCGGCATCGGCGGCGGCTCCATCTGCATCACCCGTGAAACCAAGGGCATCGGCCGCGGCCAGGCAACGGCTCTCATCGAAGTCTGCCAGGCCAGAGATGAATACTACAAGAGAACCGGCATCTATGTACCTGTCTGCTCCGACGGCGGCATCGTTTACGACCACCACATCACACTGGCCCTCGCCATGGGCGCTGACTTCGTCATGCTCGGCCGCTACTTTGCCCGCTTCGACGAATCCCCGACACAAAAGAGAACCGTCGGCGGCACCATCGTCAAGGAATACTGGGGCGAAGGTTCCAACCGTGCCAGAAACTGGGGCCGTTATGACCTCGACGGTTCCAAGAAGCTCGCTTTCGAAGAAGGCGTAGACTCCTATGTCCCATATGCCGGTCCGCTGAAAGAAAACGTCGAAAAGACCTGCGCGAAGATCAAAGCCACCATGTGCAACTGCGGCGCTATCACCATCCCGCAGCTTCAGGAAAAGGCGAAGCTGACCCTCGTCTCTGCGACCTCCATCGTAGAAGGCGGCGCTCACGACGTCATCCGCAAAGAAAAAGACGGCTCGGATAGATAAGCCAACAATAAAAAAGACTGCCCTTTCCGGCAGTCTTTTTTTACATGCGGAAGATATCGGCATGAGAGCCTGTGTCAATCAACGTCAGTGTGAGAATATCATCCTCAATCAAGTAAACCAGAAGCCAGTCCGGCTTCACATGACATTCCCGAAATCCTTGAAAACGTCCTGACAATCCATGGTCGCGATACCGAGGCTCAAGAGTACCACCCTGCATCAAAGTTTCTACCACTTCATCCAAAAGTGAGACGTCGAACCCGCGTTTTCGCATCAGCTTGTAGCTCTTCTTGTATGCTGAAGTGAATTTGACAAGGTACATGTTACTCCTGCTCCAATGCTTTTTTCAAATCAGCCATATTCGTATAGCCTTTAACACTCGGATCACGAGCAATTCGTCGTCCCTCCTCCATTGCGGCTAATGCTTCCTGATTATATCGCGGCATTTCCACTGCAAAAGGAAGTCCTCCACGAAGAACGCACTGACGAAGAAACAGGTTCACTGCGCCAGACATATCGAGTCCCAACTCGCTGAAAAGTGCTGCCGCCTGTCGTTTCGTATCCGCATCAATTCGGATCTGTGTAGCTGCTGTTGCCATAAGACCACCGCCTTTCACCCTCATTCTATCCATTCCGGTATACAATGTCAAGCATTACGCATTCATACTCTTGGCATAAGGAACTGCGATAAAAATCATAGGCCGCATCAGCCTCGTTAAGGTTCTTGAACTTCAAGCCCACCATTCATTTTTATGCTATAATAAATCCAGCACTGCAAACAAAGAATGACTTCCAGTCATCCATTCACGAAAGAGAGTGATTGCTATGAAAAAAATGATGATCGCCCTGGCAGCTGCCGCTGCTATCGCTGCCGGCTCTATGTCCGTTTCCGCAGAAAGCCTCTGGAAATATAACGACACCACCACCATCGACATGCAGGAGACCAGCATCAAGAAGACCACGAATGGCCATGAGATCCTGAACTTCGTTGCCATCGAAGCCATCGAAGGCGGCACCTGCACCTACACCTACGCTTACGACCGCACCGCCGGCACCATCCAGGTCGTCGAAATGGAAAAGGAAACGAAGAAGCTCCACTACAAGAGCAACTTCACTCCGACCTCCGTCAACTCTTCGAACCCGGTCATCCGTGCCCGTGCCAAGATGGCAGAAGACGTATATCAGAAAAAAGTAGGACATAAGAAATAATGGAACAGCCAATCACCGCAGATGACATCAGCCGCGACCTCATCCATTTCATCGGCAAGTCCCCCTCCACCTTCCATGCCGTCCGCGGCATCAAGGCAGCGCTCCTCTACGCAGGCTTCACAGAGATCCGCGAAGAAGACCCCTGGCAGATCGAGAAGGGCGGCAAGTACGTCGTCACCAGAAATGGCAGCGCCCTCATGGCCTTCACCGTGCCGGAAGAAGGCGCAGAAGCCTTCCATATCACTGCCTCGCACTGCGACTCTCCGACCTTCAAGATCAAAGAGAATCCGGAAATCGCAGATGGCCCGTATGTGAAGCTCAATGTCGAGGGCTACGGCGGCATGATCATGTCGACCTGGCTCGACCGTCCGCTCTCCGTCGCCGGACGTCTCCTCGTCACAGAGAACGGCCACCTTGCGGAGAAGCTCATCGCGATCGATGGCACCATGCTCGTCATCCCCTCCGTCGCGATTCATATGGACCGCAGCGTGAACCAGCATAAAGAGTGGAAAGTGCAGAAGGACATGCTCCCTCTCTATGGCATGACCGGCGCCAAGACTCCTTTCATGGACGTCATCGCCGCCGCTGCCAAGGTGAAAGCCGAAGACATCCTCGCGCATGACCTCATCCTCTACAGCCGCGTCCCCGGTACCATCTGGGGCGAAGAGAGAGAATTCATCTCCTCGCCGAAGCTCGACGACCTGCAGTGCGCCTTCGCCTGCTTCCGCGGCTTCACGCAGGGTAAGAAGGAGAAATACATCTCCGTCTACGCCCTCTTCGATAATGAAGAAGTCGGCAGCGCCACCTCGCAGGGCGCCGGCTCCACCTTCCTTGCGAATACCCTGCAGCGTCTCGCCGCTTCCCTCGGATACAGCTATGATGAAACCATGGCCATGATCGCGAGAAGCTTCATGATCTCCGCCGACAACGCCCACAGCATCCACCCGAACCATCCGGAATATGCGGATCCCGTGAACCGTCCCGTCATCAATGGCGGCATCGTCATCAAGTACAGCGCCGCACAGAAATATGCGACCAATGCTTTCTCTGCCGCCTACTTCAAGAAGCTGTGCAAAGACCATGACATCCCCACACAGACCTTCACGAATCACAGTGACAACCCCGGCGGCTCTACCTTAGGGAATATTTCAAACACCGTCGTCGCCATGCCGACCGTCGACATCGGTCTCCCCCAGCTCGCCATGCACTCCTCCTATGAGACGGCCGGCGTCAAGGATACCGCCTACCTTGTCGATGCTGTGACAAAGTTCTATGAGTAGTGGCTAGTGACTAGTGGCTAGTGGCTAGGACGATACGAGAAATCGGATTCGCTCATCCTTGGCAGCATCCATGACGAAAAAAGCACGTCTGAATCTTTTGATTCAGACGTGCTTTTTATGTTGGGGTGCAGGTTCATAGTACGCTGCTCGCGTTTAGATTCTTCGGCTCATCCCCCATGCGTTCCGCGTACCAGCGGTCTCACATTCTCCGTTTTCTCCGCTCAGAATGACGGTACGGGAAAATACCGCTATTTTGCATTTCTTATTAGAACGTATATCGCGCAGACAGCGTGAAGGTGCGGCCATCACCGATGTAGTAATGGTTCGTGGAAATATCTTCATCGAAGTAATCGCGGTCAAGGACATTCTCAATCGCAAACTGCATGGAGAAATTCTTGTTGAACTGGTAGTTTGTATTGAGGTTCAGGAGGAAGTACGCATCGCGTGATTTGAAATGTCCACCGATCCACCCCGCTTCGGTGCGATCGGAGATGAACATGCCGTCGACGTTCACCGTCCATGGGTCCTTGTGGAAGGTCGTGCCGAGATGGAGCAGGTGACGCGGGATGTCGTAGTTCTTATCGCCATTGATCTTGCCCGTCTGCCAGGTGTAATTGATATAGGAAGTCCAGCTGTCGCTGTGCTTCTGGTTCACCGCAATTTCGAAACCGTGCGTCTTGGCTTCGCCGACATTCTGGTACTGCTTGCCGCCACCCTGATAGGCTTCCGCTTTAATGTAGTCATCCGTCTTTGCATGGAAGAGCGAAGCATTCACTTCCGTTTTTTCGGAAAGCTTTGTCTTTGCCCCCAGTTCCCATGTATCTGTGGTCTCCGGATTCAGGTCGGGGTTCTGATGATAAATGGTTCCTTTTTCCGTGTAACGGTAGACCTGATACAGGATCGGCGGGTTGAAAGATTTACCATAGGATACATACACATTCAGCGAATCATTGGCCGCATAATCGAGTGACAGCTTGGGAGAGAATTTATTGTAAGAAGCCGAGTCGAAGGTCTTTCTCTCCTGATCTACATACTGGCTATAGCCATCATACTTTTTATAGTGGTCGTAGCGGCCGCCGATATATGCATTCCACTTCGGGGCAAATGACCATTTATCCTGCAGATATAGCGCCCAATTCTTATCTTTACCGCCCAAGAATTGATCTTTCACATTCTTCGTGTAAGCACTGGCCCAAGATTTCCAGTCAGAAATATTATTGTAAATGGTTTGATCAAACTGATCCTGCCCATAGGATCCCCCGAGCAGAATGGTATGATCACCAAGGGTCCAGCGTTTATTGATATCAAAATCCCATGACTTTGACGGATAAGAAGATTTCTTGCCACTTCCATCGAAATTGCTGTCAAGGGTTCCCTTCGCATACCCCGGCTGCGTGTATCCATCCTTGGTATAATTCGTCATACCAAAGTGTGCATGCACTTTGTTCTTCTGATCATTATACGTCAGAGAATGCATATCATAGGAACGCCAGCCCTTTGTACCGTAGAAACTGGACATGGAAGAATCCGCAAAATCGACTGCCGGCCAAAGTGTCTTTCCATTCTTCTCTACCCAGGACGTCGGATCGTTGTATTTCCAGGTATAATTGGCATGCGTATACTTGTATGTTAATTTCTGATCATCATTGAAGGCGTAGCCCAGATTGAAGCCGTAATTTTCAGACATGACTTCTTTCTTGCCGCGTTCCCCCATCAGCTTATTTCCTTTGGCATCGGTCAGGTCTGTGGTCACATGATTGCCGGAAGAAGTCGCACCTTTGACTGCGGACGGGGTATAATCCTTCCACCCATTCGTAATTTTCGACTCATAGAATGTCCCCCAAGACAGCTTATCCTTCTTCCCATGCACGGCATACGCCTGCTTCACCGTGCCGTGGCTGCCGTAGCTGACGACCGCGGAACCGTGGACACCGTCACGCTTCTCGCTCTTTGTCATGATATTGATGACGCCGCCGACCGCACGACCGCCGTAGAGAGCGGACTGACCGCCGGAGACGACCTCGATCTTGCGGATATTCTCGACAGGGATCATGTTCCAGTCGACATCGCCGTTCCATGCGGTATTCATCTGCTGTCCGTCGACAAGGACGAGGATATTCTTCGAGTTATAGCCGCGAAGGTTCACCGTGCCTTCGACGGAGTTCGACGCAGAGACGCCGGTCGCCATCGCAACGGCATCGGACGCAGTCTGTACATTGCGCAGCTTGATGTCCTTCTCCGTGATGACCTGTACATTCGCCGGTACATCCTTGAGGCTTTCTGCCTGACGGGTCGCGGTGACCGTGACACCCTGCAGCGCAAACATCGGAACCGCATCGGCCGCGCTTACGCTGCCCACGCCGAGAAGCGCCATAGCCGCCAGAAGAGCCGCTGTTTTTTTCATGTCTTTCATTTTCAATTCCCCTTTACTATTTCTTTCCTCTCTCTGATAGTTCCGGAAAGTTTTTTCAGACATTCCTTAGCGAAAAAATGAAATTTCTATGATTTTCTGCAAAAAGTCTGAGTTACATACGTGTACTACCATATCATATTTTGAGGGATTTGTTAAGAGAAGAAAAAGAGTTCAGAAATTCAGGATTGGGGATTAGGAGTGACTAGTGACTAGTGACTGGTGACTGAAATGCAATCTTCGGGCATCGCCCTATTTATACTCTGCGGCGCTTCCATATTTTATGCGCCGTACCTTCCCCATTGAACCTTTTGAACCTTCAGAACCCTCTGAACCTTCTGAACCAATCACTTCATCATTTCATACAGCGCTGTCAGGGGCAGACCGACTACGTTATCATACGAGCCTTCGATTTTGGAAACAAGGATCGCACCCTTCCCCTGGATACCGTAGGCGCCGGCCTTATCCATCGGTTCACCGGTGGCGACGTAGCGATCGATTTCCAGATCCGAGAGCTTTCGAAAATAGACGCGCGTCGTCTCGACATGGAGATGAACGCGATCCTTATAAAAGACAGCGAGGCCTGTCTTCACTGCATGCTCTCTTCCTGAGAGAAGGCGGAGCATCGCGCGCGCATCGTTCGTATCCCTTGGTTTCCCCAGAATATCGCCATCCAGTGTCACGACGGTATCGGCCGCCACGATCGGAACTTCGTCGCCTTTCTCCTCACAAATGCGCTTCCCTTTGCCATACGCATTGAAGAGAGTCACAAGTCCGGCATCTTCAACGCGGGAAATTTCCAGACAAACATCTTCGGGAAATTCTCCGAGCCTCGCGCGGGCTTCTTTGGGCGTCGCCGCTTCAGAAAAAGAGGACGGACAGATTTCCTCCGTCCAGCCGATCTGATGGATAAGCTCTCGCCGGCGCGGCGAAGCAGAAGCTAAAATGATGTGCATAGTGAATGCTCCTTTTCTGAAAAATTCGTAGTCTAACGTTTCAGGGGATAAGAGTGACGGGTAGCTGGGGATTAGTGGCTAGGGATTAGGTTAGCGATACGAGAATACAATCATCTATCATCGCGGCGAAGCCGCTGCCCTCCTCCCTCAATCCTCATTTTTTCCCCCTGAACCTTCATCTATCATACCACAACTTGCCTGACGCGCTCTCCTTTGCTATGATACGGATAGAGGTGATGATCATGAATAACAAGAATGGCATTCTCAAAATGATCCTGCTCGCGCTCGTGGGCGCATTCCTTGCCAAGGGGCTGAATGCAAGGCAGGAGGCATATGCACCGACAAAGAAAGAGGCAGAAGGGTGGCAGGCACTTGCGCCCATCAAGAAGGGCTTCTGGCTCCTGCACCCCATGCGGGCTTTCCATTTCTTCCTGCTCCAGCAGTCGATGGCTCTGACATGGAAGCTCGGGAAAAAGTATTTGAAATAAGCAGGCGGTCATGAACAAAAAAGAAACGCTTGAAAGCCTGACGAAGCGTCTGGTATCCATCTGCCGCTTCGATGCGCCTTTCTATTTCTACGCGAGCGACTTCGCGAGTGCGCCCCTTCCGGATAAGGAACTGCGAGATCGCGCGTGGCAGCGGCTTCATATATGCTGCCTGCTCCCGAGAAATACACGCCAGCGCCTGCTGCTCTATACGAACCGGACGGACCAGGCAGGGCGGCTCGCGCTCGCCGCGAAGGCCGCAGGTTGGTCAGGCGCCGTACTCTGCTTCTATGAGGATGGATATGTGCTGACGACATTCGGCAAAGGGGCGCTCCGCACAGAGCGCCTCTCCCCCTCGTCTTTCGCGTTCCCACCGAAAAAAAATGATTTCACCCCGCCACAACGCATGACATTCTACCTTGGGCTTCTGCTCTATGCCGCTGGCGCCACGCACGCGCTCCTTCC
Source organism: uncultured Dialister sp. (assembly GCA_934178345.1). Lineage (GTDB taxonomy): Bacteria > Bacillota > Negativicutes > Veillonellales > Dialisteraceae > Dialister. The sequence goes on along the minus strand of CAKPQG010000012.1, from coordinate 54,845 downwards.
TGCGATGGACCTCGCGAGACATGCAGTCTATGGGCAACAAAAAACTCCGTGAGATATTTCTCTCACGGAGTTTTTTGGTTGCTGATTGTACATCGAGAATTCGACCCCAGCAATCTGGAGCTTGGAAGCAGGGATTAGGAGTGACTAGTGACTAGTGACTAGTGACTGGTGACTTGAATACGACTTTCGGGCATCGCCCCGTTTCGTCATCCTGAGCGGCGAGAAACGTCGTATGTGAGATAACGAATGCCAGAACAGTTGCGACCTGAGCCATCGATCTCGGCGGAGCCGCCACCTTCATTCCTAATTCCTCATTCCTAATTCCTCATTCGAGTAGAGCTTTCATCCCCAATCAAGGGACAGCACACCAGAGGCTCACCCTCTCCCTTCCATTTGTGCGATCCGGCGCTTTCTCTCTTCCAGATCTGTCTCGCGAAGGCTCTGCACCGTGGTGCCGTAGATGAGTGCGACAGAGATGATATTCATGATGAGCGAGGAACCGCCATAGGAAATGAAGGGCAGAGGGATCCCTGTGACAGGGAAGCAGCCGATGACCATCGCGATATTGACGATGCCCTGCACGGAGATCAGCATGGTGAGTCCGTAGACGAGAAGCGCCGCATAGGTCTCCTTCAGCTTTCTGGCTACAGCGAATCCGGCAAGGAGAAAAATAAGGTAGAGAATGAGGACGAAAACAGAGCCTATGAAGCCAAATTCCTGACTGAAAACGGCATAGGCGAAGTCGGTGTACTGCTCGGGCAGGTAGAGAAATTTCGACATGCCTTCGCCGACGCTTTGCCCGAAGAGGCCGCCGGAGCCGACCGCGATGAGGCTCTGCACCGTCTGGTAGCCGCGGTTCGCCGCATAGGAGAAGGGATCCCAGAGTACGACCACACGGTCCATGCGATACGGTTCAGCAATGACGAGAATCGCAAAGGTGACGATCGCACCCCCTACGCCCAAGAGGATTTCGAAAAGCGGAAGTCCTGCCAAGACGTAGAGAAGTAGGGGGAAGAGCAGAATCATCCCCGCTGTCCCCATGTCCGGCTGTTTCAGGACGAAGATCGCCATCACGAGCGGCCCATAGAGCGGCAGAAAGTACCAAATCATGGAGCGGAAGATATTCTCCTTTTTCTTACTGTCACGAATATGGCAGAGGGGACGGAAAAATCGCTTGATAAGCGTGATTTCCTCTCCTTTTCGGATGCACCTTGCCAGAAAGGATGCCGTCCAGATCAGGCCGGTCACTTTCGCGACTTCAGACGGCTGGAGAGAGAAGCCCGCGAGCATGATCCAGCGCGTCGCGCCATTCGCCCGATGCCCGGCCACAACAACCACAGCAAGGAGTAGTATCGTCACCCCCACCCAGACGAAGGCGCCGCCCCGGATGAATCCTTTCGGCAGCCAAGCCACGACGACGCCGATGGCCAGACTGAGCGCCAAGACCCCGACATGCTTCAAAAAGTGCGCATACGGACCATCGCCCGCCGCCATATTCATATAGTAGGTGGCATTATAGACATTCATCGCCCCGATGGCGATCAGTATGGCGGCCGCGATGAGCATCCATTTCAGACACTCGGGCACATACTTCGTATCCTTCAGGGACGTCTCGCTACGAGACGACATATGAGGTTCCCCTTTCTGGAAAACTTCTCTTCATACTCTGTCTCCACATCCCCTAGGACGGGAGCGGCATGAAGATCATAGGTCACGTCCGAAAGCTGCCAGCCCATGGCCTCAAATTCTTCGACGGAGAAATCAAAAAGGTCCTTGTTATCCGTCTTGAAGCGGATCTCACCGCCCTCTTTTAAAATGACGGCGTAGCGTTTCAGGAAATCACGATAGGTGAGGCGGCGCTTGGCGTGGCGTTTCTTCGGCCATGGGTCGCTGAAGTTGAGGTAGATCACATCGACCTCGCCTTCGTCAAAAATATTCAGAATCTCGCTCACATCGCCTAAGATGAGACGGACATTGTCTACCGGCGGATCCTTCTCCGCAGTCTTCTGTGCGGCATAGTAGATGACGCCTTCCTGCACTTCCATGCCGATGTAGTTCACATCAGGATGGAGCGCGGCCATGCCGGAAATGAACTGGCCTTTGCCGGTACCGAATTCCACATGGAGCGGCTGCTCCGGGCGGGGAAACTGTGTCTCCCACTTGCCTTTCATGTCGGTCGGTTCTTCCAGAAAGAGGATGGATGTGTAATTTTTGATCGCTTCTTCGATCCAAGGTTTACGTCTGAGACGCATGGGAGACTCCTTTCGAGGATAAAGTAAAGTGATTAGTGATTAGGAGTCACTAGTAACTAGTGACTAGTGACTGGTGACTGGTGACTGGTGATTAGACTAAAAGACTGGGAGACATTAGACATCTGACGTCTGGCATCTGGCATCTGACATCTCCAGCGGGCATCGCCCTATTTATATTCTGCGGCGTTTCTATTTTTTATGCGCCGCACCACCATTTGCATTTCTCATTTCTAGGGAAACACTGATCAAATCGTTGTCAGATTTCATTCTTGGATTTTTATACAGAGCAAGGAATCATCTGACGCGAATAGCGAGCTATTTAAGGAAGATGATGACGAAGCTATGTATAAAAATCTATATGAAATTCGACTCTGCGATTTAATCAGCGTTTCCCTAATTTCTCATTCAAGTGAAGCTTTCAAGCGGAATCAAAGGGCGAACCCTCAAAGCCTATTTCTACTGCCCTGCTCCCGCATTCGGTACATTCGGGATCTCTTCTCCCGCGATCTTGACAGGCTGATACCGGCTCCAGTCGAAAGACGGCGCGAAGAGGCGGCGGCGCTGGATATCATTGTTCCAGCGGTCATCCTGTGCTTCTTTTTCGCTTCCAAGCTGCTCGGTATCCTCTCTGACCATCACGTTGCCGTACATGGTCATGAGGGTCGTCACATCTTTATCAAAGTCAGGGGAAAGGATGTCGGACTTTTCATCATAACGGGCCGCTGTGAGTCCCATGAGTCCCATGAAAGTATCGTAGAGCATGTCATTGGTGAATGGCATATTTCTTCTATCCCACATGGTCTTCATGGTGCGCGGGTGGCTCCTCTGGTAGTCATCTGAGGTGTAGATCCAGAAGGGAATGTGTACCATCGTGTAGTCGAACTGGTCTGCATTGTGCCCCGGACGCTCAGTGACCTGCTCGCCATGGTCGGAGAAGTAGAGGACACTGTCCGCTTTCATGTAGTTCACGGCTTCGTTCATGATGCTTTCGACGACGTAGTCGTTAAAGAGGACAGAGTTGTCATACTCATCATTCATGACATCAGCCGTCGAGCGTTCCTTCCCCATGCTTTCCGGCCAGTGATAGAACTCGGACGGATAGCGGTCCCAGTAGCTGACGTGGCTGCCCATCAGGTGGACGACGACGAGCTGGCGCCGGTTCTTCGGATCGACCTTCCGCAGATAGGGGATGAGAGCCGTGTCGAAGTCCTTCGTCACGACATCTGTGCCGACATACTGGTTGATCCAGTACTGATCATCACAGGCACTCCCGATCGCGCCGATCGGCGTATCCCAGACGCCGTAGCGGGACTGGTTCGAAATCCATGTGGTATGGAAGCCGGCCTGCCTTGCCATGTCAATGATGGAGTAGGCATCGACCAGCTCCATATCATTGTACTGGTTCTTCTCCGTCAGGGCTTCGGTCAGTACCTGAACGGTCTGTGTGTAGCAGGAATAGGCATGATTGAAGAAGGTATAGTGCGAGTCTGCGGCTGCTTCGGTCTGGAAAGGCGTGGTATTTCTGTGATAGCCATAGACACCCATGTGGTCGCGCGTCAGAGACTCGCCGATGATGAGGACGTAGACGCCGTCCGGCGCCGCCTTGAGCTGCGCAGCAAGGATGCGATCCTTGATCGACATGCTGCGGCGCTTCTCCACCATCTTCTGGAAATCGGAAAAGCTCGAAAGCGTCTCGTAAGTCTCATAATACACATGCGCAAGCCGCGTCGCCCCGATGGAGAGGCAGCAGAGCCCGACATTCACAAGGAAGAGCAACGCCATCGCCCACCACGCTTTGCGGGAAACGGGAAGGCGGCCATTGAAGGAGAAGCGGCTGCTGTGGAAGATGAGCCACGCGAGGATGAGGATCGCAAGCGTCCCCAGGATCAGCTCGGCATACGGGATATTCACATCGATATACTCCTTCGTCTCGGCGAGATTCGTCTGCGCGAGCGCGAGCAGCATATTGATGGAGATCAGAGAATGCGTGATGAAGTAGTAACCCACATATGTGAACTGGATGCCCACATAAAGGAGCATCAGGACGACGCACGCGATGCGCGCGATCATGCGCCATTTTCCCGGCAGGATCCATGCTGCCGAGAGGCAGGAGATGAAAAGATAGAGCGGCGCAGAGAGCTCGCCTGACATATCCGACATGTCGAGCACCACGTCCGTCTGCGTCGAAAGGTACGGTACGATGAGCGAGAGCAGCCATAGGAAGCCGATGGTGATCCACAGATGCACGGCTGCCCGCGTCAGGTGGTGCCGGATGAAATAGGCCGTCACAAAACCGACCTGCAGGAAGAGCAGGAAAACCTTCACCTGCGAAGAAAGCTCAAATCCGCCCGGTGCGCCGAAATACCAGGAAAGGAAAAAGGAAAAACCAAAAGGCACCAAGGTCGCGATCGCCCACCAGATCTTCCAGTGGCCCGGACTATCTGTCTGCTTTACGTCTTTGGATGATTTTGTATCTGTCTGTTTCATTCTGATAACCCTTGTAAAATATTCATGAACAAGAAAATAACTATATTATTTTATCATATATACGAGACTTTTTACTACACGTATTTCAAAAGAAAAAAGCTGCCGATCCGGCAGCCGTCCCTTTTGACCAAACCATCGTGCCTCATCGGCACCACGAGAAATGATGCGCCCCTTCCGATCGCGATGAACCCGTGAACGGAAGGAGCGCATCCCAGAAAAGCAGGTCACCTGCAAGGCCTTCCCTCTCTCCATTTCCGCCATCCGACAAGCGCCAAGAGCAGCAGCAGGTGGGTCAAGACGATGCAAGGCCCCGTAGGAATGGATACCGCATAAGAAAAGGTCATACCGATGAGGAAGCAGAAAATCCCCAATGCCGTAGACAAGAGGATCGTCGTAAGAAAGCGATGACAGATCTGCATGGCCGTAATGGCAGGAAATACGATCAGGCTGGAGATCAGAAGAGCCCCCATCATACGCATGCCGAGCACGATCGTGACTGCCGTCATGAGTGCCAGGATCAGATTGTAGAAATGGCTCCGCATCCCGGAAGCGGTGGCAAAAGATTCATCGAACGTCACGGCAAATAAAGGATGATAAAAGAGAATGTACAGGAGAATGATGAGGCTGCCCGCCGCCAAAGTGAGCCATACATCCGCGCGGCTCATCGCCAGTATGCTGCCGAACATGTAATTGGATACATCCGCATTCATCCCTCGGGTCAGAGAAATGACCAGAACCCCCACTGCCAAAGCACTGCTGCAGAGAAGCGCCGTCGCCGCATCTCCTTTGATCCGCATGCTTTCCTTCAATTCCAGCAGAAGAAAAGCTGCCGCCATCGTGACAGGGATGGAAACCGTCAGCGGATCCATATAAAAGGCATAGGCCACCGCCAGTGCGGCAAAGCCCACATGCGACAAGCTGTCACCGATCATCGAGTACCTTTTGAGTACCAGACTGGTCCCCAAGAGAGAAGCGCAGATCGAAATCATGATCCCTGCCGCCAGCGCACGCGCCATGAAGGGATACTGCAGCATTTCCAGAATAAGAGACATCAGAGGATCCCTCCTTGCTTCCATACTTCAGGATGTTCTTTGAGAAAATCTTCTGTCTCACCGAAAAACATCTGCTTCCCTTTCGCCAGATACAAAACCTGATGCACCTCATGAAACACGCGGGGCAGATCGTGGGATACCATCATGATGGTCAGTCCCAGCTCTTGGATGCATCGCTCCAGCATGGCATACATCTCTTCTGTGATGCGAGGATCCAGCCCGGTCACCGGTTCATCCAGTACCAGCACCTGACTGCCCGCCGCCAGCGCCCGCGCCAGAAGCACTCTCTGCTGCTGCCCTCCCGACAATTCGCGGAATGCATGATGCTTCAAAGAGGAAAGGGATAGAAACTGCAGCATATGATCTGCGTAGTCCCGATCCACTTTTCTGTATCGATACGGGAAAGAAAGCTGGCTCAGCCTGCCGGACAATACGACCTCCCACACGCTGGCCGGAAAATCTTTTTTCATGGTCTGCTGCTGCGGCAAATAACCAATTCCCCGCTGATGCGAAGGCAATTCTAAATGAATCTGTCCTGCTGCCTGTTTTTTAAGCCCCAGAATCCCTTTGACAAGGGTGCTTTTACCAGAACCATTTTCACCGATGATGCCTAAGTAGCTCCCTTTTTCCAAAGAGAAATTCACATGAGACAACACCGGCTTTCCTTCATAGGAGAAAGAAAGATCTAGGCACTCCAATACACTCATTTAGTTCAACGCCTCCTTCAAGGTCTTGACATTCTCTTCCATCAGATCTATATAAGTCACGCCCGCTTCGAAATCCTTCCAGGTGACATTGTGAAGGGAATTGAGCTGCCGCTCTTTGGCCCCTGTCGCTTCTGCAATAGCTCGGCTCACCTGCTGATTGGACATTTCTATATGGAAAATCACGGGAATCTGGACTGACTTCACCTTATCGATCAAAAACGCCATGGTCTTCGGATCGGGCTCCGTATCTTTGGCGCATCCCGGAAAAGCGGCCTCATATGTCAAACCGTACTCTTTGACAAAGTACAGGAAAGGAAACCGATCTCCCACGATGATTTCTTTTCTAGCCGCGCCATCCATGACCTCACGGAAGCGCAGATCCAAAGCCGCCAGCTCTTTCACATATGCTTCTGTATTCTTCCGGTAGTCTTCCGCATGCGCCGGGTCCCATGCGGAAACAGACTCATTGATCTTCTTGACGATGGCAATGGCATTGACGGGAGACGTCCACACATGCTCATCCATTTCCTCCTCGTCCATCTCTTTTCCCTTTTCCTTCCGCATGCCTTCGGTATACTCTTCCCGAGACAGCTCCACGGCGTCCATCATCCGGCATACCGAAGCCGGCTCCTTGCCGGTCGCATCGAGTACCCTGTCCACCCATTCATCAGAATCGCCGCCGGTGTAAATGAAAAGATCACAGTCAGCCACCGCTTTCAGTTCCTTCGGTGAGGGAGAAAAACTATGAACATCCATGCCAGCCTTCATCAGCATGGTGACTTCGCCATGCTCCTTTACAATATGCCTCGCAAAATCATAACCAGGAAAATTGGTGCAGACAATCCGAATCTTCTTTGCCGTGGCCAGAGGCGCCTCTTCCTTCTTCTCTGCCATGCAGCCTGCCAAAGCAGCCGCCACCATCAGGCAGGCTGCAAGCAGCACCAGAATGCGGCCTGTTCTTCTCATAGTAAGAGCTCCTTTCCGTTGGAACGCAGGGGTTGGATGTGACCAGGGACTGGGGACTAGTGACTGGTGACTAGGGACTAGGGACTAGGGATTAGGGATTAGGGATTAGGGACTCGGGAAACACTGTCCCCTGCGTGTCATTGAGATTTTACTCGAATTTGCGACTTTCTCGCAAATTCAGACTCCATTATACGCATCAGCCTCTTCGCAGTCAACAGATTTGCGAAAATATCGCAAATTAAAAGAAGATTCCTCAAACGGAATCTTCTTTTACAGATATGGTTTTTGCCGGGAATCCGCACGGGAACCCATGCGAATCATTTATTCTGGCAATTTTTACATAACCCGTAAATCGTGGTCTGTCCCAGATTCATCTGAAACGCATCATTCCCCGCTAAGGCCTGTGCGAAAGAGAGCGCAGTCGCATGATCCACATGGGTCGTCCGACCGCACGAAAGACAGGTCATATGAAGTTCATCCCGACAGGCATCCGCCCCGACGAACCTATACAATGTCTCCTGCCCATCACTCGCCGCCGATTTCAAGATCAGCCCGGCGTCTGCCAAAGAAGACAGATTGCGATACACTGCACTGAGACTGATCGCAGACGCTTCTGACCGATTCAGCAGAGTCTGTATATCTCTGGCAGAAAAGGAAGCATCCGGATGGTCGTTGAAGAATTGAAAAAGACGCTTGCGCTGTGCTGTCATGTACATACCGATCACCTCATTTGTCCTTCATCTTATAGCAGAGGCAGAAAAAATGCAAATGCAGGCAGAAAGTCATCGGCGAGAGCCATATTTCACAAGTCCCTCACCTGTGATATGATTAAGGAAACACTGATTAAATCGTTGTCTGACTTGGCTCTTGCATTTTCATGCAAGGCAAGGAATAATCCGACGCGAATAGCGAGCTATTTAAGGAGGGTTATGACGAAGCATTGCATGAAAATACATACCAAATCAGACTCTGCGATTTAATTAGCGTTTCCTTAACTTCATAAAACAGCAGTCTGTGTAAGAAATGGCAGGCTATTCATTTCCAAAGAGAATCCTATGAGCAGAATCAATCTTACGCAAGGGCCTTTGCTCCCTCAGATGATGGCTTTCGCCATCCCTTACCTCATCGCCTGCTTCCTGCAGACGTTCTACGGCATGGCCGACCTCTTTATCACAGGTCTCTTCAATGGCGCCGCGCCGATCACGGCCGTCTCCATCGGAAGCCAGCTGATGCACATGCTGACCGTCATCATCGTCGGGCTCGCCATGGGGACGACCGTCTCCATCAGCCGCGCAGTGGGCGGTCGAGATCCGAAGGAAGCCTCCTGCTGCATCGGAAACTCGGTGCTGCTCTTTGCCCTCTTCAGCCTCATCGGCACCGTGCTCCTTCTCCTTGCGATCGAGCCTATCCTCTCTTGGCTGAAGACTCCGGCGGAAGCATGGGCGGATACAAGGGCGTACCTTCTCATCTGCTTTGCAGGCATCCCCTTCATCGTCGCCTATAATGTCCTTGCCGGCATCTTCCGCGGACTTGGCGATACAAGGACGCCGATGTACTTTGTCGCCCTCGCCGGTTTCATCAATCTCCTGCTCGACTATATCTTCATCGGCCCCATGGCGATGGGAGCCGCCGGAGCGGCCGCAGCCACCATTCTTTCCGAAGCGGTCTCCGTTCTCCTCTGCCTCCTCTATCTCCGTTTCGCAAATCTGGGGCTTTCCCTCACAAGAAAAGACTTCTCCTTCGATGCTCTCCGCATGAGGACGCTCCTTGCCATCGGTCTGCCCATCTCCTGTCAAGACGGGCTCATCCAGATCTCCTTCCTCATCATCACCGCCATCGCGAACAGCCGCGGCGTCGAAGTCGCTGCCGCTGTCGGCATCGTAGAGAAGGTCATCAGCTTCCTCTTCCTCGTCCCCTCAGCCATGCTCTCGACCGTCGCTGCCTTCGCCGCGCAGAATGCAGGCGCCGGAAACGATGCGCGCGGGCGGCAGGCGCTCCGCTACGGCATCCGTGTCTGCATCGTCTTCGGCCTTCTTACGACCCTGTTCGTCCACTTCCGCGCCGAGTGGGTCGTCTCCCTCTTCGTCACCCATGAGCCTGAAGTCGTGCGTCTTGGCGGTGAATACTTCCGCACCTATGTCATCGACTGCATCTTCGCCGGCATCCACTTCTGCTTCTCGGGATATTTCTCTGCCTATGGGAAATCGATCTACTCCTTCCTGCACAACATGATCTCGATCGTCACCGTCCGCGTCCCCGGCACATACCTCGCCATCCTCCTCTTCCCCGAGACACTGTCTCCGATGGGACTAGCCGCCCCGATGGGTTCCCTCCTCTCCGCGGTGATCTGCGTGGGGCTGTATATGTGGAAATTCAGGAAATCTGGTGACTGGTGACTGGTGACTAGAAATTAGTGGCTAGGGATTAGTAGCTAGGGATTAGGTTTGCGATACGAGAAAACCGCTAGTTTCAAACCTCCTCGGCGCTTCTATATTTTTATGCGCCGCGCCTCCATTTCTCATTTCTAATTTCTCATTTCTAATTCAAGCGAGACTTTCAAACGGAATCAAAGGGTGCCCCGCCCCACGGACTAACCCCGAACCCAACAAAAAAGCACCCGCTTACGCCGGTGCTTTTTTGATTGCCATTTTTCTTAGTTTGTCAGGCTGCGGAGAGGCGCAGGGATCTTGCCGCCTCTTGCCACGAATTCGTCTGCCTTGAACTTGCTGATGCCCATGACAGGCGCATAGCCCATGAGGCCGCCGAACTGAACCATGTCGCCCGGCTTCTTGCCCGGTACCGGGATGAGGCGGGTGGCAGTGGTCTTGTTATTGATCATGCCGATCGCTGCTTCATCTGCGAGGATCGCAGAAAGGGTGGAGGCGCTGGTATCCCCCGGGACGGCGATCATATCGAGGCCGACAGAGCAGACACAGGTCATGGCTTCCAGCTTCTCTAAGCACAGGCTGCCTCTCTGGACAGCTTCGATCATGCCGAGGTCTTCACTGACCGGGATGAAAGCGCCGGAAAGTCCGCCGACGCTCGAAGAGGCCATGAGACCGCCCTTCTTGACAGCATCATTGAGAAGCGCGAGTGCCGCCGTGGTGCCGGGGCCGCCGCAGCTTTCCAGACCCATTTCCTCGAGGACTGCTGCGACACTGTCACCGACAGCCGAGGTCGGAGCCAGCGACAGGTCGATGATGCCGAAAGGCGCATGGAGACGCTCTGTCGCTGCTTCTGCGACGAGCTGTCCGAGGCGTGTGATCATGAATGCCGTATTCTTGATCGTTTTGGCCACGACTTCGAAGGGCGCGCCCTTCACATCCTCGAGCGCACGCTTCACGACACCCGGGCCGGAGACGCCGACATGGATCGCGGTATCTCCCTGCGTCACACCGTGAAAAGCGCCGGCCATGAAGGGATTATCTTCGACCGCATTGCAGAATTCCACGAGCTTCGTACAACCGTAAGCATCCTGATCCTTCGTGAGCTCTGCCGTTTCCTTCACGACCTCGCCCATGCGCTTCACCGCATCCATATTGATGCCCGCCTTGGTCGAACCGATGGCGACCGAGCTGCAAATGCTCTTGGTCGCGGCAAGTGCTTCCGGAATGGAGTCGATGAGCTTCTTATCCGAAGCACTCATACCGCGGTCGACGAGCGCGGAGAAGCCGCCTAAGATATCGACGCCGACAGCGTCAGCTGCGCGCTGCAGTGTCTCTGCGATCGGCACATAGCTAGACGTCGTGAGTCCGCCTGCCACGAGAGAAATCGGTGTCACCGAGATACGGCGGTTGATGATCGGCACGCCGTATTCTCTGGAAATGTCATGGGTGACTTCCGTCAGATGCTCTGCCTTTTGGCAAATGGTATCATAGATCTTATCGCAAAGGGTCTTCTCATCATCGGATACGCAGGAGAGGAGAGAAATCCCCATGGTAACGGTACGCACATCAAGCTTGTTCTGGTCAAACATGCGCTCCGTCGCCAGAATGTCTTCTATATCAAGCATGGTGTCTCCTTTCAGATGCGGTGCATAGCATAGAAAATGTCAGCGAGCTGGACACGGATCTCTACCCCCAGCGCTTCCCCCTGCTTCCCCATGTTATCTTGGATTTCCTTCAGGGAATGCGCGGCACTCTCCATGTCGCACATCAGGATCATATCGAAGATCCCATCCACGATGGTCTGGGAAATATCAAGAATATTCACGTTCTCTTCCGCCAGCTGTTTTGCTACACCGGCGACGATGCCGACACGGTCAGCACCAATAACAGTCACAACGATTTTTTTCATAAGATTCCGTCCTTCCATACTTTGCTTGCTACAGCTGCCCCTATGGCATTGATTTCATTATAGCATAAAAAGGGGGTAAGGGGTTCAGGGTTCAGGGTTCAGGGTTAGCCCCTGGGGGCAGCTCGCCCCTTGATTACGTTTGAAAGCCTCGATTGAATGAGAAATGCGAAATGGTGGGGCGGAGTAGAAATAATGGCGATGCCCGAACAAGTCACAAGTCACTAGTCACTCGAGGCTCCTAATCCCCAATCCCTAATCCCTAGCTACTCACCCCTGCTTTCAAACTTCAGGGTTCAGGATTAACCCTTGAGGCGTGCCCTGAACCCTGAACCCTCTTCCCATTGCCCGATAGTGTATAATGAAAGTAGTGTTATAAAATTTTTATCATTCCCACAAAGGAGACGACTATGGGAACACTGAAATATATTTCCTGGAACGTGAATGGCCTCCGTGCCTGCATGAAGAAAGGCTTCATGGACGCTTTCACGGCACTCGATGCGGACTGCGTGTGCCTGCAGGAGACGAAGCTGCAGCCGCACCAGATCGAGATGGTGCTTCCCGGCTACCACCAGTACTGGAACAGTGCCGTGAAGAAGGGCTACAGCGGTACCGCACTCTTCGCGAAGAAAGAACCGCTTTCCGTCACCTATGGCCTTGGCATCGAGGAGCATGACCAGGAGGGGCGTATCATCACCGCCGACTTCGGCAGCCACTATCTCATCGTCTGCTACACGCCGAACAGCCAGCGCGGCCTCACGCGCCTTTCCTACCGCATGACATGGGAAGATGCGATGGCAGACTATATGACAAGACTCTCTCAGGAAAAGCCGGTCATCCTCTGCGGCGACCTCAATGTCGCCCATGAAGACATCGACCTTGCCAATCCCGCTTCAAACCATAAAAATGCAGGCTTCACGGATGAAGAGCGCGGAAAAATGAATGTCCTTCTGTCCAAAGGCTTCACCGATTCCTTCCGCTTCCTCCATCCGGATGAAAAGGGAGCCTACTCGTGGTGGAGTTACATCGCAAAATCCAGAGAGCGGAACATCGGATGGAGAATCGACTACTTCATCGTCTCCGATGCCCTCCGTCCCGCCATCCAAAGCGCCTCTATCCACCCGGAGATCCACGGCAGCGACCACTGTCCTGTAGAGCTCGTGTTTGAGGATGAGTGACTGGTGACTGGTGACTGGTGACTAGTGACTAGTGACTAGTGACTAGTGACTAGTGACTGGAGACTGGAGACTGGAGACTGGAGACTAGGGATTAGGGATTAGACTAAAAGACTGGGAAATAGACGTCAGATATCAGACGTCTGATGTCTGATGTCTAACGTCTCACGTCTCAAGCGGGCATTGTCCTATTTATACTCCGCGGCGCTTAGATCCTTCGACTCAGTTCTCCTATTTCAGATAAGCCATTTTTTAACATACGACGTTTTTCTCCGCTCAGGATGACGAAATGCGCCGCACCACCATTTCTCATTTCTCATTTCTAATTCAAGCGAGGCTTTCATTCGTAGCCAAGATTGCCCCCCGTAGCCTCCCCCCCCATCGAGGTTTGTATGGAAAAGAATATCAAAGACGCCCTTCTTTTCGAGAAGACGAAGAACGGGCTGACGCAGCAGATGATGACACAGATCCTTCTCTTCATCTGCGTCCCAGTCTTCTCCGCACTGGTGCTGCTGCTCTTCTCTGCGACCTACTTTGCCGCGAATGACCCGCATCACTCGGTCGAAGTCTATGGTGCCTTTGCTGCTATCATGCTCCTCATCATCGCGCTCTCCGCCCGAATGAATTACCATTTCTACAGCATGACCAGAAACAAGATGCTGATCCCGCTCCAGCAGCTGTCGATGGCTGCGCGAGCGATCCAGCATGGCAATTTCAATGTCATCGTTGATCACTACAGCGATGACGAGCTCGGGCAGATGTGCGACACCTTCCGCACGATGCAGACCAATCTCAAAAGCAGTATCGCCGAACGCGCCCATGCGAATACGAGCCGCAAAATTCTTTTCTCCGGCATTGCACATGACCTTCGGACTCCGCTCACAGCCATCATGGGCTATACCGAAGCACTGCAGCTCGGACTCGGGCGGACGAAGGAAAAGCAGATGCAGTACCTGAACTCGATCGCCTCCTGCGCGGATGATCTCTCGCGCCTCATCGAAGAGCTCTCCCTGTATAATAAGCTCTCCACGAGCCGCATCATCTGTCACCCGCAGCCCATCCATTTCAGCAGAGCCATCCGCAGCTTCATCACCGAAGACAAGGACTACCTCGACTCACGAAAGGTGCATGTGACCTATGACATGGATGACACGCTCATCGCGATGGTGGATGAAAAAGAATTTCAAAGAATTATTTTCAATTTGCTGACAAATACGATAAAATATAGAGATAAGGATATCTCCGAGGTACATATTTCCCTTCATGCAAAAGGAAAATATGCCGAATTCATGTACACCGATGACGGTCCGGGCGTCCCGAAGGAGAAGCTGCCTCACATTTTCGAAGCCTTCTACCGCACGGACGAAGCACGCAGCAAGACCAGCAATGGCAGCGGCCTCGGACTTGCCATCGTGGCTGAAATCATCACCGCACACAAAGGCCGCTACTCCGCGGTCAACAGCAATGGCCTGCAGTTAATTTTTGAAATCCCACTGGCAGAAGGGAGTAATACACAATGACTAAAGTACTCGTTGTAGAAGATGAACCGAAAATCGCTGACATGGAGCGTGACTTTCTCGAAGGCTCCGGGTATCAGCCCTATGTGGCTTCCGATGGCAAAGAAGCCTTGAAAATCATGGATGAAGTCGAAATCGATGCCATCATCCTGGACGTCATGCTGCCGGGAGAAGATGGATTCTCTCTGTGCCGCAAAATGAGAGAGCGCACGAATGCGCCCATCATTTTCGCCACCGCCCGCACCGAAGACGCTGACATCGTCCGCGGCCTCGGCCTCGGCGCGGATGACTACATCGTGAAGCCATTCCGCGGCACCGTGCTCATGGCACACCTGCGCGCCCAGCTCGCCACCCACAAGCGCCTCACCCAGACGGATACCATCCACCCGCAGGCAGAGCAGGGCATCTATGTCGGCGACCTCAATATCCGTCCGAAAGCGCGTCAGGTCTTCCTGAAAGGCAAGGATGTACCGCTCACCGGCAAAGAATTCGACCTGCTCTTCTTCCTCGTGCAGCATCCGAATGAAGTTTTCTCGAAAGAGCAGCTCTTCGAAAAGATCTGGAGTTTTGACCCCATCGGTGAACCCGCAACGGTCACCGTCCATATCAACCGCCTGCGTGAAAAGCTGAAAAATGTCGCCGGCCATCCCTATGAACGCATTGAAACCGTCTGGGGCTCCGGCTATCGTTTCCATCTCGACTGAGGATCGTTTTTGCTGATGGTTGTTTGAAATCAAAAAGCTCGTTGAACATTTTCGTTCAACGAGCTTTTTTGGTGGGCAGGGTAGCGGCTTCGCCGCAAATATATATGGGGCGATGCCCGAAGGCGGTATTTAAGGAAACGCTGATTAAATCGCAGAGTCAGCTTTCACAAGAATTTTTATACATAGCTTCGTCATAACCTTCCTTAAATAGCTCGCTATTCGCGTCAGGTTATTCCTTGCTATGCATAAAAATTCAAGAGTAAAATCTGACAACGATTTAATCAGTGTTTCCTTAAGTCACTAGTCACCAGTCACTAGTCACTAGCTACCAGCTCCGCGATCACCTTCGCGACGCCGTCTTCTTCATTCGAAGCGCAGATGTGACCGGCCGCTTCTTTCGCGATCGCATCCGCATTGGCGACAGCGTAAGATACGCCTGCGTAGCGCAGCATCGGCACATCGTTTTCCGTATTGCCGAAGGCCATGATTTCTTCTGGCTGGATGCCTTCCTTCTCTGCCAGGAAAGAGAGCGCGGAAGCCTTATCAATGCCCTTTCTATGCACATCCACGAAGTCATCGCCGGGGTAGACGACAGTGATTTCCTCTCCGAAACGGCTCTCCAGAAAGGCACGGATGCGGCGGCGCTCCTCTTCTCTGGCATCCGCAAAGACCACACGCGTCACCGTCATCGGCGGATGATAGAAGGCTTCCCCCAGGTACTGCGGCTTCTGCGTGCGATACTTCTGGTACTTCGCTTCGGTGCCATTCGGCTTCTCCATATAAATATGATTATCCCAGAAGGCCGTCGCGTCCCAGCCCATCTCCTTTGCCGCAAACATCACACGGCTCGCCAGATCCGCAGGCAGTCCGTCCTGCAGGATCGGCTCGCCCGTCTCGCTCCACATGATCCATGCGCCCGTATAACAAATAACGGGGACATTGCCCAAGTGGAGCAGCGCCACTTTCGATTTTGCCGAATCCCACATGCGTCCGGTGGCAACGACGATCTGATAGCCTTTTTGAATCGCTTTCTGGATCACTTCGCGCGAATACGCAGAAATCGTCATATCATCATGCAAGAGCGTGCCATCGAGATCGATAGCGATCATACGAATAGACATAGGAAATCTCCTTTTATGAATTCAAGGTTCAGGGTTCAAGGTTCAAGGTTCAAGGTTCAGGGTTCAGGGTTAGCCCTGGGGATGGCTCGCCCCTTGATTACGTGCGAAAGAGGTTCAGCGGGTTCAACAGGTTCAGAAGGTTCAGAAGGTTCAGAAGGTTCAACAGTGGTGGTGCGGCGCATAAAAATATGGAAGCGCCGCGGAGGTTTGAAACTAGCGGTTTTCTCGTATCGCAAACCTAATCCCTAGCCACTAATCCCTAGCTACCAGTCACCAGTCACCAGTCACTCCTTATCCCTAGCCACAAGTCACCGGCTACTTCTTTTTTGCAAGTCTGCGAAATCATCCGCAGCATTCACTTTCATCTGTTATAATAACTATTATATCAAATCCAAAGGAGCATACCATGAAATACCGTTTACTGCTGCTCCTGGCAGCGCTCATCTGGGGCTTTGCCTTCGCCGCACAGGTGGTCGGAATGGAGTCCGTCGGGCCATATACGTTTAACGGCGTCCGTTTCCTCTTAGGCTCGCTTGCGCTCGTCCCCATCATCCTTACAACGAAGAAAGAGGCACCGCCGCTTCCTAAGAATATGCCGCTCTCGGCCGCCTGTCTCATGGTAGGGCTTCCGCTCTTTGCCGGCGCGACGCTGCAGCAGGTGGGTCTTCAGTACACCACCGCCTCGAAAGCCAGCTTCCTCACGGCGACCTACATCCTCATGGTGCCGATCATGGGGATCTTCCTCAAGGAAACGCTCCGCATCACGCACATCGCGGGCGCCCTCCTCGCCATGGCCGGCGTGTACTTCATGTCGATCACCGAAGATTTCTCCATCGGTGCCGGTGACCTCATGATGCTGCTCTGCGCGCTGGGCTTCACCATCCAGATCCACGCCATGACATACCTCACACAGCGCTTCTCCCCCATCGTCCTCTCCTCGGGACAATTCTTCGTCGCCGGCGTCCTGAATTTCATTCTCGCCTTTCTTTTCGAAACACCGACTCTCTCCGGCATCGAGGGCGCTCTGTGGCCGATCCTCTATACCGGTCTTCTCTCGACAGGCGTCGCCTACACATTGCAGGCCGTTGGTCAGAAATATCTGCCCCCGACCGAAGCCTCTATGATTCTCAGCATGGAAATGGTCTTCGGCGGCATCGCAGGCATTTTCTTCCTCGGTGAAAGCTTCACCGCCCGCCAGATGATCGGCGTCCTCTCCATGACCGCCGGTGTCTTCCTCTCCCAGCTGCCGGGGAGAGCGGTGTTGTCGTTTAAAAAAGTGGCCAGGGATTAGGGATTAGGGATTAGGGATTAGGGATTAGGAGCTCCGAGCTCAGAGTGACTGGTGACTCGTGACTGGTGACTGAAATGCCTGTTGCGGGCATCGCCCATTATATATTCTGCGGCGCTTCTAATTTTTATGCGCCATACCTTCCCCGTTGAACCCATAGAACCCACAGAACCCGCTGAACCTCTTAAGGTGCGGCACGCCCCTTGGGCTATTCCTCAATGAAAGGAGTCCTTCTCATGAAACACATCGTCATCGCACAGCCGCTTGCTATCAGCGCATCCCTTCTTGACACACTGACGGCTGATTTCAAAAAAGACGGCTTCACCATCACCGCCTATGACAGCCTGCCGAAAAACCAGGCTGACTTGGGAGATCGTCTCGCGAATGCTGACCTTGCCGTCATTGCCAATTACCCGCTCCGGAAAGAAGCGCTCGCGAAAGCCGCATCGCTCAAATATCTCTGCGTCGCTTTCACCGGCGTCGACCATGTCGATATTGATTTCTGCAAAGAAAAGGGCATCGCCGTCTCGAACTGCGCGGGCTACTCGACCGAGTCCGTGGCGGAGCTCACCTTCGCACTCATTCTTGCCCTCTACCGCAAGCTGTCCGAAGGCGGATGCGCCGCCCGAAATGGCAAGACCAGCGCCGGCCTCATGGGCATCGAGATCGGCCATCGGAAATTCGGCATCATCGGGACCGGTGCCATCGGAAGACGCGTCGCAGACATCGCCCACGCCTTCGGCGCTGAGGTCTATGGCTACAACCGCTCTAAGAAAGCAGTAGGCGTCACCTACACCGACCTTGACACCCTGCTTTCCACCTGCGACATCATCTCCGTCCACCTGCCGCTCACCGGCGAGACGCGCGGCCTCCTCTCCCGCGAAAAGCTCTCCCTCATGAAGCCGGGTGCGATCCTCATCAATACCGCCCGCGGCGGCGTCATCGACAATGCCGCTCTCGCTGACCTCCTCAAAGAAGGAAAAATCGCAGGCGCCGGCATTGATGTCTACGACGGCGAACCCCCGCTCGCTAAAGACTATCCGCTCCTCTCTGCGCCAAACACCGTCCTCACCCCGCACGTCGGTTTCTTCACAGAAGAAGCCATGGCCCGCCGTGCCGTCATCGTGATGGACAACCTCCGCGCGTACCTGAAAGGGGAACAGGAGAATGTGATCTGTTAGGGAGACACTGATTAAGGAAACACTGATTCAATCGTTGTCAGATTTAATCAACGTTTCCCTAATATCATAAAAAGCGTATCAGGTTCAGACATTTGAACTTGATACGCTTTTTGCATACTATGGAAACGCTGATTCAATCGCAGAATCAGATTTCACAAGAATTTTTATGCATAGCTTCGTCATAAAGTTTGAAAGCAGGGATGAGTGGCTAGTGACTGGTGACTTGTGACTAGGTATTAGTAGCCAGGGATTAGGTTTGCGATACGAGAAAGTCGCTAATTTCAAACTTCCGCGGCGCTTCTGTTTTTTATGCGCCGCACCACCATTCCCCATTCCTCATTCCCCATTCTTAATTCATTTTCTCCCACCAATAGATCACCGGGTACAGCACGAAGAGGAAAGCGAGCGTCGTCGTAAGGAAGGAGGACTCCGCGAGATTGACATTAAGTCCATAGAGCTGCGAAGACGCCACAGCGAAGATGGCCGTCGGCGCGGCGGCAGCGAGTACCACGCAGGTCAGGATGGTCGCATCCGAGACGAATACACTCGTCAGGAAATACATCACCACCGGAAGCAGAATGAATTTCACGGGGAAGATCGGCCAAAGCCTTCCTCCATATTCCTTGACTGCCGAAAGATTCAGATCATAGCCGACAGGCACCATTCCCATCCAAGCCCCCGCATGGATCAGGATCGTGAAAAGCGTCGTGACCATCGGCGGCTTCTCCACCCCGAGCCCCGCAAGCGTCAGACCGATCGCCACGCCGACGGCAGGGAGCTGATTCCACGTGCAGAGCAGACGGAAGAGGTGGATCTCCATCTTCTTCCCCTCGCCGTGATTCGCCCACTTGTCGTAGTAATACTGGCTCATCGGAAAACAGAAGAGTACGATGATCAGGATCTGCGGCACTGCGATGAGCTGCACATAGGCAAACCCGACCGCACCGAAGAGGACATACGCGCAGAGCCCTGCGAGCGTCCCGATATTTCCGAGCATCATGGAAATCAGGTAGCTTCCCTGCTCCCGCGCATCCGAGAAGCGGTGCTTCTCCAGGGCATAGAAGACCGCGACAGGCAGGAAACAGATGGGAATCGTAGAAATCGGAAGCCACAAGAGCTGCGCCGTCACATGCACCGACCAGAAGGAAACAATGGAAAGAAAAGTAGACACTCCCACCACATTCGCCTTGATGATCCAGTGAAGAATGTCCTTCGAAAGCCCCCACCGCCTAAGGCCCATGCCGCAGAGCAGCGGAAGCAGAATGTCTGCAAATACAATTAGAAATCTGGAATCCGTAATTGATACACCTCGTGTTGTATGAAATTTAAGGAAGCAGCGATGAAATCGTTGCTAGGGAAACACTGATTAAATCGTTGTTCGATTTAATCAGCGTTTCCCTGGGGATTGGGGATTAGGGGTGACTAGTGACTAGTGACTAGTGACTGGTGACTAAATACAACCTTCGGGCATCATCAAGATTTATACTCCGCGGCGCTTCATAATTTTTATGCGCCGCACCTTCCCCGCTGAACCCGTAGAACCCACAGAACCCGCTCCCCCTCTTTCTCAAAGAGTCAAAGGATCTCTCGCTTCCCCTCTGTTCACAAGATTCTTCGACTCAGTTCTCACCGTTCCGTTTTCCGCATTTCTCACCTGTCATTCCATGCCGCCCCAAATGACGGACAGAGGCGAAATCGGCCGGCAAAGGCGCAGTGAAGGTTTTACCGGAAAGATAGGCGAAATCATCCGTAAGCATCGGGAAGGTGAGCGAGGCTGCGTGAAGGAGCTGGCGGCGGATGTGGAGCGCCTCTGACGCGGAAAGGCTCGCGCGGCTGCCATATTTCCGATCGCCCAAGAGGGGATGACCGATGGAGGAAAAATGCAGGCGGATCTGGTGCGAACGCCCTGTCACGAGATGGACGCGGACGAGAGAAAAGAGGCATCCATGGGCCTCTACGGTTTCGAGCGTCTCATAGTGCGTCTCGATGGGAAACGCACCTTGCTCAGCGCGCTCGGTATAGCGCACCTGATTTCTTTCATGGTCCTTGACGAGGTAGCCTTTCAAAATCCCCGAAGCCGGCGTCTTCCCGTAAACGAGAGCCTGATAGACTTTCGTGAGGGAGCGCGCCTTGATGAGTGCATTCATTTCCTGCAATCCACGCACAGTCTTGCCCGCGATGACGAGGCCGCTGGTATTTCTGTCCAGCCGGTGACAGATGGAGGGCGTGACGCCGGCTCTGCTTTCCCGCGCGGAGAGGAGGGCTTCATTCAGAGACGGGGCGCCGGAAGTGTCTCCCTGCGAAAGAAGACCTGCCGGTTTATTGAGGATGACGATGTTTTCATCTTCATACAGGATCCATGTTTCAAAGTCAGGATAGTCACGTCTGGGCGCTTCTTCTTTTTTTCCGCGAAATTTTTCGATCGTCTCATCGGAGAACCAGACCTTCACGCTGTCCCCCGCGGCGATCTTTTCTCTTCCTTCGATCTTCTTCCCATTAATAACGATGTTTTTCTTGCGTATGCTCTTTCGAAGAAGCCCCATGGACGCCTCCGGCAAGAGCCGTGCCAGGTACTTCATCACCGTCTGTCCCGCTTCTTCCTTTTGTATGATAAATTCCTGCATCGTCAGTACTCCCTACTCTCTGTCACCGTCACTAAGCACCAGTCACCAGCCACTAGTCACTCATACAGTATGCCGATTTCCCGCAGCGCATGAATCACCTGCGCCATCTCCTCTTCCGTTTTTGTCTCGATGAGATGGGTATGGATGCCGCCGCTGATATCCGAGAGGAGGGGAAATCCGATGTCCTGCATCGCGCGCACAAAGGATACGGCGTCTTCTTTACTCTTGATCTCCAGCTGCCCTTGCAGTTCGCCGTAGATCTCATGCTCCACCCGCACGTCATGGATGATGCCGCCTGCCTCTACGATGGCAATGAGTTCCTGCTCTGTCTCTTCCCGGCCGTGGCGGCAGACGAGTGTGCGAAGACAGCCCTTTTTCTCTTTATTGAGGTAATATCCGCGCGGCGTAGAGATGATGTCCATCCCTTCGGCGCGAAGAAGCGCCATGTCTCCCACAATGACCTGCCGGCTCACGCCGCACTCTTTCGCAAGGTCCGCCCCGCGCAGCCGGTGTTCCGCCTGCTCCAGCTTTTCTTTGATGTAGGCTCTGCGTCTTGTGTTATCCATTCTCATCACCTTTCTTCTATACTATTGTAGCAGATTTCCCCCAAATAAAAAACGATAGAGAGTACCTCTATCGTTTCCTTAGCATTTTAGTCACCAGTCACTAGTCACCAGTCACCAGTCACTAGTCACTAGTCACTCATCCCTGCTTTCAGACTGACTCTTCCTGCGCCATGCCTGCCTTCAGTCCGCGGATATATGCGGTGAGCTTCTCGGAGGCTTCGCTGCCATTCTTATTGATGATATCCACGACGCCGCTGCCGGTGATGACGCCGTCAGCGAGCCGCGCCATCCGTCCCGCCTGCTCCGGCGTGTGGATGCCGAATCCGATCGCCAGCGGAGTATCCGTCGTTTCACGCGCGATACGGATGATCTCACGAAGGTCCGTCTGGATATCACCACGCATGCCGGTGACGCCCATGGAGGAAACGACATATACAAAGCCGGTGGCATCCTTCAAGCTCTCACGGATACGCTCTTCCGAAGTCGGTGCGACCATCTGGATGATGTCGACACCATTGGCATCTGCGAGCGGACGGATTTCTTCCTGCTCTTCAAAAGGAAGGTCTGGGATGATGACGCCATCGATGCCGATTTCCTTCGCTTCTTGGAAGAACCGATCGGATGGATAATTGAAGACCGGATTGTAATAGGTGAGGAGCACGATCGGGATCTGTGTCTTCGTGCGGAGCGTCTTCACCAGCTCCATGACCTGCGGCAGGTGGACATGGTTCTCCAGCGCTTTCACATCGGCTTCCATGATGACCGGCCCGTCGGCAATGGGATCGGAGAATGGCACGCCGATCTCGATCAGACCCACACCGGCTTTTTCCAAGTCGAGTACGTACTTCACAGTGTCTTCCATCGACGGGACACCTGCCGTCAGGAAAGCGATCAGCGCTTTCCCATTCTTGAATGCTTCACTTGTATGGCTCATAGATAGACTCCTTTTGCTGTAATTCAGGGTTAGCCCTTGGGGCGTGCTGTCCCTTGACCCTGGATGAAAGCTTTGCTCAAATAAGGAATTAGGAATGAAGGTGGCGGCTCCGCCGCGAATATATAGGGCGATGCCCGAAGGCGGTATTCAAGTCACTAGTCACTAGTCACTCAAGGCCACTAATCCCTAATCCCTGCTTTCAAACTTCAGGGTTCAGGGTTAGCCCATGGGGCGTGCTGACCTTTGATTACGTTTGAAAGAGGGGGGAGCGGGTTCTATAGGTTCAAGAGGTTCAAAGGGGTTGGTGCGGCGCATAAAAATCAGAAGCGCCGCGAAGTATAAATAATGGTGATGCCCGAAGGTCTCTTGCTGACAGGTTTCCCGTTTTAGGATTTCCACACATCGACCACTCGGCGCTCCTAATCCCTAATCCCTAGCCACTAGCTACCAGTCCCTAGCCACTAGCTACCAGTCACCAGTCACCAGTCACTAGTTACTAGTCACCAGTCACTAGTTACTAGTCACCAGTCACTAGTAGCCACCAGCCCTTGATCCCCTCAGTCATGAATATCCTCTCCGCGGTATCTGGCGATGGCGGCGACGTCCTTGTCTCCGCGGCCGGAAAGGGTGATGACGACGATATCATTTTTATCCATCGTCCGGATTTCCTTCATCATGCCGGCGACGGCGTGAGCAGACTCGATGGCGCAGATGATGCCTTCTGTCTTGGCAAGGTATTCGAAAGCCTGCACAGCTTCTTCATCCGTGACAGCCACATAGCGGGCGCGGCCGATGGAGTTCAGGTACGCATGCTCAGGGCTGACTCCCGGGTAGTCAAGACCGGCGGAAATGGAATAGACTTCGGTGATATTGCCGTCATCATCCTGGCAGAAGAGGGACTTCATGCCATGGAAGACGCCGATGCGGCCCCGATTCACCGTCGCTGCATGATAGGGGGTATCGATGCCCTTGCCGCCTGCTTCACAGCCGATGAGCTCTACATCCTTATCCTGCACGAAGGGATAGAAGGTGCCGGCTGCATTGCTGCCGCCGCCGACACATGCATAGACCTTGGACGGAAGGCGGCCGGTACGCTCCAAGACCTGCGCTCTCGCTTCACGGCCGATGCAGCTCTGGAAATAGCGGACCATTTCCGGGAACGGAGCCGGGCCTGTGGTCGATCCGATGACGTAGTGCGTATCATCGCAGCGGCGGCTCCATTCCTGCATCGCTGCATTCACCGCATCCTTCAGTACGCGAGAGCCTGTCTTCACGACATGCACCTTCGCCCCGAGGAGCTTCATGCGATAGACGTTCAAAGCCTGTCTTTCGGTGTCGATTTCACCCATAAAGACTTCACACTCCATACCGAAAAGCGCCGCAATGGTGGCGGCTGCCACGCCGTGCTGCCCTGCGCCTGTTTCCGCGATGATGCGTGTCTTGCCCATGCGCTTGGCAAGGAGCGCCTGCCCGATGCAGTTATTGATCTTGTGCGCGCCGGTGTGATTCAGATCCTCGCGCTTCAGGAAAATGCGCGGCCCGCCCAGATCCTTTTCCATGTTCAATGCTTCATAGAGCATCGACGGACGACCGGTGTAGTTCACATAGAGATCATGCAGCTCATCCTGGAAGCTTTTATCATTCTTGCATTCTTCGAAGGCTTTCTGTACTCTCTGGACTTCATTCATCAGGACTTCCGGAATGTACTGTCCGCCAAATTCGCCAAATCTTGTATTCATAGTGGGTACCTCGCTTTGTTGATCGATCGTTGTTGGTTGTTTGTATGGGTTCAGGGTTAGCCCCTTGGTGCGGCTCGTCCACTGATTGTGGATGAAAACTTTGTTCGCCAGTTAGGAGTGAGGAGTGAGGATGCTGGTGCGGCGCATAAAAATATGGAAGCACCGCAGAGTATAGATAGTGGCGATGCTCGAAAGCGGCATTTAGTCACCAGTCACTAGTCACTCGAGGCTCCTAATCCCTAGCCACTAATCCCCAGCTACTCATCCCCGCTTTCAAACTTCAGGGTTAACCCACTATTGATTCTCTTCCCTCAATGTTCGGATCACATTCCCTCTTCTCTCCCCCGCTCTCATCAGCATCTCGCCGATGAGGACGGCGTCGGCGCCGGCCTCCCGCATCTGTTTCACGATCGCCTCTGACATCATGCCGCTTTCCGAGACAAGGATACGGTCCTTGGGCACGAGCCTTGCCAGATGCTCGGTATTTTCCAGATGGATGGTGAAATCGCGAAGATCGCGGTTATTCACGCCGACGATGCGGGCCCCTGCGCCAAGCATCCGCTCCATTTCCTTCTCATCATGCGCTTCTGCCAGGACGCCAAGGCCGAGGCTCCTCGCGTAGGAGAGAAACTCTCTGATCTCCTCATCGGAGAGGATGGCTGCGATAAGGAGGATGGCCGAAGCCCCTGCGAGCACCGCCTCTTCGATCTGGCAGCGGTCGATGATGAAGTCCTTGCGGAGCACAGGGATCGTGACCTCCTGCGCCACGGTCTTCAGGTAAGCGATATCGCCTTTGAACCATTTCGGCTCTGTCAGGCAGGAGATCGCGGAAGCCCCCGCCTCTTCATACTCTTTGGCGATCGCCGCAAAGGGGAAGTCCTCGCTGATCGTCCCCTTCGAAGGAGACGCTTTCTTGAGCTCGCAGATGAGGGAAAGCCCGTCACTTGCCAGATTTTTGTAAAACAGATCATCCGTCCGCGGCGTGAAGTGCTTCATTTCTTCATGCAGACGTCCATAGTAGCCGTCCGCCTTCAGCCGCTCGATCCGCCGCCTGGTCTCGGCAGCAATGTCGTCTAGTATCATGGAAATCATTACTCCGTTTATCGGTAGAATCAAATATCATTCAAACGGGATAGGGTTCAGGGTTCATGGTTCGGGGTTCGGGGTTCAGGGTTCGGGGTTCAGGGTTCGGGGTTCAGGGTTGTGGTGGCGGCTTCGCCGCGAGTATGAATAACCTTTCCCATGCGGGGAAGGCTCAGGAAGAACGACGCTTCGCGTCGATTTTTATAAAAGGCGATACCCGAAAGTAGTATGCAAGTCACCAGTCACTTGCGGCTCCTAATCCCTAGCCACTCATCCCTAGTCACCAGTCACTGATTTGACACCTTGACGTATTCCTCGAGTTTCTCATACGCTTTTCCGCTGTCGATCATCTCGGCCGCCTTTGCGACGCCCTCCTGCATGGTGGGGACCGCTTTGGCTGCGTAGAGAGCAAGACCGGCATTCATGAGCACTGCATTTCTCTTCGTCCCCCGGAGCTTCCCGGTCAGGATGCCCTTGGTGATCTCCGCATTTTCAGAGGCAGTACCGCCGACGAGCTCCTCCTTCTTGCCACGCGTGAGGCCGAAGTCCTCCGGGCAGATGGTCATCGTGCGGTAATAGCCATCCTTCAGCTCGCAGACCTGCGTCGGCGCAGAAGGCGAGACCTCATCCAAGTGGTCTTCGCCGTAGACGACGAGCGCATTCCTCACGCCGAGCTTATCCAAGACCTTGGCGACCGGCTCTACCAAGTAGCCATCATAGACGCCGAGGAGGAAATAGTCTGGATTTGCCGGATTCGTCAAGGGGCCCAGAATATTGAACACGGTGCGGAAGCCCAGCTCCTTCCGGATGCCGCCGACATACTTCATCGCTGCGTGATATTTCTGTGCGAAAAGGAAGCAGAAGCCGACCTTTTCCAGCATCTCGAGCGCTTTCTTCGGATCCTGCGCGATGTTCGCGCCGAGGGCTTCCTGCACATCCGCTGTGCCGGACTTCGAGGATGCCGCACGGTTGCCGTGCTTGGCGACCTTCACGCCCGCCGCCGCAATGACAAAAGCAGCCGTGGTGGAAATGTTGAAGCTGTTCGAGCCATCCCCGCCAGTACCTACGATCTCCAGGACCTTCATGCCCGGATGCGGGACTGGCGTCGCATGCTCTCTCATCGCTTCTGCACAGCCGGAGATCTCATCGATCGTCTCCGCCCGTGTGCTCTTCGTCGAGAGCGCCGCGAGAAAGGCCGCATTCTGCGTCGGTGTGGTCTTGCCGTCCATGATCTCATTCATCACGGTGTATGCTTCTTCATAGCTGAGGTCGCCTTTTCGTACAATTTTCTGGATCGCTTCTTTAATCATAATTGGGGCCTCCGTTTCTAGTTAGGGTTCAAGGTTCAGGGTTCAGGGTTGTGGTGGCGGCTTCGCCGCAATTATTTATTGGGTGATCCCCCAAAGTGGTATGCAAGTCACCAGTCACTAGTCACCAGTCACCAGTCACTTTCCAAACCATCGCCGGTTCGTATTCATAGGCTGCTCCTTCCCAGGGAGAAATAAAAAATCCGTCCCTGACAAAAACTTGTCAAGGACGGATACTATTCCGCGGTGCCACCTTGCTTCAGGGTATGACCCCTGCTCTTAGCGAGATACCAACATATCTCCGGCAACTGACGTATGCCCGACGTCGCAAGCTACTGGGGTCTCCCTTTTCACTGCGCCCTCAGCGGTCCATTTAACAATCTGCGTTCTGCCGGCTTCTCATTGCCCCGACTCCCTGTAAGTGCACGTACTGTTTTTATCTCCGCTTCAACGGTTTGTTTATGATGTTGAGTTAATCATAATCTCCCTTGGCGTTTCTGTCAAGGGGGATTTGGATGAGTGCCTGAAAATGGGTAATGCTATTAAGTTAAGGAAATTGTTAGCACCGTAATGACTTGCTTCCCCCTTCGGGGGAAGTGCCGAAGGCAATAGGGGCATGCCAGCGGCCATCGAACAGTGTTGGATATACCGTAGTGGTGCCCCCTCAGCCCTCCGGGCAGCTCCCCCGATGGGGAGCCAAGAACGGTTCTGCCGCTTAACTTAATAGCATTATGGAAATGGGAAGTCCATGAGGCATGCGCCCTTAGCTCCGCCGGAAAGAGATGCGGACGGCTTCCCAA
Source organism: uncultured Dialister sp. (assembly GCA_934178345.1). GTDB lineage: Bacteria > Bacillota > Negativicutes > Veillonellales > Dialisteraceae > Dialister. Next base: position 27,049 of record CAKPQG010000012.1, on the reverse strand, counting down.
AGGGAAGAAGCGGACGGAAAGCCGCCTGCCCTTTCCATCAAAAGCCGCTTCCCCGACCCTTTGCCATCCGCCCCATACTCCGCGCGATAATCATTGTCACGAGGTAGAAGCACGGGATGAGGAAGACGCCGAAGAGGGTCGCGAAGCACATGCCGCCCACGACAGCTACGCCCATGCCGCAGCGAGCCGCTGCACCGGCACCGGTCGCCAGCGCGAGTGGGAGACATCCGATGATGGAGGTGAAGGCCGTCATGAGGATCGGGCGAAAACGAAGCCTTGCCGCTTCCAGGACGGCGTCCATCGGATCCATCCCATGATCGACACGTTCTTTGGCAAATTCCACGATGAGGATGGCATTTTTCGCGGCCAGCCCGATGATCATGATGATGCCGATCTGCATGTAGACGCTGTTCTGGTAGCCGTCGCTCGTCGAGCCGAGGAGTGCGGCGAGTTTGTTCACGACATACTCCGAGAAGACAGCGCCGAAGATGCCCGTCGGCACCGTGAAGAGGACGGCGAGCGGCACAGACCAGCTCTCGTAGAGCGCCGCGAGGCAGAGGAAGGCAAAGACGAGCGCCAGCCCTAAGACTTTCATCGTAGACGAGCCCGACTTCTGTTCTTCGCGGCTCTGTCCGGACCACTCGATGGTGGTCCCCGCCGGAGCGATCTCCTTCACGACCGCTTCTGCCGCTGCCATGGCTTCGCCGGAGCTGTAGCCGCTCCCCGCGCTGCCTTGGATGGAGATGGAGCGCACGCCATTGAAGCGGCTGATGGAGGAGGGGCCGGTCGTGATGGACTTGGTCAGGATGGTATCGAGCGGGATCATATCGCCCGTTTTGGATTTGACGGAAATAAACTTCAGGCTGTCCGCTTCCGAGCGGTAGCGGGTATCAGCCTGCAGCATGACCTTGTACGAGCGTCCGAACTGGTTGAAATCATTCACCTGCGTGCCGCCGAAATTCACCTGCAGCGCGGTGAAAACATCGGAGAGCTGGATGCCAAGGCTCTTGACCTTCTCGCGATCCACCTGATACTCATAGCTCGGGGTATTGGCTTTGAAATTGCTGCGAACGGCAGAGAGCTCCGGACGCTGGTTCGCCGCAGCCACGATCTTGGATGCCAGATTTCCCAGCTCCTCATCAGAGAGGCCGGTATTGTCCTGCACCTGCATCGCCCATCCGCCTTCCATGCCGAGGCCCGGCAGCGCAGAGGGACCAAAGGCCATGACCTGCGCCTCCGGATGCGCCCCTCCGATCTTCTGATTGAAAGCCGAAAGGATCGCTGAGAGACTTTCCTCCTTGCCGGTGCGTTCATCCCAGTCCTTGAGGCGGACGAAAAGATTCGCCGAGCTTGCCGAGGTATTCGTCATGACGGCATCGACGCCGGGGAGCGTCTTTGTTTCCTTGGCGACCGCATCGACGACCTTGACCGTCTGGTTCATCGAAGTGCCTTCCGGCATCGTGACCGAAGCGATGAACATGCCCTGGTCTTCATTCGGCACAAAAGTCGAAGGGACGAGCTTGTAGAAAAGCCCCATGAGCCCCACCACGATCACGAGGAAGCAGACCGCGTACTTCAGATGGAAAATCATCCAGCCGACTTTTCTCGTGTACGCATCACGCACCGCATCAAAAGCGCTGTTGAATCGGTCAAAGAAGCGTCCGATCACGCCTTTCGAGACGGCGGTATCGTCCGCCTTGAGGAGCATCCCGCAGAGCGCCGGTGTCAAAGTCAGTGCGACCAGAGCGGAGATCGCCACGGATACCGTGATGGTGATCGCAAACTGCTTGTAGAGGACACCCATCGTCCCGCCGAGGAAAGCGACCGGGACGAAAATGGCAGCCAGCACCGCGGTCGTCGCGATGATCGGTCCCTGCACCTCATCCATCGCCTTTTCTGTGGACTCCTTCACCGGCATATGGTCTTTGGCCATATGCTCCTCCACGTTTTCGATGACAACGATTGCATCATCGACGACCATGCCGATGGCAAGCACCAGTGCAAAAAGCGTCAGTGTATTGATGGTGAAACCAAGCACGACAAAGGTCGCAAACGTACCGATGATGGAGACTGGCACCGCAAGGATCGGGATAAGGGTCGTGCGCCATTTCTGCAGAAATACAAAGACGACCAGAACGACAAGGAGCAGCGCTTCGATGAAGGTATCGACCACTTCGGAAATCGATGCATTGATAAAAGCCGTGTTATCGACGACGATCTTGTACTCGAGATCCGGCGGGAAATCATCCTTCGCCTCCGCGAGGATCTTCTTCACCGCCGTGACTGATTCGAGCGTATTCGCATCACTCGTCAGCTGCACACCAAAGCCGACCCCCGTCTTGCCGTCGAGCTTCGAGTCCGCCGAGGAGCTCTGCGCGCCTGTTTCCACCTCTGCCACATCGCGCAGGCGGACGAACTGGCCATCGCTTCCCGACTTGATGATGATATTCCCGAACTGCTCCGGCGTAGACAGACGGCCTTCCACCTTCGCACTGTACTGCTTCTCCTGATTTTTCGGCGTCGGCGGTGCGCCGACCGTGCCCGCCGGAGCCGCCTGATTCTGCTCCTTGATGGCGCTCGTCACGTCCGAGACCGTGAGCCCGCGCTCCGCGAGCTTGTCCGGATTCAGCCACACGCGCATCGCATACGTCGAGCCGAAGGCATTCACATTGCCGACCCCCGAGACGCGCTTCAGCTTATCCAGGAGGTAAATATCTGCATAGTTTTTGAGAAACGCGGTGTCATATGTGTTATTCGGCGAATACAGATTCACCATGAGCGCCATATCCCCGGAGGACTTGCGGACAGACAGCCCCGTCTGCTGCACCTCGCTCGGCAGCCCGTTCTTCGCGAGATTTGCCGTATTCTGTACATTGACAGAATCCGTATTGCCATCCGTATCAAGATCGAAAACGATCGACAGGCTGTAGCTCCCGTTATTGGAAGAGGTCGACGACATGTAGTCCATGCCTTCGATGCCGTTCAGCTGGTTCTCGAGCACCTGTGCGACAGTCTGATTCACCGTCTCCGCATTCGCGCCCGTATAGCTAGCGGACAGATTGATGGTCGGCGGTGAAATCTGCGGATACTGCGCGATCGGCAGACTGACCAGAGAAATCAGCCCGAGAAGCACAATGATCAGCGAGACCACGATCGCAAAGATCGGCCGCCGGATAAAGAATTTTGACATAAGGTATCTCCGTTTGTATAGTGACTTGGGACTGGTGACTTGGGACTGGTGACTAGTGACTAGTAGCTAGGGACTAGGGATTAGGGTTCAGGGTTCAGGGTTCGGGGTTCAGGGTTCGGGGTTCAGGGTTCGGGGTTCAGGGTTCGGGGTTCGGGGTTCGGGGTTAGCTCGTGGGACGGCTCCGTCCACTGATTATGAATGAAAGCTTTGCGCGAATGAGGAATTAGGAATGAAGGTGGCGGCTTCGCCGCGAGTATATATGGGGCGATGCCCGAAGGTGGTATTTAGTCACCAGTCACTTGCGGCTCCCAGTCCTTAATCCCTAGCCACTCATACCTGCTTTCAAACGTAGCTCGTGTGGCGGCTTCGCCGCAGATATATTTTGCAGCGAAGCTGCCACCACAACCCTGAACCCATCAACCTGAACCCTGAACCCATTTAAATCCATATGAGAACGCCATCGCCGCCAATCCTCATTCATCTTTCATTGACAATCCCAATTCTTCCGCCGTAGCAGCCGTCGGATTCAGCGTCTGGCCCTCCTTCAGATTCGTCAGGCCTTCGACGACGACGACATCCTTTTCGGTGAGTCCCTTCTTCACGATGTAGTAGCTGCCCACCTTATCACCGAGCGTCACGATCTTCGAGACGGACTGATTGTCGTCGCCGCATACGATGACGAAGGACTTATCCAGGACCTGCTGCACCGCACGCTCCGGCACGAGGAGTACATCCTGCTGCATGGGGCTGGTCAGCGTCACGCGGGCGAACATCCCCGGCAGGAGGATATGCTCCGTATTTTCAAAAATCGCCTTCATCGTGATCGTCCCCGTACTCTGCGAGACCTCGCGATCCATCACATAGTTTTTCGAAACTTCCGAAAGCTTCATGCCATTGCTCAGGGTGAGCGTCGCCTGGGGGACCATTTGATCGGGCGGCAGCGCGTCTTGCTGATTCTCCATCACAGCCTGCTTGAAATTCAGAAGCTCATTTTCAGAGACGGAGAACTGCACGGCGATCGGATTCACGGAGCCGACAGAGACCAGCTCCGTATTTCCCGTCGTCACAAAGCTCCCCGGCGACATCTCATTCACAGAGAGCTTGCCGGAAATCGGCGAACGGATGACGGTATCATCCAGATTCTCCTGTGCCTTCTGCAGGAGCGACTGCATGTTCCGATAATTCGACTCATTCGTCGCAACCGTCGCTCGCTGCGTCGTCAGCGTCTGCTCCGAGATCGCCCCTGTCTCTGCGAGCTTCTCATAGCGATTGAGATCGATCCTCGAATTGTTCAGTGTCGTCAGGGCTTTATCCACATTGGACTCCGCGGAGAGCACCTCGGTCGAATACTGCCGGTCATCGATCTTGTAGAGCGGCTGTCCTTTTTCGACGAACTGCCCGCTCTGGATATACTTTTCCACGATCGTCCCCGACACCTTCGGCTTGATCGAGACAGCATCCAGTGCCTTTACCTGTCCGGCATACTGCTTTGAGACGGCGACATCTTTCTTCTGCACAGGGAGTGTCTTCACAGCTACCGCGCTCGCCTTCGGCGCGGTTTGCCCGCATCCTGCCATCATCCCCGACGCGAGGGCACACAGGAATAGGACGAGCAGCGCTTTCTTCTGCCATATTTTTTGAATCATAAGAGTCTCCTTTTCTTCACGGATTTTTCTCATCATAGCACCAAAAAAGAAAAGCCGTCAATAAAAAAGAACAATCGCATAGAAAAGCAAAAAACTTTCATACGTGACTCTTTGCCCGTATCCGCAAAAGTCTCGTATGAAAGTTTGTATTTTCTTGTCCTTATGCCACGCCAAAGGCAGACAGTATGAGATGCACCGCGAAGGCAGCGAGCCAGGCGATGACACACTGGAAGGCAATCATCCCCACAGCCCATCCCGTCCCATTCTCCCGCTTGACGGAAGTGATCGCCGCGATGCAGGGCGTGTAGAGCAGGCAAAAGGTCAGGAAGGTGAGCGCCATGCCCGGTGTCAGAAGCGAAGAGAGATTTCCCTCCGTCCCATAGAGGACCGTCAGGGTAGAGACGACACTCTCCTTGGCCATGAATCCGGAGATGAGCGCGGTCGAGAGTCTCCAGTCTGCAAGACCGAGCGGCGCAAAGAGCGGCGCGACAGCGCCAGCCGCAAGAGCAAGGATGCTGTCTTTCGAGTCTGCCACCATATTGAGACGGACATCAAAGTTCTGCAGAAGCCAGATGATGATGGTGCCGACGAAGATGACCGTGAAAGCACGCTCGAGGAAATCTCTGGCCTTATCCCACATGAGGCGCAGAACATTTTTCATGCCGGGCATGCGATAATTCGGAAGCTCCATGACAAAGGGCACCGGTTCTCCCTTGAAAAGAGTGTGCTTGAAAAGGAGGGCGGTCAGGATCGCCATCCCGATGCCGAAGAGATAGAGCCCTGTCATGACGAGCGCCCCATTTCGCGGGAAGAAGGCCGCCGTGAAGAAGGCATAGATCGGCACCTTGGCCGAGCAGCTCATGAAGGGGATAAGCATGATAGTCATGCGGCGGTCACGCTCCGAGGGCAGCGTCCGCGTCGCCATGACAGCGGGAACCGTGCAGCCAAAGCCGACAAGAAGCGGCACGATGCTGCGTCCGGAGAGCCCCAGCTTTCTGAGCAGCTTATCCATGACGAAGGCGATGCGCGCCATATAGCCCCCGTCTTCCAAAAGAGACAGGAAGAAAAACAAGACGGCGATCACCGGCACGAAAGAAAGGACGCTGCCGACGCCTTGGAAAATGGCATCCACCACCAGCGAGCGGATGGCGGGATTCACCGCCTCTGCCGTGAGCCATGCATCCGCCCACTCTGTCACCTGATCGATGCCATCTGCCAAAGCGTCCTGCAGGAAAGCACCGATGACATTAAAGGTGAGAAAGAAGACCAGTCCCATGATGAGGACAAAAATCGGGATGGCCGTGTACTTTCCCGTGAGAATGCGGTCGATTTTCTGGCTGCGCGCATGCTCTTTACTTTCTTGCGGCTTCACCACCGTCCGTTCACAGAGGCGGCGGATGAAGAGGAAGCGCATATCCGCCATCGCAGCCGCGCAGTCAAGGCCGCGCTCTTCTTCAAGCTGCGTGAGAATGTGCCGCAAAAGCTCTTTCTCATTCGCCTCCAGAGCGAGCGCCTGCTCCACGAGAGGATCGCCCTCGACCAGCTTGGAGGCCGCAAAGCGCAGCGGGATGCCAGCTGCTTTCGCATGGTCCTCGATGAGATGCATGATGCCATGCAGGGCGCGGTGGAGAGCCCCATGATGGTCATTCTTGTCGCAGAAATCAGTGATGCCCGGTTTCTCCTGATAGCGTGCGACATGGATCGCATGCTTCACGAGCTCGCCCACGCCTTGATTCTTGACAGCGGAAATCGGTACGACCGGGATCTGCAAGAGACGCTCCATCTCATTGATCAGAATCGAACCGCCGTTGCTTTCCATTTCATCCATCATATTGATCGCAAGCACCATCGGTATATCAAGCTCCATCAGCTGCATGGTGAGATAAAGATTGCGCGTGAGATTCGTCGCATCCACGATATTGATGATGCCCGTCGGCTTTTGTTTGAGGATAAATTCTCGAGAGACAATTTCCTCGCTCGTATACGGAGAGAGGGAATAAATCCCCGGCAGATCCACCACCTCTGCCTCCGGATAGCCGCGAATCACGCCCGTCTTCTGATCCACCGTGACCCCGGGGAAATTGCCGACATGCTGGTTGGAGCCGGTCAGCTGGTTGAAGAGCGTCGTCTTGCCGCAATTCTGGTTGCCGACGAGCGCAAAAGTCAGTCTGCCTTCGATCGGCTTGACCTCTGAGTACTTCGACTCTTCATGATACTTGCCCGGCTCACCGAGACCGGGATGAAGATACCGAGACGCTTCCGGGCGCAGCTGCTTTCCTGCTTTCGCCGCTGCCTCATGCGCATTCGTCACTACGATCTTTCGCGCATCATCTTTTCGGAGTGTCAGCTCATAGCCCTGCACCATGAGCTCCATGGGATCGCCCAAAGGCGCGAAGCGCACCAGCGTCACCTCTTCTCCCGGAATGAGGCCCATGTCCAGAAAATGCTGTCTAAGCGCGCCCTCTCCGCCGACGGTCGTGAGCGTGGCCGACTGGCCGATTTGTAATTCGTCAAGTGTCATTGTATAGAATCTCCTTGTAGAAAGAGTGATAGAAAAAGGGGAGTAGGTTCAGAAGAGTAGTTTAAGGACAAGGCTGCTCTCACCAGTCACCAGTCACCCCTATGTTACCACGTTTTTCCTCTCACGTTCGTAAAACGTTCTAAAACTTTTGCGAAAAGCAAAAGAAAACGCCCCCGCAATGCGGAGGCGTTCTGTCAAGCTCTATCGTATTATTCGCTATAGAGGGAAGGAGCCGGGCCTTCATCCTTTGGCATCGGCGGAAGCGGAGACTCTTCGTCTTCTTCCTTCTTCGGTTCTTCTCCCGGTGCATAGAGGGAGTGATACTTGAAGAGGTTTTCCACCTGTTTATGATCGATGGTTTCCACCTCGAGGAGCGCCTGCGCCATCGCTTCCAAGACAGGCATATTGTCCGTCAGTGTCTGCATGGTATCATTATACGCTTCATCGAGGTACTTGTGCATTTCTTCATCGATGATGGTGGCTACAGTCTCGCCGTAGTTTCTTTCCGAGCCGAGCTGCTTGCCGAGGAAGATCTGTTCCTGATGTTCGCCGAAGATCATCGGTCCTAAGCGATCGCTCATGCCCCATTCCATGATCATCTTGCGGAGGATCCCGGTCACCTGCTGCAGGTCGCCGGACGCACCGCTGGAGATTTCATTGAAAATGATCTTTTCCGCGCAGCGGCCGCCGAGAGCGACACGCAGCTGGGCAAGAAGATGCGACTTCGTGATGAAGGAGCGCTCTTCATGCGGGAGCATCATGGTGTAGCCGCCCGCCTGTCCGCGCGGAATGATGGTGACTTTGTGCACCGGATCCGCATCCTTCAGCAGGGTCGCCATGATGGCATGGCCGGATTCGTGGTACGCGGTGATTCTTCTTTCCTCATCGCTGACCTTATGGCTCTTTCTTTCCGGGCCGTAGCTGACCTTTTCGCTGGCCTCTTCCAGATCGGCCATGGAGATCGTCTTTCTGTTCTGACGGGCAGCCAGAAGTGCCGCTTCATTCAGCATGTTCGCAAGATCAGCCCCTGTGAAGCCCGGGACTTTCTTGGCGATGGTATTGAGATCGACATCCGGTTCCAGCGGTTTGTTCTTCGCATGGACACGCAGGATCGCAAGACGGCCTCTGAGGTCAGGACGGCCGACAACGACGCGGCGGTCGAAACGACCCGGACGCAGCAGCGCCGGATCGAGGATATCCGGACGGTTCGTCGCAGCGATGGTGATGATGCCTTCATTCGAGCCGAAGCCATCCATCTCGACCAAGAGCTGGTTCAGCGTCTGTTCTCTTTCGTCATGCCCACCGCCGAGGCCGCTGCCTCTCTGACGGCCCACCGCATCGATTTCATCGATGAAGACGATGCATGGCGCATTCTTCTTCGCCTGAGCAAAGAGGTCACGGACACGGGAAGCGCCGACACCGACAAACATTTCTACAAAGTCAGAGCCGGAGATGGAGAAGAACGGCACCTTCGCTTCACCGGCCACTGCTTTGGCAAGCAGGGTCTTACCTGTCCCTGGCGGACCGACAAGGAGCACGCCCTTCGGGATCTTCGCGCCGATCGCCGTATAGCGGCCCGGATTTTTCAGGAAATCCACCACTTCGGAGAGCTCTTCCTTCGCTTCGTCTTCCCCTGCGACATCAGAGAAATTCACGTGGACCTGGCCTTCGGCAGTCATCTTCGCTCTGGACTTGCCAAAGCTCATGACACGTCCGCCGCCGCCCTGTGTCTGGTTCATGATCCAGAACCACACGCCGACCAGGATGATGATCGGAAGCAGAGAAGAGAGCAGATTCATCCACCAGGACGGCTGTTCCGGCGGTTTTGCCGTGATGATGACACCGCCCTCCGAAAGCTTCGGCAGGAGCTGCGCGTCATTGTCCGGTGCATAGGTAGCAAATTCGCTGCCATCCTTCAGCTTGCCGCTGATGGAATTGTTCGTCATCGTCACGGAGTCGACATTCTTCTTCTCGACCTGCGAAATGAAATCGCTGTAGGTGATTTCCGAGTGCTTTTCCTGAGGATGAACAAAGGTATTGAATATGGAGACCGCTATAATGATCAGAAGCACATAGAGGGCCACATTCTTTACAAATTTATTCAATATTTTCCTCCTTCTCTATATTTCCTGTGAAATATAAACGACCCATTCAATAGGTTTTTTCACCCCATAGATTGATAGTTCTGAATAATATCTAATTTTAGCATATAAGTATGTAAGAAGGCAACAAAGAAAAGAAGGTTCAAGGTTCAGGGTTCAAGGTTCAGGGTTCAGGGTTCAAGGTTCAGGGTTCAGGGTTAACCCGTGGGGCGTGCTGCCCCTTGATTGTTTGCAAAAAAGGTTCAGCAGGTTCTATAGGTTCTGAGGGTAGGGCGGGGAAGGTGCGGCGCATTTCGTCATCCTGAGCGGAGAAAAAAGTCGTATGTTAGAAAATGGCTTATCTGAAACAGGAGAACTGAGTCGAAGGATCTAAGCGCCGCGGAGTACATATAGTGGCGATGCCCGAAAGTGGCATTTAGTCACCAGTCACAAGTCACAAGTCACTCGAGACTCCTAATCCCCAATCCCTAATCCCTAGCTACTCATCCCTGCTACTTTCAAATTTGTGGTGCGACGCATAAGAATATGGAAGCGCCGCGGAGGTTTGAAACTAGCGGTTTTCTCGTATCGCAAACCTAATCCCTAGCCACTAATCCCTAGCCACTAATCCCTAGCTACCAGCCACTAGTCACTAGTCACAAACCACCAGTCACGCCTTCGTATAGACTTTATGATCCAGCACGCAGACGTCAGGGAGGTTTCTGTATTTTTCTGCATAGTCGCAGCCATAGCCGACGATGAATTCATCCGGAATTTCAAAACCGACATACTTCACATACACATCCGCTTCGCGGCGTTCCTTCTTATTGAGACAGATGGCGAGCTCCACCGAAGCCGCGCCTCTCTCCTTCAGAAGCGGCACGAGGTGGGACATGGTGATGCCGGTGTCGATGATGTCCTCGACCACGATGACATGCTTGCCGCGGATGTCTTTGTCCAGGTCTTTCTTGATCTTGACATGCCCGCTCGATACGGTGCTGTTGCCATAGCTCGACACGCACATGGTATCGAGAGTGACCGGCAGATCGATTTCTCGCATCAGGTCACAGAGGAAAGGCATCGCCCCTTTCAGAATACCGACGAGTACGACATCTTTGCCCTCGTAGTCTTTCGTGATCTGAGCGCCGATTTCTTTCACTTTCGCTGCGATCTGCTCTTTCGTCACAAGTACGGTTTTGATGTCTTTCGATAAATTTTCCATGATATTCTCCTGTCAATGAAATGTGAAGTAAAAAGTATAAAATCCGGGGTAGCCTATTTGATTGCGTGCGAAAGAGGGGGAGCGGGTTCTATGGGTTCAAGAGGTTCAAAGGGGGGGTGGTGCGGCGCATAAAAATCAGAAGCGCCGCGGAGCTTTAACATATGCGGTATTCACGAAAGGCGGGAGACCTGTGAACCTTTTGAACCTTCAGAACCTGTTAAACCTATGAGGCTTCGTAAACAGGAAATAAGAATAGCCTGCTTTCAAACTTCAAGTTTGAAAACAGGGATGACTATCTGCTAATCCCTAGTCACTAGTCACCAGTCCCTAGTCCCTAGTCACCAGTCACTCATTTTCGCCCAAATCAATCGTCAGCAGCAGGTACTCTTTCGTCTCCTCCGTCACGCGGCCGTGTCGGCTGCCGCGGAGAAGGCAGGTCCAGTAAATTTCTTTTTCATCCGCGGCAACAGGCCAGTGAGGCCGGAGCGCGGCGGGGATACCGGCATCCTGCAGGATGCGCTTGATGGACTTCGTCCCATCCATCCCCAGCGCCGCCATGCGCTCGCCGGGCCCAGGCGTGCGAAGCCTCACTTCTCCCACCTTTTCAGCATCCAGCAGGTATTGGTTCCGCGCCAGATGCGCCGGCCGCGTCCGAAGGCGCACGGTTTCCATGTGCCAGAGCGTGTCTGCGCTGTCCTTGCCACTTATTATAGCCGTCTCTTGGGGTTTATCCACATCTTTTTGCATGAATTTTTCAAAAAAATGCTTTGCGAGAAGGAAAAGACCGTCCTCTTCCTGTTTTTTGGTATTGCCTTTGTAGAAATAGAGATCGCGCTGGCCGATCTCCATCATCACATGCGCCGTCGAAGAGCGCTTCCCCGTCTCCCCAGTCTCTGCGAGAAGAGTGAGCCGCGAGAGTGTGTCGAAATCAACCGCTTCCTCTCCCATGTGAAGGAGCATCCTCTGAAGGACACGCCGCCGCATCGCGAGAGGAAGGCCGCGAAAAGCGTCCTTTTCAAGGCTCCCCTTCCCTCCGTGAGAAGCGAGCCATGCCTCTGCGGCCTCTTCCATGCAGGCATCTTCAGCGCGAAGGATATCCGCCGTATGCAGGAGCGTCTCTACCAGATTGGGATTATAGGAAAGCATCTCAGGGAGAAGCTGATGACGGATGCGGTTCCGCGTCGCATCCATCTCATCATTCGTGGCGTCATGGCAGGGCGTGTAGGGAAAAGCGGTGAGGAAATCTTCGATTTCCTTCTTCGTGACCGTGAGGAAGGGACGGATCAGCTCGTCATGCTTTGGCGCCATGCCCGACAGACCGCGGGCGCCGCTCCCGCGCAGCAGGTGAAAAAGGATCGTCTCGGCCTGATCGTCTGCATGATGCGCCAGTGCGATCAAAGTATATCCCGCTTCCTTTTTGACCTCCCGCAGCGCCTCATAGCGGAGCGTGCGCGCCACTGTCTCGACGGAGCCGCCGCCGGTGCGTCTCGCCTTCTCGACATAGACGTCCCTGCGAAAGAAGGGGATCCCAAGCCTTTCACAGATGCGCGCTACATACCGCGCCTCTTCTTCGGCCTCCTCGCGCAGATGATGCTGTACGAGGCAGCAGCCGACAGAGAACCCTTCCCTCTCCGCGATGTCATGCAGAAAGAGCAGAAGCCCGAGCGAATCCGGCCCGCCGGACACCGCCGCGAGGATCCGCTCGCCTCTCTGCCATAATTTCTTTTCCCGCGCAAAGGAGAGGATCTTCGCGATAAAAGGAGATGATTGTTTTTTCATAATTTGCTCCTGGGAAAGTGGGGACTTGGGACTAGTAGCCAGGGATTAGTAGCTAGGGATTAGGGATTAGCCCGTGGGACGTGCCTCCCCTTGATTGTGAATGAAAGCTCTGCTCGAATGAGGAATTAGGAATTAGGAATGAAGGTGGCGGCTGCGCCGCGAATATGTATAGGGCGATGCCCGAAAGCAGTATTCAAGTCACCAGTCACTTGAGGTATCTCATCCCTGCTTTCGCACATCCATCGTTTATCGGTCTGCAAGAAAGATTTCTCGCTATGCTTGAAATGACAAAGCAAGAGTCTGATGTCTCCAAGTCTCCTAGTCTAATCCCCAGTCCCCAGTCACTAGTCACCAGTCACTAGTCACTAGTCTCCAGCCACCAGTCACTAGTCTCCAGCCACTAGTCCCTTACTTTTCCGTCGGTGAGATGACGTCCGCATCGAGCAAGCCTTCGGAAAGGTCGCGGTCACTCACGGTGATTTCCGAGAGGGCGAAGTACTCCATGAGGCTATCCAAGATGACGACGCCGGCCACGATGATGTCGGCGCGGGATGGCAAGAGGCCTTTCATATGGCACTTGTCATCATAGGACATTTTAGATAATTTCTCGAGAATTTTTGACACGTCTTCCGGATGGATCACATAGTCCTGTACCTTTGACGAATCATACACTTCGAGCTCCTGCAGCATCGAAGCCAGCGAGGTGACAGTCCCGCCGACACCGATCCAGCGCTTGACATTCCGCATGGACTCCATGAGATCCGTCTCACGGAAAAGCGTGAAGCAATGTTTCTTCAGCTCCGCGCGTCCTCTGGCTGTGGTGGTATCGAACTGCTTCGAGCAGCGCACACATCCGAGGCGGAAACTGTGCCGCGCACCGACATCGGTGCCGAATCCCACACAGATCTCTGTCGAACCACCGCCGATATCGACGACGGACGTGATAACGCCAGACGTCCCAGCCGCGCCGATGTAGCTGTAGTACGCTTCTTCCTTCCCCGAAAGAATGCGGACAGGGACACCGGAAGCCGCCGTCACTTCATCAGCGAATTCCTCCCCATTCGACGCATCGCGCATGATGGACGTACCATAGGCGAAGATATCCTCCGCTCCTTCGAGCTTGGCCATGGCGGTAAATTCCCCCACGGCAGAGAGCGTCCTTTCCTTCGCCCCCTGACCGATGGTCGCCTTATCCGTCATGCCTTCCCCCAGCCGGGTGCTGCGAAGTTCTTTCCGAAGGGTCTTCCACTCTCCCTTTTCATCCTTCTCTGCCATCAAAAGACGGACCGAATTCGTTCCGATATCAATGATCGCGCGCATAAGAGCCTCCTTGAAATGGTGCAGCAAGCACTTCTTTCATCTGTCTTTCAAAACTTTACGTAAAGTTAGGAGTGAGAAGTGAGAAGTGAGAAGTGAAGGAGCGGCGCACAAATAAAGAAGCGCCGCGAAATTTAGAAAAATCGGATTCCTACTCGCGGCGCTTTCTATTATTTTGCGCCGCACCACCACTCCTAACTCCTCACTCCTCACTTTGTGGCATTCGGTCAACGAGAGATGTTAGACACTCTCGTCACGCAAAAAGGAGACATAACTCATCCCGTTACATCTCCTCTCATGCTCAGTCAGAATGGCGGCCGCCACGACCACCACGTTTGGATTCTACATTTCTCTTCAGATCCAGAAGCCGTTCATCGCTGTCTTTCAGGAAACGGTTCAGCTTATCTTCAAAAGAAGCGGGCGCCTCATGACGCGGCGAACGATAACCGCCGGCAAACGGACGGCGCTCGGGCATACGCGGCGCTTCGTGCAGAGGAGCTCTTCCCTCGAAGCCTTCTTTTTTCTGGAAACGATGCTCGCTGCCTTCCTTTCTGGGGAAACGAGCCGTCTTCTCTTCCGTCTTCGGCTGCGCCTGTTTGATCGAGAGCGCGATCTTGCCTTTCTCATCGATGGAGATGACCTTCACCTTCACCGTATCCTTCACCTTGAGATACTGCGCCACATCACTCACATATTCATTGGCGACTTCTGAAATATGAACCAGCCCCACCTTGTTTTCCGGCAGTTCCACAAACGCACCGAATTTTGCAATCCCTGAAACGGTTCCTTCCACAATACTTCCGACTTCTAAAGCCATCTAACAAAAAAATCCTTCCTTGGGAAGGCGCTCGCCCTCTCCAAATTCCTCGAAACAAATACGATTTAAATTATACGTGATTTTTTAAGGAATAGCAAGAAGCTTGAAGAGAGATGAGAGGTGACTAGCTACCAGTCACTAGCTACCAGCCCCCAGCCTCATCTCACATACGGCACTTCTCCGGGCTTGACGAGGCCGAGCTCCTGACGCGCCTTCTTTTCCAGCTGTCCGTCATCCTTGAGATCCTCCCGCTTCTTTGAGAGCTCCGCCTTCTCCCTGGACAGCCTCTCCTTCTCCTCCAGAAGCAGCGCCTCCTGCTGGCGGATCTGATAGAAATGATACCCGCTGCGGAAGACAATGCAGAGCGAGAACAGGAGCATGACGACGAAAAGAACACGCAGGATCGGGCTGTGCGGGAAAAGCCGCACCAGAAACGGCGGTTTCCTTCTCCTAGTCACGAGGCTCCCTCCCTAAGAACTGGTTCACCAGCTTGTACACCTTCGGCTCTGCGGCGAGCTGTCTTTCATACTCCGCCTTCTTCTCCGCTTCTGCAAAGCCATAGTCGAGCCATGTCTGTGCTTCCTTCCAGCGATTCGTATCATGGTAGAGTGCCACGATCATAAGCCGGCCATTGCGCTCGGCGGAAGCGACGAGACATTCCCCCGCCGCTTCTGTCATGCCCGTTTTCACGCCATTCGCCCCTTCATAGTGGCTCGTCAGGAATTCATTGCGGTTTTCCACATTGCGATACACTCCATTCCGATAGGTCATCGGATACACAGGACGCTTCACGATATCCCGGAAATCAGGATTCTTCATCGCATACGCCGCGATCTTCACCATATCATAGGCCGTCGTATAGTGGTTCGGATTCGTCAGACCATTCGGATTTGCGAAATGGGAATCATGCACCCCGATGGAAGCTGCCTTTTCATTCATCATCTCGATGAAACGATCATACGAGCCGCCCACCGTCTCTGCGACAGAGACAGCCGCGTCATTGCCGGAGATCAGCATCATCCCGTACAGCAGCTGGTGAAGTGAGAGCGGCATATCCGGACGAAGGCCGATATTCGTCCCGTCCTGCGCCATCGCGCGCGGAGAAATCACCGCATTCTGATCCAGCTTCGCCTTGCCCTCTTCGAGCGCAATGATGCAGGTCAGGATCTTCGTCGTACTTGCAGGATAGATACGCAGATGTCCTTCCTTATCCGCCAGCACCTCGCCCGTATTCCCATCGATCAGAGCAGCCGAGACAGCCTGCGACGGAGGCGGCGGCACGAACATCGGCGGCGTAGGCGGCGGCGGTGTCACCCAGATGAGCGCACCCAGCCCGCAGCCGCAAACAATAAGCAGCAGAAGTAAAATGGATAGTAATTTTTTCATGGAAATCGTCCTTTGAAAATGAAGGTTCAGGGTTAGCTCGTGGACCGTACCGTCCACTGATTGTGGATGAAAGCTTTGCTTAAATGAGGAATTAGGAATTAGGAATTAGGAATGAAGGTGGCGGCTTCGCCGCGGAGTATAAATAGGGCGATGCCCGAAGGCAGTATTCAAGTCACCAGTCACTAGTCACTCGAAGCTCCTAATCCCTAGCCACTCATTCCTGCTTTCAAACTTTTTGAGGATACCCTTTTCTGTATCGTCATCCCGAGCGCAGTCGAGGGATATTTCTTGCACTCAGGTCAGGATCACATAAGCACTGTACGGAAACGACGCCTTGGTGCTATGTATTTCTCCTTTTACACATCCATCGTTTATCGGTCTGCAAGAAAGATTTCTCGCTATGCTCGAAATGACAACGCAAGAGTCTGATGTCTCCTAGTCTCCTAGTCACCAGTCACTAGTCACTTTCTTCCCCCTTTTATCGATATCAAAATCACTGACGACACGTTCGCCGCGATCCTTCCGGATCCCCTGATTCAGCGCATCGGTATAGGCTTTGCCATTTTCTTCCGAAGACAGCTCGTAAATGGCCGTATCTCCGCAGTAGATCTGATTTCCATCGAGAACCGCATCAGGAACATGACCCGCGTGATACAGCTTCACGAGCTTGCCCGCGGTGAGATAGAGGCGCTCCTTCTGGCTGTACGCATTGTCCGCGACGGGCTGGAAGGCTTTCTCCCCATTCACCACGATCCAGTCATCCTTGACTTCGACATGTTTGCCCGAGTAAGCATTCATCCATTTGAGATTTTTATGGATGCGGTCGCTGGTCTTCGGGTGATTGCCCGGGGCAAGGACTGCCTTGATGCCTGACGGCGAGCTCTCGCCGTATTTCGCACGCAGCACTTCCATAGACGCCGCACCGCCGCCCGGGTTATAGCCCGCTTCGACAAGGTACTGGAAACCCCAGTCATCCGCCTGCTTCTCCTGATCCTTGGTGAAGACCGCATTCGACACATAGTTTGCCGCGATATTTCCCAGAAGATACTCCCCATACGAAGCATCTCCGAGATAAATATTCAGCGCCGTCACCAGCCCCACGCGCTTCTTGACACCGTTCACGCTGTGCCGCTTCTCGCCGTGCGCGATCTCATGCGCCATGACGTAGGCAAGCTCATCATCATCCATCGCATCGAGCGTCCCCTTGTTCACGCATAGCACGCCGCCTAAGCTGGCAAACGCATTGATGTCCTCGCTCGGCGATACGTAGACCTTGTAGTCACGCAGCACATGCCCCGTATCCTTCAGATTCTGGTACACGGTCTGCACACGGTTATCCGCCTCCGCCGAGTCGTAGACGCCCGTCTCCTGCTGACACTGATCCAGAAGCTGCAACTGGTTGTGATCGTCCATTCTGGAGTAGTAGCTGGAAATGAAAAGCATCGCCGCCGCGCCGTACAGGATCTTCTGCGCCGTCGTCGCCGCATACGCTGTCATCGGATACGCCATGGGCGCAGCCACGCAGGTCAGTGCCAGAGCCGCAGAAATGCTGCGCTTCTTCCACGATTTCATAGAAACACCTCCCGGAAATGATAGTGTCATTCTTCTGGTCATATTGTACCACAAAAAGGAGAACGGGTTGAGGGTTCAGGGTTCAGGGTTCAGGTTCAACGGGTTGTAGTGGCGGCTTCACCGCGAGTATAAATAGAGGCGATGCCCGAAGGTATCTTACCTGCCACCTTCGGGCATCGCCCCATATATATTCGCGGCGAAGCCGCCACCTTCATTCCTAATTCCTCATTCGAGCAGAGCTTTCATACGTAATCAAGAGGCAGCACGCCCCACGGGCTAACCCTGAACCTTGAACCCTGAACCCCTTTACTCTTCTCTCTGGAAGAACAGGAAAATCATCGGGATGACGAGGAGCGTGAAAAGAGTCGAGGTGATGAGGCCGCCGATGATGACCCACGCCATAGAGCTTCGTGTCTCCGAGCCCGCCGTCAGGGCGAGGGCTGTCGGGAGCATGCCGACGATCATGGTGAAGGTCGTCATGAAGATCGGGCGCAGACGCGCGCGACCGGCCGCTATGACAGCCTCTTTCGCCGCCATGCCGTGCTGATGCATGAGCGTCAGCGTATAGTCGAGGAGCAGCGTACCATTCTTCGCGACCACGCCGTCCATGACGATGATGCCGATCATGGAATAGATATTGATGGTGTCATTCATGAGGAAGAGGAAGAGAAGCGAGCCGATGAGGCCGAAAGGCAGCGAGAACATACGGATAAAAGAAGTCTTCACCGATTCATAGAGGACGGAAAGGATCATGTACACGAGGAGCATCCCCATGAGAAGCGCCGACAAAAGCTCTATGAAGCTTTCACGCATACTGTCAGCCTGTCCGGAGAAGCGGAAATTCACCGATTTCGGAAGGCCCGTCTGGTTGAGATCCTTCGTGAAACGCTGGATGAGCCCGTTCAGATCCTGCCCGCCGGGATTCGCACCGATGATGATAGCGCGCTGCTTATCCGTGCGAAGGATGGTGATCGGCCCCGTTTCATCTTTGAGCGCCGCCACGTCGGACATGCGGACGATGCCCGCCTGCCCTTTGATGGGGATCGCTGCGAGGTCACTCGTCCTGTACGATTCACCGCCCTTGAAATAGACGTTGATATCCGTGTCATTGCCATTATTCAGCGGATCATTCGGCAGGACGCCCGCGCCGGCGCCGCTGATCGCGGATGACAGCGTGTCATAGAGAGAGCCGACCGTGACGCCGTAATGTTTCAATTTCTCACGGTCAGGAATGAGGGAGATCTCCGGCAGCCCTTCCTGATAGGTACAGCTGACGTCCGATACGCCGTAGGCACCGCTCTTCAGCATCTGCTGCGCCATCTCGGAGGCGGTGATAAGCTCCGCCATATCATTGCCGCGCAGCTCGAGACGGAAGGCACCGCCGCCCTGCCCGAGCCCGCCGCCTGCCGTACCGGAGACAGACGCCTGATCCTCCTTGATGCGGACATCGCCGTCTGTGATGTTCTCAGAAATCCACGTGCGCATCTCATTCGTGATCGCCCAGATATCGCGGCTGCGGTCCTGCCGATCGATGAGCGAGACGCGGATACGGCCGGAATTTACCCCGCTGCCCCCGCCGACCATCGCCATGTAGGACTTCACCTCAGGCACCTCGGCGAGGTATCTCTCGAGCCGCGTCGTCACAGCATCCGTGCGCTCGACAGACGCATCCGTCGGGAGCTGGATCTGCACATTGAAACCGCTCTCATCCGTGCGCGGCATGTACTCCATCCCGATCCAGCCGAGCGGCACCATCGCCATGAAAAGGAAGAACGCGATGGCGACGCCGCCGAAGAGCTTCTTCTTATGATGGAAACTCCAGGCGATCGCCAGCCCGTACTCGTCCTCCAGCTTCTGCTCGATCTTCTCCACCGTGCGCCAGAGCTTCGTATCGGGGACATGCACGCCGTTCTTGAAAAATTTCGACGCCAGCATCGGTGTCAGCGTGAAGGAAATGAAGAGGGAAAAGAGAGACGCAAAGACGATCGTGAGGCCGAACTGCTTGAAGAACTGCCCCGTCATACTCGACATGAAAGCGATCGGGAGGAAAACCACCACATCGCAGAGCGTGATCGCGATGGCAGCCATGCCGATTTCCATACGGCCCGCCACCGCCGCCTCCTTTGCGTTCTCCCCCTTGGCCAGATGACGGTGGATATTCTCCAAGACGACGATCGAGTCATCGACGAGGATCCCCACGCAGAGCGTCATCCCCATGAGCGACATCATATTGAAGGAAAAGCCAGCCATGTACATGACGAAGAACGTGGCAATGAGCGACGTCGGGATCGCGATGATGACAGACGCCGTCGAGCGCCAGCCGCGCAGGAATAAGAAGAGCACGAGCCCCGTCGTGATGAGCCCTTCGATGAGCGTCGAAAGCGTATTATGCAGCGCCGTGCGCACATAGTCCGCCGAGTCATTCACCACGATGAACTGGTAGTCCGGATACTCCGCCCGCATATTCTCCAGGACCTTCATCACACCGTCTGCCGTCGAGACGAGATTCGCATTGCTGTTCTTATAGATGGAAATCCCGATGGCATCCTGTCCATTGATGCGCGCAAAGCGAGACACCCGCTGGTCCTGACGCACGACCTCCCCCACCGCAGAGATCGGGATCACCGCGCCGTTTGCACAGGTGAGATGGATCTTGCGGATATCCTCCACCGTATCATACTGTGCCGAGAGACGGATCTGCGTCTGTCGCGTATCCGTGTAGGACGAGCCCGCCGGTGCCAGCTTATTCTCCTTCTTCAAAGTGGAAATGATATCATTCATCGTGATGCCGTAGTAAGAGAGCTTGTCGCGGTCCACCTTCACCGCGATCTCCTTGCTTCGCCCCCCGTGCAGCTCCACATCCGATACACCGTCTGCCTTCGTGAAATCATTCGTGAAAGTATTATCCGCCATGGAATACATCTCATCCAGCGGATGACTCGACAATACCGCCAGATCGATGATCGGCGCCGCATCCATATCGCGCTTCTCTACGACAGGATCATCCGCATCATCCGGCAGCTTCCTGCGGATACGGTTCACCTTCTCCGACGCATCGATCGCCGCCGCGTCCGCATCCGCATCGAAATTCAGCTCCAGCGTCACATCCGAACGCCCCGTGCGCGACTTCGAGGTGATATGCTTCACATTCGACACCGAAGACAGCGCATCCTCCAAGGGCTTCGTGATCTGCTGCTCCACCGACTCCGCATCCGCGCCATCATAGCGCACCGACACGATGACATAGGGCACATTGATATTCGGATACAGCTCCACGCCGATACGCCAATAACTGTACAGACCCAGCACCACGAAAAACAGCACGATCATAAAAATGCCGATCGGGTGCGTCACGGAATACCGGGTCAGATTGAATGACTTCATGCATGCCTCCGGAAATAACGATGGAAACGGGAACTAAGTGACTAGTGACTAGTCACTGGTAGCGGGGGATTAGGGATGGGGAGTGACTGGTGACTAGGGACTGGTAGCTAGGGATTAGGGATTAGAGGGGCAAAGTGACTAGTGACTGAAATACCACCTTCGGGCATCGCCGTTTTCAAAAATCGACGTAAAGCGTCGCACCTCTTAGCCTTCCCCCTTGGGGAAGGGGGACCGCGCCAGCGGTGGATAGGGTGCTCTCGTATATCGTCGACTTGAGATGCATTTCCTCGCTCTTTTTCATACCGCCCCTTCCATAGGAAGGAGGGAGTGTCCACGCGAGCCCCTTCCCTTGGAAGGGGCTGCCGAGCGCAGCGAGGCGGGGTTGGCTTTCTTTACTTGCGGCGAAGCCGCCTCCTTTTTGCCTTCCCCATTGGGGAAGGGGGACCGCGTCAGCGGTGGATAGGGTGCTTTCGTAAACGGCACACTTGAGACGCTCTCCCTCGCTCTTTTTCATACCGCTAGTACCCTATCCGCCCCTTCGGGGCACCTTCCCCTTGAGGGGAAGGCTGCGATACGAAAATACCGCTATCCTCACATCTTCTGCTTGACCGAGAACGAAAAAAGATTTCTCGCTTTCGCTCGAAATGACGATACGGGGAAAGGATAGTCTCGCATGCGTTGCCCCAAGATGGCATTCCAGTCACAAGTCATCCCTAATCCCTAGTCACTAGTCACCAGTCACCAGTCCCTAGTCACCAGTCACTAGTCACCAGTCCCTAATTCTTCACCTCTACGACCATTCCATTTTTGAGCTTAGACAGATTCGTCACAGCCGCCCTCTCGCCAGCTGCCAGACCGCTCCGGATTTCCACCATCTCATCATTGGAAGCGCCGAGCGTGACAGGCACCTCTTCTGCGCGGCCATCTTCCCCCACCACATACACCAGCTTCTTCCCATTGTGATCGATGACAGCCGCCTTCGGAAGGAGGAACACATCCTTCTTCTGCATCGCCGTCACCTCCGTACGGCCAAACATCCCCCCGCGGATGGTCGCTGCGGGATCGGTGAGAACAAGACGCACCTTGTACGCATGCGTATCCGCATCCATCGCCGGACTGATATAGCGGATCGTCCCCTTCACCGACTCCCCGAGCGAATCGATCGACACATCCAAAGTCATCCCCTCTTGCAGGATGCCGACATCCTGCTCCGCGACCTGACAGTCCAGATACAGCTCGCTCGTATCGACGATCGTGAGCAGCTTCTCCCCTGCCGTGGCCCACTCGCCCGCTTCTGCCCTCCGATAGCTAACGATACCGGAAAGCGGCGAAAGGAGCGTCATATCCGCCTGCTGATTCGTGAGCGCCTCCACCATGTAACGCGCCTTCTCCGCAGCCGCCTCCTTGCCGGCAATCACCGCCGGACGGCCGCCGATAGACTGGCTCGTCAAACCCTCGAGCGCCGCTCTTGCCTCCATCATCGCGCGATACCTGTCATCGCGATCCTGACGGGACACCGCCCCCTCATCGAAAAGCTGCTGGTAACGCTCATAAGTAGCGAGAGCATTCTCATAGTCACTTTGCGCCTTCATCGTCCCCGCATCATACTCCGCACGGCTCGTCACAGCCTCAGCCGCCGCCTGCGCGCTGCCTGCGCGGTTCTCTCCGATAGAAATCGAGACATCCTTCGTATCCTGACGGAGAAGCACATCCCCGAGAGACACTGCGTCCCCCAGATCCACCGCCACCTCCGCGATGCGGCCTGCATACTTCGGAGAAATATCCACAGAAGCCTTCGGCACCGTCTCCCCCGAGAGCACGATCCGCTTCATCATATCCTGCCGCACAAGCGTCACGACCTTCACCGTCGGACGCACCTCGGCCTTCCGCGCGCCCTGCCCCCCGCGATGAGTATAGACATAAATGCCCCCCATCAAGAGAAAAAGCAGGACAGCGAAGGAAATATATTTCATGCGCTTCGAATGAAGCCAGTCAGATAACATAGTGCCTCCTTGAGAAAAAGGATAAAGGAATATAGATTTCAGGGTTAGCCCCTGAGGCGTGCGAAAGGGGTGCAGCGTGTTCTATGGGTTTAAGGAAACGCTGATTAAATCGCAGAGTCAGCTTTTACAAGAATTTTTATGCATAGCTTCGTCATAGCCTTCCTTAAATAGCTCGCTATTCGCGTCAGGTTATTCCTTGCTATGCCTAAAAATTCAAGAGTAAAATCTGACAACGATTTAATCAGTGTTTCCTTAAAAGGTTCAACGGGGGTGGTGCGTCGCATTTCGTCATCCTGAGCGGAGAAAAAAGTCGTATGTTAGAAAATGGCTTATCTGAAACAGGAGAACTGAGTCGAAGGATCTAAGCGCCGCAGAATTTTGATAGCGCTTCGCGCCGTCGTCATCGGAAGCGCAGCCGAGGGTCTTTCTTGCACTGCGGTCAGTATCACATAGACACCGGTACGGAAACAACGCCTTGGTGCGACGAATTTCTGCTTTCACACATTCTTCGTTTAGCGGTCTGCAAGAAAGATTTCTCGGCAACGCTTTCAATGACGATACGAGAATCAGTCTGATGTCTCCGGCTAACCAGTCACTAGTCACTAGTCACCGCCCCGTCCATATCATTTGTTCTATTATACTGGATTCGTAAATACTTTTACAGAGAACGACAGAACGTTTTATTTCTTTTATGAGAAAACAGAAATCAGAATCACCGGTGGCAGGACGAAAAGAAATACAAGGAACATTTTCTCACATCGCCGCCTTCGCTACACCGGGAAGACTTTGTATCGGGGATAGCAGCATCCAACCTCCGCCCCTTCGGGGCACCTCCTTCCATAGGAAGGAGGGAGTGACCGCGCGAGCCCCTTCCCTTGGAAGGAGGGAGCGTCCACGCGAGCCCCTTCCCTTGGAAGGGGCGAGGGGCGCAGCGAGGCGGGGTTGGCTTCCTTTTTGAGCGGCGAAGCCGCCTCCTCTTTGCCTTACCCACGCGGGGAAGGCTGTTAAGTTAAGGAAATTGTTAATGCCGTAACGACTTGCTTCCCCCTTCGGGGGAAGTGCCGAAGGCAATAGGGGCATGCTAGCGGTATAGCGTGCTATGTTGAATAGTCCGATACTATCGCTATTCCAACACTTACATGCAATACCGCTACGTAGCCCCCTCAGCCCTTCGGGCAGCTCCCCCGATGGGGAGCCAAGAACGTTCTGCTGCTTAACTTAATAGCATTACCCTCGAGGGGAAGGGGGACCGCACCCGCGGCGCTCGGGTGCTCTCGTTAACGGCGCACTTGAGACGATCTTCTAATAAATACGGCGAAGCCGCCACCACAAGTTTGAAAGCAGGGATGAGTAGCTAGGGATTAGGAGTCTCAAGTGACTGGTGACTAGTGACTGGTGACTAAATACCATCTGCGGGCATCGCCCTATTTATACTTCGCGGCGCATTTCGTCATCCTGAGCGGAGTGAAATGTCGGATGTTCGATCATGTAAAGGCGGAACAGTGAGAACTGAGTCGAAGGATCTGGCGCCGCACCACCACTCCTCACTCCTAACTCCTCACTCCTAACTAGTAAGCAGAGCTTTCAAACGTAATCAAGGGGCGATCCGCCCCACGGGCTGACCCCCATCCCCAAAACCATGCTATAATAGGTAAAAGATTTCCATAGAAGAAAGGAGCCCCATCATGAAACTTGTCATCATCAATACACTCTCCGAAGACAAAATCGAATCCCTGAAAAAAGCCGTCCCCGGTGCCATCGTCGAATCCTACAAATCACCGAAAGAAGCCCTTCCCCATGTCGCAGACGCCGACGCCATCGCCATGTGGGGCTTCCAAGACGCAGAGCCCATCCTTGCCGCCGGGCCAAACATCCGCTGGGTGCACTCCCTCTCCGACGGCGTCGAGCGTCTCCTCACCCCCTCCATGCTCGCGCGCCCCATTCATCTCACGAACTCCCACGGCGTCCACGACCGCGCCGTCTCCGAGCACACCCTCGCTCTCCTCCTTGCATGGATGCGCCGCATCCCCGACGCCGTCCGCCACCAGAGCACCCACGAATGGATCCGTCCCCGCGGGGAATCCCTCTTCGGCAAGACCATCCTCATCGTAGGCTTCGGCAGCATCGGCCGCGCCATCGCCCAGCGCGCGAAAGTCTTCGAGACACGCATCCTTGCCGTGAAGAAACACCTCTCCACAGAAATGTTCGCCGACCACGTCTACCTCGAAGACCAGCTCGCTGAAGTCCTCCCCGAGGCCGACATCGTCATCGCCGCCCTCCCCGCGACCCCCGAGACCGAGCACTTCTTCGGACAGAAGGAATTCACCCTCATGAAGAAATCCGCCCTCTTCATCAACATCGCCCGCGCCTCCGTCGTCGATGAAGCCGCCCTCATAGACGCCCTCTCCCAGAAAGAAATCGCCGGTGCCTGCATGGACGTCTTCTCGAAAGAGCCCCTCCCCGACGATCACCCCTTCTGGCAGATGGACAACGTCATCATGACCCCGCACATCGCCTCCATGGTTCCCGACTTCTGGGACAAACTCACCGCCCTCCTCCAGATGAACTTCATCGCCTTCGCCCGCGGAGAAAAACTCATGAACGAAGTCGACAAGAAAAAAGGATACTAAAATCTAAAAAATGCGGCGAAGCCGCCTCCTCTTTGCCTTCCCCATCGGGGAAGGCTATTAAGTTAAGGAAATTGTTAGCGCCGTAACGACTTGCTTCCCCCTTCGGGGGAAGTGCCGAAGGCAATATGTGCAAGCGAACTGGATTTTTAGGAGCGTAGCGACGCGAAAATCCAGTGAGACGCCATTTCGAGCGCAGCGAGATGGGGCATGCCAGCGGTCATCGAACAATGTTGGATATACCGTAGTGCTGCCCCTTCAGCCCTTCGGGCAGCTCCCCCGATGGGGAGCCAAGAATGATCTGCCGCTTAACTTAATAGCATTGCCCCACGCGGGGAAGGCTTTGTGTCGGGGAAATACTGCATGCACACACTTTTTGCATGTGAAACTGCCATACTCTCGTATCGCCACCTTCCCAAGGTATGATAAAATAGAGAGGAAGAAAGGGAGGTGAGCCGATGATGGAAACAACGCCAGACATATATCTGGATGGCCGAAGTCCTGCCTATGATGCTGTGGCGAAAAAACTCATCGCGACAAGGAGCATTCTCTCGTGGATTCTCAAGTACTGTGTGAAGGAATTCAAAGACACGGACCTGCAAGAGATCAAGACGCACTGCATCATCGGTACGCCAGAAGTGGCTGAGGTACCGGTGCACCCAGATATGACGAACAGTCTCCGAATCCGCGGAGAAAACGCCGAGGAAAAAACGGTGTCTGAAGGTGTCACGACATTCGACATCCGTTTCCAAGCTGTCACACCTGGCGGCGATCCGCTGACGCTCATCATCAATGTGGAGGCGCAGCAAAGCTCCGATGTATCCTATCCCATGATCAAGCGGGCGCTCTACTACGGCAGCCGCCTGATTTCCTCGCAGAACGGTGTGGAATTTGACCATTCACACTACGAGAAAATCCGCAAGGTGTACAGCATCTGGCTGTGTATGGATACGCCGCAAGGAAAGAGCGGCATCACCCGCTATGTGACGCAGGAAATCACTGAGTACGGCAGCATCCGTGAGGCGCGCCTCCATTATGACCTGCAACAAATCGTCATGGTCTATATCGGAAATGACCGCCGCCATATCCGAAATCGTCTGCTGCGCATGCTGTATGATTTATTCAAATCCGATGAATCCGCTGCTCATAAGAAAAAAGTTTTGGAAGAAAAGTACCAGATCGAATTGGAAAGTAAAGAAGAAGGGATGGTGGATACCATGTGCAATTTGAGTGTAGGCGTATACCGCAGAGGAATGGAACTCGGAGAAAAGAGGGGCGAGATCAGAGGCGAGATCAGAGGCGAAAAGAGGGGTGAAATCAGAGGCGAGAAAAAAGGCTGGCAGAATGCCGCCAATGAATTCGTTTTGCGCCTTCTGAAAGCCAAAATGCCTTTATCGTTCATCGTATCCATGTCCAGCTGCAGCGAAGATGAGGTCAGACAAATCGCTGCCAAGGCGAATATCTCTTTGACAGAAAGTGCGGAATAACCATGTGCAACTTGAGT
>CAKPQG010000011.1 GCA_934178345.1 uncultured Dialister sp. | reverse complement strand
CTGCAACTGCAAATACTGGACGTTTAAAAGATACAGGGAATGTTACAGTGCTTTGCGTCGTATTATATCCACCCTGTATAATTATCGGGATCGCCCCTCCGAGCTTCACCCACCAGCTCTTTGGGTTGGAAACGTCCCCTGCAACTACGCCCGCTGCCGAGAGGTCATCTGTGTCGAGGAAGCGTTTGAACGGAGTGTCGTTGATTGCGGTTAAAGCATCCCCTCCGCGGTGATACAGGCGGCCGTTAGCTTGTTCTACCCAAAGCTGGCAAGCATTCTGTAATTTATCTGCCGGAATATTGAGAAGCTGCCCATACTGCGTCGGCTGGTTTGCTATTTTATCTTTCTGGTCAAAGTAGCTCATAAACACGCCCAGTGTGTTAATTGCGGCGTTTGTGGTCGGCAGTGTAGGGTTTACCCCGAGCCGGTGCAGGTAGTCCCAAAGCCCTGCATCCCCGACCAGAGTGCCTGCTTTGCCAACGGTTACATTGGCTAATGAATCGGTTCCTGTACCACCATGAGCTACTGGAAGAATGCCGGTGACGCCGCCGACTACTGTCTTATCAGCTGCGTTAAGCGTTCCTGCGTTTTCGCTCGCAAGATCTGTTTTGATTGTCCTGCCCAGCATAGCGGGCGTTACGATTTTCGACGTGTTCGTCCCCGCTGTGACTTCTGCCTGCGTGGCGTAGTCGATCGTGCGGTAGAGCATCGTCCATGTGACGGTGCCGTCTGCCATGGTGTGCCCCGCGCTGCTCCAGACGGGTTCAGCGGCTGCGCTCGTCCCTGCGGTGGCCACTCTTGCGACGACGTTCGCGGGCATGTTCGGGCTCTTGACCACCTGTCCGACGGCATAGGCGGTGCTCGGCTGCCAAAGCTCGTCCGCTACCAGACTGGAAAGCACGGAGTGCTTGTTCTTTTCAAATCCGATGTACTGCTGCTCTGTAGTCCCCTTTGAAGGGTTCGCGGGATCGGGATAGTCGAACATGCCCGCGGTGGACTGTAATTTTAATACGTCTGCCATTGTTACCTCCTATAGCTAAACTGTCTCATTGACGAATCCCTGCCATGTGATATCGACGACGCCTGCCACCTGATTGCCGTCTTCATTCAGCAGGGCTATACGGCAGGGCGTGCGGGATAGTATCTTGGGATACCTCGCAACGCCGCTCCCTTGCACGGCATCGATGCGCACGGCGGTGGTCATGTAGTTCGGGGTGGTGATGGGGAGCTCGATGCCCTCTGCCGGTATAGATAGATCTTCGAAGTGTTCCTCCCTGTCAGGCACATCGATATACGCATGCAGGCTCTTAACGACGGTTTCCTGTATGCTGGAGTTTTTCGCCACGATTTTGACTTGGATGGTCGCACCGGCCTGTACCAGTACTTTGTCGGACCACTGCTTCCAAAGCTCCTCGGCGGTGCTGTCTTTAAGAAGCTGCCGGTAGTACACGATGGCGGGGCCTTCTATTTCCGTGGTCAGCCAGAACTGTCCCGACGCAGGGGCTACAAATTCTCCCGTCACCTCATAGGCCGTGAAGTCTGTATCCCACATATAGGCAGCGGGCTTCTTCCACAGTCTTCTGCCCGCTTCGTGCCACATGGTGGACGTATTCGGGGCGTGGATATAGCCGTCGCTGGCCAGTACAAGGCCGCTGGTCTTGATGTCTGCCCAATGATCTGCGCCGAAATCCTGATCAAAGAGTACATTTTCCTGCAGCAGATCGCCCATCTCAAGCAGGCAGTAAGCGAAATTCTTTGATTCGTTTCCATTCTGGTCCACGGCCTTGATCATGACGGCGTGGCTGCCCTGCCGGATGGTCTGCGTTTCATACGGCTGGTTTGTAATAAGCCCTTCCTGCACGGGGATTCCCGTGTCCCAGTTGAGCTCTTTGCTTTGCGTGTATTTCAAGATAAATCCTGCCACGTCATTCGGCTCGGGGTAGGTGTATTTCCACCAGTACCGACGAATGGAAGAGCTCATCTTTTCGACGTTCAGCACTTCCACATCGGGTGGTGGGATCTGTACTGAAACTGGCACGAAGGGGTACGCCTGCACATCGGCGAGGCTCTGCTCCATGCCCCCGAAGATGTTGAACGCCGTGAATTTGAAGTGAACGGTCTTCCCAATATAGGAATTGGCCAGTCCTGATTTCAGGAACGCTTCATCACACCGAGCGATGCTTGACCCTTTCACGTGATAATCAGCTTCGCTGCCAAACTGTCCGCGCACCAGTCCCGAAAGTCTCCACGTCCCGTCTTCGAGAAGTTCGGCCGTCTGATAAGACAGTGCCTCCCCATCGATGTACATGACCGTGTCGCCGTTCTTTGCGCTCTCTGCATCCACGGAGATGAAGCCGTCCTGATTGAGCGCCATCTCCAGTACGGTATCTTCGCGGTTCAGCGGCTTCGTCAGTGTCCCGTATCGCGCCCGGTTGTCGATGGTGCCCAGTTTCTTGTAATACTGGTTCGTATCAGACACCCAGACGGAGCAGCCGCCCCAGTTCGGATCCTTGCCCCACGTACCGATCCATACCTCGTTATCCGCATCCGTCATGAGGGCGGGCGGCTGGAATATCATAGGCAGTTCGCAGATGCCAGGATCCGGGTTGAAATCAATAAGCGGGCGTTCGTTATCATGAACGTTGTACTCCGCCCCACTATATACGCCCTTTGCTCTCGAAATCGCCGTGAAGGTGATGATGCCGTCCGTTCCTTCGGTCGCGCTGTCGATCATAGCCGGTTGCTTCTCTATCCCCATGAGCGGGTCATTCAGCATGACAAGGTCGCCCGGTTCTAGTCGGCAAAAGGCCCAGTCGAGCTTGAATGTATATTTCACCCGTTCATATTTGTTCTTGCGACACAATTCCTCTGCCAGCTTGACGGCGCGCGTCTTGGTATACAGGTAATGTGCCTGCGTCGTGGACGCCTGCCGCACTCCAAATTCCTTGATGTCGTCATTATCCTGATAATTGACGATTTCCTTCTCATACCCATTCGCGCGGTTTAGAAATTCTACGGAGATCCGGTTGTAAATTTCCGATGAATCCTTGCGGCTATAAGAAATGCACACGCCGCCGGTCTGCGGGATGAAATCATCCGGTGTCAGATTGTACCGGATTGTCTTGTCCGGTTTCCATTTCCCCTCGGGGCGGTCAGCTCGCGGTACAATCTTCAGCCGGTTATTTGACCAGAAGATATAAGCATTGGTGATGTTGGCGATGTCATTGATGATCTCTCGGGCTGCCTTCGCGTCCAGTTTATCGGACGGCGTAGAAATCAGCATGTCCGTTTCCTTGCAGTACTGCCTGTAGTTCCCTATCCCATCGATTTCTATCTCGCCAAGGCCGATTTTCTTCAGCACATAGAGAATATAGTCAGCAGGGTTTACGTCCACACCGTCTCCAGTATCAAGGAGCTTGCCCTTCACCTCAAAATTATAGGACGGCATGGATCCGCCATCCCCGAGGTCAATAACACCCGCCATATAAGCCAGCCCGCTATAAGCAAGCGCCTTATCTGGATGCTTGCCCGCCGTGTACGCCCAGGGCTTCTGATCTTCTTTCCCATCGAAAAGCGTGAGTCCAATGTCCCCATTGGGATACTGGTAGAGGCTCTTGTCCTTCCACATCTTGCCGATGCCGGAAACCTGCCCCTCACACAAGGCGAGGATCACCGCCACGGTATAGGTGTAAGTGATGGTCGTCGTCCTTGACCCGCCACCTTTACCACTTTTCTGGCTCTGCCGGTGTTCGTGTGCAGTGAAGTCATCGTAGTAGATGACATTCGGAGAGATGCGCGTTGTGCCAAGGATCTCTGGGACGGTTGACCCATATTCGGCCGTGGAGACAGTGAAGCTGGAAATCTTATTTTCTCTTATGGTCGTATTGTGACCACCAAATAATCCCATGGCTACCTCCTGAACCGATACACACCGTGCAGCCGTGATTTCCCTTTGGCTGTCAGGAACATGACGTCATTGATGTCAGACAGGATGACGCCGAGCTCCACCATGGCGTGGATCACGCGACCATCTCCCACATACACCGCACCATGAGAGACGCAGCGTCCGAATTTGTACAGCAAAAAGTCCCCCGGCTGGATGTCAGCCATGGGGACTTCAGCGCAATACCTTTCAACGACTTTCAAAAACCATTCCTCGCCGTGGTGCAGATGCCACTCATTGGAATACGGCGGGATCTGAATAGCGCCGCGCTTGATGTATCCTGCCCCTTCGAGACAGGCGATGAGCAGCATGCCGCAATCAATGCCCTTGCCCTTGACCTTCGCCTGGTTCACGTGAGGCGTTCCCAGCCAGGTGTAGGCCTCTTCTACGATAGGATTCACAGTAACACCTCTTTCAATGGAACAAACGGCGCAATGACGGACGCCGAGTCTTCTTCTGTACTGGAAGACACCGTGCCGCCACTATTGGCATACGTCCCTTGCGGGTAAAATTTGCGCCGCGGAAATTCCTGCGACATGCCCTGCACTTTGCTTTTTACCGTGAGCTTCATGGCGAGCCCGCCGCATGACTTGACCTCCGTCAGCCCGGAAAATAATCCCACGGTTCCCATCACGTTCCCGTCTAAATCAAAGAAACAGCGGCTCATGGCCAGCGTCGCCCGGTCGAATGCCCCATCATGCGCCGCAAGGAAAATGGGTTTATCCCCCAGCTTGTCCTCGACGGTCGCATAAATGGATACCGTCATGGAATCGACGGAAACGACATTATTCAGCTTCGTCTGCTCTCTCTTCAATAGGATCGCATTGTGCCGGTAGGTATGCCCCTCGTAGGTCACATCATGGTCGGCATCGGTGAAGTAGTACGCCGCCCCACTAAAAAGCGTGAGCGTGTACAGGTCACACGATACCATTTCTTTCTGCATATTGAGATACGCGGAAAGCGCTTCCGTTACACTCTTCATCGGACCACCACCAATACGATAGAACACTCAAACAGATTCACGAATTTCTGCTTCACCGGGATACTCTTCTTCGCGAATACCACCTTCCACCAATAGTCATAAGTCGCCGTGACGACCGCATCCGCAGCCGGTGCCTGATTGAAAACGATCGCCCCGCGGTCGAGTGTGTACTCCTGCGCCGAGCGCTCCGCCCCATTGACCCATACCGTCAGCTTATCCGCATAATACGTGGGCTCCTGCTGGCCATGCATGTTGGCCGTCAGCTGATAAGATCCATCGCTGTTCCTTGCCAGTCGCAGCTTCTCGCAATGGTAGCTTTCCGCATCCTTGTAGAAGAAGGGGATGAGCGACCCCTTGACGCGGGCACGGAAAGCGAAGAGTGTATCCCGCTCTTCGGCCGTCATGGCAGGGAAGTCGATGGTAAACTGCCACCCCGGCAGCGTCTGCGAAGTGATAGCACGTCGCTTCCCGCTGGCCGACTTCTGCTCCGTCACGTCCCAAGAATCCTCGACCTGCGAAGTCCACTTCACGCGTCGGGCATTCAAGGGAAATAAAAGATTCGCCATTTACCACACCCCCGCGTCCGTCGTAAAATCTCGCGTCCCATCGAAAAGTATCTGCTTGATGGAGTCCATGCCACCGCCGCGAAGGAAATCCATAAAAGACGACGCGTCCATGGCCGATACATTCAGCGTCACGCTGCCACCGTTTCCCGCTACGCCCATGGCCGGTATTCCCACCTGCCCGCCTTCTGCGTAGTGGGGGCTATTCAGCATGTTCAAATATCCTGTGCCCAGTCGCTGAACGGCCGCTGCATTGATGACAAATTCTCCATTGGAAAGCATGGCCGGAATAGAATCGGAGGTGCCTGTCCCCGGACCGGTAATCAAGCCGCCGGTCGCCTTCTTCTTCGATACCCCGAATACCGTTTTATTCGCCGCATCGGCTGGTGTCATTCCGCCCGCCCACATCGGGAAAGCAGAATAAATCGCGAATACAGCCAGCCATTCCGTCAGAATGGAGACGGCATTCTGAATGATCCCCCGGACAAAATCGCCAAGCGCCTCTTTCCCTGTCTTCGCGCCCATAATAAAGTCAGCCATGGCCGCCCCCATAGATTTGCCTACGGTTTCCGCATAAGACTTCATTTTATTGGACCACTGCTCGCCGATAGAAAGCTGCTGAATTTCGGCTTCAGACGTTTCCGCCAAAGTCTCTTTGTACTGCGCGGCGAAGGCCTGCAGGGTCTCTCCTTTGGCGGCCAGTTCTTCCTCCAGGTCTTCGGGAGCCATCTGCAGCAGCTTGGCCATTCCGTTCAGCGCTTCCTCTTCATTCGGATTCGCCATGGCCACATCGATGTCGTTCAAGCTTTCATTCAAGGTCTTTTTGATTTCCTTGATGCGCGCTGCTACTTCATCATCCGTGCCCAGAATGTTATCCAGTAGCGTCTTGGTCGCTTCTTTGTTCTGGTCGTACATATACTGGAATTCCTGCGACTTGACCTTGGCTTCATACAGCTTGTTCTCAGCTTCGATCTGCTCATTGATGGAACGGATCACCTTGTCACGGATTTCCGCGTCGGCGATCTTTTTCGCAACTCCCAGCTCATCATCCCAACCGGTCAGAAGCTTGTCGTGCGCGTCTTTCAGCCCCTGCAGCGAGATTTTGTTTTCTTCGGCTTTCTTATTCTCCCCCACAAGCATAGCGGCATTGGCCTTAGCCAATTCGAGTGAGGACTTCGCAAGCGCCTGTTTCTGTTTATCTGCGTCGGTGTACTTCTTAATCAGGGCATCGATCTGCCGTTCTTCTTCTCTTTCTTCGCGAGAAACGGACGCGCCGCCCCCGGAGTGGCCACCAGAAGAGCCTCCGCTCCGACCGCCTCCGGCGCTGCCGCCGCTGGAGGCGCGCTGCGTCGGGCGGAAATGATTCTCCTCCGATCCAGTATCCGGCGCACCGGGGAATTCATTGTGCCAGCCCACATCGATACCTGCAGAAATCTGCTGGCCAAGAGATCCGAGTATCTTAGACAGAATGCTGAAGATTTCCCCCAATGGCTGCAGGATCGGAGATAGGGCATTGGCAATCCTTACCCCAAGGCTTCGGAATGCCGCATACATCTCATGCGCCATCATGATAACGACTTTGATGACATTGATGATGATCTGCATGCCGTCACTGATAAGATCCAGCGCATAGGAAGCGATGTCCCCGAAGTCAGAAAAAATACTGACTCCGTCGCTTCGTATCATATCCAGCAAGTCCTGCGTGAACTCAATCAGCTTCTGCACGATTTCGGACTGGTCGAATGCATTCAAGATCGACAGCCCGATTTCTTCGCAGCAGGCACTCAGGTTCCCGGTGACGTCTTCCCATGCGTCATCGATGTTCTGCTTCGACGTTTCCATGGAGCCATCGAATTCATGCATGTAATCGGATAGCGCTGCAACGGCATCACTGGCTTCCAGCGTGCCGTCTTCTACGGCCTGCATGGCGTCGTCTCCACTCAGGCCGAGAGAAGAAAACGCCTCATCCAGATTGATCCCTGCCGTCTTCAAAGCAACAAGCTGGCGGTTCGTCAGTTCGCCGGTTGCCTGAATGCGGGAAATGGCATCGACAAGCTGCTGCGCGCCGCTGGCGCCCTGCCCTAAACCAGCCGCCGTATCGGCGCACTGACGGATCAGATCCGCGGCATTCTTTGCAGAATAGCCCAGATCAATGAGCTGAACCATCATCTGATTCAGCACCGCCGGATCGTACGTCAGATCGCGCGTAAGGTCATTGAAGATTCTATAAGAGGTGGTAGCGTCATCGACGTTGTACTTCATCGCCGCAAACTGTGCCACGGTAGACTGCGCCGCCGCACCTGCTTCGAAGATGGACGCCACGAAGTCAGCGAGGGCGGTAACGACATCACCAGCAAGATTAGCCGCCATCGATGCCAGATTGGAAGTCAGCATGCCAATGGCCGTATTCATAACGGACGAAGCGTTGACGCCTTCAAGCATGCGTCCAGCCAGAGCTTTGAGCGAGGTACTGGACCCATCCGCACCTTCTGCCTGTTTCAATGCGCTATTGTAGGCTTCCTTGATCGCCTTCGAATAACGCTTATTCGCCTCAGTCTGGATATTAAGCTGCTGCTGCAGGTCTTGCAGTGCGGCTCGCTGCTCTTCGGTGGCTTTCGTGCCATTCTGCGTTTCTCGCTCCAGATTCTTCAGCTCGGCTCTCAGCGTTTTCGCGTTCTGCTGGCCGCTGGCAAGTGAGGAATTCAGCCGTTTCAGCCCGGCGTCTTCCACCGCTACGGTTATATCGACCTTAGCTTCTGCCATGTACTCACCTCCTACAGGATGACTTTGTCTTTCAAATACTTATCGACTTCGGCTGCGTAGTATTCTTCTATCGCAGTCCGGTTCGATTCGAAATAGTTTCCACGGGCGGGATACGCAGGGCCCTTCTGCCCTTTACGCTTCCCGTACAGGATGACGCGCCCGAAGGCACCGGTGTTATACCAGCGTGCAAAATAATTGGCATACACCCGGACCCCGATGACGGACGCCTGCACATCGAAACGCCCCCGGATGAACATCCCGTCGGTCAGCGCCTTGCCGCCAAATGCCGTCCGAGGATGGGTGCGTGCGATGAATAGCCTAACCGCCTTGCGAGCCTCATAGGAAGCGTTGACGACGTCCTGATGAAACCCGCGATCGGCGTATTTCTGCACCTCATCTTTCAGCTCATCCAGTGTCATTTCTTATTCCCTTTCTTAGACTGTAGCAGCTGTGAAACCGGTCATTTTCTTCGGCTCGCCGACGCCGGTCGCAGACAGTTTCTTCTTGATCATGTCCTTGCCGTCTGCGGTGATTTCCCAAGACTTCGGAACGACCACGAGGGACAGGTATTCCTTGGTGTCCAGGTCAACGACCGCGATATTGAGCGCGCCTTTTTCGGCAGTAATCGCATCGTCAAGCAGGAATTCTTCGATCGCCTGCTGCGCGGCGTTATCACGTTTCATGATGACGTCGGCAGAAAGCTCATAAGACTTATTGGTCACGGTACCGTCTGCCCAGTACCCGCTTTCTTTGGTCTGCACGGTGGAAGTATCTGCAGAAATAGAAAGGGTATTGGTTTCAAGTCCCCCGAGGAGCGTCCACACCGGTTTGTCTTTTGTCGCACCTTCGCCGTAGTTGACGTACAGCACCTGCCGCTTGCCGGATACACCGACGCCGCCAGCAAAGGACGGATAATTTTCTTTAGCAATAGTAATAGCCATGGTTTACCTCATTTCTCTAACTGGGAGATTTCCAGTACGACGCTCGCTGCGCCGCTCTGCCAGATCCCCTTTTCTGAATACATGGGAAGATTGATCCGCATATTATTGACCGTTACCCGCCACAGATGAAAGCCGTTGGCATGCAGCACATTCTGCAGAGTGTCCCACCCTTCCTGACTGCTCAGGAAGTTAAGCAGGGATTCCAGCCTTTCGGCGATGCGCTTTCGGCCTTTGTAGTTGCTGTAGACTTCCATGTCCGTAGATACTGCCCACAGTACGATATCGTCGTTTGGATGGCAATCTGCTTTCGCCGCACCGATGATCCCGTAGTCGAATTCGGTCTGATGCTTGAAGTAATCTTCGATTTCAAAGACGGGGACGGAGGCGTCGAACCATTCCAGATCCCCCATGCCGGTGAGTGCCTTGTACAGGGACAGGTTCACCGCATAAAAAGGGGCTTTGTAATTCATAATGCCTCCCCACTCCCATTCACGGCTGTCGCCGTGATCTGCAAATAATAGGGACGTGATTCATCAAGCAGTCGGACGTCGTTGATGATCCAGGTATAGCCCCGGTACGTCAGCCGCCACGAGACGTCTATGGGGTAGTGCCCTCGGATGTCTCGCAGCACGAAATACCGGGTATCCGCCGTCACATAATCGCCAACGAATACCTGCCTGCTCTGATCCTTCTGCTCACACATGGCAAAAAGAGTGGCCACCTCGTTGAAGCCGCCGCTCTTTACCCCGCCTAGCTCATCTCGCTCCGGGGCCATAGGCTTCAAGAGCGTGACTTTATGTGTGAACCGTCCCGGATTTCTCTTGAACACTTCAAGCGCCCTGCTTGATGACAGTGAAGGCGGCGGTATAGGTGTTGATGTCGGTGAA
This sequence comes from uncultured Dialister sp., assembly GCA_934178345.1. Classification (GTDB taxonomy): domain Bacteria; phylum Bacillota; class Negativicutes; order Veillonellales; family Dialisteraceae; genus Dialister. The sequence goes on along the minus strand of CAKPQG010000011.1, from coordinate 63,358 downwards.
TCTGCAGATCGCACGGACAAGTACGGAGTTGTTGCGGAAACCTGCAGATTCATCTGCCGCGACTTCCAGATCCGGGTAAGCGATGTGATACATCGCGCGGAAATCGCCAACCAGTACGGTGTTGTCGGCCAGTTCGTCATTTTCTACGACAATAACCGGGCGACCTTCGAGCTGGCGGATGGTGCTGCCGTTTGCGTCTCTAGTCAGCAGGTAGCGGCCTTCTTTATCAGATACGACGGCCATTGCCGCGAAGGTCTTCTGGTTCATGACGATGGTCGCATTAGCGCCCGCATCCAGCGGCAGGGAAATGACGGCAGACTTGATCGCATCCAGTCCTTCTTTGGATGCGATTGCAGTAACAGTCGTGGCAGTAGCGTCAACGGCTGCCTTAGCACCGGAAAGGATTGCTTTGTTGACCGCTTTCACATAGACGCGGTTGAACAGCTTGCCGATCACAGCCATGACATCCGTCTTGGCATCCATCAGCAGTTCGCGGGATACCGGAATGATCGCGCCCTTGGATGCCAGGTTGAATTTGGTGGAGGTGAATACGGCTTTCGTTTCTGCGATCGCGTTGTTTTCATCGAAATCGGTCAGTGTTACAGCCTGAGAGTAGTTAATGATCGGGACAGAGCCGGTGCGGGTACCCACGGAGACGGCGGTAGTCAGAGTGCGCAGGTCATTATTGATACCGTTATTTTCTTTCAGGTCAAGCAGTTCAGACGGGATCAGCACGCCGCCGTCTGCTCCGGTTGCGCCGTTCTGTCCAGTCGCTGCGCCGAAGAATTTTGCGGTATCTTCATTCTTAATACCGAGAAGGTAAGATTTCAGTGCTGCATTAAGAGTTTTCTTGTCCATGTTATTTTCTCCTTTGGTTTTGGAATTCTTAGCAGCTGCTTCTACTTCGAGCTGCTTTTCGTAATCAGACAGCGCGGCCTGCAGTTCATCCTGCATTTCGGTCGGCACATTCTCTTTCTGGTCAATCAGTGCCTGGATCTTTTCGCGCAGGGCTTTGATTTCTGCTTTCATTTCAAGACTTTTTAACATTCGATGTTCCTCCATCTAAAATAGCGAGCCAGTACGCCTCGGTCTCTTCGTCCAAATGGTCGGGCGGCTTCGCGCGTTGCGTCATATTTCTATGAGCAGTGAGCTGTTTATAGCTCGGCGCCTTATTGCCGTAGGCCGCCCGGTAAGCAGGCAGCGCGCAGTTGATAATAAACAGGTCTTCGAGGTGTTGGTAGCGGCGGATATAGCCATTGATCAGCGCCTCAAGCTCGGCCATGGTATATCCCGCAAACTGCTCCGGCCGCAGGTGAAGCTCTCCAAGCGCAATAGGCTCTAAAGTTTTAAAAAAATCGGTGAATGACGTAAAGGACGGACTTATGTCTTCTTTCTGACTGCCATGATCTTTTTTGGGTCGCCGATAGCTCCCGATTTAGCAATAGCCTTAAACAGGGCCACGGACGCCGACGTGAACTTTCCTTCCGCCATGAGCTGGGTAAAAAGATTGTCGAGTTCATCGTCGGAAAGCACCGTCCCGCCACCCGCGAGCCCCCATCGAAGCAGGGAGTATACGGTATGCAGCGGGATCGCCGCACCGTTCTGAAGCCTGCCTAAGGTGACCAGCAAGCTTTCGTCCAGCTCCTTTTCCAGATTGAAAATACTTTTGACGGTAAACCGTACTTTGTACTCTTTCCCGCCGATTTTGATTTTCTCATCATCATCAAGAATCATTGGTTTGTCCTTCTCCTCCTTCGTTTGTTGCGCTATCACCCAGAAGTCCCGTCCCGCCGCGCTGGCTCAATTTGTCCGCCGCCGGATCGTCACTTTCGGGATAGCTCAAAGAAATGCGGGCTTCATTGGGCGTCAGGATGCCCGCGCCCGTATAAGCGCAGAGCACACTAGCCTTTGCGCCCGCATCTAAGAAATCAAATACGTTATTGCAGATGTCGAATCGGAAGCCTTTCTGCCTCTGGCGACGCGTCAGAAGCTTGATAGTCAGCTCCAGCGCATACTGGTTCACGATCGGCGCGATCGTATTGTTATAAAAAGACGTCATCTGCGTCGTAGAAAATGTCGCAGTCCCCGCGCCGCCTACCACGTTCAGCATGAAAAGCGGGATGCCGAAGAAGCTGCTGATTTCCTGCGTGTTAATGGTCTTCAGCGTGTCGAAATAGTCCTTGATGTTGTTCGAGATGTTCGAAGCGCTCATCCCGGCAGGCAGCGGCAGAATCGTACTGTCGGTATTCGACAGCAGCTCTTTCACCTGTTTCTGCAGTACTTTCTGTTTGGATACGGAGAGATCGGAGGTGTATGAGAGCACGATGGTTCCGCTGAATCCGTTTTCCACACTGGTACGCAGGGCGCTTTCGACTTCTGCATTCCCGTCCAGTGTGTTGCGGATCACTTCGAGCGCACTTCTGCCGACCAGCCCATTCGCCGAGTATGCCTTCACGTGCAGCATCTCTTCCGGCAAAATCGTATAGGTTCTACTGGTTACCGCGTCCGTATACTCGTAGACGATACGCCGCGCCCCATCAAGAATATTGGCATCATCCCAGTACATACGGACGCGAGCCGCATCCAAGGGGACTAAGGCTGTCAGATTACCCAATTCGTCGCAGCAAATATAGGCGAAGGCGTTCCCACACCCGAGCCGCTGCTTCTCCATGTACTCCCAGAAGGAATAAGCATTGATACCGGGATACGGCTGCAGGTTCAAGACTTCCTCGAATCCTGCCATCAATCGTGTGATTTCCTGATGGTCTTTCCCATAGAGCCCCCATCTGGTCTGTGCGATCTGCCTGGCAAGCGTCTCAATGCATGTCGAATACACGGCATCGCCATTGGCGTCCACCGTTACACGCCGACCGCGCCCGATGGGGATCACGCTGGTACGCGGACCGTCCCGTTTCCGGTTCGCGGCGAAGCCGTTGAAGTACGCCTTGATTCGGTCGAACATGGTATTACACTCCCTTCGCCTGATCCATCAGCACCTGCAGATTTTCAGGTACGATATACGCATCCTTTCGCCGCAGGTCTTCCACCTGCTTCTTCAATTCGCGGTTTTCCTGCACAAGGTTCACCAGCGGAGCCTCGGCCGCCATGCCGTCTTTTCTCTTTGTGGCCACCAGAGAGACGTGGTCAAAGGTGGCAGCGGCTTCCTCCCCGGTCAGATACACATCGCCTTTTTCGATCGCGTCAAAGATGGAACCGTCGTCACAATGCTCGTCGATGATGTTGTGCATCACCTTGTCAATGGCTTCCATACCGTCCGCATCACTACGAAGCTGAGTTTTGGATCCGATAGAAATCGTCCAGCAGTTATGCAGCATGAGCAGACTGTTTTTCTCCATCTCGACGGCATCGCACGCCAGAGCGATGATAGCCGCCGCGGATGCTGCAAGGAACCCGACGCGCGCCGTCACTTTACATTTCGCGTTCGCGATGCAATGCGCGGTATTTAGGCCCTCAAGTGCCTCCCCGCCCGGAGAATCGATGTGCAGCACCACGTCCTCCGCGGCGTTTTCGATCTGCTGACGCAGCGCCGCCAGATTATAAATGGCACCGTTAATAAATAAATCCATAGTCATCCCTCTTTTCTATACATCTGCAGCTGGGTCAACATCGCCCGCGCCGTGTAATCCATCGTGACTGCACCGGCGAACATCCCCTCGCGGCGGTCATAGGCACTCGGCATCCACTGGGTCAACACCCACATATCACATTTATCGGAAAAGGCGGCATCTTCGGCATAGATTGCATCAAAGTCATCCACCGCGTCCCGGATATAGGAATAGCCCTGCCCAATGACGCTTTCAATATACGCATCATCCTCTTCATAAGGGATCCGCAGGTAGTCTTTCACCTGGTCTACGCTAATCATTCGTGCCTCCCATTTCTTTCATCCATTCATCGACCATCTCATCACCCGTGGGCAGGTCGCTATTGAAATCAATATACGGAGCAATGAATCCAGTGATTGCAGCATCTACGGGGTCGATACGGATATTGCTGTCAGCCCGGAGGCTCACCTTTTCCACCGAATAGAACCCGGATGGGTTTCTTACGAGAAGAGAATTGGTCACTGCTTTTTCAAATATGTCTTCATGCCCGCGATGGTAAACGAGCACCCCGTCTTTCAGATATTGTCCGAAGGCTTCGATATACTGACTGAGCGCCTTTGGGCTTTGGTTCTGCAGGATAAAGGTGTCGCACACCGATTCAAGCCGATCCTGAATCCCCGCCACGTTGTACGGATCCGACGCAATGGTCACAAAGTGAAGCCCATTCTTTTCTCTCATCGTATCCAGTTGCTCGAAGATCTGCGGAGTATCGATATTGTCGCCGCCTGCCCCGTTGCATAAAAAAAGCTCAGTCCCGACATAATCGGTATAGCTGAACTTGTCTTTCTCTATGTGTTCCTGCAGTTTGTTCTCCGGCATCCAAGACATGACGTGCATGAATAACCGATGCCGCGCCGCCGGACTGTTTTTCTTCAGCAGCTTGCCCGTCTTGCTTTCGCCAACGAAGCAGAGCAGCACAACGCTGGAAAGGTCGAGCGTCTGAGACAGGTCGACGCCCAAGTACCAATCTACATAGCCCTTAGCTATTACATCGTCCATGCCATAGTCTACGCCGCAGGCCTTCAGTTGATCATAGGAGCACAAGCTCCGATCTTCGGCAGAGTACCAGGCATTACATTGTTTCGTCACGAAGGACTGGAGGGCGAATCCTTTTTCCGCGCATGCTGCGCGCGCCTTTTGCGCATACTTTTCTTTGATGTGTTTCTTTATGGTGAACCCATCGGGCTCGAACAGCAACACCGGGTTTGCCTTGCCCCACGTAGTAATGGCTCCGAATTCTTTCGCCTGCAGCTCTTCCTGATTCGGTTCAGCAAGAAATAGGAAAACGTTGTCAGGCAGCGCATCCTCGTAGAGCATTTTCCGAAGCGTCAACCATTTCTTGTGGTTGTCGCTTCCCACGGAAAACTGCGCCGTCGACATGGTCACCAGCAGGGAGTCCTTAAAATGCGCCTGGCCATCTTGGATGGTCTTTGGAATGATTTCATCGCAGAGCATTTCTTCGTCAATGACGGCTACTTTGTTCGTATAGCCATCGAGGGAGTTCTTCGCCCCGCCGCCGGTACGAAACATGTCGAGCCGGTTCCCTGTATTTTTATTCTTCGCCCAGCAGGCCGTCTTATTGACGTTGCTGAACGTCTCCGCGAGATAGGGATCGTTTTCAATGAACTTCGTGAATTCATTGAAGCAGATGGTCGCGTTCTGCCCCTTGCACGATGCCAGTACAATCAATTCATTTCGGAACTTACTCATTCCCATCAGGTAATGGAGTACGCCGGATAATAGAAAAGATTTCCCATTACGCCGCGCCATGTACAGGTTCGCCGTATTGACCACGTAACCACCATCAGGGGTCCTCAACCCGAATATCCCGCACATGATGAATTTTTGTACCGGGTACAGCTCCAGATGCCGGGGTTTCCCGTCTTCATCAATGTAAATCAGCATATGCAGGAACTGAAACAGCCGCCGCATGGCTTTCCCAGCAAAGTGATACCTGCCACTGGCGTACATGTCCAGGAAGCGGGCGAAGCAACGAAATTCAGATTCACCCAAGAGATCCATATCCGCTCTTTTAACTAGAGCTTTATAGTAATCCCCGATGAATTCAGACAGTTCATGGGGGATGCGCAGATGTTTCACCGCGTCTTCTATGTTCATAGTCAAACCGTTTCTCGTACACCTCTTTCCCCTTCTGGATGCGGGCAATCGCTTCACTACGGTGCCCATTGTTATACCAGGCATGGATTTCTTCATGGCTGGCATGCCCGACCGGGATCAGATTGTCCTCATCTAAAAATCGTTCCGGAGCAGTGTCTCTTTCAGCGATATGGTGAACATATGCCGGATCGCACTTTTCCCAGATCCCGATGCCCAGCAGCCATACATCATAGCCCGAATATTTCAGAATCACAGCCTTGCGGCATCGCTGCCATACGCGCGAGTGATAGCGCCTTGTGCTTTCATTCATGCGAAGCCGTTTCTTTTGGTAAGCCGCCGCCATTTTTGCCCGGCATACGGGACATTCTTTCCCTACGAATAACTGGTGACAGTTACTACACCGCTTAAAAGTCGCCATCTTTCTCCGCCTCATTCAGAATCCGGGTGTATGGGTTACCATAATCCGCCAGCTCATCCTTGATGTCACTGAACCGCAGTACCTTGTACAGATTCAGTGCGATTTTGTTATATTCCTTGTACAGGATAATTTTATTTTTCAATGCGGTGATTTTGACATCATCCTGCGCAGCCGCTATCTCTTGGCTGATTTCTTCGGACATCACCATAAAACGGCAATATTGAAGGATCAGCTCCCGGTTAATTTGGGTGACAGAACTGCATTTATGATTCAACGTCCAAATGTAGTCATTTAGCGCCTTAATCGCCCTATTTCTCTTAATGTTTGCCATTTTACCTTAATTTTCCGTCAATGATGAGAAAAAAAGAAAACTCCCCGCCGATACGACGCAAGGCGTGCTGAAATTTTCAAACATACCCCCGCCTTGCCAATAAAAAAGCCATCCGATTTCTCGGACAGCTTTTTTATTTTTCTAATGCGCGTCGTATCAACGCTTTATATTTTACGGCATCAAGCATAGTCTTGAAGCAATTATGCATCCGAGCATTCTGCTCGTCCATTTTGTTCCCCTGATAAATCGCATGTCTGGCTTCTATCTGCTCCGCTACCCTATTAAGGACTAGATAGTGATAGAAATCTCCCTTTTGCGGGGTAAATGTGTATTGATTGATTGCGGTATCATCTTCAAGCATCATCCCGATACACATAGGCGCGGGCTCGGGTGTTCGAGTATAGAGCTCGCCAGCGCGGACCACATACTCATGCCCGTTCAGCGAAAACCATTCGCCTTCCTTTGCGCCCTTCAGTTTCATCAGCGCCGTCAAGCATTTCTTTTCTGCCCAGCTATTCATAGTCAGCCTCCTCCTAATCGGATATCTCGCTTCATTATACTACAGGCTACCACGCAAAAGAGCGCCTCTTATGAGACGCTCTTTTACAGCATACCTTAAATTTGAAGGAGGCCAAGCATGGAAACGATAGCACAGACCGACCTGTCGGGAATTTCTCCCCTGTGCGATTTCCCTTTTACTATTATATCATCATCCGATGTAAACTCATGTAAACAGTCAAGAGGTATTTTGAGAAATCATACGGATAGCGCGGTCTCGCATGCGATTCAGCCACTGCCTTGTGAACCCACGTTTCTCTTCGATCTCTCGCCATGACATGCCAGCCAGATATCTATCATAAAGTATCGTTTTCCCCTTCGCATCACGACACAGGGCAAGCAATTCATATGCTTTCTTTCTCATACTGGTGAGGATGTCCATGCATTCCAGCAGGCGCTTATCCAGCTTGTCGCACCGTTCGATGATCCGCTCCAGTATTTGAGACAAGTCAGAGTTCACCGTGACAGTGATTTTCGGTTTATCGTACTGCACCGCCTTTACGGCGGCGATGTCATTTGCCACGTGTTCCCTTTCTTGTATCAGATCATAGAGCTCCTGCCGCTGGCTGCGCAGCTTCTCGAAGAAATCTCTAATCTCTTCCTCCGTCATTCTGGTTTCTCCTTCTTCTCACGCCGGTGCGCCTCCTGCCAATACCGCTTCTGACAGCCTATGCTGCAGTACTTCTGCTTTGCGGTGTTCGGCTGAAACAGGTGCCCACATACGACGCAGAGCCTTGGCTTATACGTCCTCTGGCAAAGTGCCTGCCTTTTTTCATGTTTTCGCTGAAGCGTGCGTTTCTTCTTCTCTGCCATGTCACTTGCCTCGTAGTACTTCAAGAGGATGACTGCGCCCGGATAGTCGTCTGCCTCCCACCCGCTGTCAGAAAGCTGCCGCGCGCGCGTCCAGAAGGCCGCGTTTGCCATCCACTCCAGATCGAAATGCTCCCGCTCGCTTGGCATGATCCCGATATGTCCACGGGCGTCGCTCTCGATCACCATGAAAATGTAACCCCTTGTAAGCATGCCCGGCCTCAGGGTATCCTTCGCCAGCAAGAGCTCGGTCACTCTGGCTCCCTTGCGGAAATAGAGGATCATACTTTGGTCGCTTCTTTTCTTTCTGACGTCAGTGAGTCGCTGGGTCGCTTAAACCGCACCCCAGCCTCCTCGAATAAGCACTGCCTCAGCTCCGCCGGCGTTACAAACCCTTTCTCTACTGTGTCGTAAAGTTCGAGGCACATCTCTGCAAACCGCTCTTCCCGTCCGTCTTTCTTCCTAAGCTGGCCGAAGTGATCATGGATGACCATGACCGGGATCGCGATTAGCTCTTCAAATAGCCTTGATACGGCTTCATTTTTTGCATGTGTCGCTAATTTCGCTGCTTCCTGTTGGACTGCCTGCGCACACAAGTCTTTTAGATACTCCGGCTTGACCGTGAGTGTAGCGTTCTTATTCTTTTGACGCTCGATTTTCCTGCGCACTTGTCTGCTGAGTAGGGATCCGGTTGTGTCGATCATGCTTAGTCCCTCCTTGTTAATAATATCCGTTTGCATTATCCGTTTGAATGGACGTACACCCGCAGCCCCGCGGGACGGGTTGTGTCTGCATAAACTTTTTTGCACTGAGTCAGAACTACTTGCTTATCGTCTTCATAGGTGATGCCGTTCAGTCCGTCGAGCACCACCTTTAGAATGTTGTCGATGTCTGGTTTCCCCGGCGTAAGTTTTCCCGCCAGCGCCTCTGCCTTCTTTGCCCGCGTCCAGGACTTCGGGATCGGAAAGACCGCCTCGATCACGACCGTCACAGCCCCATCAAAGCAGGGCCCGTGCTGTGCTTCATAAGCTTCTGCGATCTGCCGTTCATAAGACTTTGTTCTGCCCGGCGTGTAGACAGTCCCGCTTCGTGAAGAGAACCGCGGTCTTGCTTTGCCCTGTACCTTACCCGGCACGAAGAAATATACCATACTCATCGCTTCCTCCTGAGTAACCATTCGACGGTAAGAAGGATGGCAGCAGTCGCCACCAGCGAGCCCGTCAGCACACCAACGAAGAACCACACCGTACTGCTCATGAGATCCTCTCCCCCCTCAGTCTTTCCGCTTCTCGCGCTGCCATAGCATCCACCTCTGTCTTTAAGACCATCAGGTCGCGTGCCACTTCCCGCTGGTCGTCCTGCAAGTCGGCGACGGCCAGCCAAAGATCCCCAATCTTTCCGAAGAGGAAAGCAATCGTTACCAGCAGCCCCATCCCGACGATGCAGACAAAGAGCAGGATCTCCCAGTCAGTCATGAGACGCCTCCCTGCGATCCTGCTTCGCCATATCCAGTATCTCTTTCATGCTGGTGACGTAATGCGGACAATCGCTCATGAAAAGCCAGTCGTCCATTTTCTGATACAGCTTTTCAAGCATCTTCCCCAATTCATTCTTTGAATAGCTGAACACTGTCAGCTTTACAGCTTTGATACGGTCTGTGTTGGACAAGTCCGCGTAGATATGCAGATGCCCGTCCAGATCCTTGTCGATATAGATTTCTCTCGGGTTCGTGACGATAGCTCCATCTTCTGTCTGAATAATAATCATGGTTCTTCATTCCTCTCATGTGTAACTGTATAACCGTGAAATTCTATCCAATACTGATTGACTTCTCGCATTTTCATCAAAGCCTCTGCCTCGCTCTTGCACGGGATATCTTTGTTCGTCCATTTATCATCCTTCTCTATGTAGCGATGGATCTGCAGCAATACTTTTTTCTTCGGCGTCCGCCCCGTCCGGTCCGTATAGCTTCGGATCGTCAGCTCGACGCGGTCAGCGCCCTTCACAAGAATGCTTCGCATGACTGCCCCCCCTAGAGCAGTTCTTTGCAATGTGCGGCCGCATCCATATGTTCTTCAGCGCTGATGCCTAGAGCCTGTGCGACCGTCGCACTCATAAGATTCAGGAACATATACGTGTACTTATTTGCTGGGCTCTCCAGAGGGATCCCTTTCACATCAGGATGATCTGCCGCAATGAGAGCCGCAGCCGCTGAGCTTGCAATAGACAAGAAGGCAGCCACGAGCTCCCCCCGATCTTTGGCGTCTACCAAAGTCTCGCACCCATACTCGCCACTAACCGCGATGAGGACTTCTTTTGTTCCTGGTATAAGAGCTTTCATTTCATCCGCTTTCTTCGCGATGATCTCATACATCTGTTGTTCTGTCATGATTCCTCCTAAAATACAAATCTGTATTTTTCTGACTGCTTACAAAATCGGCTGATTTGCTATCATAAAAACTGCGCCTAAATCCAGAAAACTCTTTTTCCGGTGAGTGAAGGGGTGGAAGGGGTGGGTGTGTATGTTAAGGAACACCCACCCTTACACCCCCATTCACCGCGTGAGATGAAACCCTACCATTACATATATTTTCTATATAGAGTTGGTAGGGTTTATGGTAGGGTTTAGTTGTGCTCATCGAGCCGTCGGATTCGCCCACTTCGTCCCGCCGTTACTTCGTAAACTTGAACAGGTTCATTTGCCTGTTTCAAGTAACGGCGAATTGTTGATGCAGAAATCTGCATCTCATCTGCCAGATTGTTCTGATTCACCACATCCCCATTAGCGAGATGATGCTCCAGCGTCCGGATGAATTCTTCATAGCGGTCGTTCCGGTTCTGCGTCTGGGTGATGTTCCCCTTGACGCGGTTTCCTTCGATGCTGCCTTCAGTGCGCTTCGGATCGATATCCGGAGCGAGTACGTGGATCGGGTACTGGAAGAGGATGGCTTTCGGCTTCGGCGTCTTGAATTCACGAAGGATGCAGGTACAGCAGTAAGCGACGTCGCACCCATACTGATCCTTTTCCTCCTCTTTCAGCTCGATCGCCGTCAGGTCGATGATGGCATCTGCGTCGCGGGAGAAGACGCCCGAGCCGCTGCCGCGGTCGGTGGCACGTTTCCCGCCCTGCGCGCCCTTGGAGTGATGGTGGCAGTAGATGACAGAGCATCCCAGCTCGCGGCAGATGTAGTCGAACTGGTTCCCGAAGTACGCCATATCGCTGGCAGCGTTCTCATCGCCTGTAATGACTTTGTAAATGGGGTCGACGATGATCGCTGCGAGGTGCATGTCCTTGCACCGCCGGACGATGATCTTTGCCAACTTATCCATCGGGAGCGCCTTGCCCCGAAGATCCCACACGATGAGATTGCTGGAGCTTGGATGCATCGGCATATTCTTCGCCCTATAGATGTGCTCCAGTCGGTCGATGAAAGACTTCTCGTCGATTTCCAGATTGATATAGAGGACTTTTCCCTTCCGGCATCCCCATCCCAGAAACTCGCCGCCGGACGCAATGGCAAGTGCCAGCTGCATCAGCCAAAAGGACTTCCCCGCCTTCGAGGGACCTGTCAGGATAGCCTTGTGCCCCAGACGGAGGATGCCGTCGATCAAGACAGGGTTCAGAGGCGGCGGGTCATCGATGACCGTATTGAGCGGGAGGAAAGGCGGCAGGTCATCCTGCTGCTCCTCCATCCATGCGAGCCATGCAAGATAGTCCTTCTGCCCCTGATTGACGCCGATCAGAAACTGCTTCTTGCCGTTCCGCGTGACGCCCGGCATGCGGGACAGGCGGGACGGGTTCTTGTTCTGCTCATCGACTTTGAAGCCGTTCTTGTTGCAGATGTCATACATATGGGCGACGCGCTCATAGTATTCCTTCTGTGTCGCGGCATCGACATGGACGATGGCATGCACCGACTTCCCGCCGGAGTAGACGATGGCAGCGCATGGCAGCTGCATCTGGCGGATGAGTGCCAGCTGCTTGCCAAGAGGCAGCGTGTCCGACTCCACCAGCGCATAGCGATAATCAGTGACATTCGCATTCTTAGCTCCCTCACCGTCCAGCGGATTGATGCGGATCCACGCGCCCGCTGCTTCATTCTGCAGACTGCCGATGGCACTGGACATCTTTTCGGCATGCTTCAGCGCCTCGACGATCTCCCCGCACGTTCGCTTACACTGGCCATTGTCGACAGGCTTCCATTTTCCGTCCTTAGCCAGGAAGGAATTCACTGCAAGTCCGACATACTCCTCCGGCTTGAAGAGCGCCTGCAGATAGGAGATGAGGTCCCCTTTCGGGTCCCATTTCTCATCGCTTGGCTCAAGAAAATCTTCCGGCTCGACCGTCGATGGATCGATCAGGAAGTCCGCGTCCGTGAAGGTGAACCCCGTCACGGCACAGCCCGGTCCTTCCTTCCGCCCGGCAGGCTTCCACCCGCCTTCCTTCGCCCACTGGGTGATGACGGCACCGGTGACTGGCTGCTCGCGGTCTTCATGGAAAGACTGCCACTTCTTGACGCATTCCCCTTCATGGAACTTCCCGCCCCTGCGGCTCCACGCTTCCCAGACAGACAGGGGATAGCCCTCCTTCTGGAGAGCCATGCCCACTTGGATCCATCGTTCATAGCTGTAGTCTGGGTCGATGAAGGCCAAGAGCGGCACTAGATCGATCTTACTCATAACCGTTTACCGTTCGGGTTTGTAGTACTTCTTGATGACATTGCGCGTGGTCTGCTTGCCGTTCCACTCGGACGTTTCATTATCGATTTCAAATTCGCCTTCCTGCCCTACGGCGGTCGTCCAGAGCGGGTCATCTGCACCGCCGATGCCGTTCTCCTTGAGCGCATCACCAAGACCGATGGCATCGAAGAAGCAGGCGAATTTCCACTTCTGGTTGCTCTTGTAGACCAAGTAATCTGTAAGGCGCGTCTTTGTTCCGTCTTCGTGATGGATGTCCATCAGGATGGTCTTCATGAGCGTGTTGTCCTTCTTCGTAAAGCCGGTCTGGCAGTCATAGACCACGAAGTGGTAACGGCCTTTCGGGATGGGGTCGAAGAGACCTCCCTTATCCTTGAAATCATCGTCCGTAAAACTGGAAAATCCAGTAACCACCATTGCCTTTTCTTTCTCGGTATCCGGCGTAACATTTCCAAACTGTCCAAAATTCGGCATAGTATGTTCCTCCTAAAATGTAAAATTCGTAACTTAATATGTGGAAATTGAGAAAAAAATCTCTCAAAATCAGGATTACAAACAGAAATCGTGGTTATAAATTAAAACGGAGTGCGGAGATTGTTCAGTACATAGTATTTGAATCCCGTCCAGGTATCCGGCTTGACGAGTGCTTCTACATAGTCCGATGGGATCTTTGCAAGATTCTCTGCTTTGGCTGCGGGCTCGTTAGGGTCTACTTCGCGGATGGCTTTCAGCAGCTCTCCTTCCGTGATCGGTGAAGGGTCTGCTTCCGATACACCGAGCGCCATCAGACGGGCGAGCTCGTCATACACATTCGTGGACGGGGCTGGCTTCGCTTCTGCGGGCTTCGCCGCCGCTTTAGGTGTGATTCCCTTCTGCACCTTCTTCTTCGCCTGATACGCCTTTTCCATGGTGGTTTTCGGCGGCGTGGTAGGACGGGTGGGGATGATAGACTGGATTTCCTTGAAGTCAAAATCCAGAATATCTGCGAGGCCGAAGCGGTTCTTAGCGTCCGCGAACGGCGTGTGCGTCGCGCGCATTCTCCGCTGGCCGCCTGCCGCCTTCCCTTTGCCGTCCGCGCCCTGCCGGATGATGACTTTGTAGTCCGCGAAGAGTAAGAGATCCGCCCACTCTTTGAGAAGAGCCCCCAGTGAATTGTTCTTGCTCCCGGGGAGCTTCATCTCCCAGTGGTCATAGCTCCCGGTATCATCCGGGCGGGTGACCGTCCGCTGCATCGCGTGTGCCAGGAATACGACATTGAAGCCCATATTCACCAGCACCTCCGCATTGACCAAGAGCTTTGAGAATTCTTCGGCGAGGATCACATAGCCCTTGCCGTAGCTGAATTCTTCGATACTCTTCTTGTTGCCGTTTGCCTTGCAGATGTAGGCACTCGCCAGTTTTGCCGCCATATCTGCCGTGTCGATGACGATCGTCGAATAGGGAAGCGATGGGTCGCGCTGGATCTGGTCCAGCGTACCCATGAGAGCGGGCCAGTCCTGAATGGAATCGATGCGATCGACATCCATCCGGCGGCTGCCGCGGTCCAGGTCGAGGAAAAGCGGCGCGGGGAAATGGCTGGCGAAAGTCGTCTTCCCGATGCCCTCCACGCCGTACACCACGACCTTGACGGCACTCTGCTGGATACCCTTGTTGATGGTAAGCATACATACCTCCTATGATGTATTTCTAAAAGTGAATCGCCGGATGGCTATCACTTAATAGACAGATTCTGTTTTTCTTCCAAAGAAGCACCGGGGACGGCCTTCCCTGCTTTGAGAAGCTCTTTGATGGCCAGCTTGTCCGGCTTGGTCGTGATGACCTGCTTCATGAAGCACATGGGGACCATATTCTCATCCGGGATGGATACCGTCACGGACTTTCTCCAGCGGATCTGCGCACTAGGCACATCCGCCTTCTTGCCCGCTTCCAGATGCATGGCCAGATAGGTTTTAAGGCTCTCTAGCTTCTTCTGCGCCGACACGGCTCTCGCCGTCAGCTTGTCTACTTCTTCTTTGTACTGCTCGATATCCGACTGGAGATTCTTGATATACCGGCAGATGTTATCCACCTTGGACCATTTCTCCATCTCGAGATCATCTAGGACTTTTGTGTCCAGTACTTCCCCAGTGCTGCCGTCTACGGCAGTGCCTTCCGGGGTGACAAAGATATTTGCCAGCTTCTCATCGATTTCATACAATGTAGCCATTGATTTCTCCTTTCAATACAACACATCGAGAAATTCCCGATAAACATCCCTTGGCATTTTGGTGGGTGGCATCTGCGCCGGAAGATCCAGCAGGTCTTCCGCCACGTCCACCAGCTGAGCCAGCGCATCCAGCTCCTCCTCTGAGCAGCCCTCAAGAAACGGCCAGTCTCTCTCGCAGAGCTCAATCAACACGTCCCACTCATACGAAGACATGAGATCGATCATCTGATGCCTATCGCACATTTTCTGGTCGATAGTTTTGAGCATCAGCTGCAGGTGCTTCATCAGCGCCGCTGCGTCTCTCAGAGGGTGCCGCTTCAGCCTGCGGCTGATGTTTGCGTAGATCATGCTGCATCGCTTACAGCAGGTGCCCTGACTCTTGCTATCGCGCGAATTGTAGTAAGTCTTACCGCAGATCCGGCACTGATGCGGATACATCCGCTTCCGTTTCGTGTTCAATCGGCTCGCCTCCCAACCAGTCATCCCATGCGTCATCCGCGTGCTCCATCTCGTATTCTTCCCGTTCAAGGCGGCGGCGGGCGGCTTCTTCATCGAAGTACCCAATACCAAGCACCATGTGATTTTCAAGCTCTGCCATGATTCCTCCATTTCTGCTATAATAGAGGCAGGAATGAGTATCAAAACCTTCCTGCCCGAGCCTTAGCAGTAGCCGCTGCCAAGGCTCTTTTTCTTACTATTGAGCCACCGCCATCAGCAGGGTGTACGCCAGCGCGCACACCAACGTCAGCGGATAGATCGCGACTTCCTTCCAGAACCTCCGGCGCGTGGCTCCGGCGTCATGCTTAGGAGCCGCAACCGCGGCTCTCGCCTCTTCGCGTTCACGGGCGGCCATCATGCCGTGGACTACCTGGATTGCTTCAGCATCACTCATGTTCATTCACCTCCCTGATTTCGGTGACCACTCGCTGAGCTGCCATGTATCCGGCAGCTTTCCCCTCGTAGATCCGAGCCATCGTGTCCTTCGAGCACAAGCGGGCACTTCCCGCAAGGTTCATATTGCGGGTTGCTTCATGACGCAAAAACTGCGTCATGGTTTCGATCCGCGCCTTCGACTGCCACATCTGCATGGCAACGGCGAGAGCATCGGTCTTACCCGCCAGATAGTCGCCGACGCAGGTATCTTTGCATGCGATCTGCTCGACGCCCGCGTCTGCACGAAGCGCGCCCAGCTGAGCGAGGATCATTTCTCTCATTGTTTTCTCTTTCATTTCGTTCCTCCTAGGCAGTCTCATTTTTCGACGCCTCTTTTTGCAGCCGTTTGAGCTGGCTGCGGAAGTCGAACTCATTCCCGCGGTCACCGCCTTTGATGACGCGGCAGGTACGCCGCTTTTCTTCGGCGATCTTCCGCTTATCCACTTTCGCCTCCGCCTTGAGGCGCGTCATTCCTCCTTTGAAATCAAAGGGGCGCGCCCCCAGCTGCTGCTCTTCCCACTTTTTCTTTGCGGCGGCCTGCGTGGCCGCCATTTCCATCCTCATGGCGGTCTTGAGGTCTTCAAGCTCAAACTTGAAGGCCTTCTTCCCGTTGTGGTAAAACGGGAAGGCGCCTTTTGATATAAGACGCCGGATCTCACTGTATTTGTAACCAGTGAGCTTGGCAGCCTGTGAGATGTTGACCCACATATAGCTTCCTCCTTCCTACCTCCTGAGCTCCGGGATCTGGCGCATGATATCCCAGAGCGCTGTGTGCGGGGCGTCCATGCTGATGTCCGCATAGCGAACTCCCCAATGGCGAGCTCCATATTTGAACATTGCCTCGACCGTGCAGTCGCTTCCGTCCTCGATGATTTCCAGTGATAAGAGCGGCACGCCCGCCGCCTGCAGCGCTCGACAGAGCAGGGCGACCGCCTCTGCGCGGGCTTTCTTCTCTTTGGCGATTCTCTCGCTCCATTCTTCGTCCGTCATGTGATTCACCTCACTTCTTCGATACGGATCCGAGGGCGATTCCCTCAACCTCATTCCCCCACACGTCCCATCCGGGATGCGGCTCTCTGGCGAAGAGCTCGACGTAGGGGCCGTAGGATACGCGCTCGATCATGCGGCGCATCTCTTCCGGCTTTCGGCTGTGGATGGTGCGCGGGGCGGTGAATCCTGTGAGCCCCTGGCAGCGCTTCCCGTCCTCGCCGATCTTGAAGGGCGGATGTCCCTTGACCCCGAAGAGGCAGCTCTCGGTGATGCCCCGGAAATACTGCCCCAGCCCAGCGCGGTCTTTGAGCCAGATGATCATGGTCACGTAGCGGAACCCCCATGCTTCCATGACCTTGAGCCCGTCAGGGAGGAAGTTATTCGTCACCCAGAGATACAGGTGACAGTCCTCCGCCGCGATGCTCGGGACGTCGAGCGCCATGATGTCTTTCGTACTCATGAGCGGGTAGTGGCGGTCAGCGCCTCTCTTGATCCTGCCGCCCCCCCCCGTTCCATCCACGGAGGATCGGCGTAAATCGTGTGATATTTCAATACTTTCATTGTTGGTCCTCCTTCTGTACCTTGTTAAGTGAACTTAACTATCTAGGTAAAAAAATTTCTTCTACAGTAGCCCCTAATGCGTTCGCCAAGCTAAGCATAGTGCTAATCTTTAAATCTGTGACTGCGCCACGTTCGATGTTAGCAATTGTTACTCTGGAAACTCCGGATTTCTCCGCTAATCCTTCCTGCGTTAACCCTTTGGTTTTTCGAACTTCTGAAAGATTATTATTAACCATCGAGCCCCCTCCTTTCTGTTAAGTAAACTTAACTTTCTAGAGCTATGATACATCTTTACTAACCGCTTGTCAAGTACGCTTTACATTTTTCGCCGCCTCATGTAAAATACAATTAACAAAGGAGGCTTGATAAAAATGTCACTATCTGAATTTCTGCGAAATTACCGTGCCGAGCACGAACTTTCTATGGATGATCTTGCAAAAAGATGTGGATTAAGTAAGCCATATATATCCATGCTTGAGAAGAATCGTAATTCTAAAAACGGGAAATCCATCACACCATCTATTAGGACGTATGAAAAGATTGCGCATGGCGTTGGTTTAACCGTTGACGCTCTAATGAAGCTGATAAATGGGAATGAACGCGTGGCTCTTATGAGCAGCGACATTTCTTCCCTCAAAAATATCGTCCCCATTGAAAGACGCATGGTTCCCATTATCGGGCAGATCGCCGCCGGAAAGCCAATATTAGCTGATGAGCATATAGAAGCCTTTCTGCCCTGTGATACTGGCGTGCAGGCAGACTTCGGGCTCATCGTAAGCGGCGACAGCATGATAGGCGCCGATATCCATGACGGTGACGTGGTATTCATCCGCAGCCAGCCCATCGTGGATGATGGCCAGATCGCCGCCGTCCGCATCGACGACGACGCCACCCTGAAGCGCTTCTACAAAAATCCAGACGGCTGCACCCTCGTGTCCATGAATCCGCAATATCCACCGATGATCTTTAACTCTGACAACTGCGACTCCATCCAGATCATCGGGCTGGCGGTGGCGAAGTATTCAGTGATCAAGCAATAAAAAAGACCATTTTCGCGGGTTCACGAAAATGGTCTAGGTGTGAGTTGTTGCAAATTTTGCAGCAGCTACTGGAATACCTTTATTTCTACCACCTAAAATAAGGGTATTTCCTGCATCCAGTGATTTGATAAAGGTATTCACTATTTCAAAAGAAAGGTAGGTTGATATTATGGGATATAAACCTAAATTGAGCTATTCGGACCAAATACACCATCTGAAAGGGAAAGGCGTAGAGTTCAATGAAATGACAGAGACTGAGGCTTTGCATTATCTGCAGTACAATAACGACTTCTTTAAGCTAAAAGCTTATAGAAAAAATTTCAACAAAGATAAAACTAAGACTCGTTACGTACACTTAGATTTCGCCTATTTGACAGACCTAGCAATAATTGATACACGTTTAAGAATGATTGTTGCAGAATTAGCCTTAAATATCGAGCATTTTTCTAAGGTTGATCTGTTGAAAAGGATCGTCAACAGTCAGCAAGAAGATGGTTATGGTATTGTGACTGATTATATAAATAGTCTTAATTCTAGCGGTAAAGCCTTTCTTTGCAACGAGCTCAGCAGAAACACAAATAACCCTTATTGTCGCGATTTATACAATGCATATAAAAATCAAATGCCTGTATGGGTATTCTTGGAGCTTATTTCTTTCGGTTCATATATCTATTTTTATTTATTTTGCGCTTCACGTTTCAATGACATAAACATACAACAAGCGGGGTATATATTGAAAAAGGTTAAAACTATTCGAAATGCAGCTGCGCATAACAGTTGTATTATCAATAACCTCAAACAAAAGAATAACCCCCACCAGCCAAGTCAGGCATTAAAAAATGCGCTTAATCAAATTGGGATATCCAGAAATGCGCAAAGAAACAAATTGCGAAATGAGCCTATAGAGCAAATTACCACCTGTATATATGCGCACAAGGTATTTGTCTCTAGTCCCGGTGTCCAAAAGCATATTGCTTACATATTAGATGAATTTAAAAATCGCTTATATAGGCAATATAGCTATTCGAACAATCTAACGATAAGGAGTACATTTGATTTTCTCATAGTAATTATCAATGCATGGTTTCCTCTTAAAATATCATCTTGACAGGTAACTATAGTTCCTATATAATGAAGCCACAACAAAAAATGCTATGCATTTTGCGGGAACGACTTCATTCGTGATGTCGTTCCTATTTTTTTGCCTATTTTTGCTGATTCATCGCTTCGTTTCAATTTTCCCACTTTTTGAAACTAAAGGCATACCGACAAGGTGGGAGAAAGGAGCTCGCTATGCCAGGACGATATAAAGAAGGCACGGTTCACTGGGAAGAATCACGGCAGCGGTGGCGCGCCTTCGTCTCCGTGGATGGTCGCCGCTATTCGAAGCGGTTTCTTAGCCGCGATGAGGCGCTGGCATGGACACAGAAGATGCGGCTCGCTGCGCATGATGG
Organism: uncultured Dialister sp.; assembly: GCA_934178345.1. Classification (GTDB taxonomy): domain Bacteria; phylum Bacillota; class Negativicutes; order Veillonellales; family Dialisteraceae; genus Dialister. The sequence continues at coordinate 43,615 of CAKPQG010000011.1, read as the reverse complement.
ATCTTTCGTAGCACCCTCCGCCATTTCTCTGGGCGAATGGCTCATCAAATGGCTGCAAACATACAAGAAGCCTACTGTAAAGCCTTTGACTTATGAGCGCTATCTATTCACTGCAAACAAAGCGCTGCCGCTCGCGGGAATCTCTCTGCAGAAGCTGACGCCCACCATGCTGCAGGAGCTCTACAACGCCCTGACGCCCGACTGTGCCAAGAAGCTCCATGTGCTGCTCCATGGTGCCATTCAGAAGGCATGGGAGCTGGGGATGGTCAGAAAGAACGTGGTCACCTTCGTAAAGCCGCCCCGCGTCATCAGGCAGGAGAAAGGGATCTTTACCAGCGAGGAGCTAAAGAAGATGATGGAGCTGGCAGAGTCAGATCCGAAGCTAAAGCCCTATGCACTCTTTCTGCTTGTGGCCATCAATACCGGCATGCGCCGCGGGGAGCTGCTCGGTCTTCGCTGGTGCGACGTCGACCTCGAAGACCGCACTCTTTTCATCCGCCAGCAGGTACAGACGCTTTCGGGCGGTACGCTCATCATAGACACCCCGAAGACGGCCGCCGGAAGAAGAAAGATCTCGATCCCTCTGAAGGTGTATCAGAAACTCAAAGAAGCGAAAGCAGCGCTTCCCACTATAGACGAAGAGGAGCACGACCTCGTATTTCTAAATCGCGCCGGGACGCCTGTCCGTCCTGAAGCGATAGAAAAGATGTGGAAATACCTCATGTCCAAGTCCGGCCTGCCCTACAGGAATTTCCACTGCCTGCGGCATACCCACGCCACGCTGTTGCTGGCAAACGGCATCCCCATCATCGAAGTCTCTCGCCGGCTGGGACATAGCAGCGTGACACAGACGCTCGACATGTACGGCCATGCGATTCCCTGCTATGATAAAACCATCGCCGAGAAGATCGACGCCATTTATAATTAACCAAACGAAAAGAGGCATCTCATCGCGAGATGCCTCTTTTCTAGTCGGCAAAGTCCCAACGGGGACCAACTGCGCCCAAATTGTGCGCCCACTCCATGTGCGCCCAAATGCGCTATTTTATTTTATCCGATAATATCGGAGAAATTCTGGTGCGTCTAGAGGGATTCGAACTCTCGACACCTGGTTCCGGAGACCAGTGCTCTATCCACTGAGCTATAGACGCTTAACAAGCGTTATTATAGCATATGGAGCGAAAATAAGAAAGGGGGGATGTCCCGCTTTTGCCCGACATGACGATACGAACAGATCCCGCTTTCCTCCAGTGCCCGATCCTTCAAAACTATTTTTCTACAAATACTCTCGGGATACGCTTCAGGTCGCACATGATTTCATGCGGGATGGTTTCAGCCGTAGCAGATACTTCATCGACGGTGATCTCTTCCTCGCCCTGCTTGCCCATGAGGACGACTTCATCGCCCGGGCGGACTTCGTCATCGCAGGCGACCATGAACTGGTCCATGCAGATGCGGCCGACGATCGGGCAGCGCTTGCCATTGATGAGGACGACGCCCTTATTGGAAAGGCTTCTGTGCCAGCCGTCCGCATAACCGATCGGGACGGTCGCAGTCTTCATATCCTCTTTGGCGACATAGGTACCGCCGTAGCCGATGGCTTCGCCCTTATGCAGGGTCTGGACATGGGTGACATGGCTCACGACGCTCATCGCGTACTGGAGGTCGAGCTTATTCGTCATGACGTCTGACGGCTGCGGCCCATAGATGATGATGCCTGGGCGGGCGAGGTTATGCCAACTTCTCGGGATGTCGATGACACCGGCGCTGTTGGCGGAGGAAATCACGAAGTTTTCATCGACTGGCATGTAGGAGATCGCTTCATCGAAACGGTCGAGCTGTTTCAGTGCGGCATCCTTCTCCTTGTGGTCCGCTGTCGCCATATGGGTGAAGGTGCCATGTGCGTGGATGTGCGGATAGGCTTCAAGCTTTTTGAGGAGCGCAGGTACGTCCTTCGGATGGGTTCCGATACGGTTCATGCCGGTATCGATCGGCAGCATGACTTCGATGGTTTTCTTCGAAACAGCGGCGATGGCTTCCAAAGCATCCAGATCGACGGTATCATCGATCGGCATGATGAGGTCTTTATTCACACCGATGGGCATATCTTCCGGCAGCGGCAGACCGAGCACGTAGATCGGGCATGTGAATCCTGCGTCGCGGAGCTCCGCCCCTTCTTCCACGCGGGCGACAGCCGCAGCGACATAGCCTTCTTCAAGGGCGATGCGCAGCGTTTCCTTCGCGCCATGTCCATAGGCATTCGCCTTCACGACAGCGAGCGCATTCACTTCCTTCGGCAGATGCGCGCGGATGACCTTGAGATTGTGACGAAGCGCATTCAGATTGATTTCCATGTAAGAAACCGGCATTTGTATTCCTCCCATTCTTTTCTGCCGTCGGCAGAAATGAAAAGCACCGCGACAAAAGCATCAGGCAATGCCTGATACTTTGAAGCCTCGGTGCTTCCTTTTATTTTTATGCATCTATCATACCGCGATTGAGCGGAAATGGCAATGGTGCGCCATGCGATTGTGTGAGTAATGATATATCGGGTTCGATAGGTTTGACAGGTTCTACGGGTCCTAATGCCGCGATACGGGTCAAGGGACAGAAAGATGAACCGTTTTTCTCTCACCGACCATACGTCATCGGATGTTCTGCTGCCACGGACATTTTCTCTTTCCCACCATAAGGCATAGCAGCTTTAGGTTTCTCGAAAGACGGAGCACCGCCAATGCCAAAGTAGCGTTCAAAGAAACCTTTGAACTTGTCGATTACACTCTGTTTCTTTTGGGCACGTGTCCCAGACCCAAAGCGGGAAATCGGTGGGAGAAGGGCATCGATATCAGTTCCCGCGGTCTTGATTTCCCCATCGCGGAAAGCATTTTCCATATAACGGCGGGTATCGTCCTCCTTTAGCCGTTCCCCCTGAATGATAGCTGAAAGATCCTCTTCTCTCTTTTCTGCGACATAGCCATTCCACTCATTCAGGATATCTCCCGACTCATTGACACCGGCTATGAAATTCTCGATGAGATCCTTCTTGCTGCGAAGCTCAGGGCTCGCGTCGATGGCCTTACGAATAGAAATCAGCACCTCTTTATCCTCACAATGGGTATCATGATACTTTTTTACCAGCATCAGGATATAGTCGATATTGATCTCCACCTGGCGGATGAGCTCCGTCTCGAAGACTACATCCTCCGTGACATCTTTTTTATCATGCTTTTTCCTGCGGTCCCACTCTTCTTTGATATCGAGATACCGCCCCTGGTAATCCTGCCAGTCACGGGCAGAAAGGATTTCCTTTCCTTTGAATTCATCGAAAGACGAAAGCAGATTTCTCATGCGAAGCAGGACGCCGAAGAGCAAGATGAATTCCTTCTGCTTTTCTTCGCTGATGATATTTCCGCCCAAAGGAAACTTATCCTTGAGCCTCTTCACGAAATCCACATATCCATCCCTGTGCTTGCCATCCGTATCCGTATAGCCTTCATAGTAGTCCTTGAAGCGGCGCATAAGCACGATGCCTCCGGCATTTTTATCCCCGAAGAGAGAAATCGCACTATCCACCCGTTTCGAAAGATTTCTAAAGCAGACGATATTTCCAAACGTCTTCACCGCATTCAGAATGCGGTTCGTCCGGGAAAACGCCTGAATGAGCCCATGCATCTTGAGATTCTTATCCACCCAGAGCGTATTCAGCGTCGTCGCATCGAAGCCGGTGAGGAACATATTCACCACGATGAGCAGATCCAGCTCCTTATTCTTCATGCGGAGGGAGACATCTTTGTAATAATTCTGGAATTTATCGGCCGACGTATCGTAGCTGGTATGAAACATCGCATTGTAGTCCTCAATCGCATGCTCCAGAAAATCCCGTGAATTCCTGTCGAGAGCCGATGTATCCTCCGAATTTTCCTCCCCCAGAAGCCCCTCCGCTTCCTCTTCATTGGGCGCATAGCTGAAAATCGTCGCAATCTTCAGCTTCTTTGTCGGATCGGCCTGCATTTGTTTCTTGAACTCTTCATAGTAGAGCTTCGCCATCGGGACACTGGCCACCGCAAAGAGGGAATTAAACCCCGACAGACGCTGCTTCTGCTTGATTTCCTCGACCTGGTTCTTCCCGGACGCCACCTCGCTGATATTCGTCAGTGCCTGATAGACATACGTCTTATCTCCGCGATACGTCTTCTGGTCGAAATGCGTGAGAATGTACTTCACCACCACAGAAATTCGCTCCGGCGCCATCATCACCTTTTCGCGGTTGATATCCCAGACCATCTCATCGGAGATATCCTCATCCGCCTCCATCGTCTTGATGTAATCCACGCGGAAAGGCAGCACATTTCTGTCGCGGATGGCATCCACGATGGTATAGCAGTGCAGCTGGTCGCCAAACGTCTGCGCCGTCGTGAAGAATTCCGGATTCTTCCCACGGCCCGCATTGACAGAGAAAATCGGTGTCCCCGTGAAGCCGAAGAGATGGTACTTCTTGAAATTTTTCACAATCGCCGAATGCATATCGCCAAACTGGCTTCGATGGCACTCATCGAAAATAATGACCACATGCTCAGCATAGACCGGATGCCCCGGATTCTTCTTGATGAACGTCGAAAGCTTCTGGATCGTCGTGATGATGATACGCGCCGACGGATCTTCCAGTTGCTTTTTTAAGACCGCCGTCGACGTATTGCTGTTCGCCGCCCCCTTCTCGAAGCGGTCATACTCCTTCATCGTCTGATAATCCAAATCCTTACGGTCCACAACAAAAAGCACCTTGTCGATATACGGCAGACGCGAGGCGAGGCGCGCCGTCTTGAAAGACGTCAACGTCTTCCCCGACCCCGTCGTATGCCAGATATAGCCTCCTCCATCGACCGTACCATACTTCTTATAATTGTTCGCTATCTCGATCCGGTTCAGAATCCGCTCCGTCGCCGTGATCTGATACGGACGCATCACCATCAGCATCTTTTCTGACGTGAAGATACAGTACCGTGTCAGAATAGAGAGAATCGTATGCCGCGCAAGGAAAGTCTTCGTGAAATCGATGAGATCAGAAATCACTGTATTATTCGCATCCGCCCAGAAACAGGTAAATTCGAAGCTGTTGCTCGTCTTCGTCCGGCTCGCCCCGCGCTTCTCATTCTCCTTCACTGCATTGAAGCGCGTACTGTTCGAGTAGTACTTCGTATTCGTCCCATTGGAAATCACGAAAATCTGTACATACTCGTAGAGCCCTGCCCCTGCCCAGAACGAATCCCTCTGATACCGATTGATCTGATTGAATGCTTCGCGGATCTTCACCCCGCGCCGCTTCAGCTCCAGATGCACCAAAGGCAGCCCATTTACCAGGATCGTCACATCATAGCGATTGTCATAGGAAGCCCCATTCTCCTTCCCATTCTCATACTGATGAATCACCTGCAGGCGGTTATTATGGATCTGCTTTTTATCAATGAGCGTGATATTCTTCGTCGACCCGTCATCCCGCTTCAAGACCTGGACATTGTCCTCCTGGATCTTCTCCGTCTTCTCCTTCGCATGCTCATTCGGGTTCGCAAGGACGTGATGGAAGAAATCATCCCATTCCCGATCTGAGAAATGATACTGATTCAGCGCCTCGAGCTGCTTGCGGAGATTTGCGACAAGATCCTTTTCCTCATGGATAGAGAGATATTCATAGCCCTCTTCGCAGAGCATACGGATGCACTCCTTCTCCAGCTCCGCTTCACTCTGGTAGCTCGTGGATCGCCGCTTCTCCGGCGTATATTCCGTGATGACGGTATTCTCAGACGTTTCCGCAACGACTTGGAATTGTGACATAGAGGTTCTCCTTTCTTCCTTTGAGCGCAAGCTTTGGACTATCCCTTCCGCTCCTTGAATGTGAGCAGCTTGTCTCGGTAGTATTCGTACTGCTTTCTCCGCGCCTCGATCTCCGCCGGAAGACCGTGGGCGATGTCGGTGGTGAGCGCGTCGAAGCGATCAAGGATGTGAACGATGCGTGCCTGTGCCTCCAGCGGTGGTAACATTACTACAATATCCGCCAATTTGCTTGGTGTGACCTCAATCACTTTCGTACCATGCGCCAATTTTCTTTTTTGCGCATCAAAATGTATCGAATGAAAAAAATACGACAAGAACTTTGGATTTTGATTGTGCTTGATTATCGCGGTATGTCCACTTACAGCGATACATTCGTTACCGATCCACGCAGTACAAGAGCAAACGTCTTCCACATTTTCACTAGTCACGGCCATCACGATATCCCCGGGCTCAGCCTGCTTGGACTTTTGGAATATCTCGTCATTCACACAGGTAATTGCACTCTTGGTATAAGTGTCAAAATGTGTATACAACTGTCCATAGTGAATACATGGTCTTCCGTGCTCCTTAAAATCCTTCTTCTGAAAATTCCCACCACGAACGATATTTGAAATGATTCCCAACTTGACAGGCGCATACCCAAATACATACTGCACTAATTTAATCGCATTCAGCTCTGTCTGTCTGTCTGTCTGTCTGTCTGTCTGTCTGTCTGTCTGTCTGTCTGTCTGTCTGTCTGTCTGTCTGTCTGTCAACGAGCATGCGGCCGCTCTCCGCGAATGTCAATAGCTGATCGCGATAATATTCGTACTGTTTCTTTCGTGCCTCAATCTCCGCTGGAAGGCCGATTTTGAGATCACTGCAGATTGCGTCAAAATGATCGAGGACATTAACAATTTTTTCCTGTATTTCCAATTTAGGAACCGGAATTTTTGTTCCTAGGATCAATGATGAATTTAAATCACCTCTTGCACCTTGTTTTTTTGAAATAAGCTCATCTTGCTTGCTACAAAGACAATAATACACATACTTATATAATGCTTTTTCAGCATCAATCTGCATATTAAGACAATGCTGATTTGTTGTTGCCTTAATTTTGTTGATTGCACATCTTCCTGCTGTTGCACCAGAAATAGCAACAATTACACAGTTTTCTGGAATCCATTTTGCGGCAGTTTCTTCTACCGCCTTTTCCGTAATAAAGGAATCAACTTCTTCGATTTCATTAAACCGTACATCTTGTGTTCTTATCCAAGGGATTGTTCCGCCTTCATAATACTCGGGATTACCTTTTGCTGGTGTTGCTCCAGTACCGCTTTTTCTCACAACTTCTTTGAGGGGCAATAAGGGAATAGCATTTTCAAAGCTCAAAAGTTTATCTCTATAAAAATCATACTGCTTCTTCCGAGCTGTAAGCTCGGCTGTAAGCTCGGCTGTAAGCTCGGCTGTAAGCTCGGTGAAATTGTCCAGAATGCGGACAATTTCACCTTGTACGGGGAGTGGGGGGACAGGAATTCTTATCCCTTTGATTGCTGGTACACTCGAATGTACGACCTTGCTCTTTACTTTACCAGCACTCTTCTGCTTTCTAGCCGCTTCTGTTGCCAAAGCATAACTCAAGTATTTAGGATTTTCATGATGCTTCAATACGACAATATCTCCGCCCGCTAAGCATTTTTCATGACCAACATAGGCACAAGATTTCGCAATATCCTCTACGCTCTCGCCTGTAATCGCAAACAAAATATCCCCATATCCAAAATATTTCGGATTCGTAATAAGTGATTCATTCGTATGTGATACGCAATGATCGAACCAAATATCATATGTAGTATAAATCTCCCCATATCTGACGCAAGGAATGCCAGTTTCCGTAACCTGCTCTCTCTTGATTCCCGAACCACGAAAAACATCGGTAGCGATTTCTCCAAGCGTCTTATACTCTACCCCCTCCGGGCAGAGCTCCGCTATCAACTCCTCCAGTCTACTCATCCGTCCCCACCTCGATTTCCGCGATCATCCGATCGATCTCTGCGCGGAGGTGATCCTCCCTCGCTACGATCTCCCTGATTTCCTCATTCAGCTTCACGATATCCACCTTCTCCCTCGTGTCTTTTGCTTCTACATAGGTCGAGACAGAGAGATTGTACTCATTATCCACAATGTCCTGATACTCTGCGAGCTTGGAAAAATACGGGATTTCTTCATGCTTTGCAAAGACATCCACGATACGCGCGATATTCTCCGCGGTGAGCTTGTTGTTATTCGTCACCTTCACACACTCAGAAGAAGCGTCGATGAAGAGTGTGCGGTTATCCGTTTTATTCTTCTTCATCACCATGATGCAGGTCGCGATCGAAGTGCCGAAGAACAGATTGCTAGGGAGCTGGATAATGCAGTCGATGAAGTTGTTATCCACAAGATACTTGCGGATTTTCTTCTCCGCGCCGCCGCGGTACATGATGCCGGGGAAGCAGACGATGGCCGCGGTGCCATTCGTAGCGAGCCAGGAAAGACTGTGCATGATGAAGGCCATATCCGCCTTGCTCTTTGGCGCAAGGACTCCGGCCGGGGCAAAGCGCGGGTCATTGATAAGGAGCGGATTGCTGTCCCCTGCCCACTTGATCGAGTATGGTGGATTCGACACGATGAGTTCGAAGGGTTCATCATCCCAATGCTGCGGACTGATCAGCGTATCTTCACAGGCGATGTTGAATTTATCGAAGCCGACATCATGCAGGAACATATTGATGCGGCACAGGTTGTACGTCGTGATATTGATTTCCTGCCCGTAGAAGCCATTACGAATGGCGTCTTTGCCCAGCACCTTTTCGGCTTTCAGAAGGAGCGATCCGCTCCCGCATGCAGGATCATACACCTTGTTGATTTCTGTCTTCCCGACCATCCCCAGGCGAGTCAGGAGCTCAGACACATCGGCGGGTGTGAAGAATTCGCCACCGGATTTCCCTGCATTCGACGCATACATGGTCATGAGGTACTCGTACGCATCACCGAAAGCGTCGATATCATGGCCTTTGACGTCACCCAAGTTCATTTCCGCCACACCAGAGAGAAGCTTCACGAGTTTTTCATTCCGCTTCGCGACAGTCGCGCCGAGCTTGTTGCTGTTCACATCGAAATCATCAAATAATCCTTCAAAATCACTCTCTGACTCGCTGCCCTTCGCCGATTCCTCGATATGGCGAAAAACCGTCTCCAGCGTCTCATTGAGGTTTTCGTCATCTTTCGCGCGGGCGCAGACGTTGCAGAAGAGTTCGCTTGGCAAGATGAAGAATCCCTTCTCCTGCACCAGACCTTCCCTCGCGCCCTCTGCATCTTCATCGGGCATGGTCACATAGTCAAAACCGGTATCTCCCGCCGCTCTTTCTCCGCAAGTGATATAGTCCGAGAGATTCTCCGAAATATAGCGATAAAACATCATGCCAAGTACGTAGTTCTTAAAATCCCAACCATCGACCGCCCCGCGGAGTTCATCCGCGATCGCCCATATGGCGCGGTGCAGCTCGTCGCGTTCTTGTTCCTTCTTCGTATCTACCATGTCATCCTCCTGGATCGTATCGGAAATGTAAGAAAACACGGATTCAATCACAGGATCAGATTTCATCAGTGTTCCCTTAACGGAGACTTCTCTCATCCCCACTTTTGTCATTCTGATTCCATGATATCACGCAAAATACATACGGGCAATAAAAAAACACCTCTCTTAGCTGAAGAAGAAACTCGAATCGTATGGATCTTTTGCCATCATATTTCCTTAGCCGCGGGGGACTTGCAGCTCTCATAGGAGTGACCGCGAAACCTTATCCCAGCTGTCTTTCATGCCATAGTCACCCTATATACGATAATACCATCTTCTAAAAAAAGGCGGCGAAGCCGCCACGAGAGCCCTGAACCTTGAACCCTGAACCAAATGAAAGCAAAATAAAAAGGAGCTGTGAAGAAATGAGGATTCATTTCTTCACAGCTCCTTTGTGTGCCAAAAGTGATGAGCTCAGTCCAGCAAAAACTGTTCGAATACAAAATTCCCAAGAGCGGCGCCGTGGTAGGTCAGGAAGAGATGACCGGCCTCTTCTTTGAGAAGCTTTTTCTCTTTCAGCATCTTGACGGCGTCTCCATACCAGTGCGTGATGCCCTCTCCATATCTTTTCCGGAAACCATCCAGCGGGATGCCTTCTTTCATGCGAAGGTGGAGGAAGCAGTATTCTTCCATTTCGTCAATATCCGAGAGCGTTTCCACTTCCTGCTGCGGCGGATGGCCGGTGAGGAGTTCTTTTTCGTAGAGGCGCACGCCGGGGGTGTTCTCCGTGCGTGTACGTCCGATGCGGGAGCAGGCGGCGGGGCCGAGGCCGAGGTAGTCAGAAAGCTCCCAGTATTTTTGATTATGCCGCGAGCGGCAGCCTTTTCTGGCAAAGCTGGATATCTCATAGCGCTCAAAGCCATAGGCGGGGAGGATGCGGCACATGGCCTGATACATGGCCCAGCTTTCTTCTTCGCTGGGACGGGCGAGCTGGCCCCTCTCAGCGAGCTGCGCCATGCGCGTACCGTCTTCGAGAATGAGACTATAGATGGACATGTGATTCACGGGAAGATGGACCACCCAGCGAAGGCTCGCTTCGAAGTCTTTGACGGTCTGGCCGGGAAGCTCGTACATGAGGTCGAGGCTGAGATTATGAAAGCCCATCCGATACGCACGCTTCACGGCTGTTTCTGCTTCTTTGGCGGTGTGCCGGCGGCCGATGGCGGAAAGAAGCTGGTCATGCTTTTCTTGGACACCGATGGAAATGCGGTTCACGCCAGCGCGCATGGCATTCTTGAGATAGTCCTCGCTCATGTCGCAGGGATTCATCTCCATGGTGATCTCTGCCGTGTCAGAAATGCGGAAATGCTGAGAGAGCGTCTTCATCAGTCTTGTGAGCTGCGCCTCGGAGAGCGAAGAGGGTGTGCCGCCGCCTAGATAGACGGTATCGCAGAGGCGGTCGTCGAAGGCCGGGCTTTTGAGATCCATTTCCTTGGTAAGTGCATCGATGTAGCGGTCGGTGGGCTTGCGTCCAATCGAATAGAAGCCGCAGTAATCACAGCGGCTTCTGCAAAAAGGAATATGGATATAGAGTCCTAGACTAGTCATCTTTCAATACCGCCATGAAGGCTTCCTGCGGGATCTCTACGCTGCCGACCTGTTTCATGCGCTTCTTGCCTTCCTTCTGCTTTTCGAGCAGCTTTTTCTTACGGGAGACATCGCCGCCATAGCACTTAGCGAGGACGTCCTTCTTATAGGCTTTGATGGTCTCTCGGGCGATGATCTTGCTCCCGACAGCCGCCTGGATCGGCACCTCGAACTGCTGGCGCGGGATGATGTCTTTCAGTTTCTGCGCGAGAGTGCGGCCGCGGGCTGCGGCATTGCTTCGGTGAACGATGATGGAGAGGGCATCGATGAGATCGCCATTCAGAAGGATGTCGAGCTTCACGGCGTCTGTCTTCTGGTAGCCGGAGAGCTGGTAGTCGAGGGAGGCATAGCCCTTGGTGGAGGATTTCAGCTTATCAAAGAAGTCGAAAATGATCTCCGAGAGTGGGATGGTATAGGAAAGGTCGACACGTGTCTCATCGAGATAGGTCATCGTCTGGAATACGCCGCGGCGATTCTGCACAAGCTCCATGACATTCCCTACCATATCGGAGGGGACGAGGATCTCTACCTTTGCGACTGGTTCTTCGATATGCTCGATCTTGGTCATCGGAGGGAGCTCCGCCGGATTGTCCACAGGAACCATCGTACCGTCGGTCTTGTAGACGTGGTAAATAACAGAAGGCGCGGTGGTGATGAGCTTCAGGTGGTACTCACGCTCGAGGCGTTCCTGCACGACGTCCATGTGAAGCAGTCCCAGGAAGCCGCAGCGGAAGCCGAAGCCCAGCGCCTGAGAGGTTTCCGGCACGTATTCGAGCGCCGCATCATTCAGCTGCAGCTTTTCAAGAGCCACTTTCAGGTTGTCATAGTCCTTGCTCTCGATCGGGTAGAGACCGCAGAAAACCATCGGGAGTGCCTTGCGGTAGCCCGGCAGTGCTTCGCTGGCGCCGCCCTCTTCGGTCGTGATAGTATCCCCTACCTCGCAGTCGGAGACGTTCTTGATGCTGGCTGCCACGTAGCCGACCGAGCCGCAGGTGAGGACGTCGCAGGGCTTCGGGAAGGGCGAGAAATAGCCGACTTCCGTCACGGTGTAGACCTTGCCGGAGGCCATCATGCGGATATTCATCCCCGCACGGATCTCCCCATCCTTCACACGGACATAGGCGATCGCCCCCTTGTAGGAGTCGAAAATGGAGTCGAAAATGAGGCAGCGAAGCGGCGCTATCGAATGGTCTTCCGGCGGCGGCACCTGCTCGACGATACGCTTCAAGACTTCTTCGACATTCTGCCCGGTCTTGGCGGAGACGGGGATCGCCTCCGACATGTCAAGGCCGATGACGTTCTCGACTTCCGTCTTCACGCGCTCCACGTCTGCGCTCGGGAGGTCGACTTTGTTGATGACAGGGATGATCTCCAGATCATGGTCGAGCGCAAGATATACATTGGCAAGCGTCTGCGCCTGTACGCCCTGCGTCGCATCGATGATGAGGATCGCGCCTTCGCAGGCAGAAAGGGAACGCGAGACTTCATAGTTGAAATCGACATGCCCTGGGGTATCGATGAGGTTCAGCTCGTAGGTTTCGCCGTCTTCATACGTGTAGTTCAGGCGCACCGACTGTTCCTTGATGGTGATGCCGCGCTCACGCTCCAGCTCCATCGTGTCTAAGATCTGCGCCTCCATGTCGCGCTTCTGCACTGTCCCGGTGATCTCGATCAGGCGGTCCGCCAGTGTGGACTTGCCGTGGTCAATGTGGGCGATGATGGAAAAATTTCTGATGTGCTCTGTATCCATGGGTTCTCCTTAGTTTTTGGGAAAGTAGGCGGTGGATGTCATTCGTAGAAATCATTTCCCGCCCGGTAGACGTGACATATACGTAGTTATCGGTATTATTATATCATATGAAGGAAGGCTATATCCTCTGATGCAATAAAAAAGAGCGCACATGCGCTCTTTTGCAAGACAATGAGTATGCCCCGAAGGGAATGCCGATTGCCTGAAAGTTTGAAAGCAGGGATGATTAGTAGCTAGGGATTAGTAGCCTCGAGTGACTTGTGACTAGTGACTTGAATACTACTTTCGGGTATCGCCCCATATATACTCGCGGCGAAGCCGCCACCACCATTTCTAATTTCTCATTTCTAATTCCTCATTCGAGCAAAGCTTTCACCCGCAATCAAAGGGCGGCACGCCCGCGGGGCTAACCCTGAAACCCCTGTGCTTACAATCCCAGCTTCACACGTCCATAGATGACGAAAGCGGTAAGGAGAACAGTCAGTGCCATGACAGCAAAGTCTTTTCCTTTCGGTGCGACGCTTTCCATGAAGGTACGTTTCGAGCCGCCGAAGCCGCGGAGTTCGAGTGAGAGCGCCATGGTCTCGCTGCGTCCGAGCGAACGGAGCATGAGCGGGCGGACGATGGACATGTAGCGCTTCACCTGTTTGAAGAAATTTCCTTTCACAGCGAGGCCGCGGCAGGCCTGGGCTTCGGAGACCGCTTTGTTCTCTTCGATAAAGTCTGGGATGAAGCGAAGGCCGGCGGTGAACATGAAAGCGTATTCATACGGTACTTTCAGCTGGCGCACCATGGAGGCGGTGAGGTCCTGCAGCTTCACTGTCCCAAGAAGGTAGATGAAAATGATCGTCATCCCCAGCATACGCAGGGCTGCGACATTGCATTCCTTCCCGCTGCCGCCGCCGATGTACTCGATCACACCCAACATGGCAGCAAAGATGACAAGGGCAAGAAGGGCTTTCAGGTTCTTGATGAGTTCGCCGGACACGAGGAGGATCAGAAGCTCAAGGACGCAGAGCGCAGCAAGGCTCGTCGGCTCGGAGAGGACGATCGCCCAGACGGCCGTCCCGAAGGTGAGAAGGATTTTGGTCAAAGGTACCAGATTTCTCATTCTATTTTTCCTCCTTTCAGTTCATAAAAAGCACGGCAGAATGCATTCATATCCTTACAGTAGGGACTGCCGGGGAGCTTGCGCCCCAGACGGACGGCCGGCGGATAGGCAAGTCCCCAGTCTTCCGGACGGTTCTCCGCAGAGAAAAGCTCAGAGGGATGACCATCGAAAGCGATCTCATGCTCTGCGATGACGATGACGCGGGTGCAGTCTTTCGCGACGATATCCATGTCATGGGTGACGAGGATGATGGTGATGCCCTTCTCCTGCAGACTTTCCATGAGTTTCATCAGGCGCTGTTTTTCTCGTCCGTCCTGTCCGCTCGTCGGTTCATCGAGTACGAGGTACTCGGTATCCATCGCAAGTGCCGAGGCGATGGCGACTCGCTGCTGATCCCCGCGAGACAGGATGCGCGGATATTCCTCGGCGAGGGCTGCGGTGTCGGTATCCTGCATGGCGCGCGCCACGGCTTCCTCGAGCTCTGCGCCGCGTTTCCCCTGCTGATAGGGGCCAAAGGCGATTTCCTCTCGGACCGTCGGCATGAACATCTGGCGATCCGGCTGCTGGAAGACGTAGCCGATGAAGCGGCTGCGCGCGGATGGTTCTTCGCGAGTCACATCTTTCCCATGATAGAGGATCTGCCCCGAAGCTGGTTTCTCCAGCCCTGTGAGGAGGCGGGTCACGGTGGTCTTGCCGCTGCCGTTTCGCCCTGTGATGGCGACGAATTCCCCCTTGTCAAAGGAGAGGGAAATGTCTTTCAATACGTCCGGCAGACCTTCCGCATAGCGGAAGGTCACATGAGACAGTTCAAGCATCTTTCTCTCCTCCTTTCGCAAAGGAATGAATGACCGAGGTTTCTGCATCAGCCAGATTCAGGAATGGCTTCTCGAAGGTCATCCCCACCTGCTCGAGTTCGAGCTGGGCCTTGTACATATCCGGGATGGCTTCTTCATAAATATGTTCGGTATACATGCGGCGCATCACTTCTTCCGGCGTGCCGCTCACGATGATTTCACCATGATTCATAAGGACGAATTTCTTCGCATAGGGGAGCGCGGCTTCGAGATGGTGCTCTGCTACGATGACGGTGAGCCCTTCCTTCTCATTCAGCTCGCCGACCATTTCATAAAATTCACGGATGCCTTCCGGATCAAGGGCGGATGTCGGTTCATCGAAGACAAGGACATCCGGCTCTTCAGCAAGGACGGCTGCGACGACGAGGCGCTGGCACTGGCCGCCGGAGAGCGTCGCCACCTTGCGTTCCTCAAGGCCTTCGAGGTGGACTTTCGCGAGCGCTTCTTTCGAGCGGCGGCGGATTTCTTCCGGTGGGAAACCATGGTTTTCAAGCGTAAATGCCATTTCCTCCCCCACCGTCAGCGTGACGATCTGCGCCTTGTAGTCGGAAAGGATGACACCGATGGAGGATGCGAGGTCTGCGATATTGTGCTGTGTCACGGCTTTGCCGTCCGTGAAGACCATGCCTTGCATCGTACCGCCGTAGTAGTGCGGGATCGCCCCCGCCATCGACATGAGGAGCGTGGTCTTTCCTGCCCCGTTCGGCCCCGTCACGATGACGAAGTCTCCCTTCTGAACGGCAAGAGACACATCTTTCAGTGCTGCTCCTTTGGCAAAAGGATAAGTGTAGGTCAGATGCTCGACGCTGATGACGCCTTCTTCGGACTGTCCAAGAGACAGACCGGAATGGTCACTGTCTACGGTATCTGACTCAGCCATGTAGTGCATGGACTTGAAGAGACGCAGTGCCGGGAAGTAGAGGAATGGCGTGATGATCCCATTCCCTACGCCGACCAGCGCCACCATCGGGAGCATCCCATAGAGATACACCTTCATCGGGATCCCCATGACGAGCGTCAGGATGGAAACAAAGGTGAAGCCGGAAACGATCGTCGTCACGAAACCAGCGATGGCCGGACGGAGGGAAAATTTCCCGATCCGGATCGGCGGCACGCTGTGTGCGAAGAAGCCTGCCACATAGGCGCCGAAGAATTCCGAAGCAAAGTCGCCATAGGGAAAAGCCGACTTACTGGTGAAGACTTCCATCAGCGCTGCGACCATGCAGATGCCGAGGCACTGCTTGTATGTCGGCTTCGTCAGAAGGATCGCCACCACATAGGTTGCGATCATCCAGTTCGGCGTGAAGCCTGCCACCGATGGCGACACCAGGTGCAGCAGCATCCCGATCGCCAGCATCAGTGTGGAAATCGTCAGCCAGCGGAAACGTCCGCCCCGCGCTTTAACAAAGACAAGCTTCGACACATCTTTCACTTGTTCCATTTCATGTCCCCCTTTACAGGATCGTATTCATCCAATAAAAAATCCTTTCATTCCTCTGCTTTCCAGCAAAGGGACGAAAGGATCACATTCCGCGGTACCACCCTACTTGACACAAGGTCCAGCTCATCATCGGTAACGGCGATCTCCGGCAGCTCCTACCCCTTTCGGCTCGGGTTGCGCCTCCCAGGCCCATTCACATAGCTGTCGCACCGGACTTGCACTCTCCGCCGGCTCCCTGAAGCGCCATCACTATCCTACTCTTCCTGTTCCAAGGCTTTCTTTGTTTAACTTACTATAGCACGGAGAAGAATTGGTGTCAAATTGATTTTTGGGAAATAGGGATGGTGGACTAGTGACTGGTAGCTAGTGACTGGTAGCTAGTGACTTGTGACTGGTAACCAGGGATGAGTGGCTAGGGATTAGGTTTGCGATACGAGAAAACCGCTAGTTTCAAACCTCCGCAGCGCTTCTATACTTCTATATTTTTATGCGCTGCACCACAACCCTGAACTTTGAAGTTTGAACGCAGAAAATAAGCATCCTCCCTTTATATGAATCCTCACAGGTTAAACGGGTTCTGAAGCTTCAAAAGGTTCACAGGTTTCTCATCTTTCGTGAATACCATATCTTCAAAACTCTGCGGCGCTTCCATATTTTTATGCGCCGCACCACCCCCTCTGAACCCTCTGAACCTGTGGAACCCGCTTCCCCTCTTTCGCAAACAATCAAGGGGCAGAACGCCCCACGGGCTAACCCTGAACCCTGAAGCTTGAAATCAGGGATGAGTAGCTAGGGATTAGGGGTGCCAAGTGACTAGTGACTGGTGACTTGTAATTTGAATACCACCTTCGGGCATCACCCCGTTTCGTCATCCTGAGCGGCGAGAAACGTCGTAAGTGAGATAACGAATGCCAGAACAGCTGCGACCTGAGCCCTCGATCGCGGCGAAGCCGCCACCTTCATTCCTAATTCCTCATTCCTCATTTCTCATTCCTAATAGTTATCCTCTTCCGCTCGCCTTGTCCAGATCCGCTGCTTTCCGGATATCGGCCTCTATGCCATCTCTTCGTTTGAGGAGCTTCTCCAGATTCTTCCGCTTCGATCGCTCGATGTACTGATGCGCGATCGCATCCGGGAGTGTCGCGCCAAGCGAGATCCCCAGAATGACAAGCATCGCCTCGACACCTGTTTTGAAAGCCGTCAGCAACTCGAGCAGATCGATATGCCCGATATCAATGATGGCAAACAGGAACCGATAGAGCAGCACGCCCGGGATCAGCGGAATGATCGCCGGTATCGTGACCACAAAGACAGGCGCATGGAAGTAGCGGGAGACAGCGAAATAGAAGACAGAGAGCAGCGCGGCTCCGAGGAAGGAGGCGCTTGCCATCCCCATATGGAAGGAGACCATCAGAATATTTCGCGTATCCACCGTGAGGACGGCGCCGAGGCAGGCTGCTACGATATAGCGCTTTGGCACATTGAACATGACAGAAAAGCCCAGTGCTGCCATAGCGGCTGCCAGTGCCTGCATGATGTACAAATGCTCCGGCGCAATCGGTACTTCTGTGAAGCTGGGGACATTCGTCAGGCTGACAGCTCCTGCGATCCCGAAGGTCATTGCCAGCATGATGAGGACTGTGTGTGTGAATCGCGTCATTCCGGATGTCAAGTAGCTGTTCAGGAAATCATCGACACTATTGATGAGCGGTACGCCTGGGATCAAGGTGAGCGCTGAGGCCACCACAGGAAGGAACGGATTCGTCGCCCCGGGAAGATACATCGTCCCATAGGCCGTGAGCGTCGCAAAGAAAGCGGAGATGGCAATGGTGACATACCCATTCACCTCAAGACGGTTGCAGCCATACTTCACCAGAGCTCCCACCATCGCCGCCAGCATGGTGAAGAGCGCATCGACAGCATGACCGCCGAAAATCAGACAGAATGCTGCCGACGCCAGTCCGATCGCGAGGATGACCATCCACTCCGGATAAATGCGATTTCTAAAATTCTGCCGGATATAATTCAGGCGAAGGCGGAAATTATCATACGACTCATTTTTATACAGCGCTTCCCAGCTGGCTTCACTCGTCTGCAGAAGAGCCGTCATATTGATGCCATGGCGGTAGCACTTACGAAACATCGTATAGGCCTTTTCCCCATCATCGACATTGATCATGATGGTGGAATAGGTGATATGGATCTGTACATCTTCCCAATAAATACCAAGGCAAGCCGCCGTGCGGAGCATGTCACGCACGATGCGCTTACTCCCCGCGCCGCTCTCCATCATGAGCTGCCCCGTATCCAGGATGAGCTTCATCTTGCTTCGGATGGAAAGAGAAGAATTGGATATTTTCATAATAAAGACCTCTTATATATAGCTTTTCTTTAAATTCTAATGCCCGTATGAAAAAAAGCAAGAGAAGAAGGACAAAAAGAGGAAAACCCGAGGCAAGACGCTTTTTAATGCCGTCTCCTTCATTTGACACTCCCCCGCTCATATGCTATAGTTACATACAATTACACAGTGGCAATGAAGAGAAGAGTACGCAGAGACGGCATTGAAAGAGAGCTTCGGATGGTGAAAAGAAGCATTGAGATATCTGCAGAAGATGGACTCCGAGCCAGGAAGGCTGAATCATGAAGCATCCCGGGGACGCCCGATACAGCGCGAGGGTATCAAGGCTTTGCCGGCGTACCTGTGAAGACCCATGCAGTGATGCATGAGTGAAATTGGGTGGTACCACGAATCTTTCGTCCCTTGGGGATGAAGGATTTTTTTATTGCTTTTTCCGTTTTTCATATTTCCAAAGGAGCCCCTATGCCACTATTTAACGGAACCTTGTTCCAGATTGATCAAAAAGAAATGATGCGCTATGCGGGACTGTCTCCGAAGGTGAAAGAATTTCCGCAGGACGCCATCGACAGCGCCATAAGGGAAGCGCTTGCCCTCGCCGAGCCAAGAGGCATCTGGCAGATCCTCCCCTACGATCCGGAAAAGGGGACCATCGGCGGAGCGCATCCGCTGACCCTTACCGGCCGCTCGATCTTGAGGCACCTTTCCCATGCCTGGTCCGTCGGCGTGCTCGCTGTCACAGTGGGCGAAGAAATCGAAAAAGCATCCGGCGAGCACTTTAAGAACGGTGAGTACCTGCAGGGGCTTCTCCTCGACGCCGCTGCGACCGCTGCCGTCGAGCACCTCGCCGATCAGGTCGACGCCCTGATCCAAAGAGAGGCCGCGCGAAGCGGACAGCATACCGTCTGGCGCTTCTCCCCCGGCTACGGGGACTGGCCTGTCACGCAGCAGCCTGATTTCTGCCGCGCGATCGGTGCAGAAACGATCGGTATCCATGTGACCGACCACGCCATGCTTTTCCCGAGGAAATCCGTCTCCGCCATCATCGGAATCTCCGAATGCAGCGCCCGCCCCGCTCCGGCGAAATGCCGGGCATGCGGACTCATGAGCTGTCCATTCCGAAATCTATAATATAGGTGACTGGTGACTGGTGACTAGGGATTAGGATTCGCTGTTCAGGGAGACGGCGCATCATAATTCGGAAGCGCTACGAAATGAAATGAGAAATGAAAAATGGTGGTGACGCTTTCGCCACAAATCCATATGATACGATCCCCGAAAGGCTCCTGATAGCAGGTTTCCCGTTTGGACTTTCCTATCATTGACCGCTGGGCCGCAAAGGAAAAAGATTTCTCGCTTCGCACGAAATGATGTACGAGAGAGTCTGATGTCTCTCAGTCTCCTAGTCTCTAATCCCTATTCCCTGGCCACTTCTTTTCCCCTACGCTATAATAATGAATTATATATAATACAATAATAAGAACAAAGGAGAACCACTATGATCTTTTTTGACGGCGGCATGGGTACCATGCTGCAGCGTTACGGTCTCTCGACAGGAGACTGCCCTGACTACTACAATATCACCCACCCTGACATCGTACAGCGTATCCACAAGGAGTACGCAGATGCAGGAAGTAACTATATCACGACAAATACCTTCGGTACCTCCCCCATCAAGCTCGCAGACTATGATCTTGCGGATAAGGTGGAAGCCATCTGCGAAGCCGCTGTGCGAAATGTGCGTACCGCCTGCGGAGACCGTGTAAAGATCGCCGGTGATATGGGCCCGACAGGGAAATTCATCTCCCCCCTAGGCGATCTTTCCTTCGATGAGACCTGCGAGAACTACTACCGTCTGGCGAAAGCACTTGCCAGTGCCGGAGCAGACTGCCTCATCATCGAGACCATCATCGACATTCAGGAAATGAAAGCCGCCCTCATCGCTGCTAAGACAGCCTGCGACCTTCCTGTCATCTGCCAGATGACATACGCAGAAGACGGACGCACCATTACTGGCACGGATCCGAAAGCCGCCGTCATTCTTCTCGATGCCATGGGCGCAGATATCATCGGAGCCAACTGCTCCGTCGGTCCGGAAAAGCTGCTCGAAGCCGCGAGACAGATGGTCCCCTACACGAATAAGCCCATCATCATCCAGCCGAATGCCGGCATGCCGGTGCTGGAAAATGGCGAAACCCATTTCCCTCTCACGCCGAAAGACTTCGGCAGCTGGGCACCGGAATTTGCCAAGGCCGGCGTATCCTTCCTAGGCGGCTGCTGCGGCACGACGCCGGATCATATCCGTGAAGAAGTCCTCGCCCTCAGCGATGTGACGATCTCTCCGAAAGAAAAGATCCCGCCCTTCACGGCACTCACCTCTCGCACGCAGACCGTCTTCATCGGCGACGACTATGCCCCCGTCAAAATCGGCGAACGCATCAATCCGACCGGCCGCAAGAAAATGAGAGAAGACCTGAAGGCCGGCAGCTTCACCTCCGTCAAGAAAGAAGCACTCGCGGAAGTCGATGCGGGCGCTGACATCCTCGACGTGAATATGGGCGTCCCCGGTGCAGACCAAGTCGCTCTCATGGAGACAGCGATTTCCCAGCTCTCCATGCTCTGCCCCGTCCCCTTCTCCATCGACAGCACCGACCCGAAAGTCCTTGAAAAAGCCCTGAAGCTGTATCCGGGCCGCCCGCTCATCAATTCCGCCAATGCGGAGAACGAAGAACGCTTAGATGCGATGCTCCGGCTTGCCAAGACCTACGGCGCAGCGCTCCTACTCCTTCCGATCGAGAAAGGAAATCTGCCGGAGACCGCCGAAGAGCGCGTCCGCATCATTCGCTATCTGGAAAAGAAAGCCCTCGCCGCCGGGCTTCGCAAGGAAGATTTCCTCCTTGATCCGCTCGTCCTCACCGTCGGCTCCGGAGACAAAGGCGCGAGCGAGACCCTGCGTACCATCAAGCTCTACAAAAAAGAATTCGGCTTCCCCTGCGTCATGGGGACAAGCAATGTTTCCTTCGGCCTCCCCTGCCGCCCCCGCATCAATGCGGCCTTCCTCACCATGGCACTCGCCTGCGGCATGAATGCCCCCATCGTGAATCCGCTCGATCAGGGCGTGAAGGATGCCTTCACCAATGCCAAGCTGCTCCTCGGCTTTGACAAAGGCGCCCTGCATTTCATTCAGGAAGCGCAGGATGCCCCTACGGGGGCAGCCCCAGCAACGCCGGCGCAAGGCCTCCCGCCGCTCGAACAGGTGAAAGCCGCCGTGAAACAGGGCGAAAAAGAAGAAGCGGCAAGTGCCGTCAAACGTGCGATCGAAGCCAAGATTTCCTCCGAAGAAATCATCAAGAGCGGCCTCACGGCTGCCATGACAGAAATCGGTGACGGCTACGGCGCAGGGAAAGTCTTCCTCCCGCAGGTCATGATGAGCGCCGAAGCCATGCAGGCCGCATTCAAAGTCATCAAGGAAATGCTCCCCGAAACCGCCACGGCTGCCAAAGGTACACTGATCCTCGGCACCGTGCAGGGCGACATCCACGACCTTGGCAAAAATATTGTCTCTGCCCTTCTTGAAAACAGCGGCTACCGCGTCATCGACCTCGGCAAGGACGTCGCCCCCAAAGCCTTCCTCTCCGCCATCGAAGAGCATCACGCAGACCTCGTCGGCCTCTGCTCCCTCATGACCACCACCCTGCCGGAACTTGAAAAGACAGTCTCCCTCGTCAAAGAAAAATGCCCCGCCGTCTCCATCCTGACAGGAGGCGCCGTCGTCACGAAAGACTACGCCGCCTCCATTGGCGCTGATGCCTACTGCAAAGATGGCATCGCCGCCATCAAAGAAGCCGATCGTATGATGGGGAAATAATTAGCGGGTTCAGGTTGGCGGGTTCAAGGTTCAGGGTTAGCCTCTTGGGCGTGCCGTCCCTAGATTATGAATAAAACCCTCGCTTGAATTAGAAATGAGAAATGGTGGTGCGGCGCATTTCGTCATCCTGAGCGGAGAAAAACGTCGTATGTTAAAAAATGGCTCATCTGAAACAGGAGAACTGAGTCGAAGGATCTAAGCACCGCGGAAGTTTGAAACTAGCGGTTTTCTCGTATCGCAAACCTAATCCCTAGCTACTAATCCCTAGCTACGGTGACTTGAATGCCGCTTTCGGGCATCGCCTCATATATACTTGCGGCGAAGCCGCCACCACCCCCGTTGCACCTTCTGAACCTATAGAACCTGTTGAACCTTCCCCTTCCCCTGAACCCTAAATCTCCAATCACTTTTTACGGAAAGGATCCATCTATGTCCACATTAAAAGAGAAAAACCAGAATCACATCTTTACCATCACCACCGAGCTGGACCCGCCGAAGAGCGCCTCCTCCGCCATCACAGAAGAACAGGTACAGAAAGTCGCTCCCTACGTCGACGCTGTCAATATCGCCGACTGCCCCATGGCAAAAATGCGTATGAGCCCGATCGCCCTCTCCTGCATCATCCAGCAGAAATACCAGGTCGAGTCCATCTTCCATCTGACCTGCCGCGACAGAAACGTCATCGGCCTTCAGGCAGAGCTCTTGGGAGCAGCAGCACTCGGCGTGCACAACATCCTCACCCTCACCGGTGATCCGCCCAAAATCGGTGACCATCCGAATGCCAAGGGCGTCTTTGAAGTCGACTCCACCGGCCTTATCCAGATCGCCAGCTGCCTGAACAGCGGTCACGATATCGAAGGCCACGACCTGGGAGCGGCTACGGATTTCTATATCGGTACCACAGGAAATCCGGGCACCGACGACCTCGATGCAGAAATCAGACGCCTCGAGGGCAAGAAAAAAGCGGGCGCTCAGTTTGTCCAGACCCAGCCGATCTATGATATCAAGCAGGCAGAAGACTTCCTCGCCTGTGCGAAAGACCTGGATCTTCCCATCCTCTTCGGCATCGTCCCACTGAAAAGTTTCAAGATGGCGAACTATCTGAATGACAAAGTCCCTGGCATCACCATCCCAAAGAAAGTCCTTTCGCAGATGGAAACAGGCGGCCGCGAGACAGGGCTTGCGATCTCCAAAGAAATCGTCACCGCCCTCCGCGAGATCCACGCTGCCGGCGCTCATCTCATGCCAGTCAACGACATCGACGCCATCCCGTATATTGTGGGAGACTAGGGACTGGCGGAAAATCAGGATACACCGCTTGTTCTCTCATGCCATGCACGAAAAGGGGCTGTGAAGAAATGAATCCTCATTTCTTCACAGCCCCTTTTTACTTTGCTTTCATTTGGTTCAAGGTTCAGGGTTCAAGGTTCAGGTGGCGGCTTCGCCGCCTTTTTTTAGAAGATGGTATTCTCGTATCGCAGCCTTCCCCTCTAGGGGAAGGTGCCCCGCAGGGGCGGATAGGGTGACTATGGCATGAAAGACAGCTGGGATAAGGTTTCCCGGTCACTCCTATGAGAGCTGCAAGTCCTCCGCGGCAGATTGAACGCGAAAATGAGATGATCGTTATTTCACATCCCCTTTTTTGATCGATCGTGAATGCTGATCATTTCTTACTTTTTTTCGTATACCACCAGATACCCGCATAAATGATAGCGACAGCGATGATGATGATTGTCAGGCGCAGCGAATTATCACCGAAGTTCACCACATCATGCCCTAGAATGACTTCGAGTGCCACAGAGGGGAATTTCCCGATGAGACAGCCCAGCGCGTAGTGATAGAAGGACATATTCGAAAGAGCGCCCACCGCCGTGACAAGGCCATTCGGCATATAGGGGATCGCACGCGCGATCGCCATCGCCTGCCACGAATCATAGGAGTCGAGCTTCGTCAGCGTCTTACTCTGCGCGATCACCTGCTTTGCCATCCCGCGGAAGAGCGTGCGCATCATGTAGAAGGAGATGAGGACGCCCACCGTTTCAGCCAGCCATGAAATGATCGTCCCCCAGAAGAGCCCGAAAATGAGCCCGTTTGCGGTCGAAATGAAGATGGAAGGAAGGAATCCGACCACATTGATCACGACATCGATGAAGAAACTCATGAAGGCCGCATACACGCCGAAGGTTTTGAGGTAGGCGATGGTGCCTTTGAGATCCCCGTCCATGGAGAGCTGGTAAATCGTCGGATAGAAAGAGGGATCCACCAAGTGCACGCCCACCAGCACGAGCAGCAGCACTACAAAGAGCGCGATGCGGAAACGCCGCTCCGCTCTTTCATCCCCATTTCTTTGTATCATAACATCAGACCTCTTTTTGTTATTTCTTATTGGTTGCTATCGGTTTGGCAAAAGCGCCCCCCTTCCCTCAGAGGAGGGCTAAGCGGAGTGGCGCTTCACACCCTTTTATTTAAGGAAACGCTGATTAAATCGCAGAGTCGGATTTCATATGGATTTTTATACATAGCTTCGTCATCATCTTCCTTACATAGCTCGCTATTCGCATCAGATGATTCCTTGCTCTGCATAAAAAGCAAAGAATGAAATCAGACAACGATTTAAGGAAACGCTGATTAAATCGCAGAGTCAGATTTTACAAGAATTTTTATACATGACTTCGTCATAGCCTTCCTTAAATAGCTCGCTATTCGCGTCAGACTATTCCTCGTCATGTATAAAAATTCAAGAGTAAAATCTGACAACGATTTAATCAGTGTTTCCTTAATCAGTGTTTCCTTAGGGCGATACCCGAAGATGGCACCCCTTCTGTTCGCCAGTCACTCCTGCTCCCCAGCTACCAGTGACTAGTCACTAGTCACCAGTCATCAGTCACCAGCCACCAGTCACTAGTCACTAGCCACCAGTCACTAGCCACTAGCCACTAGCCACCAGTCACCAGTCACTAGTCACTAGTCCTTCTCACAAATCTCGTCCACATACCTTTCGATCGACTCTGCCATTTCCGTGCGATCGACCACATCTGTGAATCGTTTCTCTCTGTTTTCAAGCTCGCCGAGCTGTCTGGGGATCGCGATGCCTGTCTTTTCTGCGATCATACGAAGGGTATCATACGGATTGTCCTTCGGCGTAAGGCCGAGCGACTTTGCCACGATACCGGGGAATTTATAGGGATGCGCCGTAGAGACAATGACGGTATGGGTATGACGCGGGATCTCTCCCTTTCTCTTCATTTCATCATAGACCGCATAGGCGACAGCCGTATGCGGATCCATGAGGTAGTCATACTTGTCGTAAACATTCGTCATCGCTTCTTCCATGGCCTTTGGCGATGCCCAGCCGCCCTTCATCTCGCCGGCGACCTTTTCCATGGCCTCTTTCGAAAGAGAGTAAATGCCGGTATCTTTCAGTGCCTGCATGTCAGATGCCACAGTTTCCTGCGAGCCGGTCATGAAGTACAGGAAGCGCTCGAAATTCGAAGAAATCAGGATATCCATCGACGGAGCTTCGGTCAGGTGGAAGTCGCGATTGATATCGTAAGTACCTGTCTTAAAGAAATCGGCAAGGACCTTGTTTTCATTGGAGGCGCAGATGAGCTCACCGATCGGCGTACCGATCTGTTTGGCGATCCACGCCGCAAGGATATTTCCGAAATTGCCAGTCGGGACGACGACATTGAAGGTCTCCTTCGGCCCGATGGAGTTCTGCTTCAAAAGCGAGAGCCACATCCAAACATAGTACACCACCTGCGGGAAGAGACGTCCGATATTGATGGAGTTCGCGCTGGAGAAAAGCACCCCCTTCTCCGCCGATTTCTCACGCAGCGCACTGCCGAATACTTTTTTCAGCGTACTCTGTGCGTCATCGAAATTCCCTTCAATGCCGACGACCTTCACATTATTTCCGAGCTGCTTCTGCATCTGATCCTGCTGCAGCGGGCTGACACCGTGAGACGGATAGAAGACCATGATGTGTACGCCCGGCACATCGCGGAAGCCTTCCAGCGCCGCTTTGCCGGTATCCCCGGAAGTCGCGGTCAGGATCAGCACCTCCCTCTCATCCTTCTGCTGCTTCTTGGCATAGACCAGAAGGTACGGGAAGAGGGAGAGTGCAAGATCTTTGAATGCACAGGTCCTTCCATGGAACATCTCTGCCATGGAGAAGGATTCCGACATCGTCTTCACCGGCACGATCTCCGGTGTCTCGAATGTCCCGGTGTAGGCATCATGCGTCAGTTTCTTCATATCCTCTTCCGGGATATCGGTGAAGAAATGGGACAGCACATAAGCCGCCAGCTCTTCGTAGGAAAGATGCATCAGATCATCGGCTGCCAAAAAAGGCGCCGGCAGCGCCGCTGGCACATAGAGCCCGCCGTCACTCGCCAGCCCTTTCACCAGCGCTTCCAGTGCGGTCACGGTCTCACTGCTTCTTGTACTTCTATATTTCATAGGACACCTCCATCGAGATAAACTTAACTTTATTGTAACATAGACGGGAATGGGATGCTACAAATTTAGAGGGTTCAGGGTTCGGGGTTAGCTCCTTGGGCGGCTCTGCCCACTGATTATGAATGAAAGCTTTGCGCGAATGAGGAATTAGGAATGAGGAATTAGGAATGGTGGTGCGGCGCATAAAAATCAGAAGCGCCGCGGAATTTTGATAGTGTTTCGCGCTATCGTCATCCCGAGCGTAGCCGAGGGATCTTACTTGCACTACGGTCAGTATCACATAAGCACCGGCAGAGAAACGACGCCTTGGTGCTACGTATTTCTGCTTTCACACATCCTTCGTTTAGCGATCTGCAAGAAAGATTTCTCGGCAACGCTTTCAATGACGATACGAGAGTCTGATGTCTCCTAATCACTAGTCACTCCTAATCCCTAATCCCTAGCCACTTATCCCTGCTTTCAAAATTCAGGGTTCGAGGTTGATGGGTTCCACGGGTTCAAAGGGTTCTGAAGGTTCAACGGGGGTGGTGCGGCGCATCACATAAGTTAGCGCCGCGGAATGTGAGACAGCGCTGCTGCGCGTATCGTGAACCACTTTCTCAGAAAGGGGTCAGCATCTTGGCACCGGGGGATAGGGCGTGATTCTACGTTTGTTCGGATTATCTCAGTCCGTAGTCAGCCCCATCTGTGCTAAGGAAACGCTGATTAAATCGCAGAGTCAGACAACGATTTAATCAGTGTTTCCCTAACAGACTGCTTGCGCTGGTTTCTCCCTATCCCTCGCCCTGCGGGCGGCCCCTTCCCGAGGGGAAGGGGCTTTACGATACGGAAATGATATTCAAACTCGCGGCGCTTTTACTTTTTTGCGCCGCACCACCATTCCTCATTCCTAATTCCTCATTCCTAATTAAAGAAAAAGCCCGCCGCAAGAAATGTCTCACGGCGGGATCGATTTCTACTCATCCTACATAGCCCAGCCAGTGCCAATAGGTGGCCGAGAAGACGAGGATCATTGCATAGGCAATGATGGTGAAAGGAATGCCTGTCTTCAAGAAATCTTTGGACGTGATATAGCCCGTACTGTAAGCGATCATGTTCTGCGGCGCATTGACCGGCAGGATGTAGCCGAAGCAGATGGTATACTGCAGGATCATGGTCATGCCAAGCACGTTGATACCGGGAGTTTCCACGCTCTGAAGGACAGCTATGACGATCGGGATCATGGCTGCTGCGAGGCCTGTCGCGCTCGCAAAGCCAAGGTGGATGACCGTCAGGAAGAATGCCAGCACGGCAATGACCATGAGTGGTGACATGGTCTCCATGCCAAAGAGGGAGACGAAATGGTTCGCGAGCCAGATGGCTGCCCCTGATTTCAAAAGCGCCGCGCCAAGGCTGATGCCGACACCGAAGAGTGCTACCGTCCCCCAATTGATATGTGGCACCGCATCCTTCCATGTCATGAAGCCGATCTTCGGCAGCATCATGAGCATGATACCGGCGATGGTGACAGTCGTCGTATCAAAGGGATGAAGCTTCTTTTCAGTAACCCAGAAAAAGAGCAGCGCGAGCGAGATGCAGAGGAGCTTCTTTTCAGGCAGGGTGATGGGGCCCATTTCCTTCAGCATCTTATCCAATGCTTCCTTCCCGCCGGGCATTTCTTTCACTTCCGGCGGCATGACATGGATCAGAAGGAAATAGAGAATGATCGACATGATGGCTGCATACGGAGCGGCCGCGATGAACCATTCCAGCCAGCTGATGTCCTGACCTAAGACCTGCTGGATGAAACCGATGGCGACCATATTCTGCGCCGCCGCAGTCTTGATCCCGATATTCCAGAGGCTGTCCGCCTGTGCGACGGCCATCATGAGGACGCCCGCGAAGGTACTCCCTTTCTCGAGGCCGAACGCGCGGATGATGCCAATGACGATCGGCACCATGCAGGATACGCGCGCCGTCGTCGACGGGACGAAGAAGCTCAGAAGGAAACCGACAAAAATGACACCAATCACAAGCCGGTTCGACTTGACGCCGATATGAGACATGACGATGAGCGCGATACGCTTATCCAGTCCAGTCATCATCATGCCGGCAGAAAGAAACATCGCTCCTGCGACCAGTGCCCATGCCGTGGTAGAAAAGC
The DNA here is from genome assembly GCA_934178345.1 of uncultured Dialister sp. Lineage (GTDB taxonomy): Bacteria > Bacillota > Negativicutes > Veillonellales > Dialisteraceae > Dialister. The sequence continues at coordinate 14,614 of CAKPQG010000011.1, read as the reverse complement.
CGGCGAGCCCCATTTTGAGGGCATTCGCCGTCCCTAAGATGGCTCCGGGCTTTGCCGGATTCGGCGAGAGACCCAGTGCAAAAGACATGAATGTCACAATCACAAAGGCGCTCACAGGATAGGAAACGCCCTCTGTCATCCAGATGATGACGGCAAATACAAGGATAGCGATCAGCCGATGCCCCTCGGTCGGCAGATCGGCCGGTGTCGGAAACAGACAGACCAGTGCCATACCGATGAGCGATAGCCACAGGCCGTACTTCTTGCCAAATCCTTCCGGTTTATCCATAATACTCCCCCCTTATGAAATTTTCCGGGCGCCTTTTGATATATGATGAGTTCTGAATTCCTATCGCGCCCATTCATGCAAAAAGCTCACTTACCCCGAAGGGAAGTGAGCTTCTTTGCACTTTTGTTAATATGTATACAGTGTACTCGCAGAAATGGGGTTTGTCAATGGGGTGAAAGTTGGCGGGTTCAGGTTGATGGGTTCAGGGTTGTGGTGCGGCGCATCATAATGTGAAAGCGCCGCGATTTTTGAATATGACTTCGCGTATTGCAAAGCCCCTTCCCCTCGGGAAGGGGATAGGGAAACAAATGCGCAGACAGTCATTCAGCACATGTGGGGCTAACTACGAATTGCGCTCATACGAGCAAACGTAGATTAACGCCCTATCCCCCGGCGCCAAGGCGCCGACCCCTTTCTGAGAAAGGGGTTTTCGATACGCGCGCAGCGCTATCTAACATTTCGCGGCGCTTCTATTATATGCTGCGCCGCACCGCCCCCGTTGCACCTTCTGAACCCTTAGAACCCGTTGAATCCATCCCCCACTAAAAAAATCCCAAGACCATAGTCTTGGGATTTTCCGCTTTTGATTAGTCAGCGCTGAAAGGAAGCAGAGCGATAGCTCTTGCTCTCTTGATAGCGAGATTGATCTTACGCTGATGTTTAGCGCATGTGCCGGTTACACGACGAGGAAGGATCTTACCTCTTTCGGAAACGAAACGGCGAAGTGCGGCAATGTTTTTGTAATCAATGGTGTCTACGTGATCTACGCAGCACTGGCAGACCTTTCTTCTCGGTCTTCTTACTCTATCTCTTCTGATCATGCTAGTTTATCCTCCAAAATCAATGTATCTCAGAACGGAATGTCTTCATCTTTGGAAGCCTGTCCGAACTGACCAAAACTGCTCTTCGGCTGGCTCTGTGGTTGGCTCTGGCCGAACTGGGAAGCCCCGTTATTGAAGCCGCCATTGTTTGCGCCATATCCGCCATTGGTGTTATATCCACCATTGGCACCATAACCACCATTTCCACCAAAAGCATTACCCTGAGACTGCTGATGAGAAGGTGCACCAATCGGAATGGCAACAAAGTTAGCATTCACTTCACTGATCCATCTTCTCTGTCCATCTGGTGTGTCGTAGGAACGAGTGGTATAACGGCCCTCCACGAAAACGCGGCTGCCTTTTTTCAGCTGATTTCCTACAGCTTCTGCCAGATTGCCCCAAGCCACAACGTTAATCCAGTCAGTGATCTCTTTCTGTTCGCCCTGTGGTGTCGTATACATACGGCTGACAGCGACACTAAAAGATGCAACGGCGCGGCCGGTCTTTGTTGCACGCATAACCGGATCCCGCCCCAAATTACCCATGATTTGAACTGAATTCATTGTGCTACCTCTTAGTCATCCTGTTTTACAATGATGTGACGGATAATTTCTTCATGAATCTTGATAACGCGGTCAAGCTCTTTGATCTCTGCCGGGTCAGCCTGGAAATCTACTACTACGTAGTAACCTTCGCTCTGGTGTCTGACTTCGTAGGCAAGATGACGTTTGCCCCATTCATCAACTTTGTCAATGGTACCACCGATTCTAGTGATGGTGTCCTGTACCAGTTTGACAGCAGCTTTGATGACTTCATCATTTGCTGCATTCACAATGAACATAACTTCATACTTTTTCACGAAATTCGCCTCCTTTTTGGACTTATGTCCCATGCTCTCCATGGGAAGAGAAGTTGCCTGCATCAAAGCAAGCTTTTATATTATAGCGGTTTCAGAGATGAAATGCAAGGGGGAAAATAAAATAAATGGTTCGGGGTTCGCTCGTGTGGCGTATCGTCCCACGGGCTACCCCTGAAGTTTGAAAGCAGAAAGAACAATCTATCCTTTATGTGAATCCTCATAGGTTAAGCGGGTTCTGAAGGTTCAAAAGGTTCACAGGGTTCCCATCTTTTGTGAATACCATATTCAAAACTCCGCGGCGCTTCCAGATGATTATGCGCCGCACCACCACTCCTCACTCCTAACTCCTCACTCCTAACTGGCGAGTAGAGCTTTCACACGCAATTAAAGGGCGGCACGCCCCACGGGCCACCCCTGAACCCTGAACCCTGAACCCGTCAAACCTTACTCCTCTATCCCATACACTTCCATCGCGTTCTTCTTTGTCTGCTTCGCGATTTCTTCTACCGATACGCCTTTCAGGCGAGCGAGTTCTTCGGCAACGAAGCGGACATTGGACGGATCGTTTCGCTTCCCTCGGAAGGGCGGCGGGGTGAGATAGGGACTGTCCGTTTCTATAAGGAGACGATCCATCGGGATCTCTTTAGCGACTTCTTTGAGCTTCAGGCTCTTTGGAAAAACGACGGGTCCTGCAAAGGAGATGTAGAAGCCGAGCTTCATGAGCTCCTTCGCTGTCTCCAGACTGCCGGAAAAGCAGTGGAGGATCCCCCGCAGATTTCCTCCCTGATGTGCTTTCAGGATAGAGAGCGTATCTCCATGGGCGTCCCGGTCATGGATGAGGATGGGAAAGTCAAGCTCTTTGGCAAGCTCGATCTGGCGGGCAAACCAGTATTTCTGCGTTTCCTTATCCGTGTAGAGATAGTAGTAGTCCAGCCCGATCTCCCCCACCGCTTTCACCTTCTCATGCGTACAGGCAAGCGTTCTAATGGCTGCAAGCGCTTCTTCCGTCGCATCCTTTGTCACCTGCGGATGGATACCGACTGCTGCATACAGAGAAGGGTGGCTCTCTGCGAGAGCCACCGCTTTTTCACTGGTCGCAAGGTCTTCGGAAGGGATGACCACGTAGTCCAGCGTCTCGAATATGTGATGGATGACCTCTTCCCGGTCACGGTCAAAGGCTTTGTCGTACAGGTGTGCGTGGGTATCGAAGAGCCCCATCATTTCACCCGGCTGCCGGCAGGCATATCGACGAAAGGTACCTTGAGGCTGCCATCTTTCGACGCCGCGAGGATCATCCCCTGCGACTCGATCCCCATGAGTTTGGCCGGTTTCAGGTTCGAAACAAAGATGACGTGCTTGCCGATGAGCTCTTCCGGCTGATAGTATTCGGAGATCCCGCTCACGACGGTGCGCGTCTCCCCATCGCCCAGGGATACGGTCATCTTGATGAGCTTCTTGGATTTTTCCACCTTTTCCGCCGTCAGGATTTCTGCTACGCGAAGGTCTGTCTTGAAGAAATCGTCGATGGAGATCGCTTCCTTCTTTTCTTCTTTCTTCTCTTCCTTCTTCACCTGTTTTTTCTCTGCCTTCTTCGGTGCGGGTACTTCCTCATCCTTTTCGATCTCAATGCGCGGGAAGAGCTGCGGTCCTTTATTGATATGAGTGCCGTCAGCAATACCGCCCCAGACGAGGTCTTTGTAGTCCGCATCCTTGAAATCGGTGAGCCCCAGCTGGTTCCAGATCTTTTCGGACGCGATCGGGATGACCGGCTCTGCCATCAGAGAGACGAAACGCATGCCTTCACAGAGATGATAGAGGACCGCATCGAGAAGAGGTGCCTTGGCCTCATCCTTAGCCAGTGCCCATGGCATCGTCACATCGACATATTTATTGAGCGCACGGACGAAGGTCCATACCGCTTTCAGTGCATCATTGATCTTCCAGCCATTCATGCCGGCGCGGAATGCAGCGAGCGTCTCGGCTGCTTTATCTTCGATTTCCTTCGAAGCGGCTGCCACTGTCTCATCAGAGGACGCATCGCCCTTGGTCAGGACGCCCTTTCTGTATTTTTCCACCATCGAAAGGGAACGGTACAGGAGATTCCCGAGGTCATTCGACAGGTCGGAATTGATGCGGCCGATCAGACGATCGCGGCTGAAATTGCCGTCCTGCCCGAGCTGGATATCATTCAGGAGATAGTAACGGATCGCATCAGAGCCAAATTCCTGCAGGAGCGGGATCGGATCGACGACATTGCCCTTGGACTTGGACATCTTCTCTCCGTCTACGATGAGCCAGCCATGGCCGTACACCATCTTTGGCAGCTCGATACCAAGGCTCATCAGCATGATCGGCCAGATGATGGTATGGAAACGGACGATTTCCTTGCCCACCAGATGCACGTCTGCCGGCCAGAACTTCTTGAATTTTTCCGGATCATCGACGATGCCTGCCGCGGTCAGGTAGTTGACCAGTGCATCAAACCAGACGTACACGACATGCTTCGGGTCAAACGGCACTTTGATGCCCCAGGAGAAGCTCGTGCGGGAAACGCAGAGGTCTTCGAGACCGCTCTTGACGAACTGGATCATTTCATTGCGGCGGGATTCCGGCTGAATGAAGCCCGGGTTCTCTTCCACATATTTCATCCAGCGATCCGCATACTTGGACATTTTGAAGAAATAGGCTTCTTCACTGACCCTCTGCAGCGGACGGCCGCAGTCCGGACAGATGTGATTCTCATCCAGCTTATTTTCCGGCCAGAAGGATTCGCATGGCACGCAGTACCAGCCTTCATACTTGCCCTTGTAAATATCGCCCTTGTCATAGGAACGCTGGAAGAGCATCTGTACGACCTTTTCATGGCGTTTCTGGGTGGTGCGGATGAAGTCATCGTTGGAAATATTGAGCTCCTTCCACAGCTGCTGGAACATGCCTACGATCTTATCTGTGTACTCGATCGGCGTGACACCGGCTTCCTCAGCCTTCTGCTCGATCTTCTGTCCGTGCTCATCCGATCCGGTCAGGAAAAAGACATCATAGCCGTCAAGACGCTTGAAACGAGCCATGCTGTCGGCGATGGATGTGCAGTATGTATGCCCGATGTGCAGCTTCGCGCTGGGGTAGTAAATCGGCGTGGTGATATAGTATTTCGGTTTGTCGTTCATTCAGATTCCTCCTGCCTGTATTGGTCAAACGAAAAGATTTCGTTTTGTAAGCATATTTAATTTATTATACCGCTTATATAGAGAAATGGAAAGAAAATAAAAGTGTAGGGTTCAAGGTTGTGGGTTCAGGGTTCAGGGTTGTGGTGGCAGCTTCGCTGCAATATATATGGGGCGATGCCCGAAAGTGGTATTCAAGTCACCAGTCGCAAGGAATTAGTAGCTAGGGATTAGGTTTGTGATACGGGAAACCCGCTAGTTTCAAACCTCCGCAGCACTTTCATAATTTTACGCGCCGCAGAGTATAAATAGTGGCGATGCCCGAACGTGGTATTCAAGTCACCAGTCACTAGTCACTTGAGACTCCTAATCCCTAATCCCTAGCCACCAGCTACTAGTCACTAGTCACTAGTCACCATTTCTGAGCAAGTACTGATATACTTCTCTCCGTCCCATATGAAACTTCGCCGCGATCTTTCTCGCCGCTTCTTTCTGCGGAAGTGTCTTTGCCAGCTCCAGAGCTTCTTCCTGCCAGGAAACCTCTTCCTCTTCTCCTTCTGCCATCTCTTCATTCCAGCCTTCGACGAGGATGACATATTCCCCTCTGGGGTCATTTTCATCCAGCTCGGCGCGGAGCTCCTTCAGCGTCCCCCGTCGGAAGGTTTCGAATTTCTTCGTAAGCTCTCTCGCGGTCACGGCCTGTCTGTCTCCGAGATACTTGATGAACGTATCCAGCGTTTCCTTCAAGCGATGCGGCGCTTCATAGAAAATGAGCGTCACCGGCACGCGGCTCATGTCCATCAGGAGCTTCTTCTGCTTCGCGGTGATTTTCGGCAGGAATCCGATGAAGGCAAACTGTCTGGCGTCAAGGCCCGATGCCACAAGCGCTGTCAGTGCGGCATTCGGTCCCGGGAGCGGCACGATGGGGAGATTTTCCGCAAGTGCCAGACGCACCAGATCTGCCCCGGGGTCAGAGATAACCGGCATCCCGGCATCACTCACCTGCGCGACCGACTGCCCCTCAAGCAGTTTTTCGATGAGTTTCGGCCCTGCTTCTTTTTTATTATGTTCATGGTAGGATACGACGCGTCCCGCAATGCCCAGATGATCCAGCAGGATCCGGGTATGACGGGTATCCTCCGCTGCGATGATGTCCGCCTGTTTCAGGACCTCCACCGCTCTTTCGGTGATATCCTCCAGATTTCCGATCGGTGTCGGCACCAGGTACAGGGTGCCGGGATTGATTTCACTCATGGAATGGCTCCTTTCAGTAGAAATGGGAGAAAGGTTCAAGGTTCAGGGTTCAGGGTTAGCCCGTGGGGCGGCTCGCCCACTGATTCTGGATGAAAGCTTTGCACGAATTAAAAATGTGAAATTAGAAATTGTAGTGGCGGCTCCGCCGCAAATATAATATATTTTGCAGCGAAGCTGCCACCACAACCTTGAACCCATCAACCTGAACCCTGAACCCTCATTCATTTCCCATATATTTCCAGCACTTCTTCCGTATACGATCCGTCTCGGTTATGCAGGAGGAGCGGCGGCTCTACGGTGAGCTCCGGATTTCCCCCATACTTCCACTCGATCAGGACACGCACTGCGGTATGGCCTTTCCGGGCATAGATGAAACGCATGCGCTTCGGCTCCATGCGGTACATCCGTCCGATGGCTATGAGATCGGCTGTGCGGTCAGCGCGATGCACCATCGCGAGACGGCCGCCGTATTTCAAAAGGTACTGCGCCGTCTTGAAAACGTCTGTGAGCGATGCATTCACCTCATAGCTCGCACTGGCGACACCTTCCAGCACGCTCATCTTGCCCGTCCCCATTTCGCGATACGGGGGATTTGCGAGCACCAAAGAAAAAGAGCCGGAAGGAAACCTTTCATTCACCTTCCGGTAATCGCACTCGACCACATGGATCCGGTCCTCTTTCCCATTCCCCGCTATGTTGCGGCGCGCGAGATCTGCCATAACGGGATTCACCTCAAAGGCGGTGATATCCCTTCCCCCCAGCGCCGAAACGAGGAGAGAGATGACGCCTGTCCCCGTCCCGAGGTCTGCGATGCGATCCTTCGCCTTCGGCTTCACATAGTGCGCGAGCAGTACGGAGTCCACCGAGAAGCAGAACTGATCCGGCCGCTGGATGAGACGCATGCCATCCCGCACCAGATCATCGAGCCGCTCACCATCTTTCAGCGTCCACTCAGTCATTTTCCACCTGCTCTACTGCGTCCCAGGAAAGCGTCTTCGTCTTCTGTCCATCGAGCTGCACCTTGACCGTATGCTTCTGTGCATTCACATACAGCACCTGCCCCATGCCTTCATCCGTGATGACCTTCATGCCGACGCGGAACTGTTTTCCCTTCTGCTGCATCGCACAGCACTTCTTCCTGCGGCTGTTATCCCCCGTGTACTGGTCATTTTCATAGCGCAGACAGCACATAAGACGCCCGCAGACACCGGAAATCTTCGTCGGATTCAGAGACAGTCCCTGATTCTTCGCCATCTTGATCGACACAGGAGCGAAATCTCCGAGGAATGTCGCACAGCACAGCGGCCGTCCGCACGAGCCGATCCCCGAGACCTGCTTCGCCTCATCACGCACGCCCACCTGGCGAAGCTCGATGCGCGTATGAAAGACCGCCGCCAGCTCCTTCACCAGCTCTCTGAAATCGACACGCCCATCCGAGGTGAAGAAGAAAACGATCTTATTTCTATCAAACGTATACTCTGCCCGCAAGAGCTTCATCGGCACCTTGAACTTCTCGATTTTCTGGAGGCAGATATCGAAAGCCGATTTCTCCCTCGCCTTATTCCGCTCCAGCTGCGCCATATCCTTGATCGTCGCCCTGCGGATGACCGGCTTCATCGGATTCTCCTCATCCTTCTCCGCCTCAGTCGGCATCGTCACTACATAGCCATACTCCAGCCCGCGCGACGTCTCCACAATGACCCCATCATCCAAGTGAAGCTCCAGGCCATTGCCATCGAAATAATATATTTTCCCTGCCGGCTTGAACCGGACACCTACGATCTGCTCCATTTCTGGCTGCCTTTCTGTATACGTTCCAAACTGATGAGAATATAATCCCATACATTTTTACTGTTGATATATCGGGAAACCGCCGTTTCTGCCGTCTGCAGCACGCCCATCGCTTCCTCGCCCCGACCACGGTCCCAGAAAGAAGCAAGAGAAGCCTCGCGTCCCGCGACCGCTCCGCAGCGGGAAAGAGAAGCATCCCCTGTCTCTGCGATCACCATGATATCGCGCCCCACCAGACGGATCCAGCGAAGCCGCCGCAGGAAATCCTTCCTCTCCCCCAGCTCCTTGGCGGAGAGCGTCGCAAAAGGCATCGCATCATGCGTCAGGATATTCCAGAAATCCATCGCTGACTGCGGCTCTGCCTCTCCCTTTTCATCACAAACCTCCAGCGTGATCCCCGGATTTCCTTCCGAAAGCTGGAAGAGCACCTTCGCATCCATTCCCTTCGGGAAATGATACTTCTTCGGAGCCGAAGCCATGAGCGAAAGATACTCCCCTTCCGAAAGAGGCAGGAAGGCAAACCGCTCGCCGCGCGAAATGATGGTCGGAAGCAGCGCGTGAAGATCATGCGTGATGAGGATGAAATGGATATTTCCTTCCGGCTCCTCCAGGGTCTTCAAGAGCGAATTTGCCACCGGATCCATCATCGTCTGCGCCTCATCGATGATACACACATGCACCGTCTCATCGAATGTTGCCATCGCGTCCAAAAACAGGCGGAACTGCTCGATCTTGAGCTCCATCCCCATCGGACGAAGATACCAGACCTGATGATTCGCAAAGGTCACGACCGGCTCCTTGCCGGAAGACTCCCGCTGCCAGAGACGGATCTCCTCCCAGAGCTTTCCCGACTTCCCCGTCAGCTCGCCCGCAAGGTCAAAAGCAGCCGTCGTCTTCCCGAGACCTTCATCACCATACAGGATCAGCGTATGCGGCAGCCGCCTCTCCTCGAGAAGCCGCTTCCACTCCTTCTTCACTTTTCCCTGTCCATAGACATGAGGTAGGAAATCCGTCATCACGCGCTCCTTGTAAACTATCCTAAAAACTCACATTCTATTGTATCATGCTATCATCGATGGTGCAAAAAATTCATACGGAGAGACAATGGAAAGGAACAAGTACCATGGGTATAATCCGAAAAAAACGATAGAAGCCCGTTTTCCCCACAAGAAAAAGCGCCCCGCGAATGGAATCCATTCACGGGACGCTTGCTTAAACATCTTATTTGAATTTATCAATGATCTTATCGAGCCAGGAGCTCTTTCCTTTATACTGCGCGCAGTCCTCGCCCATGAGGTGTGCGTAGTTCAGGAGAGCTTCCTTCTGCTCTTCCTTCAGGCGCTTCGGTACGGTGACTTTGACTTCCACGTACAGATTGCCCTTGCGGCTGGACTGGAGGTGCGGCATGCCTTCGCCGATGATGCGGAAGCGGGTACCGCTCTGCGTGCCGGCGGGGATCTTGAGCTCGACTTCTTTGTCAAGGGTCTTGACCTTGATGGTGCTCCCAAGAGCGGCGACCGGGAAGGTGATGTCTACGCTCTTGTAGAGATCGTCCCCGTCACGCTCGAAGTCCGGATCGTCTTTGACGTAGATGTATACGTAGAGATCCCCCTTGGGGCCGCCGCGCTTGCCGGGTTCGCCTTCCCCGGAGACGCGCATACGCACGCCGGTATCAGCACCGGCAGGGATATTCACTTCGATGGTCTTTTTCACGCGGATCGTGCCGGTGCCGCGGCATTCGGAGCATTTGTTTTTGATGATCTTGCCGCTGCCCTGACAGTGCTGGCAGGTGATGATATTCACCATCTGTCCGAAAGGACCATTCCGCACCACGCGCTGCTGGCCGGTGCCGTGGCAGTCGGGACAGGTCTCGATGGAGGAGCCTGGCTCGGCGCCGGTGCCGTGGCAGTGGGTACAGGTGTCATTCTTCGGTACGGTGAATTTCTTCTTGATACCAGTCGCTGCTTCGCGAAGGGTGATCTCCATATCATAGCGGAGGTCAGCGCCCTGCTCCGGGCCATTGCTCCGTCTGCGTCCGCCGCCGGTGAACATGTCGAAAATATCACCCATGTCGAAGCCGCCAAAGCCACCCTGACCGCCGAAACCGCCAAAGCCTCCCTGTCCGAAGCCACCGTAGCCCGCGCCGCCACCGCTCGCCGCCTGCGTGAAAGCATCGTGTCCGAGCTGGTCGTACTGCGCTCTCTTGTCCGCATCGGAGAGGACGTGGTAGGCTTCATTGACTTCCTTGAATTTTTCTTCCGCGGCTTTTGGATTGTCTTTATTCAGATCCGGATGGTACTTGCGTGCCAGCCGGCGATATGCTTTCTTGATCTCATCGTCTGTGGCGCTTTTATTGACGCCCAGCACGTCATAGTAATCTCTGCTGTCTGCCATTCTTTTCTATCCTCAAAGAAATTAGGGAAACGCCTCAAAAGGTCCTGGAGGCTCCGCTCTCTTCCCCTTTTCAGGAAATCCGTAGAACCTTCAGAACCTTCTAAGGAAACACTGATTAAATCGTTGTCAGATTTCATTCTTGGATTTTTATACAGAGCGAGGAATCATCTGACGCGAATAGCGAGCTATTTAAGGAAGATGATGACGAAGCTATGGATAAAAATCCATATGAAATCTGATTCTGCGATTTAATCAGCGTTTTCCTAAGTTTCTCTATGATGATCCCCTTGCAGGAAATCAATTATTTCTTGTCGTCGTCTACGACCTTGTAATCAGCATCGACTACATTGTCATCGGCTTTCTTGGCACCTGCCTGAGGTCCCTGCTGCGGGCCCTGCTGAGCGCCTGCCTGCTGCTGTGCCTGCGCCTGCTGTGCCTGCTGGTACAGTTTTTCTGTGAGTTCATGCAGCGGCTTGGTGAGTGCTTCCGCATCGGCTTTGATCTTCGCGGTATCATCGCCTTTGAGGCTTTCTTTCAGAGTAGCGATGGCGTCATTGACTTCTTTGACCTTGGCAGCGTCTGCTTTGTCGCCGAGTTCTTTGACCGTCTTTTCTGCCTGATAAATCAGCGCTTCTGCATTGTTCTTGGCTTCGATGCCTTCCTTACGCTTCTTATCTTCTTCTTCATGCGCCTTTGCGTCGTCCTGCATCTTCTGGATTTCTTCATCAGAGAGGCCGGTGGAAGAGGTGATATCGATCTTCTGTTCCTTGCCGGTGCCGAGGTCTTTTGCGGAAACGTGGACGATGCCGTTCGCATCGATGTCGAAGGTGACCTGAATCTGCGGTACGCCCCGTGGAGCCGGCGGGATGTCGGAGAGTTCGAAGCGGCCGAGGGTCTTGTTGTCAGCTGCCATCGGACGTTCACCCTGAAGGACATGGATGTCTACAGACGGCTGGTTATCTGCTGCGGTGGAGAATACCTGAGACTTGGAGGTCGGGATGGTGGTATTTCTCTTGATCATGGTCGTAAAGACACCGCCCAGAGTTTCGATACCGAGGGACAGCGGAGTAACATCGAGGAGAAGGACGTCTTTGACTTCGCCTTTGAGGACGCCGGCCTGGATGGCAGCACCGACAGCGACGGATTCATCCGGGTTCACGCCCTTGGATGCTTCTTTGCCAAATTTATTCTTGATGAGAGTCTGGACAGCCGGGATACGGGAAGAACCGCCGACCAAAAGGACTTTATCGATATCGCCGACGGAAAGGCCTGCATCCTTCATCGCAAGGTCGATCGGTTCTACCGTCGCCTGTACGAGGTCTTCGGTGATTCTGTCAAATTCTGCACGGGTCAGGGTCGCATCGAAGTGAACCGGCTGGCCATTGGAGTCGATGGTGATGAATGGCAGGTTGATATCTGTGCTCATGACGGAGGACAGCTCGATCTTCGCTTTTTCGCCGGCTTCCTTCAGTCTCTGATTCGTCATCGGGTCACGTTTCAGTTCGAAACCGTTCTGTGCTTTGAATTTTTCAGCGATCCAGTCCATGACGCGGGCATCGAAATCATCGCCGCCGAGATGGCCGTTGCCGTTCGATGCTTCGACTTCAAAGACACCGTCAGCGAGGTTCAGGATGGATACATCAAAGGTGCCGCCGCCGAGATCGTAGACGAGGAAGCGATGTTCTTTGCCGTCTTTGATCTTATCGAGGCCGTAAGCCAGAGAGGATGCTGTCGGTTCGTTGATGATACGAAGGACATTCAGCCCTGCGATCTTGCCGGCATCCTTGGTCGCCTGACGCTGTGCATCGGTGAAATAAGCCGGGCAGGTAATGACCGCATCGGTGACTTTTTCGCCGAGATAGGCTTCTGCATCGACTTTCAGCTTCTGCAGGATCATCGCGGAGATTTCCTGCGGGGTATAGGATTTGTCATCGATGGTGACTTTGTAGTCGCTGCCCATGTGACGTTTGATGGAAACGATGGTGCGATGCGGGTTCGATACCGCCTGGCGTTTTGCCAGCTGGCCGACGAGGCGTTCACCGGTCTTGGAGAAGCCGACGACAGACGGGGTCAGACGAGAACCTTCCGCATTCGGAATGACGACAGGCTCGCCGCCTTCCATGACGGCAACAACAGAGTTTGTAGTCCCCAGATCGATACCAATAACTTTTGACATTTGAAATGTCCCCTTTCTTTCTATTTGTACTTACTATTTGTACTCACAAAATGCTATATAGAGAAATGGAATCGCAAAGCGTCCCATTGATTAGCCGTTATGTACGACCTGCACCTTCGCTACGCGGAGTACGCTGTCTTTGTACATGTATCCCTTTTGGAAGACCATGGCGACGGTTTCATCGTCCTTGTCATCAGCGGGAATCATCATGACAGCTTCATGGAAATGCGGGTCAAAAGGTTTCCCCAGCGCTTCGATTTCCTTCACGCCGAAGCCTTCCATGATCTTGACGAACTGTTTCTGCAGGAGCTCGAAGCCCTGTACATACGCCGCGCCGCCTTCATCTTTTTTCATATGGGCAAGCGCCAGCTCGAAATTATCCAGCACCGGCAGGAATGCTTTCAGCGTCTCTGCGGTATGGGTATCCGCAGCTTTCGCTTCCGCTTCTCTGGTGCGGCGGCGGAAATTATCAAAATCCGCCTGCAGTCTGACATACTGGGAAAGAGCCGTAGCCAGCTTGGACTCTGCTGCTTCCGCCTTGCTCTTGGCTTCTTCTGCCGCTTTCTTCGCCTCTCCCAGCTGATCCATCAGGTCATCTACGGGAGACGGTTTCTTTTCTTCTTTGGCTTCGGTTTCTTTCATCGGTTCTTCGACGTCGACTTTCTTTTTCTCTTCTTTCATCCAGGAGCCTCCTATGTTTTCCCTTTTAATAACAGATCCAGTCGCTGCTGCATGAAGCGCATCATGCCGACGATGCGGCTGTACTGCATCCGTGTCGGTCCTAAGACAGCCACGGAGCCGATGACCCGGCCGCCGGAGGTAAACTGCGCTCTGACAACGGACAGATCCGAGAGCGACTTCATCGGATTCTCTGTCCCGATATGCACGGCGATAGGCTGATCGGAAGAGGAAAGAAGCATGCTTTCGAGCATGTCTCTCTGCTCTAAGAGATTCAGTATATCCTGCATCTTTTCTACATTTTTAAACTCCGGCTGCTCGATCAGCTGCGAAGCCCCGCCGGCGTAGACCTCTTTCTGCGGGCTCACCGCTTTCTGCAGTGCTTGGAAAACCGACAGATACGGTGTCAGATCCTTCTCTACCTCTCTCTGGAAGGAGAGGATCATCTCTTCGTCCGTATGGTCGATCTCCCTGCCATGCAGGAAATGATTCAGCTTATCCGCGAGGAGCTGCATCTCATCGAAGGAGGAGCCTTTCGGAATGTCCACCACCGCATTCGACACATCGCCCTGATCCGTCACGACAAGGAGGATCGCCCGCCTGCCATCAAGTGGAAGGAAACGGACATAGTTGAATTTCTTCTTCTGTCCCGCAGAAGCCGCGACGGAGAGCGTATGCGTCAGCACCGCGACGGCTTTCGCCATGTTCCGGAAGATTTCTTCCTGACGGTTCACATGATCCATCAGCATGTGGTCGATCATGTGCTCCTCTTCCGAAGAAACCGGAGCGGGCTGCATCAGCCAGTCCACATAGAAACGGTATCCTTTGATCGAAGGGATGCGACCCGCGGAGGTATGTGGCTGCTCAAGGTAGCCCTCATCCTCTAAGTCCTGCATCTCATTTCGGATCGTCGCGCTCGATACGCCCAGGTCATACTTCCGTGCGATCGTGCGCGAACCGACCGGCTCGGCCGTGTCTGCATAGTCCTGCACCACCGCCCATAGGACGCGCCTTTTTCTTTCATTCAGTTCATTCACACCATGTCCGGTGCTTTCTTGATTGATTCTACGTGCCATATGTATCACCTGAATTTATTAGCACTCATTATCTCCGAGTGCTAACTTACGATATTAGAATAGCATTCACCTAGGGGAATGTCAAGGATATTTTCGATTTCTTCTGGAAAAA
>CAKPQG010000010.1 GCA_934178345.1 uncultured Dialister sp. | reverse complement strand
TATGTGGAGAGTTGCTCTTCAAAATTCTCATTACGTTTTCCCCTTTTTTATGAAGCGGGATTCTTTTTCGGGATACACGATGCTGACCGGCTGCCAATCTTCATAGTGACCATAGGTACTGATGAGTCCGAAATTTGATTGATCTGTCTCTATAAAGCGGAAATAGTAATTTTTATCCCATTCCTTCATGAGTGGCAACAGGTCCAATCCGGTGTTCCCTTTTTGTTCTGTCACGTGAACCTCCTTTCTGAAAAAATAGCAAGAACAACTGACAGGGAAAGCATAGCATTTATGTGCGAAAATTAAAAATATATGATAGGAATTTTAATGAGCACTACTTAGCCTCTCATTCCAATTCGGATGAGAGTTCGCATGACTGCCCTCTTTATGCCTCGCAGGAATAGGAATTGTTTGCATATGCAAGTAGGATGGTTCCAGGAGGCGCCTGAAAGAGATCCGGCGGGTTCTATAGCTAGGGAAACGCTGATTAAATCGCAGAATCAGTGTTTCCCTAGTTTCAAATCTCCGCGACGCTTCCCTATTTTTATGCACCGCACCACCATTTCGCATTTCTCCTCTCTCGCTCTCCCCCAGCCAGTCTACATAAAAAAAGGACCCGCCGCTGAACGGGTCCTTTTAGACAAGCTATCTTGCATTCAAGCTGAGGAAGGTAACAGGATGAAATACATAGTTTTATAGACAGCTTTCAAACAAGGGGAAGATGATGGGCTGTAGGCGATCTGTCCTGCGCCCATGTGTATTTTAATGAAGATGCCCGATGAAGCTCAGTCTTCTTCTGTGCAGTGTCTCAAGCTGAGACGGAGAGAGTTCATTGCCCTGAATGGTATCAGTGAACTGACGAGTCTGTTCCTTATCATGAAGGTACTGGCTGGCTGCATCAAGCCGATGGGTGAAAATTCTGTCAAATGGGGTTGTGTGTCTTTCTAACATTTCCATCACTCCTTTTAAAATTTGCCTTGCGGCATTTTTCCTGTCCTGGCAGACATGGGATTTAACTTGGCTATATGATACAAAATTTGAGTGAAAATTAAAAATATCTGATAGGAATTTTAGTTATCCGAAGCAAATCATTGGCGTTTGCAGGAATGAAAGTCATGCAAAGCAGTCAATAAAAGCGATCCCCTCCCTCACATTTGCTATTTATTAGTATTTGCGATTGCGCATATTGATTATTTCTTATATAATAAAAGAGCCATTATTCCCAGATGCATTCACTTCCTATCCTGGCAGACATGATCTGAATGCAAAGGAGATTTATATGGAAATCGATAATTACAGAAACTTCCTTGCCATCGTCGAAGCGGGCAGTATGACTGCTGCCTCCGAATACATTCACATCGCGCAGCCGGCGCTCTCGAAACAGGTGAAGTCGCTGGAGAATTATTTCGGTACGAAGCTCATCATCACGACACGCGGCAGCAAGCACCTCATACTGACGGATGCAGGCCGCATCCTCTACCACAAAGCAAAATACATCTGTTCGCTGGAAGATATGGCCAAGAATGAAATCGGGGATGTCAGCGACGGCAGCAAGGGGACGCTGCGCTTCACGGTTGCCAATTCCAGAGCGGCTGTCTTCAT
The DNA here is from genome assembly GCA_934178345.1 of uncultured Dialister sp. Lineage (GTDB taxonomy): Bacteria > Bacillota > Negativicutes > Veillonellales > Dialisteraceae > Dialister. The sequence goes on along the minus strand of CAKPQG010000010.1, from coordinate 81,291 downwards.
CAAGGAATGTCTCGAGCCCTTCCATCGCCTCTTCCCTCTCATCAATTATGAGATCCACGAAGGCGGCATCACGGAGCAGTCGCAGCAGCTTCTCTCCGGCATCGCAGAGCTCGGGATCCTTTCCGTCCCGCCCATTCATCAGAATAATTTTGACGTCCTTTTCCGACGTAAGGAAAAAATCGTCTGCGTGACCGCGGAGGATTCCCATTTCCTGAAAGGGATCGCAGCGCCGACGCTCGAAGATCTCTCCGACTGCCCGCTTTGTCTTTCCACCGGATGTCATCTCATGATGTCGAAGATTTTCGCAGAAAAATCCATTCGTCCGCAGATCCTATCCATCTGCACCACGCGTACCACTGCACTCCGCTGGGCAGAGGATGACTGCGGCGTCAGCATCGTCCCGATGGAGCCACGCGAAAAGTTGGCCGATGGGCTTATCGCGAAGGCCATCACAGGGGTCGATACGGATCTCTACAAGACCGTCGTCCGCGTCAAGGGCCGCCCACTCTCTGTCGTCTCGAAAAAGTTCCTGCAGTTCTACAGCGATGTCCGTGACTCGGAGCGCATGATCAAAGTGAAGGACTTGTGATTTCTGACTAGTGACTGGTGACTGGTGACTAGGGACTGGGGATTAGGGACTAGGGACTGGAGACCGAGGACTAGTGACTAGAACTAAAAAACGTGAAGTTTGGCATATTTCCTGCTGCGAAAGCGGAAGTTATAACACATTGGCATATGCTATAGACGTGAATAGCTGTATTCCTTATAATGGAATCATAAGAATTCTGAAAGCAGATACTCATGTGACAGACAAGAGAACCTATATGGAAGCAGATCTATATTTCTCAGGGTTTGTACCATAGCTCTTCATGAAGTTTCTGCTTTCTATCCACCTGCTGCGGCAGAGAAGGAGGAAACCATCATGAGCAGTTTATACGACACCACAATGAAGCGTGAAAAAATGATTCATAACTTCGAGCAGCTGCTGGCTCAGTACCGCGCCTACTTCGAAGAGGCAGGGATCGATATCAATGGCAAAGCTCCCGAGCTGATGCTGTACAAAGAAGCGCTTCGCATCTATACATCTCTTCCTCAGATGAAAAATATGGATCCGCTCTGCATCATGGAAGGCGAATATGATCTCCTTCGCTCTATTTTGTCGGATATGCAGACCGGAAACTGGATGACATCCCCCTATTTTAAAAAAGATGTAGTCTAAGAGAAATAGAAGGAGGGACAAGATACACAGGCATCTTGTCCCTCCTTTTGCTTTGTCTTTTTGTGAAAAATACTATCGTGAAATCCCCCTGTTCAATCATCATCCGACCTATTACTCCACGTAAAAAGGGGCTGTGAAGAAATGAATCCTCATTTCTTCACAGCCCCCTTTTTACTTTGCTTTCATTTGGTTCAGGGTTCAGGGTTCAAGGTTCAGGGCTCAAGGTCCAGGGCTCAAGGTTCAGGGCTCTCGTGGCGGCTTCGCCGCCTTTTTTAGAAGATGGCATTCTCGTATCGCAGCCTTCCCCTCTAGGGGAAGGTGCCCCGCAGGGGCGGATAGGGTGACTATGGCATGAAAGACAGCTGGGATAAGGTTTCACGGTCACTCCTATGAGAGCTACAAGTCCCCCGCGGCAGATTGAACGCGAAAATGAGATGATCGTTATTTCACAGCCCTTTTTCTCGTTTCCATCCTGTTCCTCACGGACTTAACCGGCTTTTGCCATTTTTTCGTGATGGGAGGTGGTCATCCAGGCGCCCGCCTTCATCTCAGCGACCATAGAGGTCATGAGGCGGTACTCTCCTTCCATACGAAGCAGGTCTTCCAGCTTTCTCGTATGGAGCAGACGGCCATAGATCCGTCCGGCTTCTGCGTAGAGCATCAGTGCCGGATGTTCCGATGGATCACCTGTGATATCGATCCCATTGTCATTCAGGAAATTTGTCATATCGCCGATGAGCGCTTCATACGCATCGAGTAAAGTTTCCATTTTCATCACTGCATCATACATCTTGTTCATGATAGTCTCCTTTCTGCATTCAGCGGCTGCACGAGGAAATAATCTGAAATTAGAAGTTTTACACTCATTTCAAGTGATTTTGACAGGTCTGAAAGGTGTTTCCTTCTTCATCCTTTCTGATTCCATTATATCCATCTGTTTTTTCGTTGTCTATAGTTCATGCCAATCGGTTATACCTTTGGTATTTTTCTTTCAAAATATGCCTTTTTAGAGGAACTTTTATGCTGACTTCCAAAAGGGGAAGCATATCGCATATAAAAAACGCCGACCCTATCACAGAGTCAGCGTTTCCTTTACACGGCTCTTTTTAAAAACAACTGCTTCGGATCACAACGTTCAAAAATGAAACTATTTTTAGAGATGCAGTACTCCAGCGACCAGTACTCTCCCGACTCGACGGAGACAGTGATGGTACTAGGGCCTGCCTGAAATTCTTTCATGCGTCTGCCGCGGATATGCCTCGACCAATGGGCTTCCACTTCGATGACATGTTTTCCGGGAGAGAGATACACCGCAGGGACTCCCAGCGCATAGAGAAACGTCTCTGCGTGAAGGCCATCGATGTGCAGGATCGCATTGATGCTGGAGTAGTCCATATTGCCTGCATGACGCTTGTGCAGAAGGACGACGGCGGAGTATGTATTGGCAGTTTTCAGTCGCATCATTTTCTTTTTTTGTCTGGCATAGATCATCCAGACGCAGCACACGGCGAAAAGAAATCCAGCGATTCGCAGCAGGTAAAGCAATGCCTCACGATTTTCAGTCATGGCTATCCCTCCATTTCCTTTACAGCAGCCAGCGATACAGCCCGAAGTACGCCAGCACTGACAGGGACACGACGCCGGCGGCAGAGATGAAGAACATCCGCAGGAAGAGCCGGTCCAGCTCTCCGTCTTTCAAACCGCCTTCTGCAGAATAAGCCGCCAGCGCCAGCGCGCCGCCTGTCGATAAGGGGCTGATGCCGGCGGTATTGGAGACCATGGTGATAGCAGTGACCCATTCGACCGGATTCGCACTGCTTCCCATCTGCGTGAGGATATGCGGCACGGTCGGGATGAGTGTGGGCATGACGACCCCGGAGGTCGAGGAGAACCAGGAGAGGACGCCTGCCGTGATCCCCAGAATGCTGACCGCCGTCGAATCGCTCATGATGGAAGCGAGTGCATCCGAGAGCAGATCAATGCCGCCCGTCAGGATGATGATATTCATCAGCACGCCGACACCGCAGATCAGAAGAAGCGTCCCCCAGGGGATACGGCGAAGCGCGGCTGTTTCATCCGATACATTCAGAAATGACAAGATGGCAGCGACGCCAAAGCTGGCAAGCCCCACATTGATATGAAAGAGCAGGACAAGAACCACCATGCCAATGATACCTGTGAGCGTGATGACCTGCTGGCGTGCAAACGAAGGGGTATCCGCCAAATGAAGCACAATGTCTGACTTGAGGCGATAGCCACCGAAAGCCAGATAAATCAGCGCAGCATAGACCGTCGAAGAGAGGACTCCATTCACGAGAAGCGGCTCCTCGATCCCGGTCAGGCCAAATTCCCCGCATAGATTCAGCCCGATGATGCCTGTGGCCGCCAGAGGTGACATGCCGCCGCCTGCCGCTCCAAGGAAAATAATGGCCGCCAGCATGGCTGGATTGATATCCATTTCCTTGGCGAGTGTCATCCCGAAGACCATCATAATGGCTGCCGTCGGAATGGTGCCCGGTCCCAGCGCAGAGAGGATGGTCGCAAAAAGGTACATGACGATCGGCACCAGGTAGGTGCGACGCCCGGAGAGCGCCACGATCTTCTTGGAAAGAAGCGCGAGCGTCCCATTGATTTCTGCCAGTCCGAAAAGATAGGTCACGCCAAGGAGCATGAGGAACAAGGAATAGTTGAAACCGCGGATGATCTCATCATCAGAAACTCCAGCCAACCTTCCGACGAGGAGCGCGAGTGCGATACATAGCAGCCCCGTATTCATTTTCTTTACAAAGCCAAGAAATATAGCAAGTCCCAGTGCTGCAAGCGATGCCAGTGCCATCATGTCCTCCTTGTTTTTATACTAATCAGGTGCTAAGACTAGACTAATCCTCACAAATCATAGCATGATTTTCCTCTTGGAATAAAATACAGGATTCGCATGAAAGTTATGCTTGCTGGTTAATTTCGTTTTCCGATGAACCGGATATAGGCTGCTTCTCTTTTATAGTGAGAAGTGCTGGTGCGGCACATAAAAATATGGAAGTGCCGCAAAGGTTTAAAACTAGCGCAAACCTAATCCCTAGCTACTAATCCCTAGCCACTCATCCCTGCGTTCAAACTTATTGGGCTGCTATATGGGATTATGCGTTCCTTCCAACGCGCCCCACTTCCCACTAAAAAAGCACATCTGCGCGATACGCAAATGTGCTTTTGGGCTCTATTTCTTATTTCTTCAGATGATGGCTGCCACGTTCGGTGATCGGCACGCCTTCTTTGCAGAGCGGACATTCTTCCGGCTTGTAGGTCGGAACGGTGAGGTGGAGCAGCGGATATACCTTTTCCTTCGGTACGCCGAAGTCTGCTTTGCCGCCGCTTCTGTCTACGAAGAGGCCGATGCCGACGATGTCGCCCTTGGCTTCATTCACGACATCGACGACTTCTTTGATAGAGCCGCCGGTGGTGACGATGTCTTCGACGATGAGGACTTTTTCACCCGGAGCGACCTTGAAGCCGCGGCGCAGGGTCATCTTGCCATTTTCTCTTTCGGTGAAAATGGAACGAACGCCCAGCAGACGGGCAGTGACCTGAGACAGGATGATGCCGCCGGTCGCCGGTCCAATGACGGTCTCGATGCCCATATCCTTGAAATGGTTTGCAAATTCCTGGCAGAGCTTTTCCGTGTATTCCGGATGCTGGAGCACGTTGAATTTTTCTACATAAAGAGGGCTGTGAAGACCGCTGGTCAGAAGGAAATGGCCTTCCAGAATGGCTTTGGTTTCTTTCAGTAAAGATTCGACTTCTTTTTCGTTCATTATGCGTTCTCCTTTATTTCTTTTAAAATTAAACGGGCAGCCGCACAGGGATCAATGGCCTGTGTGATCGGACGTCCGATAACGAGCATGGAAGAGCCGTCCTTGAAAGCCTGTGACGGGGTCGCGATGCGTTTCTGGTCATCGGTCTGGGCAAAGGATGGGCGGATGCCAGGGGTCACGATGAGGAAATCATCCTTTCCGGCCATCTCGCGGATGCTGCCGGCTTCTTTCGGGGAAGCGACGACACCATCGACGCCGGAGGATTTCGCAAGGGAAGCCAGTTCCAAGACATGCTCCTGAATGGGGAGATGTCCGCCGACTTCCTGCCATCCCTGGTCATCAAAGCTGGTGAGGACGGTGACCGCCAGGATCTTCGGACGTTCTACGCCCAGTTCATCCGCAGTGATCTTCGCATAGCGCGTGGCTGCCTGCATCATCGCACGACCGCCTGCTGCATGGACAGTGATGAGGTTCACGCCGAGACGGGTGACGGAGGCCACGCTGTGGCCGACGGTATTCGGAATATCGTGGAGCTTCAGGTCCAGGAAAACTTTCTTTCCGTGTTCCTTCAGGTAGCGGATCGTATCACTGCCTGCGCTGTAGTAGAGCTCCATGCCGACCTTATAGTAGGAGATCAGATCGCCCAGCTCATCGACCAGCGCTTTCATTTTGTCAAAGCTGTCGACGTCCAGTGCGACGATCAGTCTGTCGTCGGCGGTATAGATTTCGTTTTCTTCTGCCATTTCCGCTCTCCTTCATGGGAATAATAGGTATCTAAACTATTATATCATTTATTCAGGGAATCGGGGGAAGAAAATGTAAAAAAGGTGAAAGGGTGCAGGGGTAGCCCGTGGGACGTGCCGCCCATAGATTACGTTTAAAAGCTTCGCGCTCTCTGGTTAGGAGTGAGGAGTTAGGAGTTAGGAGTGGTGGTGCCCGAAAGCGTCTTGCAGAGCAGGTTTCCCATTTCGGATTTCCAAACATAGACCGCCTGACCGCAGATGACAAAGATTTCTCGCTTGCGCTCGAAATGACGATACGAGAGTCTTCCAGTCACTAGCCACTAGTCACTAGTCACTAGTTCCAAGTCACTAGTCACCAGTCACTAGTCGCTCGGCGCTCCAAATCCCTAATCCCTAGCTACCAGCCACTCATCCCTTCTCTCTCGCACACAAAAAGCAGCGCCGAAGCGCTGCTTTTTATTTTCCCGCGTGCATGGCGGCTTCGCGGATCATATGGACGGTGACGGAATTGAATTCTACGGGTGTTTCCAGCGCTTTGACTTCTTTGAAGCCGACGCCGAGTTTCCCTGTATAGTAAGCGGTCACTTCGCCTTTGCTGTTGATCTTGGCGGCATAGATGGTCTTATCATCCCCAAGGCCAACCAAGCGGTAGGCCCCTGGCGGAGAGATGACGCGCCACGAGCTGTCATCGCCATTGAAGGTGTACATGATGCCTTTCTGGCTGTCATCATAGAAGAGGCGGTCTGCATCATAGTAGACGGCCATCTTGCCGATGTGCGAGGTCTGGACGTAGATGCGGCGGGTATCATAGTTTGCATCCGTGCGGTAGATGCGATAGAGTCCCTTGCCGACTTCCATCTTCATGTAGACGGCATTCGTCGCGGTCGAGTAAGCAACGTCCACGATCTTTGCATTTCTTGGCAGATCACGGATCGGTGCATCGGACTCGTGTGTGGTGCCTTCCGGATTGTAGCGCGCCAGTGTCACATCCCAGCGTCCGCCCTTCCAGTGGATCGGATAGAGCGCCATGAGCGCCAGATTTCTATCCGGCATCCACTCGAAGAAGGAAACGCCCTGTCCCTTGAGGTCTACCTTCTGCGGATTTCCAAGGTCTTCGGCTTTGTAAATGGTGACGGTCTCCGCAGTCACATCTGCCATATATTTATAGTTATGCGAGTAGTAGGCTTTCCCTTTCACGCTGACTTTCGCATAAAGTTTCTTGCCTTCCTTTTCCGCCTGCTCTGCGACTTTATCCTTCACGTCGGACATGTCGTAGTCACCTGAGGAGAGCGGGGCAAAAAGGACGCGATCCATATAAAGGTAGGCCCCTGCCTGCACCCCTGCGCCAAGGAGGAAGCAGATGATGAGCTGTGCGATTTTTTTCTTCACGCTGTTCTCCTTATTTCACGATAAATGCAGTCGGTATCATACGCTCGCCCAGAAGATCGGCCGGCTTATTGACCACCTTGCCATTATAGTAGAGTGTCGTGGAAGAGCCGCCGTCCAGATTGGCCGCGATGTAGGCTCCGTTTTCATAGAGGATATTCTGCGAATCGACAAGTGTCGCACCGATGCTGTAGCCAGGCTGGCGTCCGTCGATGACGAGGAAGAGCATCGTGCCGTCTTTCTTCTGCCCGATGGCCGAGCGTGGGGAGATCCCCCATCCGCCGTCACCGCTCTTGATGACTTTCTGTCCATTAATGATGAGCGGCGGGCCGAAGGTCAGGCCTTCGATCGCGCCAAGGTCGCGCAGTTCTTTCTTATTGTAGTTCCCGGCGATCAGGTTTCCGCTCTTCGTCATGCCGACGAAGTCGACTTTTTCCTTGTCATCGACCTGCTGGCCCAAGAGGTACTTGCCCTGATGCAGGATGAAACCATAGGGCAGACGTCCGATGCCGGTGCCATTCGGATCATAGAAACCGCCGCCATTGATGGCTGCTACGGCATTGTTCTTTTTCGCGATGCTGGACGTGGTATCCCCCTTCTCATTGATATCTTCTGCCGTAGCGACTTCGATACGCTTCGGATTTGGGATTTCCAGCAGATACCCGACGAAGCGGGATGTCTCGATCTTTTTCAGCTTCAGCGTCGCATCTGTGCGCGGCTTGAAGGAGAATACATTCTGCTTGTCCGTCGTCGTCACGGTGCCAAGGATCTGGTTCAGCTCTTCCTGATTGTAAAGCCACGTGATGTACTGCGGATGCCGTGAGCGCATGATGGCGCCGACCACGGCGCGCTTCAGATTGCCGAACGGCCCGAAGAGCACCACGATCGGAGACGTGATGATGAAAAAGACCAGGGTGATCAGGATAAACTTGACCACGATGTTGTTGAAAAATCGTTTCATTATGACTCCTTGAAAAAGGGTTGAGGGTTAGCCCCTGGGGCGTATCGCCCTTTGATCGGGGATGAAAGAGGGGGAGCGGGTTCAGGGTTCAGGGTTCAGGGTTGTGGTGGCGGCTTCGCCGCAAATATATATATGGAGCGATGCCCGAAAGTGGCATTCAAGTCACTAGTCACTAGCCACCAGTCACTCGAGGCACCTCATCCCTGCTTTCACCTTCAGAACCCGCTTAACCTCTGAAGATTCACGTCAAAGCCCCCGCTCAGCCATCAAACCGGCGTGTAATTATCCTTGTTCAGACGTTCCGAGAAGCGGGCGATGGAAATGTCATTTCCGATATACGCTCTCTTCAGATCGTAAGGGAAGCTGCCGACATGGACGCGGCCGGCGTCTGTCGTGACAGCCATCTTGATACCGGCTTTCTTGCAGATGTCGATGACTTCATCGTCATAGTCGCCATAGGGGTATGCCAGCCAGACATTATCGATCCCGAGCTGGTACTTGAGTGCCTTGTTCGCCTCGACGATTTCCTTCTCCTTCTCCGCACGGGTGGCAAGATTGTGGAGCTTCGGATGCGACAGCGTATGACTTGCAATGGTGACAGCATGGCTGTTTGCCATTTCCTTCAGCTGATCCCAGGTCATGCGGTTGTACGGCTTTCCTACATCATCGGTGATGAGGAAGAGCGTCCATGGGAAGCCATACTCCTTCATGAGCGGATATACGATGGTGTAGCTGTCCAGATATCCGTCATCGAACGTGATGCAGACCGGCTTTTCCGGAAGAGGCGCTCCCTTGGTGACATAGTCATAGAGCTCCTGCATGGTGATCGGATGGTAGCCGTGATCCCGCAGATAATTCATCTGGATGCGCAGATTGGCCTCGGTCATGATGGCCGCATTGCCCTGTTCGTCTCCGATCATGTGGTACATGAGGACGGACACGCCCTCCGGTACGCTGTACTTCACATCCGCTGGGCGATGCACGACAGCGACGCCGGGTTTCAGATTCGGATCCGCCGCCTGTGACGAAGCCGCTACCGGCTGAGAAGACGCTGCCTTCTCCCCGCCTTGTCCCCCGCAGCCCGTCAGTGCAAAAGCCGACAGCGCGAGCATGGCAGCTGCGGAAAGAGCGGCTGCTTTTTTCCATTTGCTATACGAGAAATCCAATGGTCAAACTCCTTTGTATCGAATTGCTATAGTTTTCCTATTATGACAACACTATATTATTTTACTACGATTTTGCAAGAAAAGAAAGCTCTTTACCAAGAACCGTAAGTGTCAAGTTTTTCTCGGTACTTTAAGGGACGAGTGGCTAGGGATTAGGGATTAGAAGTGACTAGTGACTGGTGACTGGTGACTAAATACCACCTTCGGGCATCGCCCCGTTTCGTCATCCTGAGCGGTGAGAAACGTCGTATGTGAGATAACGAATGCCAGAACAGCTGCGACCTGAGCCGAAGGATCTCGGCGAAGCCGCCACCTTCATTCCTGATTCCTCATTCAAACGAGCCTTTCACCCCCAATCAAGGGAGGGCACGCCCCACGGGCACACCCTTTTCTCGCTGTGTTATAATAAAACCACATGAGAGAATATTGTTAGAGAGTATCGTTACGCACGTATAGGAAAGGATATCCATGAAATATTTCAAACTCATCCTGCTTGTGCTTTCGCTTCTCCTGCTGCCTTTGGCAGCAAGCGAAGCATGCGCCGCCAATGCAGAAATCACTGATTTTCGCTGGACCGCCAGAAATGATGGCGATCCCCCCTTTGTCCGCATCGTGGCTGACCTCAGCAAAGCAGTCAAAGCGGAAGCCGCCATCGATACAGCGGGAAAGAATTTCGAAGTCATCCTGAAGGACACAAAAAAGAGCATCGGCAAGTCCCAGTATGACATGGATCCACGCGCCATTGATTTCGCCACCGTTTCTGAAAAGGATGGTGACACCTATATCGATGTCGCCCTCACCAAGCCGCAGAAGATCGACGACATTCACGTCTTTGCCCTGCGCCCGGATGCGAAGCTCGGAAAGCCGCACCGCCTCGTCATCGACATCCCGATCCAGGGGGCTAAGAAGAGCTACACGAAGCCGGCTGCAAGCGCTGAAAAAGCAGCGACCAAGAAACCGGCAGCCAAGAAGCCTGCTGCCGAGAAAGAAGCCCTTCCGCAGAAAGTCTCTGTACCTGCCGACGCCCGAAAAATACTCAAGGGCAAGATCATCTGCATCGACCCCGGCCACGGCGGTACGGACGTCGGTGCCATCGGACACAAGGGAAATAAGGAAATCTACGAGAAAGATGTCACCCTCTCCATCGCCCTGCCGCTGCGAGACATGCTCACCTCCGCCGGTGCGAAAGTCGTCATGACCCGCAGCACCGACAAGGACGTCTATGGTCCATGGGCCGACGATGACCCCGAGCTGCAGGCTCGCTGCGATGTCGGAAACAAAGCCAATGCAGACGTCTTCGTCTCCATCCACATCGACTCCTTCTCGAATGTCTCTGTCGACGGCACCACGGCCTACTACTATCCCAAGACCGCAAAAGACCTGATGCTCGCCCAGATGCTGCACCAGTCCACCATGAATCTGCTCTCCATTCCCGACCGCGGTGTCCGCTCCGGACATCTCTATGTGAATGTCAATACCAAGATGCCCTCCGTCCTGATGGAAATGGGCTATATCAGCAATCCGCACCGCGTCCAGATGCTCACCTCCAACTGGGGCCCTAAGAGTATCGCTAAGAGCCTCTTCAAAGGACTGGTGGATTACTTCGCCGCTATATAACAAGCTGGTGACTAGTAACTAGTGATTGGTCAATCAGCGATAGCCTGAGAAAACGGCATGATGACCCCCCTGTATCGGACTTTAAGGAGAATCTATATGAAAGCATTATATCCACTTGCTGCGCTTCTACTCACGGGCGCGCTTCTTTCCGGCTGCGGCGGCGCTGGGACGAAGCAGAGCGCGGGGACCGTCGTACCGCCCGCCGCTTCTTCGAGCCAGATCCCCGCAGAAAAAGAAGCCAGCCTCACCTACTACCTGCCCACAGAAGACGGCCTCCATATCCTTCCCTCTACGGTCAAGGTGAAAGCGGCTGACCGCACCGCGAAGACTGCCATCGAAGAAATGCTCCGCGCGGATCGAAAGTCCAAGTACCCCCTCGTTCCTGCCGGTACCCGCTTGAAGAGCATCCATATCGAAGACGGCACCTGCAGCGTGAATTTCACGAAAGAGCTGAACCAGCTGCAGGGAGAAACAAGTCAGTCCCTCTTCATCGCCATGACCGTCGATACGCTGACCGAATTCCCCAATATCAAGCGCGTCGAATTCCGCGCAGAAGGGCAGCTCGTCAAGTTCCAGATCGACATGAGGAAGCAATTCCTCCGCGACGAAGCCTTCATCCAGCAGACAAAAAAATAAGGCAATCAAAAAGCAGCAGCCTTCGAGCTGCTGCTTTTTGATTGCAAGGGAGGTAACGGGTTCAAGGGGAACGATTCACTTTGCGAATTTTATTTTGGGGATGACGGGTTTCCCGTTTTCTGTTTTATTCACATACCCCATCTTACCGCGAACGAAAAAGATTCCTCGGATGCGCTCGGAATGACGATACAAGGGATAGCGTTATTTCACATATACCGTTTAAGGAAACACTGATTAAATCGTTGTCAGATTTCATTCTTGGATTTTTATACAGAGCAAGGAATCATCTGACGCGAATAGCGAGCTATTTAAGGAAGATGATGACGAAGCTATGTATAAAAATCCATATGAAATCCGACTCTGCGATTTAATCAGCGTTTCCTTAATGCCACGCAGAAGGGTGCCCCAGCGGGGCACATCCATCCTGCGCCTTCGGCGCGCCCCTTCTCTAAGGGGCTGCTCAACAGGAGGATTAACCTAATCCCTAATCCCTAATCCCTAGTCACCAGTCCCTATTCTTCCACCACTTCGATCTGGCCTTCCGCGAAGGCTTTCGGATAGGAGAAGGACTGCTCGGTATTTCCGAAGTCTACAACGAGCTTGCCATCTGCAATATCTGTGATGACGCCCTGTCCATACACTGAGGAGATGACAGGCGTGCCCACGCCGAGCTCGATGTAGTGGGTATTGCCGCGATGCGTTTCTTTGACCGGACGGACTTCCACCTTCGGCTTCGGAGCCGGCTTTTCGGCTTCCGGCACGGTATAGGTGCGCGCCTTTCCCTTCGGCGCTTCTTTTTTCGTTTCCCTCTTCTCTTCCGGGAATGCGGTCTTCAAAAGCTTCGACGGAAGCCCCATCGGATAGAGGATGCGCTCGCCCGTTGCCTCATAGGTGACATACGTGCCGCGCTCTGTGATGCGGGTGATGGTGCCCTTGCCGAGCGTTTCATCCGTAACTTCCAGACCGACAGCCGCTTCTCTCTTTTTGAAACCGGTCGGCTTTGCTTCCGGCAGAGGAGCATCGAAGGTGAATACTTTCTTTTCCATCGGCTTTGCCGCGCTGAAGGTTTCCTTCTTGAAATCCTTTTTGAACTCCTTACGATGTCCATCCTTCTTGAAGCCGTCTTTTTTGAAACCGCCCTCGCGCTTCTTTCTCGGGATCAGCTTCTCCGCATCGCCAAAAGCAACGACGATGCCTTCGTCTGTCAGCTTTCTCACGATGCCAACCCCCAGCTCACGGTCTACGAATTCGACACCGGGAGCCAGTTTCCGTTTCTTGAAATCCGGCTTATCCTTGCCAAAGCTCTTGCCGCGGCCGCCAAATTTCTTTTCACCAAATTTTTTACCGCCGAATTTCTTTTCGCCAAATTTCTTCCCGCCAAATTTTCCCTTGCTCTTGAAGTCTTTGCGGGGCTTATTGTTTTTTTCTTCCATGATACTATGGTTCTCCCTTTATGTTTTATGGATCTATTTGCAGGCAAATGCAGATCTAGTCCCTAGTCACCAGTCACTAGTCAATCATACCGCTGCTCTTTGATGCGTCTGTCCAGATCACGCTTAGCGGCTTTCGCGGCCATATCTTCTCTCTTATCGTAGAGTTTTTTGCCTGTTGCGACACCGATCTCCACCTTGACTTTGCCATGCTTGAAGTACATCTTGAGCGGGACCAGGGTATAGCCCTTTGTTTTGAGCTGCATCTCGATCTTGCGGATCTCCTTCTTGTGGAGAAGCAGCTTTCTGGTGCGAAGCGGGTCGTGGTTGAAAATATTCCCCTGTTCATAGGGGCTGATATGTGCATTCCACAGGTAGACTTCGCCCTTCTGGATACGGGCGAAGCTGTCACGAAGGTTCGCCTTGCCCGCGCGGATGGATTTCACTTCCGTGCCGGTAAGTGCGATGCCGCATTCATACGTCTCGTGGATGAAATAGTTATGATGTGCCTGCCGATTGAGCGCAATCGGCGGCGCCGTTTTTTTCTCGGCCATGTATCTCTCCTTTACGGATGTTGGTCAATTTTCATGCAATACATAGTTTCAAGTGAGGAGTTAGGAGTGAGAAGTAAGGCGTGAAGGTACGGCGCATCAAATTTAAGGAAACGCTGATTAAATCGCAGAATTTGATTTGGCATGTATTTTCATGCAATGCTTCGTCATAACCCTCCTTAAATAGCTCGCTATTCGCGTCGGTTTAGTCCTCGCCTTGTATGAAAATACAAGAGCCAAATCAGACAACGATTTAATCAGTGTTTCCTTAGAAGCGCCGTGAGCTTTGTATAAAGCAATGCTGGTACATGACTTGCCAGATGCTCTTCCGGCGAGCCCCTTCCTCTGGAAGGGGCAGCCGAGCACCGCGAGACGGGGTTCGCTTAGGATTGTACAGACCGCCTGTCGCAGCCAACCTCCGGCGCTTCGCGCCACCTCCTTCCAAAGGAAGGAGGGAGAAAGTGCTTATAAAAGACTATCCTAATCCCTAATCCCTAGTCACTAGTCCCTAGCTACCAGCCACTAGTCCCTAGCCACTAGCTACCAGTCACTCGTCACCAGTCACTTCTTCCCCTTCTTCATTTTCTTTTTCGAATGCGATTTGGATTTCGCAGACGCTCTGGTCTTCTTTTCCAGATTCAGCGGGGAATGGATTTCTCCCATGATGAAGTCAACTTCGCGGCGTTCCTTATCCGCTTTGACAAGGGTCACGCGGACGGGCATCCCCATGGAGTAGGTCGTCCCGGAGAAGCGGCCTTTCAAGGTCATCGTATCTTCCTGATACATGTATTCGTCATCATCCATGGAGTCGATGTGGACGAGGCCTTCTACGCCATTGTCAAGACCCACAAAGACGCCGAAGCGGGTGACCCCGGTCACATGCGCGTCGAATGGCTCGCCAACGAAGGGCACCATGTACTCTGTCATCTTGAGATCATCGACATCACGCTCGGTGTCGGTCGCGTTCTGCTCGGTCTCCGAGCAGTGGTCAGCGGCACGCAGAAGGAACTCGGTCTGTTTCTTGAGCTCCGCCTTGGAGAGGCCATCAGAAATCGCCTGCCGGATGAGGCGATGTACCATCAGGTCCGGATAACGGCGGATCGGCGAGGTGAAGTGCGTGTAGCATTCGCTCGCGATCCCGAAGTGTCCGGCATTTTCCGTGCTATAGCAGGCCTGCGGAAGGCTCCTGAGCGTCATCACCTGCACGACCGCTTCGATGTCTTCTCCCTTCACCGTTTCCAAGAGCTTCTGGATATCCTTCGGCTCCGGATCCTTCGGGATGGAGAGATCGAGCCCCATGATGGCGATGAGACGCTTCAGAGAATTCAGTTTCTCCTCATCCGGATGCTCATGCACACGGTAGATCGATGTGTGTCCTGTCTTTTCGAGGAAACGCGCCACCGCTTCATTCGCCGCGATCATAGTATCCTCGATCATCTTCTCCGCATCACTTCTGATGCGCTTCTCGATGCGAAGCGGTGTCCCCTCTTCATCGAGAATGACCTTGTATTCCGGGAAATCAAAGTCAAGCGCGCCGCGGCGGGTGCGGTCAGCGCGAAGGGCATCCGCGCACGCCTTCAGGTCTTCGAGCATCGGCATGAAGTGGGCAAGATCCTCCGGCATAATGCCCTCGTGAAAGGCCTTATTGATTTCCGGATAATTGCAGCGGCGTGCCACTCGCACGATGGACGGCGTGACGAGCTCGGTCTTCACCTTGCCATCCGGCGACACATCCATCACGCAGGACATCGCATAGCGGTCTTCATCATGGTTTAAGCTGCAAAGGTCATTCGACAGCTGGAAAGGCAGCATCGGGATGACGCGGTCCGCCAGGTATACGCTGGTGCCGCGGCGATAGGCCTCGTCATCAAGGAGCGACCCCTTCGTCACATAGCGCGACACATCCGCAATGTGGACAGACAGCTCAAAATGCCCGTTTGCCTTCTTCTCGCAGTAAACCGCATCATCCAGATCCTTCGAGTCAGGCCCGTCGATGGTGACGATCGGGAGTTTCCTGAAATCGGTAAGGCCCTTTTCCATCTGAATATCCCGCGGCAGATTTTCCGCCTCATCCAGTACCTTTTCCGAAAATTCATGCGGCAGACGATGCTGCGCGACGATGATATCGATATCAAGACCCTTATCGCCTTTGTATCCGATGACTTCCGTCACGCGGCCCTCCGCATCCGTCCATTCCCCCGGCCAGCGAGTCACTTCGACGATGACACGCGCACCCGTGGTGGCATCCATTTCCTGCCCCTCGGGGATCTGGATATACATATCCACCTTCTCGTCGATCGGCACGGCTTCGCCGCCATCCTTCAGCATCTCATAGGTGCAGACGAAGGTGTCATTGGCACGCTCCAAGACCTTCATGACACGGCCCTCCGTATTGTGGCGGCCCGTCTCACTCTTCATCGTCTTCACTTCGACGGTATCATTATTCACCGCATTCAAATGGTCGCGGTCGGAAATATACACATCCTCGTGGTCGTCATCGGTGATCAGAAATCCGAACCGGCCATACGACTTGTATACGCCCTGCAGGATCGTCCCCGGCTTATAAGATAAAAGCGTTTTCTTTTCTTCCATTGTTGTTCTCCTGTATGAATTGACCGCTGCTTGCTGGCAACGGGCAAAACAGGGTTGCCCCCTGATCGCTGGATACTAAAGTTTGAAAGCAGGGATGAGTAGCTAGGGATTAGGGATTAGGAGCCTCGAGTGACTAGTGACTTGAATACTGCCTTCGGGCATCGCCCCATATATACTCGCGGCGAAGCCGCCACCTTCATTCCTCATTCCTAATTCCTAATTTACGCAAAGCTTTCATTCGCAATCAAGGGATGGCACGTCCCTCGGGCTAACCCTGGTCACTAGTCACCCTCTTAATAAAAAAAGGCTTGCTTCTATGCAAGCCCCTTTTCTTTTCATCAGAAAGTATTCATATATCTTCCAAGCACGAGACAAAGCACAGCAAAGACAATGCCAAATACCACCGTGAACTTGGAGAGTACAGCATCCTTACCTCTGGTTTTGCCGCCCACAGCGCCTTCCGCGCCGCCGCCGATGGCCGAGCCCATTCCCGCCTGCTTGGATTCCTGAGCTACGACGACTACGATCACCAGTAAGGAAACAACCATTGTCAAACCAATCAAAAAATACTTCACTCTGCATCCTCCTCTGAATCTACCCAAGGGCAGATCGGCCTTTCCTATCGAATATAAAGCCAATATCAAACCTTATTTTATACTACTCTGTAGTACAGGTCAAGAGGAAATAGAGTTGAGGGTTCAGGGTTCGGGGTTCAGGGTTCAGGGTTCAGGGTTAGCCCCTCGGGCGTGGTGCCCTTTGATTACGTGCGAAAGAGGTTCGGCGGGTTCAACAGGTTCAGAGGGTTCAACGGGGGGTGGTGCGGCGCATAAAAATATGGAAGCGCCGCAGAGATTTGAAATTAGCGATTTTCTCGTATCGCCAACCTAATCCCTAGCTACCAATCCCTAGCTACTAATTCCTAGTCCCCAGCCACTAGTCACCAGTCACGAGTCCCCAGCCACTCATCCCAACAAAAAAGCGGCGCTTCCCATTATTGCGCGCCGCCCTTCATTTCCTATTTCACATTTCGAGCTATTTAAGGAGGATGTCGACGACGCTATGTATAAAAATCCATATGAAATCTGATTCTGTGATTTAATCAGCGTTTCCCTAACCTCATTCTGCCCCAAGCGTTTGCCCGATCATCCGTTTCAGCTTTTCCGCGGCCGCCTTTGGCTCTTCGCTCGCCATGATGGCAGAGACGATGGCGAAGCCGTCGATCGCGCTTCCTTTGAAGTCCGGGATGGTCTTCTCATTGATACCGCCGATGGCGCAGACGGGGATGTGGACGCTGCGCTTGATTTCCTCCAGCGTCTCTTTGGTCGTGAAGTCTGCATCCGTCTTTGTCTTTGTGGGATACATCGCGCCGACGCCGAGGTAGTCCGCGCCGTCCGCTTCTGCCTTGAGCGCCTCGGTGAGATTCGCTACGGAGACGCCTAAGATCTTATCCGGGCCGATCATCCGCCGCGCGAGGGCCGCCGGCATATCGCTCTGTCCCACGTGAACGCCAGCCGCGTCCACCGCGAGCATGATATCGATACGGTCATCGATGATGAGGGGGATGCCATAGTGATCTGTCACTTCTTTCAGCCGGCGCGCCCGTTCATAGAGAAGGCCCGTGTCCCCTTCCTTTTCGCGAAGCTGCACGAGCGTCACGCCGCCTCGGATCGCCTCTTCGACGACGGTTTCAAATCCCTCTTTCGGCATGCGTCGGTCGGTCACGAGGTAGAGCGTGAGATCAAAGGATGTCATACTTGCCCTCCGCTTCCATGACAGAGGCGCTCATGCGGCCAAGCTCATCCAGAATGCCCATGTGGAAATGCCCAAGGCCCTGATGCCCGTATGATCTCCAGGCTCTTTCGCCCGCGATCCCCATCGAGAGCATCGCCGCGGCAGACGCGCCGAAGGGATCCTCCGGATGCGCGCCGACAAAAGCACCGACGAGCGTGGTACACATACAGCCGGAGCCCGTGATGTCCGACATCTCCGGGCAGCCATTGTGGATATGCATGGTCTTGGTACCGTCTGTGATGATATCTGTCTTGCCGCTGATGACGACCGTCGCATGCCATTTCTTCGCCAGCATCGAAGCGACCTCTTCCGCGACTTTGACATCCGCGCGGCCCGCGTCGACGCCCTTGGTCTCCGCCGCCTCTCCTCCCAGTGAGCAGATTTCAGAAATATTTCCTCTCACGACCGCCATCTGGATCTGATTCATGAGCTCAGCCGCCATGCGGTTCCGGAAAGGCGTCGCTCCCACGCCGACAGGGTCAAAAACGACAGGAATGCCGAGGGCATTTGCCTTTCGGCCGGCCACCATCATCGCTTCGACCTTCGTCACATTGAGCGTCCCGATATTCAGCACCAGCGACTGCGCGATGGAAACCATCGACTCCGCTTCATCCACCGCATCCGCCATGACAGGCGATGCGCCGATCGCAAGACAGGCATTCGCGCAGTCATTGACCGTCACATAATTCGTGATGTGATGCACGAGCGGTCTTCCCGCTCTGACCTGATCAATATAAGATGTAAATGTCATTTCCTTTTCCCCTTTGCTTTCGTTTTAGCTGCCTTATCCAGATACCGTTCCACCATTTGGGGATTCGGCTCTGTCCCATACCCGCGGCGATAGTAATCTGCGAGCACTTCATAGAAATCCTCATTCCGTTTCTCTGCCATTTTTTGCGCGAACTGGAACGCCTTGACCGGATTCTCATGATGAAGCTCTCCCGCCTCCTCGCCGGAGGGGCCTGCAAAATACGTCCACAGGAAGAAATCCATATCCATGATCCGTGCATGTCTTCCATTCGCCGCGGCCTTTAGGAAATCCTCATTTCTCTTCCCGATATCCGCGCCATGGTAGAGATAGAGATACGCAAGAAGCGCCCAGGCCTCCGCGCTGCCCGCCTTGGCCGCCTTCTCACAACAAGCCGCCGCATGCCTCGTATGCTCGAGATAGGTATCGAAAAACCGTCTCTCGCCCCGCCGCTCGGCAAGCTCTTCAAATATCGGCTCCAGTACCCGTAGCTCCGTCACCACTTCATTCATATAGTACTGCACCCAGCGCTCACGGCAGCTGTCATGCCCTGCCTGCATCCCCATCTCCAGATCCTTCAGATAGAGATCCATCCGTCCCCGGCGTCGCTCCATTTCCGCGAGCGCGAAGAGACAGCTCGTATCTCCCGCGGCATGCAGCTTCTCCATGAAAGAACGGAGAAGCTCTTCGACTTCTTCATAGCGCGGCGTATCGATATATGTCTGCACCACGCGCAGCATCCCTTGCGCAGCCGCTCTTTTCTCTTCCGGATCCCCCAGCTCATAGGAGCGCAGATACCACGTAAGTGCCTTTCGGATCTCCCGATGCACATGAAGGCCAGTCGCATACATCTCCCCCAGCTGCCGGCAGGCGAGCGCACTTCCGGCATCCGCCGCCTGCCTGTAGAGACGCAGCGCACGCGGGATATCCTGCTTCGTCCCATAGCCCTCGGCAAAGCACACCGCCACGCGAAAGAGGCACAGCGCGTCTCCACGCATCGCCCCCTTCATGTACCAGGAAAATGCCTCCTGATCATCTCGCGGCGTCGATCCCGCTGTGAAATGCTCGCTGTAAAGATCCCCGACCGCCGCATACGCTTCATAGATCCCCGCCTTGATCGCCTCTTCCAGCCATGTGAGTGCGATGTCTCGCACCTCGACCACACGAAGAGCATCCTCACGCATGAGCATCCCTGCCCGGTACGCCCCCCGGTCGACTCCCTGCTGGAAACTTTCACTATAGAATCCAAAGGCTGCCTGATAATCCCGCTGCCGGCCAAGCCCCTTCTCACACATCTCTCCAAGCATAAGGCAGCTCTCCCCATGCCCGCGATCGGCCAGCATCTGAAAAGCCGCCTCTGCCTTCTTATAGTTTTTCTCTGCGAGGAAATGCTTGCCGAGCGCATAGAGATCCTGCGCCGCATTCGTCTTGCCCAGCATCACGGCATGCCCCAGATACTCCATCGCTTTATCGTAGTTTCGTATATGAAGATAATCCTTCCCCAGCCTCACCAGGGAATCCGCCTCGTCCTCTCTCATGGTTTCTCCTCATTTCTGAATTTTCTTTTTATTTTACCACGCAGCCTGAGAAAAGAGGAAGAAAAATAAAAAGACAGACTGGAAAGTCTGTCTTTGGGAAGGGGCAATAGGTTCAACGGGGGTGGTGCGGCGCATAAAAATATAGAAGCGCCGCAGGGTATATATAGTGGCGATGCCCGAAAGTGGTATTCCAGTCACCAGTCACTAGTCACCAGCCACTCCCTACCCCCGATTCTTCTCCACAAACGCCTTGAGCTCCGGATACCCCACATTACCATAGCCAATGATGCTGTCCACCGGCTTTCCGTCCTTGAAATACACGATATCCGGGATCGTCTCGATGTGATAACGCTCCGCCAGCGCTTCATCCTCATCAATGTTCACGCCGTAGATCGGGATGTCGATCTCCTCCGACAGCTTCACGATCATCGGCTGCAGGCGGCGGCAGTAGCCGCACCACGGTGCGCTGAAGCCGGCGATCATATCGCCCTTTTCGAGTGCCTTGTCGAAATTGTCTGTGCCTGTAATCATCTGGATCATGGTTGGTACCTCCTTTTGCAATATCGAATGTTCTCTATTTGAATTGTATCATGAATATCGATGAGTGTCAATATAAGAATGGCTGACAGGTTCAAGGTTCGAGGTTCAGGGTTGACTCACCAAGCGAGCTCTCCTTTGATTTCACATCGAAAGAGGTTCAGCAGGTTCTATAGATTCTTAGGATTCAATGGATGTGGTGCGGCGCATAAAAATGAAAGCGCCGTGGAGTTTTATAAAATTCGGTATTCGAGAAAGTTGAAAGCAGGGATGCGTGAGTGGTGAGTGGTAACTGGTGACTAAGAGACTGGGAGACTAGGAGACGTCAAACGCTCTCGTATCGTCATTTCGAACGCAAGCGAGAAATCTTTGTCATTCGCGCCCCAGCGCACGATGTCAGGAGACATTAAACGGGAAACCTGTTATTCCGTAGATTTTCGGGCATCGCCCCGTTTCGTCATCCTGAGCGGCGAGAAACGTCGTATGTGAGATAACGAATGCCAGAACAGCTGCGACCTGAGTCGAAGGATCTCGGCAAAGCCGCCACCACCATTCCTAATTCCTCATTTCTCATTCCTTATTCAAGCAGAGCTTTCATCCGCAATCCATGGGCGGCACGCCCCCGGCTAACCCTGTGAACCTTCGGAACCTGAAAGTTTGAAAGCAGGGATTATGAGTGACTAGTGACTGGTGACTGGTGACTGGTAGCTAGGGATTAGTGGCTAGGGATTAGGTTTGCGATACGAAAAAACCGCTAGTTTCAAACCTCCGCGGCGCTTCCATATTTTTATGCGCCGCACCACCACCGCCCTCCCTTCTGAACCTGCTCCCCCGCTCCCCCTCTTTCGCACGTAATCAAAGGACACCACGCCCGAGGGGCTAACCTATCATCCAATAAAAAAAGAACCGCATCGCTGCGATTCTATCACTTGCTGGTGGAGATGAGGGGAGTCGAACCCCTGTCCAAAAAGCCTGTCCCATAAACTTCTCCGAGTGCAGTTCGCTGTTTTAAGATTTAAGCAAAGTATCGTACAGGAACAAACTGCCTTTGCCGATCTTAGAATTGGTTTCGAGACGAAAGTCCCAAGCCTCCTTCCGCTCTATCCTATTGGTTGATGTCAGCCTGCGGTCATAGGAAAACCGCAGGGGACATTAGCAGATTAGGCTGCTAAAGCAAAATCACGTTTTGCGTTTAGGTTTTTCCACCGTTTAACGGGAAGGTGGGATCCCGACTCGCTGTTTATGTCCCAGAATCTCCTGTCGAAACCGGTACATCCCCAAGGGTACATATCTATTGTATGCGATGCGAAGGGAAATGTCAATTTGGCCGCGTGTAGGGAAATAAGGAAGTTTGAAAGCAGGGATGAGGGACTAGGGATTAGGAGCCGCAAGTAACTGGTGACTAGTGACTGGTGACTAGGGACTAGTGACTGGTGACTAGGGACTGGTGACTAGATACCACTTTCGGGCATCGCCCCATATATATTTGCGGCGAAGCCGCCACCTTCATTCCTAATTCCTCATTCCTAATTCCTCATTTCTCATTCAAGCGAGGCTTTCAAACGCAATCAAAGGGCACCCCGCGCGTGATATCCGCATACGCCGGACGAGCGCCCATCGATTCCGCGCTCTTGACCGCATCAAGGACAGCAAGGCGGATGGCTTCTTCTGCAAGATAGCCCACCGTATCGACAGGCGCTGCGATCTCTCCGGATGCCATGGTAAAGACGGTATCCCCATCCATCGTGGTATGGACGGGGCGGATGGATCTGGCGAAGCCATCGTGTGCCATACCGCTCACCGCTTTGCACTCCGCTTTGGTGAGTTTTGCATTCGTGACGACGCATCCGATGGACGTATTGCCGCCCAAGATGCGCTTGAATCCGGCGAGCATGAGGTCATGCGAGGAAAGGATGGTTTTCTCATCATCGGAAAGAATACCGGCAAGCGCAGTCTCTTTGTCGTACACTTCGCCGCACGCATTGACTGCCATGTAAGCTCCGACGCAGAGGCCGCTTTCGAGGGAAATCTCGGCATAGCCGGCACCGCTCTTCATGGCATGCTCTGCGCCCTTGAGCTTGCCGACCGTCGCGCCTGTCCCTGCGCCGTAGCAGCCGATGGGAAATGTCACATCCGCCCGCTTCGCTGCCTTGTATCCCATGGCAAGATCGGGATGGGCTTTCGGATCTCCGATCAAAAGGTCGAAGAGCACCGCGCCGCAAACGATCGGTACAGAAACCGGCCCTACAGGAAATCCGACGCCGTCTTCTGCCAGAGCATTCATGACGCCGCTGGCGGCTTCGAGGCCAAAGGCGGAGCCGCCGGAAAGGACGACGGCGTGGATCTGCTGCACGGTTTTCTCCGGGGAGAGAAGATCTGTCTCCCGCGTCCCCGGCGCGCAGCCGCGTACATCGACTCCCGCGGTCGCGCCGCCTTCCGGTGCCAGAATGACGGTCACGCCTGTAAGGCCCACACGGTCTTCTGCTGTGCCGATGCGAAATCCCGGAACGGATATGGTACGTGTAATCATAGAAATTCTCCTTTCGGGTGACTGGTGACTGGTGACTAGGGACTGGGGACTGGGTTAGCCCCTTGGACGTGCTGCCCTTTGATTCCGTTTGAAAACTTCGCTTGAATGAGAAATTAGAAATGAGAAATTAGAAATGGTGGTGCGGCGCATAAAAACATAGAAGCGCCGCGGAGTATAAATAGGGCGATGCTCGAAAGTGGCATTTAAGTCACCAGTCACTCCTAATCCCCAACCCCTAGCCACTCATCCCTGCTTTCAAACTTAAGCTATTTAAGGAAGATGATGACGAAGCTATGTATAAAAATCCATATGAAATTTGAGTCTGCGATTTAATCAGCGTTTCCTTAATTAGCCAGGGATTGGTAAATGCAAGGCTCCCTCCAGAGAACACGCGCTTTACATTTCCCCTTTTCTCGCCATCTGAAGGCAGAGTGCAAGATCTGCGGGGATCGGCGCTTCGAAGTGGAGCGCCTGACCCGTCACAGGGTGGCGAATGTCGAGTGTCCACGAATGGAGCGCCTGGCCTTCGATGGGGAAATGGTCTTTCTTCCAGCCGTAGAGCGGGTCATTCACGACGGGATGGCGGATGTGCGCCATGTGAACGCGGATCTGGTGGGTGCGTCCGGTTTCCAGCTTACACTCGATCCATGAGTAATGAGGCATGAATTCGAGCACGCGGAAGTGAGTGACGGCATGCTTGCCGGTCTTAGGCTGGACGTCCCATTTCATGCGGTCTTTCGTACTGCGCCCCAAAGGGAAACGGATCACGCCCGTATTTCCTTCCATCTGCCCATGGACGAGGGCAACGTAGTGACGCTCCGCTTCGTGCGTCGCGATTTCTTCCTTCAGCACAGGGAAGGCTTCCTTCGACTTTGCGACGACCATGACGCCCGAGGTATCCTTGTCAAGGCGGTGTACAATGCCCGGACGGATGGGATCTTCGCAGGCATCGAAAAGCGAAGGGCCGACATGGTAGAGGAGGGCATTCACCAGTGTGCCATCCGGATTGCCCGAGCCGGGATGCACGACCATGCCGCGCGCTTTATTGATGACCAGCATGTGCTCATCTTCGTAGAGGATATCCAAAGGAAGGTCCTGTGGGATGAGCGTAAGCTCTTTCTTCTCTTCCCATGAAAAGGAAATCTGATCACCTGCCTGCACATGGTAATTCGGACGGATCATCTTGCCATCGGCGAGCAGCGCACGGCCGTCTTTGATCCATTTCTGTACTTCGGAACGGGTGAGCCCGGAGGCCTCTTTCAGGAACTGGTCGAGACGCTGTCCTGCTTCTTGCTCGGTCACGACGTAAATTTTCTCACTCATGCTTCATGTCTCCAAAAATAAAATACAATCAGTGCCACGCCGACACAGATGAAAATGTCTGCTACATTGAAAATCGGCCAGATGCGGAAATCGAAGAAGTCCACCACTCCGCTGATACGCACGCGGTCGATGGCATTTCCCAAAGCCCCTCCGAGCAGCATGCCGATGGCAGCCGGGAAATAGCGGGGCTCTTCCGGGATGCGCTTCCGGAAAAAGAAGAACGCGCCGAAGAGCAGGATGACGATCGCAAGGAAAAACCATCTCTGATACGCCAGAATGCCGAAGGCCGCACCGGGATTGATGATGTAGGTCAGATGAAACACCCCGGAAATGAGCGGGATCGATTCTCCCCAGACCATGTGCTGCTGGACGAACCATTTCACCAGCTGATCCAGCACGGTCACGAATAAAGCTATATAAACTGTCAGCATAGTACCTCCTATATATTGCTTTATTATAGCATGAGAGAGAGGGTACGCGCAGTAGGGAGTTTTTTGTGGGAACTGGGCGGGGCGCCCCTTGACTCTGGATGAAAGCCTCGCACTCTCTAAGTGAGGAGTGAGGAGTGGTGGTGCGGCGCATCAAAATAGGAAAGCACCGCGGAGCTTTGATAGCGCTTCGCGCACATCGTCATTTCGAGCGTAGCCCTCGATCTTTATTGCCGAACGCTCATGGTCACATGTGAGGCAGCACCAAGACATCGTTTTCCCTCAGCGCATACACACTGATTCCCGCAGTGCAAGAAAGATCCCTCGGCTGCGCTCGGGATGACGATACCAGAGAACCCCAGTCACCAGTCACACCTAATCCCCAATCCCTAATCCCTAGCTACTCATCCCTGCTTTCACACTTCGGGGTTCGGGGTTGTAGTGGCGGCTTCGCCACAAAATAGAAAAGGCGATGCCCGAAGGTCACTGAAATACTACCTTCGGGCATCGCCCCATTTACACATCGCGGCGCTTCCATATTTTATGCGCCGCACCACACCCCTGAACCTTGAACCCTGAACCCTTAATAATTCACAAACACTTCGATATTCTGCCGGCCGAAGTTAAAGCAGTCTTCGAAAGACTCCATGCAGAGGTCGATGCGGTTACCGACGATCGCACCGCCGGTATCCGCTGCGACAGCATGGCCATAGTTCGGGATGAATACATTCGTACCGAGCGGGATGACGGAGGGATCGACTGCCACCGTGCCGTGACCGGCCTGCGTGCCTGTCGCGGTGATCCCGCTGCCGCCTCCATCGCTCGGATGATATGCACTCGCATGCATATTGGCGACCCAGCCCATCGTCCCTTCTGCCTTGCCGGTCTTCATGATGCCCGGCGTGCCCTCAGAGAGCACCTTGGCATGCGTGATGACCGTCTTCACAACCTTGCCGCCGGAGATGAATTCATCGATTTCCACTTCCCGCTCGCCGGGGACTCCCTCCTGTACGACGACTTCCTGATCTTCTCTGAGGCTTCCATCGTACCACTTATTATAGTGGATCGGCATCGCCTCCTTGCGGAAGACCTTCCGCGCGGTGTACGGGACGACGTGGATCTGCATGCCTTCCTTCACCTGCATCAGGCCGTCTTCGATCGGCATCATCTTCTTCCAGTCGAAGCCCGCATCATTCACCACGCCCTGCACCGTCTGCTGCGTCGTATAGACAACCTTTTTCTTGCCATTCGCGATGATAGAAACGGGCACCGCCCGCTCCACCACGATGACTGCGCCGTCCGTGACGTCCTTCGTGCTTGTCCAGAATGTGTCATACGCCTTCAGTGATACATTGAGCTCGCTCAATACATTCTTGAAATTGGAGGCTGCCGTAGAAATGACCTGCTTGTGATCCCCATCATATACGGTCACTGTCTTCGCGTGACTGCCGCCCAGAAAATCTAAAGATGCTGCTGCCAGATCCACCTGACTTCCCAAGGCAGCCACCGCACATATACATACCAATACTTTTTTCGCTTTGTTCATCGTTGAAGGTTTCATAAATGCATCTCCTATGGCCGTTATTCTACCATAGAGAGACTTTTTGTCAATTTTTCCGATGTTAACAATAATAGGAACCTATCTTTATTCAGTATTTATCGAATATTTCTTGCATGTACCACTGTATACATCGCACGCTATCCTTTGCTATGCTTTTTGTCCTATCACGATTTTTATCATATATTCTCGAATAATATTCATCAATCAAATTGTCAATCTTGTATCTCCCCAATAGACATTTGAAGATTATTAACAGATTATGAATCGGTCTATCTCCCATGTTATCGTTTCTTTCGCATTTTGTGCATTCCGCTTTCCGCCTTATTGTCAACCTCAAGCCAAGCCAATCTCTCCCCCGAGATAGCCCAACTTTGTCCCATCTTTGACGTTTCGTCTTTCACATTTTCACTCAAAGTGGGAAATCTGCCCATCAAAATCCTTGAATTTTGTAATTCTTTCCCAAAAAGAGAAGACGGCAGAAGGAAAAGTGGATAATAGAGAATCAACTTCAGAGTTAGCCCCTGGGGCGGATCGTCCCTTGATGCGTGCGAAAGCTCGACCTGAATGAGGAATTAGGAATGAAGGTGGCGGCTTCGCCGCAAATATATATGGGGCGATGCCCGAAAGTGGTATCTAGTCACCAGTCACTAGTCACTCGAGGCTCCTAATCCCTAGCCACTAATCCCTAGCTACTTATCATCCCTGCTTTCAAACTTAGCCTCTGGGGCGGATCGTCCCTTGATTGCGTGCGAAAGAGGTTCAAGAGGTTCAAAGGGGTTGGTGCGGCGCATAAAAATATAGAAGCACCGCAGAGTATAAATAGTGGCGATGCCCGAAGGTGGTATGTAGTCACCAGTCACTAGTCACTAGTCACCACCCACGCAAAAAGCCGAAGCATTCGCTTCGGCTTTTGTCATACATGATTTACTTTTCTTTTTTCCCAAAGACAGGCATATAGGGTTCCATTTTCTGCGCGAGAGTCATTTCATCTTCGCGGTCACGCTTCTCCGCGATACGCTGGAATTCGGCCTGTGCGCCCACTTTATCAGCAGGTGCGATTTCCTTTTTCCACATGCCATCGGACTGCATGATGTGCGCTTTCTGGTTGTCCGCGAGCTCCATATTGACCATGTCCTTCAGACGGTGGCAGAGATCGGCGTCACGCACAGGGATCATGAGCTCGACGCGGTCATTGAGGTTTCTCGGCATCCAGTCCGCACTGCTGATATACAGCTCTTCACGGCCGCCATTGGCGAACCAGAAGACGCGGCTGTGTTCCAGGAAGCGGCCGACGAGGCTTCTGACGGTGATGTTGTCACTGACGCCGGGGATGCCCGGGATGAGGACGCAGATGCCGCGAACGATGAGCTCGATCCTGACGCCTGCCTGAGAGGCTTCATAGAGCTTATCAATGATTTCCTTATCGAGGAGGGAATTCATCTTGGCGACCATGTGTGCGTGCTCGCCCTGCTTGGCGAAGGCGATCTCGCGGTCGATGAGCTCCATGCAGCGCTGGCGAAGATTGATCGGCGCGACGATGAAGGAGTCCCACAGCGGCGGGTCAGAGTAGCCGGAGAGCAGGTTGAAGAAGGCAGAAGCGTCGCTGCCGAACTGGTCATTGCAGGTGAAGACGCCAAGGTCGGTGTAGAGCTTGGCTGTGGATGCATTGTAGTTGCCGGTCGCGACATGGACGTAGCGACGGATACCATCCTTTTCGCGGCGGATGACGAGCGTACACTTCGAGTGCGTCTTGAGCCCGACAAGGCCATAGATGACATGCGCGCCTGCTTTTTCAAGGCGGCGGGCCATCAGGATGTTATTCGCTTCATCGAAGCGCGCCTTGACTTCCATGAGGACCGTGACCTGCTTGCCGTTCTGCGCTGCTTTTTCGAGCGCCTGAATGATCGGCGAGGAAGAAGCCACGCGATAGAGTGTCTGCTTGATAGCAAGGACGTCGGGGTCAGCTGCTGCAGAAGCGACGAAATTGACGACAGAGTCTTCAAAGGATTCATAAGGCAGATGCACGAGGAGATCTTTCTCACGGATCATCTCGAAAATATTCTTCCGACCATCCTTTTCGAGCTGGATCATGGACCATGGGCGATGCGGATGCGCTTCCGGATAGCGGAGACGGTCGTAGCCCTTGATGCCGCAGAAGGAAAAGAACATCGTCATATCGAGCGGGCCGTCGATTTCATACAGATCCTCTTTCGCGAGGTGCATCTCCTGCGTCATGAAGCGCTGCATGAAGCGGCTGGTGCCTGCTTCGAATTCGATACGCACGGCCTCCCCGCGCTGGCGTTTTTTCAGCTGGCGCTCCACCTCGACGACGAGATCCTGCGCATCTTCTTCATCGATGGCAAGATCCGCGTCACGCGTGATGCGGAAAGGATGTGCCTCCAGAAGGTCGTATCCGATGAAGAAACGAGACGCAAAGTGACGGATGACCTGTTCCAAGAGGACAAAGTCATGGCGTCCCTTCTTTTCCGGATCATCCGGCAGGCGGACGATACGGGGAAGCACCGATGGCACCGGCACGATCGCTGTCTTCACATCGATATCATTTTCCTCATCCAGCGAAAGGTCGCGCTCGTTCCTTTCGAGCAGCATCGCGATATTGAGGCTCTTCGATGCGAGGAACGGGAACGGATGTGAGGAGTCGACGGCCATCGGTGTGACGACCGGGAAGACCTGCCGCTCGAAGTAGTCTTCCATCCATTTCTTCTGCGCTTCTGTCGCATCTTCCGGATGGATGAAGTAGAGCCCTTCCGTGCGAAGCTCGGACAGGATCATATGGAGGAAACGATACTGGCGCGCGACGAGCTTCTGGCAGGTGTCGGAAATCTGCTCAAGCTGCTCCTCCGGTGTCATATGGGCGATGTCACGGCGCTTCACGCCATTTTCCTTCTGGTGCTTCAGCCCCGCCACGCGGATCATGAAGAATTCATCCAGATTCGAACTCGTGATCGCAAGGAATTTCAATTTTTCCAGCAGGGGATTGTTCGGATCCACCGCCTCCTGCAGTACGCGGCGATTGAACTGCAGCCACGACAGCTCGCGGTTCAGATAATAATGCTGATGTCTATCCTGCACGTCCATAGTTACCTCCGCTCCAATTTGGCTTCCATGCCAAATACCGTTTCAAACATTGTTTTTTCTTTATTGAACAGCCATGTCTCCAAAGCCGTATCCTCACTCGATTCATACTCGATGACAAGCGCATCCCCCGAGATATGTGCCGAAAGATCTTTCAGCTTCTGCTTCCTCGACATATCCATCGCACGGACCAAACGGAAGATGGCTATCAGCTTCAACGCCGTCATCTTCGACTCATCTGACAGGATGCGGAATGGCTCATCGTCATCATTCGGGAACCCCTTGTGATCATAGTAGACGATGCACGCCACGATATCCTTCTCGCGGTCGGAAATCCCGAAAATATCCGTTCCGCGGACCATATTCCACGCCTGCATGGACGACCCCAAAAGATTCACATACTTCCCGATCTGGTACAGGATGATCGCCATACGGAGCAGGAATTCATCCCGGTCATTGAGCCCATTTCCGCGGTCAAAGGCCTGAACGATCACTTTGCTGTAGAGCTCCATCGCCTTCGCATGCACCGGTTCATAGTAATAGTCTGCCGCGATTGAGCGCGTCAGCTCCAGATTCTGCGCGCGCATGTACGCAAGCGCCGGATCATTCGTCTTCTGCGCCCCATAGAAGAGCGATGCCGAGCGCACGAAGGTCATCCCCATCATGACTACATGCTTCACAGGGATCGCATTCAGGATCTCCTGATAAATATGCAGCGTCGGCGAGACAGTGAGCGCCCATGCCTCACTGATATGATACTTCTGCATGATCATCGAAGTGGAGAATTTTCCCACCTCGTCATACACCTTGCCGAATTCCTGAGGCTTCACCTCCGCGATATCCCGCTGATCAAGGTCATGGTGCAAGAGCATCGCGACGATCCTCGCCTCACGGCCCGAGAGAACGACCGTATCGATGTCATACTTTCTGATCGATACCCAGAGCGGCTCCATGATCGCATGGATGTACTCCGCCAGCGCTTCCGGGAAATAGCGCGACTCGCGCTGGTTCGTCGTGAACGTCTCCAAAAGGCGGAGCGTCCCGATATGTACATTGTGCTGGTAGCAGAGCGAGCCCTTCTCCCACACCGTGAGCCCCACGCACCCCGACGTGATGTCGACGAAGAGGAAATTCTTCCCCAGACGCTCATTCGCCGCCCGGTTATACTGCTTCAGCTGGTAGGAAAGACCGAAATGCTTGAAATAGATCTCCTGCGGCATGTCCACGACCTGCACATTGAATCCCGTCTTGACACGGATCAGATCCAGAATCGAGCGGCAGTTATCCGCTTCACGGAAAACCGCCGTCGCATACGCCGCATATACCTTCACCTGATAATCCGACAGCAGCTGCTTCAAGCCATTCAGCATGCGGCAGAGCTTCCGAATCGAAGCGAAAGACAGATTCTTATGATTGAATACCTCTTCCCCAAAGTTCGTATCCTTCCTCACGGACTCGATGACACGGACTTCATTGACATTCTTGTACTCTACGATACGAAGAGACAGATTCGACGAGCCGATGTGAATGATACCGTAAATGAGCGGCTTTTGTTCCGACATAAGTGGCCCTCCTTTTATAAACAGCGGGTATCTTGTAATCCCATATATCCGTAAAAATGAAACGTAAAAGTTAGGAGTGAGGAGTGAGAAGTGGTGGTGCGGCGCAGAAAATAATGAAGCGCCGCAGAGTTTTGATAGCACTTCGCGCCGCCGTCATCGGAAGCGTAGCCGAGAGATCTTCCTTGCAGAACGATCCGTGTACCATTTGCGCTATTTCAATCACCGCTTACTCCTAATCCCCAACCCCTAATCCCTAGCTACTCATCGCCGCCACCTTCATTTCTCCTTCAAGCGAAGCGTCAGCGTCAGCCCGCGGGGCGTGCCGGGCTGGTGTGCGATGAAACAGGTCACACGCAGAAGCATACCTTTTAATGATAGCCCACTCCCGTAAAAAGCACGTAAACAGCGGGCAAAGTTTCTCTTTATAATTATACCATGACTTATATGTATAACGGAGCACAGGGAGCCCTTCCCGTTAAAGGAAATTCTGATAGTATGGTATGGGAAAAACGTAGAATCACGAAATTATATATAAAAGTGTGATTTTCATCACACTTTTATATATAATTTCGTGATTCATAGCAAATAGCACGCAAAAAGAGGGGAGCCGGCCAGGCTTCCCTCTTCCGATTTTGCATTTTCATCCCACAATCCCATGCTCTTTTGCGATCCGCTCCACCTCTTCCGTTGTAAGAGATGTCATATCGACCACAACCGAAACCGGATATTTGTTTTTCAGCATTTTAAGCGCAACAGAAGTCAGTGTACTGGTTCTCGTTTCCTCTACCGTGATCCGCTTTGCTTTCGCTTCATCCCATTTGAACGATACCATATCGAACACCTCGCTTTCGTTATTTTTGAAATATCCCGCCATGAGGTCATGGCTTTCACAGTAGCGGATCGCCGCTTTGACTGCGCTGAAGAGCGTCAGTCCTTCGGCCTGTTTCTTTCTCACCTGATCGATAAATGCACTGTAAGCCTGCAGCTCGTAGCACGTCTCAATGATTTCATTTCCTTTGGCGTAATTGATATTGTAACAGGCTGCGGTGAGCTCCAAGTGACCGCTCGCCGTCTCGTAGGCATCAGAGAGCCGGAGCTTTTGGAAATACGGAATCTCCGTCGTCCCATTGTAGAGCACGTAGAATTCGGGTGCCGGAATTTTGACAAGGCTCGTCCGATAAATGAGGTCCTTATCGACAGACTTCGCGTACAGCCGTGAGAGATACCATAGAAATCGTAACGGCATATTCGGGTTCCAGCTGGACTGGTGCTCAAGGAGTATGACGAGCCGGTTTCCGATGAGGAAGCTGATGTCATTTTTGACATCATTCATGAAGACGCCCTTCAGCGTATTCATGGTGATCTCTTTCGGCGAAACCGTATGCCCAGAGAGGGCACTGTACAGATGAGCCAGCCGCTTCTTATCTTTGAAGATATGGCGAAACAGGGAGTCTTTGTAAGCACGCTTCATTTTCATGGCATCACCTCTTTCTGCTCTCATTATAGCATAGGTGGGGATAGGGCGCAGAAAAAGAGGGGAACCGGTCAGGCTTCCCCTCTTTGGAATTTTATTTTTCTCAAAATCGGACTTGTTTATCACAGTACCTCAAGCGACAATACCCAAATATATCAGTTAAGGCCTCACTACTGCGAGAACTTACTACCATCTACTAGACGAAGTTTCTGCGACGAGGAGCTTCCGCTGCCGGTTCCGCCACTTGAACCAGAACCGCCCGTAGGGAATCCAAACTCTTCGAAAACAAACGAACCATGGTTAGACTGAAGCATTAAGTCATGCGTTAAAATAGTACCTCTGAATGTTCCATTTTCGAAATTGAGCGGCGTATTGTTTGCATATGGCGTATACAATACGCCACGAAAATCGTGACCATTTCCATTAAAATGGATTTCAGTTGGCCACCAGGGATTCTTTTCCGGAAGGCAAAAAATAATGGGGCGCTTGATATCCTCTTGCAAATTGATATTCACTAAGCCGAAAACGCCTTTGAGATAAACATAAACAGGCTCATTTTGATCTCCATCCAAATTTTTAAGATTCAGCGAAAAATTTCCGACTCCCTGTTCCCCGGTGAGAAGAACCCTATCGGACTGCGTTCCATTGTAATCGCCATTCGGCAAAGAATAATTCTGCTCTCCTTTAGCCGGCGTAAAATAATTGGCAGAATCCGAAAACATTTTTTCAATAGCATCATTAGCCTTTTGACAAAACGCCGTAAAATCACTCTCGCTACCCTTCTCCATAGGACTATAAAGACCTTTTTGAACAGCATCATTTCTCGGCAAATTTCTGGCTTCTCCGGTAAAGAACTTTTGGAATTCCGGCTTATTGTAATTGGCATTATAAAAATCCTGATTATAGCAAACCACATGCCCATCATAAGTCGAAGCTATCGGATTGTTATTGCCACTGACCCAACCCCATTGCGTCATTTGACCATCCGTACCATTATTATTGTTAAATGTTCCGGACATGCTCCCGCTAAAAGAAGCCAGGCTATCGAATTTCAACTGCTCATTCGATTTCGTCGGAATCACTGCCACCGCTTCTACCTCGATATTGAACAGGTCTTCTTTAATGCCCACAAATTTGATAAATGTCGTAGGTATCGACTCCTGAAGAAGGACGCGATAATACGATACACCATCCACCGTCTTCGCTTGGGGCGGCTTTTGGAATGACGCTCTCCCATTCCCCCAATTCACTTTCGCATAAGTTTCCGCCTGCGCATCTGCCTTTGGATGACTATCGACAGTCTCTTGATTCATAGCAAAAGCAGCAGCACCAGCCAGAGCCGCTGCATCTGCCGCCTTCTGCAAACGCGCGTGACGGGCAAAGCCATTCCCGAGGTCCACCGCGAGCCCCGCGCAGCCGAAAAGGATCGGGATCAATATTGCGAAAAATACCATGTACGCTCCGCGCTCATTCTTGAGCGCGGAAAGCAGGCGATGCAGAAAAGTCATAGTATCACCTCATATGAGTTAGGAGTTAGGAGTTAGGAGTTAGGAGTGAGAAGTGGAGGAAGGGGCGCACAATTCATATAGCGCCCCAATACCCCTCATTTTATAAAACAGTCTATTCATTATTTATATAAAACTCCGCGCCGCTTCCATATTTTATGCGCTGAGCCTTCACCTCAAACTTCTCACTTGATTGGATGGTCAATTTAACTGCTAGTTATATATGAAACGCAATTCCCATCACCAGTCACGAAAAACCATATTCGCATTTAGTATACCATAGTCTCTGCAAAGATTTGAAATGAAAAATGCATGCAAAAACGCCCGCCGGATGGCGGACGCTTTCATTGATCGAAATGACTAGTGGCTAGTGACTGGTGGCTAAGGACAGTGACCGGCACGCAAAGTGCGGGCATCGCCCCGTTTACAAAAATCGACGCGGAGCGGCGCTCGGGTGCTCTCATAAACGACGTACTTGAGACGCATTCCCCCGCTCTCTTTCATACCGCCAGTGCCCTATCCGCCCCTTCGGGGCACCTTCCCCTCGAGGGGAAGGCGATTCCTGCTCAGCGGCGAAGCCGCCACCTTCATTTCTCATTCCTAATTTCTCTTTTAATTTCCTTCCAGCATCGCCACGCCGAGCGGCGGGCTTTCGAGGAAGGTGACTTTCGGATTTCTCTGAGCGAGCCAGCCGGCCTGCCAGGCATTCGGCAAGAGGTAGACGGGGCGCTCGCGGCGGTCATAGACGACCATCGCATTGTCGATGCCGATGAGCTCTTCCGGCGGGATATCGCCCTCCGTCCAGCGAGCCGCGGTGTAGGAGAGCGGTTCCAGATTCACATGGACATTATATTCATTTTCCAGACGGTACTTCATGACTTCGAACTGCAGCTGGCCGACAGCGCCGATGATGAAAGACTCCATCACATACGGCTGCTTGTAGACCTGGATCGCCCCTTCCTGCGCGAGCTGGGAGACACCGTTCAGGAACTGCTTTCTCTTCATGCTGCTCTCCGGAGACAGGCGGGCAAAAAGCTCCGGCGGGAAGACCGGGAAATCGATGAAGGTGACCGGATGCTTCTTCTCGCAGACGGTATCGCCGACACCGAGCTCACCGGTATCGAAAAGGCCGATGATGTCGCCCGGGTAGGCTTTCTCGACCGTCTGTCTTTCCGTCGCGAGGAACTGCTGCGGCTGGGAGAGGCGGAGCATCTTGCCGCTCTGGCGATGCAGGACGGTGATGCCTTTCTCGAAGACGCCTGAGCAGATACGCATGAAAGCGACACGGTCATGATGCTTCGGGTCCATGTTCGCCTGGATTTTGAAAATGAAACCGGAGAACGCCGGATTTTCCGGCTCGATGGTACCTTCGAGCGTCTTCCTCGCTTCCGGCGGCGGCGCGAGCTCGAGATATTTCTCCAGAAACGGCTGTACGCCGAAATTCGTCATAGCCGAACCGAAGAACATCGGTGTCAGCTCCCCTTTGGCGACTTTTTCCGCATCGAAGGGATCGCCCGCTTCATCGAGAAGCTCCAGGTCATCACGGAGTGCATCGAGCACGTCCTGTCCGACCTGAGAAATGATGGTTTCGTCATCGATTTTGCCGGAAATCACTTCCAGCTTCTTCACGCCATGTGCATTGTCCTTGATGAAGATATGGCACATCTCCGTCTCACGGTCATAGATGCCCGTGTAGTCGCCATTCACCCCGATCGGCCAGTTCATCGGGCAGGAGCGGATGCCAAGCACATCTTCAATGTCCGCCATCAAGTCGAACGGATTCTTACCAAAATGGTCGATCTTATTCACGAAAGTGAAGATCGGGATCCCGCGATCCGAGCAGACCTTGAAGAGCTTCTTCGTCTGCGCTTCGACGCCCTTCGCCACATCGATGACCATGACCGCCGAGTCGACAGCCATCAGCGTGCGGTAGGTATCTTCCGAAAAGTCCGCATGCCCCGGGGTATCCAGTATATTGATGCGGCAGCCCTGGTAGTCGAACTGCAGCACCGAACTCGTGACAGAGATCCCGCGCTGTTTTTCGATCTCCATCCAGTCAGACACCGCATAGCGCGCCGTCTTCCTCGCCTTGACAGAGCCCGCGAGATGGATCGCGCCCCCGTAAAGCAGTAATTTTTCCGTCAATGTCGTCTTGCCGGCATCCGGGTGGGAAATGATCGCAAACGTCCGGCGGCGTTTGATTTCTTCTAAGTCAGTCATATTACACCTCAATCAAAAATATACATCGCTTCATTATAGCATATTTATATGACAGTTCGTAGAAGAAAAGGAAAGCGAAAGCGGCATTCCTCTACGCAAAAACGCACAGGCGGAAAAGCCTGTGCGTTTCTCTCTGTACTTCTCATTACAGATCACGAAGGACATGATACGTATATCCATTATTTGTGTTCACTACCACCTGCATCGACCTATTATTCTCCAGACGCCGGATCTCATTCGTAAAAGGATCCACCCGATACACATCCGTCGTGACCTTCGTCCCCGCCGTCTGATTGGCCAGTGTCTTCCCGCCATTCTTATCCGGGCTGTAAATGGCGACCGCATAGTACAGCTGGCCATTTTCCTTATAACCGACCATCGCCCAGCTGTCATTTTGGAGTGCAGTGGAATCGATCTGTTTCACAAATTTCGACAGACTGTCACTATCGATCTGCCCATCCTTCATCGTAAACTGTGGGCCATTTCTTAGATTGAAATTTTTTCCATTCGTTCCGCCCATGAAGTCTTCAAACGAGGTGAACCCAGGGCTCGTCTCCTGTTTCGCGAGCGCAAGAAGCGTATCCTTCAGCCACTTCATGTGACGGTCATAGACCTTATCACTTTTGCTCCCCGCTTGAAGAAGCTCTGCGGCGGAGCCAAAGATCCTAGGAATCCCGTCTCCGTAAGACCCCAAAACGCCCCATCCGATCCCGACCACCAGGCCCAGCATGAGGGCATACTCCACAAAGTTGTTCCCCTTCTGTCTCATATCTCTCACCAGTCCTCTTTCTTGTATAATAAGTTCCAAAGTTTTATTTTACCATCTTTTCAAGAGAGCTACAAGGAGATAATAAGAGGCGGAGGCTCCCCCGCCAAGACGCAAGAAAAAGCCGAAAACAGGGATGAGTGGCTAGGGATTAGGAGTGACTAGTGACTGGTGACTAAATACCATCTTCGTGCATCGCCATTATTTATACTTCGCGGCGCTTCTATATTTTTATGCGCCGCACCACCATTTCGCATTTCTCATTTCTAATTTCTCATTCAAGCGAGGCTTTCAAACGGAATCAAAGGACGGCACGCCCCGTGGGCAAACCAACAAAGCAAGAAGCGGACTTTTCACATCCTACATCATAACAAAAAGACCTATCATCAGGATCGCCACGAAGAGACCGTAGAAGAACTTCTCCGCAAGCGCCTGCCGATTCTTCTTTGTCGAGACCTCGAAGCCGCAATGCGGGCAATACTTCAGCCCCACGACATCCGGCACCGAACCACGGCAATGCGGACACACCTCGCAGTGCCCCGCCGCATACTGCGCGCGCTCCTCCGCCGTCAACTCCGGCAGGATCTCCACCGGCGTATCCAACAGCCGGCACCCGCACGCCGGGCAGAAACGGAGCATATTCCCCTCATACACCCGCCCGCACCCTCGGCAACGCACCGCATCCTCCGGCAGCGGCTGCTCCAGCGGATGATGACATGCCGGGCATCGATCCCAACGCTTCCGCATCCCATGCCCGCAGTACGGACACTTTGCAAGATGCGGCCACGACGCCTCCCGGCTCCCCGCCTCCGGCGCGTGCGAAGGCTTCGAAAGTGACGTATAAGAGATCCCCGTCCCCGGGATCCCCACCGTCGTCCGAACACCATTCTGTCCGAACGTGATATGCGCCCCGCGCCGTCCGATCGACGTCGAGACCCCGCGCTTCCCGACATTCAGCGTCACCCCCGGCATGATCTTGATCCGCCGCTGAAAACGAAAACCCATTTCTTCTGCCTTCTTTCTCCTGTTGTCTCATACATAAGACAAAAACCGTGCTGTTTTGTCTCATTCATAAGACAATATAGCACGGTTTCTGTCTCATCGACAAGACGGTTTTATAAACTCATTCTAACGAAACAGACAGCCTTCGTCATTCTGCCAGTTTTTCTTTCAGCGCCATGAGGCTTGCGTCTGCATGCTCAAGATCGATGAAATCTACTTTCCCTCTACGTTCATTCGATACAGACGATCCAGCTCATTCATCAAGCGATCCTGCAGCGTCGTGTTATCACCATCTGCATCTGCGACCATCTGCCTAAGCTTTTCAAAGCCTGCTTCCGAACACTGCTCTGCATAGTCTATACACTTGTCAAAGTCGGTAAAATCATTGATATTTTCTTCATTCACATCCTCTGCCCCCAGACGCAGCGCCTGGATCAGAGCCTGGTCACGGGTATCAAATGTCTTAAAGAGAATCCAGCCCGTCTTTTTGGTTGGCAGCTTTTTCAGCACGTCCATGCCAAGTGCCATGGTGAGAAAAAAGATTTCCTTATTCGGCGTCGCTTCGAGATCGAGGATATTCCCATGGGTATTGATGTAGTCCCTATTTTCGTCCGCAATATACGCTCTATCTGCCATTATCGATCCACCCCTTCTACTACACTTTCATCTGCCGAAAGACGAAGCGTTCTAATGGTTGCCTCTTTGTCATACATATCAGATACTTCCTTGGAAAATTCATCCGGCGTAAAGAGCATAATAATCTGCTTATCTTTTGCCACTTCCAACAATGCTCTTGCCATGCGCACTCTGTTTTCATCCGATACGCGGCCTAAGGGAGA
Source organism: uncultured Dialister sp. (assembly GCA_934178345.1). GTDB lineage: Bacteria > Bacillota > Negativicutes > Veillonellales > Dialisteraceae > Dialister. The sequence continues at coordinate 42,261 of CAKPQG010000010.1, read as the reverse complement.
ATCGATGACGAGCGGGCAGTTCTTCCCAGAAACCTGATGTACAGAGAGCGTAAAGGCGTACGCCAGTGCCATGGCTTCGGTTGCTCCGGTAGAATCTGTCATCACATGTCCATCTTTATTATAAACAGCGACATTGTACTGGTCATCAATGGAAATACTCCCAAACGTATTTTTCTTCCAGATCATCGAGCTGAATGTCTTCCACGTCTGTTCCTGCATTTCCTTCTTGGTTTCATTGACGATCGCATCTCTGACCCTTGTGAACCCATCGCCAATTTTCTTTAATACATTCAGTTCTTCTCTCTGCTTTTCCTGAATCGCTGATTGCTTCTCATACACAGACAGCTCCTTATCCAGTTTGGCGATTTCTGCACTTTTGACGGCGATCATCGCCTTATGGCCTGCGATTTCATTCTTATAGCTGTCGATTTTCTCCTTTGCCTGGGCACGTTCTTTATTCCACAAAGCTACATTCGCCGTTCCCGCATCGCCACCATAAGCGTCCAGTTTGCGGTTATTCTCTTCCAGATACGCCTTATTCTCTGCCTTCCGCTTTTGGGTAGCAATGACCCTTTGGCGCCAGGCATCACGCCGAGTCATATACTCCCGTGCTCTAGCGAGATAGTCCTCCAACGGCGATATCATGCAGCTTAAAAAATTAGAGGTTGCGGATGAAATCGCATTTTCATTTAGAATTTTTTCCAAATGCTGAATGGCTTCCTCCGTCAGATGACTATGGCAAAGCGGACAGGGCTGCTCTTTATGGTGCAGCAATTCCAAGATCTGATTTCTATCAATGCTTGGCGGCAGTTTTCCCGCTTCTTTTTTAGCCGAGATGTAGCGATGGATTCTCTTCAGCCTTGGGTACATCGTGAGCAATATCAGGTATTCTTTGATAATGGCCGTTTGTTCTGCTTTGTTCTTAGCTTCTTCCTGTTCCAGCGCTTTTTCTTCTCTCTCCAGACTCTTCTTTTCCCGCTGCAATGGCTCTACTTCACGCAGTCCCATCAGCTTATTATCATAGAAATTTTCTTGCTGCTTGGCTTCTTCCAGTTTTCCATTCGCTCGTTCGATTTCTTTCATCGTGGCAGCGATCCAGTTCTCCTTCTCTGTTTTCTCCGAAAAAAGATTGGCGTAGTCCGGTAATTTTTTGCCAATCGCTCGATTCAACGTCGTCTTTTTATTGTTCGTCGCATTGATCGTATTTTCCAAAAGATTAACCTGCGCAATATTATAAATCGACTCTTTCAGCGGCGTAGCGAAGAAATCCTTCAGTTTTTCTCCATCGAAGAAGTAGAAATTATAAATAGCTTCGTCGAAGTACTGCTTCACTAGAATGGCCGCATTTTCTTCACTGAGCGTCTTGGTATTGGAATTATCGTGCGGGGTGACCGTCGCCATGAAAGAAGGAGCACTGCCAGTGACAGCACCATTGCTGTGCTTCATGAAAAATGCTTTTCTGGTCAGTTCGATGACATCCTGGGACTCATTGGTAAAGCGGAACGACACGGAAACCGGCACGCGTTCTTCCACCTTCGCCTTCTCTATGACCGAGCTGTTCACAAGCGGCAGGCTCCGTGCTTCCGTTTTTGCATTCGATTCACGCGGATTCTCTTTCCCATAGAGGCACCATGTGATCGCCTTCAGCACCGTCGTCTTCCCGGTACCATTCTGCGCGATGATGGCAAAGAGCTGGGTATCAGCCTTCTCCGATTTTTTGAAATTGATTTCACACGTCCCATACTGGCGATAATTCACAAATGACAGCCGATCGATCTGAATGCCCATCACGCCTCTCCTCCTTTTTTATTCTGCTTATCCAGATGCTCCTGAATCTTTTTATCATACGCTTTTTTGTTCCCACGGCTCTGCGCTTCCAGGATATCCAGCATCAGGTCTTTCATATTCCGATTCACATCGAGCGCTTCGATCTGGTCTTTAATTCTCTTGCTGATACTCATTTAAATCCACACCTTTTCCCTTGAACAACTGATATACATCCATATAGTTATCGGCATTCTGCGCAATCAGCGCGACGCGCTTTTCTTCATTCTTTAAGAGCGGAAGATCCTGATCGCCCAAAACGATGAAATCATAGATTTCCGACATCTGTTTCCCCGGTGCCGGTCGAATGACACGTCCGACACGCTGGATGTACTCTCTAGGATTCGTACTGCTTGCCAGGATGATCGCCACGCGGGCAGTCGTGATATCGATGCCTTCATCCATGCACTTGATGCCGAGGACGACCTGCAGGCTGTGAGCGGCAAACCCTTTCAGAATTTCCTGCCGTTCTGTCAGGCCCGTCTCTCTATCCGTCTTGCTGGCGGAGATCTCTTCCGTGATTTTTGCCCGCGTGATTTTCTTCTCGGCCAGCATCTGCATGCAACCATCCATCTGCACATTCGATGTGAAGAGAAGCGTATCCTGGATCGAGTCTGGATCCATACGATTCAGCAATCCATCCAGCACCGCCATCTTTTCTTCTGCATTTTTGACGATATCAGCACGTTTTTCATACAGATTGTCTAGTACCTTTTTCTCTTTCTGGTACGGTTTATGTTGTTTTTTCAGCTTCTCGATCGTAAAGACAAGCGGCCTGATTTTTCGCTGCAGCTTTTCCCACTTCTGCTTTTCTTCCTCGGACAAATGGACAAAGAGCGGATGGTAGACGTAAGGATTCAGGAATGGCTTCTGTGTGATTTCATTTTTCGTATGCAGGGCATCCCAAAGGCCGAATTCGAATGACTGATTGCCAAAATAGTCCCGGATGAGCTGCGTACCTTCTTCATCAAAGAGACGTTCCGGCGTCGCTGAAAGACCGATACGCTGCTCATAGCAGGGAAGAAGCGCCTTCTGCTGCTTATCCGAGCCGATCCCATGGACTTCATCACAAATGAAAAGAATCGGCGTATCCCCTTTATACTTTGTCATGAGCTCTATAAATTTATCAGAGGAAGCCGTGGCATGTGTGGTGTACACGATGGCATTCGTGTATTTCCAAAATGTCAAGAGCATGCTCTCGAGTTCTTTCCTCCACTTCGGGTTCGTCCCATCCGCGATAAGACTGTAGTCAAAGGAGACCCCCACCTTTTCCATATCTGCCTGCCACTGGCGAGAGAGGGTATTCTGCGGTGTCGCGACGATCGTAAGAAAAGGCTTTTTCTCTTTCATTTTTTCATAGATGCAGCCGATGGCCGTCCGCGTCTTCCCTGTCCCTGTCGCCATTTCCATAAGGAGCCGGCCCTGATTCTTTTTCCATTTCTGCACGGCTTCTCTCTGATGCTGGAAGAGTCCGATCGGGTCCTTTTCACCAGGTTTCTTATATCGCTTCATACACTCAAGATCGAATGGATCTTTCGGCTTGATCTTGACGATCTTTTCTCGGACGGCTTCCGGGATATCGTAAACCGTCGCGATGGACGCCTTGCGATTGCTCCAGTAGTCCTCGAATTTCTTTTTATCCGCGTCCACATAGACCTGCTGTCCCAGCTCCCAAGAGCGGAAGACTTTGAATTCTTCGATATTTTCCAGCCATGCCTGCGCCGTTTCATTGATGGAGCCGGAGAAGGAAATCATGTCTCCCCTCTCATCGATCATGATGCCGACTTTCTGATGAAAGAGGCTGGTCGGTGAATTGTTGCATACGACGATCTTGATTTCCAGAAAACCCTGATCCAGCAGGTAGGCAAGGAGCTTCAGATGATCATCGGCCGCCTCATCGAGCTTCAGCTCCTGAAACAGATCCGCGTGCTCATCAAGCGGCTGGTGTTTCTGAATGATTTCGAAGTCCTTGCGAGAAAGCTGCGGAGAGACGAGAAGGTACATATGCCCGTGATTCTGGCAGAGCCCCTCAATGCCTTCCGCGGCTACGGTCAAAGCAGTCGAGCTGAAAAAGCCCGCAATGCGGTAGTACCGCTTCGTCGCTTTCAAGACCGGAATATAGAATTTTTCCAGCAGATGTTCCTTGCTGCTTTCCGTCTCATAGCAGGACTCCAGATATAAATCTCTCAGCCCCATGGCTACACCTCCCAATCGATATGCTGCAAAAGCTGTTCTTTCTTCGTACCTTTCAAAACAAATTCCATCAGTTCCCGCACATTGCCACGCCTTCTCACAGCTGTGCTTTGGGAAACGCAGGCGACCGTATCCGCATACCGCACCTTGCCTTTCGCGGCCTTGTGAATGAGGCAGTGCAGATAAGCATTACGAAGCAGCAGTTTTCTTAAAATCTCCGACTTTTCCGGAAAAGGTATCGGTATCAGGTACTTTCCCAAAGAGGTCAGATGCACCCTCTTAGGCCGCGTATCCGTGATGGATACAAGGCTGAAAAGTGCGGCCGTTTTTGACTGGTTCTCCCCATATTTCTTCTTGGCTATCTGCGTGGCACACTGCATCAGCTGATAGCCGAGAGCATCAAAAGAGAGCCCATCGTCTGCGAATTCCAACAACTCGGGGACACGAATGATGGAGCGCTCGAGACTACTGAACATGGGAATATCCGCCACACTAAATTCCTTTTTCGGAGACAGACGGCAGATGCAGTCCACCAGTCTTTCGATAGACACTTTGGACAGCACGCGGCATGCTTTCTCTTCCTCTGGCCCTGTGCCGGACAGGAAAACCCGATTCACATATTCTTTCTCAGACAGAAACGCATACAGGTACTTAGCGTTCTCCAGATTCCTTCCCCACTCCTCGAAAAAATCCATAGGAATCAGCTCCCTCAGTCAGAATAGTCGGAGTACTTCATATCAAAAAATTCTTCTGCCAGCGTCGGATGTCTCATTTCGAAATCCTTCAACGCCTGCATGGCCGAGCAATAGCCTGGCGTCTTCTTCATCGCCTGATTGGCTTTGCAAAATTCTCTGAAACTCATCTTTTTGAAAATATTCGGTTGGTTACACCAAAACGGGCAATCGCCACATACATCGCATGAAGCGACGAAGCCTTCCAAGGCGCTTCATTCTTATTCTGATAGCGCATGATATAGGGCAGGCAGTGATACTGCATCAGAAGCTCAATACGCCGGAAGGTATCTCGGATATCCTTCCAATCGGTGGATGCAAATCCCACCAGCACGTAGAATTTCACGCTCCGCCCCTTCTTGTACGGCTTCATGATTTCCAGCTTTGCATGAATCAGGTCATAGTCGCTGATGTTATCAAAGGCAAACGTAAAATCCCCATCATAGTTCGATGTGAAAAGAGCCTTCGCTATGTCTGGCGTCAGAATACGTTCATCCATTCCCTGCTTGAACTTGAATCGTTTCCTTGTTGCGACCAATTCTCCCAGAAGCGGCCGCCAGTCAAGATACCCAAAGAAATTATCATCCAGAAGGCAGATCTTCTTGCGATCCCGATCTAAAAATTCCGTCAAATGGCTATGACGGAATACCCTGTTATATTTTTGATTCACGCAGAAACCGCAGTGCCGGAAGCACCCACGGGTCAAGTACCCTATGCTGTACTCCAGGTACTCCTTGAACTGCACCAGAAACCGGCTGCGATGAAATTCACGGCCTTCACATTCTGCCTTTTTCTTCGCCTGCTCTACCTTCTCCTCGATCCAGCGGTCGTAAAGATGGTAGTCAGGCATGCAATGCTCGATGACATCAGGCAGATTGGGAGCACGATCAAAAAAGAAACCTGTGCCGCCTACGTTGACAGGTATCTTTCCATTGATTTTATATCCCACAGTTTTCTCCAGCCACTTCTCGACAGGCAGCGCTCCGGCGTCTGGCCGCCCCACGCGAATCAGAAGCTCTTTCGGCTGCGACACATGTTGCAGCCATTCCGGAACGGGGGTATCGGTGAAGACTTTGGCGATAAACACACGGTCAAATTCTTCCAGATGTTCATAGTCCGTTTTTAAAACGACATTTTCCGGCGGCAATTTCACCACCTGCTTGTAGTAGCCGGAAATCTTTTCGCAGACCAGATTCGGGAAGCGGTGTCTTCGCCGCCCGAGGAGATCTGCATCTATCACTGCTATTTTCATTTCTTTCTCACGCTTTAATACAATACTTTCTCGCAGAATGTATCATCATTCGATTCTACGATTTCCTTCACTTTGAATGGAGAGAATTCGATCCCATAGGTATCCTCGATGATGCCGGAAATTTCTGAAGTCGTCAGCAAGTTTTCCGAACCATTGACGATTTCCTCGACGAGATCCGCCATGCTGAGTTTCCGCTGCATCTGTCTCTTACGCAGCAAATGTCCCGAACCACACTTCTGGCTATTGAAACTTTCATAATCAGCTGCCAAAAGCGATCCATAGAACCAGTCACCCCATCCTTCTTCCTGCCACGGAAGGTTGAAACCTGCTGCCCGCAAGGATTTGATACTGAAGCATTTCCCATTTTCCATAAAGTGATACACACTCTCACAGAATTCATGGATAGCCTCTTGGGTAATTCCATGTTTTTCCAAATACTGGCTATTGCAGAATACCCCCGGCTCAGCCTCTACGACCTTAAAATCTTTGGCAAGACCTAGCCAGGCCGCAGAAAACATGGAAGATACCGCATATTCAGGATGATCTCGAAGATCCAGTATTTCATTTTCTACAAACAGCTTTTTGAAAAAATCTTTTACACTGCTATAGGTATCACGGATCACATATTTCCGATGCGAGATGAAACCCATCTGCCTTACAGCCGCCGGATCGATATCCCATACATTTCCCTCTGGGTATTCTTCCAAGTACGTATCGAGGATATCCTGCATCAGATAAAAATCCTCCGGCAAACGTTCTTTCATGCGCTCCACCTTATCCTCAGGAAGAAATGTCTCCGGGATATGAAACATCCCCGTACCAGGATCAAAATACTCTTTGCAGGTTTCGCCCCAGCCATTCGCCATTGCAGTATTTTGAGGAACACCATACGCTTCTTCTATCGCGCATCCCAGATCCATGTAAGAAATATAGCCATGTTCCTGAATGATATCCACGACCTGTTTTCTACGGTCTGTATGGCCGATCTTCAGCGTCGGCATTCTGCCAAAAGTCATTCGATGTGCATCATCCAGATAGTCATTGTAATGACCATGCGCCCAGAGCTTTTTCAAGAGATTGTGCAGTTCATACTCGTCCCTGATATCATACCGCTCCATGATTTCCGGAAAATCTCGGAAAAACTTGCGGCTGGAAATTTCCACATTGCTATACGAAGTGAGCTGCAGTGTATCCAGCAAATTCTGGTAGTCCATCGATAGAATGTCATAATAGCGAACCTGTCGATGGCAGCTCACCAATACCGTCATTTCCGAGAAATAATGTTCTATGTATCTCACATTCAGGGAAAAGCGCGGATCCTCACGCGAAACGGAAAGACTATCCAAAAGCCGCAGGTAATCTTCCAGTAACTCACCCGAAGGTTTTGCATCCTGGCAATACTTTTTGATGGCAAAGCGGATGAGGGATTGGCGATTCTTCATCACATGCTTTCCATTGATGAAGAAATACGGATCGATCGCTTTCAGCCGCGCGTCCGCCCTTTCCCGTATTTTCGCATCCAGTATCTGGTCATGCATCACGGCACGCAAAGCCTGCAGACGCTGTCCCGCATCCACATCTTTTTCCTTCACCCGCTGCTCGTCCAAGTAAAGCGAGATAAAATGGCGCGTCTCTTCTGTAAGCTGGAAAATGTATTGAAAATCGTCATCCGTCAGTCCGACATATCTCTGCTTGTAGAAAGCGATGTATCCTTCCCGTATGGGCGGGAGCTTCGAGAAGATCCTCTTCTGGATCTGGCGCACACGTTCACGTGTCACCCCTGTCAGTTGCGCCACCTCTTCCAGCGTCATCCCAGAAAGCCGGAGCTTTAGAATTTTTGCATTTCTTTCCCGACAAACGGAGAAGAGCACGGTTTCCAGTGAAGGATAGACACAGTAGTAGCGCTCCCCCTGCTTCCAGATAAGCCGCTGCTTTTCCATCGATTGCAAAAGTGCACAAAAAGCCGCTTCATCAAAGATCCTATACGGGAAATCCGATGAAAGCGTCTCTATAGACGCGCCTTCATATTTTCCGTGGACAAGAAGACGAAGCACATAGTTTTGTACCGCTTTCCGTATCTTCTCATCCTGCCAGATGCCTTCCGTTAAAGGGATATCCTGCGCCTCTGCCTGCTCCGCAACCCTCATCACATGTTCATAGGTGACCATGAGCATATCCGCGAAGTCTTCCATCGCCTCCGCTTCCTCACGCAGCCGGTCTTTCGAGATGTCACTATTTCTTTTCTCACGCTCCGCTTTCGCTGTCGCTCTTGCCGCCTGACGGTACACTTCGATTTCCTTCACAAGATGTGCGAGACTGTTCGTCCTCAGTGCAGACATCTCCGCCCACTTTTCCTTCGGAAAATGAAGCACTTCCCCCAGCGTCTGAAAGCCGGCACTCGCAAGCACCCTATCCACACGCGTACCAAAGTGTGCCCGCCCGATAGGCATATCGTATGAAATCGCCTCATCTGCCAGCTCTATAGCAGATTTCGGCCTCTGCAACGGTTTTTGATTCAGATCGATCCTGCTATATCGTCTCAATACTTCCCGCAGCTCGCATAGGGTTTTGGCTCCCATCCCTTTCATAAGCTCCCACTCCGTGGTCGGATACGAAAGCATATCGCGAATGGTCTTCACATGGTGGCGAATGAGTAGATTCTCCAAGCGAGTCGATACATGCAAGTTTAAAATAGAATCATCTAATGCAAGCAGCGGCGCACTTTCTGCTCTCTCGCAAGGAATCATTTTCATTTCCTTCTTTGCCGCCAGTGTCTTCAGCTCTTCCATCGCAGGAGCTTCCACCTTCGCCGGCTTTACGGACTCCTCCTTTTTTGCAGCCGATCCCTTGATCTCCTTCAGGGGAATGGCTTTCCCCCGCCCCCGTCTTCCTCCTTGCTCCATTTCCAGATGTCTCAGTTCATCCACTGTGATATTTTGATGGGCAGCACGCAGATAGCGATCATAGTCCGTGGGCTGGGACTGATACATTTTTACGGCTTTCATGATCGCTTGCGGCAATGCCCCAGGCAGGCCTCGTCTTCCTGCCGTCATCTGGCTCTCGACCTTCCCCAGCTGGTAGTTGATATCCGCAACAGAAGCAAATACGCCGTGATAGGGCTTCCCCTCCCCTGCACGCTTCCGTAGCAGCTGAGACAACTGAATAATTTCTGCACTTCTCTTTTGCGGGTGCTTTCGCGCACGCTCATACGTTTCCATGAGAAGAACAGCCGAATAAATATTCCACGTATTATATTTCATACCAAACACCTAAAAAAGAGGAAACGAAAGCCATGACCCCATAGCTTCTCGTTTCCTCTGATTTTGCACGACAAAAATATTGTTTACCTTTAACGAAAGAGGCTGGTTTACCCCCCCAAAATAAAAGAAATGCCCAAAAAGAGTGTGCCTTCACAACGTTTACTTTCTTTCATCACGACACACCTCCTTGCGTTTAGATCATCATATCATAAAAAGAATGACAGATCATAACAGAAATGAAGTTCTCTATATGAAAATTGATTCCAAAACAAACCCACTCCGAAAAAATTCGGAGTGGGTTTGAAATTCGCTGCTCAGCGCAGTTGCCATGCGACCTCGATCGGCTTATTGATATAATTTCTCGTATCCATCAGTACACCATTCACTGCTGCGGTCGCCCAGCCTTCGCCAAGCTGGAGCCCCCAGGCACCGGACGGATGAGAGGCGAGGAAATCTTTTACCGGCGTCTTCCCTCGCGTGAAATACTGGCAAGTCCCCACGGCATAGCGGCTGAGATAGGAGGCCGCGACGGAGGTGGCCTGCGGATTGTCACACTGGGCGAGGGCCTGGCGGCAGAGATCCTGATAAGCCTCTTCCCATGTCCTGCCTTCGGCGAGGGCGATGGCACGGACGAAGCTGTCCTGACTCCCGCGGTTTACGGGACTTGGATTTCTAAAAAGAAAAGTCTGGCCCGCGGCGACGTCGATGTCTTCCAAAGGAGCGAGGCGGCGCTCGCTCTTCTCGTAGAGCCTTGGGGCGGAGGGGCGCGGCGCGGACGCGACGTCCGGTGGGATCTCCCACGCTTCGAGCAGTTTTTCGCTGCTCGTGTCCCATGTGTCATAGAGGCAGCCGTCTCGCGCGCAGGTGACGTGCCACCAGAGGCGGAGGACGTAGTTTCCTTTCGGATGCTGCCGGATAAATTCTCCCGCGGTCATGTCTGCCGTGCTGGCTTCGTCTTCGCTATGGGCATGCGCCTTACCGGACTTATACACGTAGCAGGCGCCGATTCCCTTCAGATATTTGCGAAAGACGATCGGATAGTCCGGCATGGCATGCAGGGAAAGGCCGGTCTGGCACAGTCCGGCGAAGGTGTCTTTCCATGAAATCCCCATGCCTCCGGCAATGGCGCGAAAGACGCAGTCGTCGCAATTTTTCCCCTGTGGATTCACATTCTGCATTTTCCAATTCGTTTTTTCTTTTCTCGTTCGATACATCAAGATCCCTCCCTTGGGTATAGTATAGCACGCATGATGGACATGAAATGTCAATTTATGAAATGATGGAATAAAAAATTCACAGGCCATTATGAGAAATACAAAAATACCCTTTATAGGCAAAGGGCATTTTTGCATCACAAAGGCGCAGCAAGCATTCGTAAGTATCCATGGAGGCATTCCCTACAATCTGGCACCAGCGCATTTCACGGTTCATGTCGTACAAGTACGGCTAAACTTCGCTCTAGGGTTTGTCGTGGAGGCGAATCCTGCATGAGATCTTTCTTTGCTTGCTGCGTCTTTGTGTGGTTGTATTGCTTACGCTTTCCGGCGGCTAGCACGCTTTCTAGTGGGAGGAGGGAAATCGGATCCGCCGCCAGCCCTCTCCGCTCTCCTTTCCTATAGGTGTGTGCACGTAGGAGTGTGGAGGAGCTCTCGGCTCCCGGGAGGATTTTCCTCTCTCCATAAAATACTATCGTGGAAGTTTTTGACTTTACACGGTTTTGAATAAAAAGAATGGAAGGGAAATAGTGATCTCCGTCATTTATAAAAAAGGCGTCATAGTTTTATTTCTATTAAATTGCATATTTTCCAAAGTTTTAAGATGTTAATTTTACATGTTTTCTCGATTTTTTCATCAAGCAGGCAGCAAGCCATACTCATCACAAGATCCTTCGACGCTTGTTCCGCATGCAGTTATCGCACATACGCTGTTTTCGTCCACGCAGGATGACGGCGGCCGGTAAAACGCCTCGCGTCCCTTTGACCGCACATGCGTCTTTTCCTCATTCTCTTTCATACCACCCACGCCCTATCCGCCCTTCGGGCACCTTCCCTAGTGGGGAAGGCTGCATGATGTACAGCTCCTTTTAATGAAATCCTTCGCTTCAGTTCTCATCTGTTCCGCATGCGGCTATCGTACATGCGCCGTTTCGTCCGCGCAGAATGACGGTGAATCCCTAGTCACAAGTCACCAGTCACTAGTCACCGCCAAACAACAAAAAAGAACCACGGCGCGTGCCGTGGTTCTTTGACTATCAGGAATCGATTTCTTTTTTTCTTGTAAGGCTGGCCTGCTCGAAGTGCATGCTTCTGGTGTGAATGGTATGTACCCAGCCTTTCTCATGGCGATCCTTCCATCCGAGAATGGTGACGGGGATCCATGAGTACATGAAGACGGGGTAGATGAGCCAGTAGAGGTAGATCTTCCATGGCACCTTGATCTGCAGGAGGACGATCAATGGGACGACGGACTGGATGAAGCCCAGGATCGCCCAGAACTGGTGAGGCACCAGCACATCGTTATAGAGGATGACCGTGAAGCAGGGGTAGAACATATTGATGTAGGTCATCAGAAGGTAGAAGGTGGAGACGAGGAGGAAGTAGTTCTGCAAAAGCTGCATGATGCCGTCTAAAATGACGATGCTATGGCGTTTCCATCCTTCTTTCCAGAGGATCGGGATGTAGCGCTCGGAGCAGTCGAACTGGCCCTGCGCCCAGCGTTTTCTCTGGCGGCAGGAGGCCATGAAGGAGAGTGGCTTCTCATCGTAAATGATGGCGTCATGTACCCAGCAGGTACGGATGCCGTGGGAGAGGCATTTCATGGCAAATTCCATGTCTTCGGTCAGGCAGTCACAGCCCCAGCCGTATTTTTTGACGATATCGGCAGCGATGCACATGCCGGTGCCGCCGAGACAGGAAGAGAGTCCCATATTGTACTTGCCGAGATGCCAGAGGTGGTTGATGGTCCAGAAGGCGATGGCGAAGGTACCGGAGACCCATGTGTCGGTCGGATTCTTCGCAGAGAGGTAGCCCTGCAGGACTTTCTGTCCTTTGAGAAGGCGGTTGTTCATGACGGCGAGGAAATCCAGATGAACGAGGTTGTCGGAGTCGAAGACGCAGAAGGCGTCGTATGTCTTATCCAAGGCAAAGATCTTCGGGAAGACCCAGTCCATCGCATAGCCTTTGCCGACGAGTTCCTTATTTTCTCTTTCGAAGACGTGGGCACCGTGGGCGCGCGCGATGTCAGCGGTATTGTCGGTGCAGTTGTCTGCGATGACAAAGACATCATAGAGTTCTTTCGGATATTTCAGGATGCGAAGGTTGTCCAGCAGGTCTCCCAGGACCATGGCTTCGTTATGCGCCGGTACGACGATGGCGAAGCGGCTCTTTGGGGCAGCCAGATTCGTTTCTTTTCGATGCCACATGCCGAATAACGCGATCACCGTGTAGTAGATGGTAAAAATCCCGACGATGATCTGTATCGGAAACATGATTATATCGAGGTAGTGATTCATTGTTCGATGTCCTCAGGTACTCTTTTCTGTTTTCTTCTGATGGCTTTGCGTTTGCCTTTTCTACGGTTGAGGTAAGTATTCATCATACCGAAGAGGATGTAGGCAGCGCAGATGGCAGCCGCCCAGATCGGCCAGTAGAAGATGGTCGCGATGACGAAGAAGGCAAGGCAGGTAAGAACAGCGGGCAGATGCAGCTGGTCTGCGCTTGCGCCTTTATTATCCGGGTAGTGGATCTCACTCACCATGAGGAAGGCGAGCAGGAGTACCCAGAGGACGATGAGCCAGTTCCAGACTTTTGCGCCGGAGAGCACGTAAGCGGAAATGATGACGCCGGTCGTCGGGCAGGGCAGTCCTTCGAAGTAGCCATGAACGGATGTGACTTTCACATTGAAGCGCGCCAGACGGAAGGCGCAGAAGGTGCCGAGAAGGGCACAGGGAATGATGCCTATCCAGCCAAGCTCATGGAGCTGGTAGGAGTAGATGAGCGCTCCGGCTGCGATGCCGAAGGAAATATCATCAGAGAGGGAGTCGAGCTCGACGCCCATGGGGCCGGCGGTGTGCAGCGCGCGGGCGACTCTCCCGTCCAGTGCATCGGCCACCATCGCGATCAGTATGAAAATCGCTGCGAGGTCGCAGTGTCCCTCGATAGACATCATGATGGATAAGCCGCCAAAGAATGCATTGGCCGCTGTGACTCCATTGGCAATCCAAGATTTATTCAACTTATTTCAGCCTCCCTACGACGGTCAGGCCGCCGCGTACTTTGTCGCCTTTTTTGACGCAGATCTCACAGTCTCCCGGGATGTAGAGCTCCGTGCAGGAGCCGAATTTGATCATGCCGTAGAGTTCGCCTTTTTTTAGGCTGTCTCCCAGATTTTTCCAGGAAACGACGCGTCGTGCCAGAATCCCCGCGATGAGGATGACCAGGATGGATCGGTTCTTGCCCGTGATCCCGATGGCGCCGCGTTCATTTTCAAAGCCCACCCCTTCCTCATACGCAGGCAGGAATTTGCCCTGTGTATAGGACTGGTAGGTGATCTTCCCTTCCATCGGGCTGCGGTTGCAGTGTACGTCAAAGATGGAAAGGAAAATGGTAATTTTATGACAGGTCTGTCCCAGAAACATATCTTCCTTCGCGTCGTGGCACACGTCCACGACGGTGCCGTCCGCCGGAGAGACGAGGACATCATCGCCCGGAGTGATTTTATCATTTCTGGGAGGGCAGCGGAAGAAATAGGTGAAGTATACCGCAAGCACAAAAGGCACGACAGCGGCATAGTACCATTTCATCCAGAGTCCGACCACACCAAGAAGGAGTGCCACGATGATAAAAGGGTATCCTTCCGGCAGAATGATTGGTTTTTTCAGCATCACTGACTCCTAAATGAATATGTTGGGTTTAAGGGTTAAGGGTTAAAGGTTCAGGGTTCAGGGTTAGCCCCTTGGGCGGCTCCGTCCACTGATTATGGATGAAAGCTTTGCGCGAATGAGGAATTAGGAATGAGGAATGAGGAATGGTGGTGCGGCGCATAAAAAGCAGAAGCGCCGCGGAGTATAAATAGTGGCGATGCCCGAAGGCGGTATTTAAGTCACCAGTCACTAGCTACCAGTCACTTGGGGCTCCTAATCCCTAGCCATTAATCCCTAGCTACTAATCATCCCTGCTTTCAAACTTGTAGTGGCGGCATCGCCGCAATTATATATGAGGCGATGCCCGAAAGTGGTATTTAGTCACCAGTCACTCGAGGCTCCTAATCCCTAGCTACTAATCCCTAGTCACTAGTCACCAGTCACTTGAGATTTCTAATCCCTAATCCCTTATTACTTTCTCTCCCTCTTCCATTTCTTGACGGCCATCATGAATTTCGGGATGGCCATCATGCGCCCGATGCGGGAGGGCTGCAGGTAGAGACGATACGCCCACTCGAGGCGGTTCTTCTGCATCCAGAGCGGGGCGCGTTTCAGATTTCCACTCATGACATCAAAGACGCCGCCGATGCCCATAGCCAGCACGGGTCCGAGTTCGTCCTTATGATGATAGAGCCATTTCTCTTGCTTCGGGACGCCGAGGCCTACCAGGAGGAGCTTAGCTCCGCTTTTCTGGATGTCTTTGATGATCCTTTTTTCTTCTTCCTCGTCGAAGTAGCCGTCATGGCAGCCCACGAGCTGGATTTTCCCATGCTCCTTCTGGAAACGGTCAGCGGCTTTCTGGGCGACGCCGGGAGCACCGCCCAAGAAATAGACGGGCCAGCCCTCTTTCGAGGCGATTTTCAGAAGCTCGACGGAGAGGTCGGCTCCGGTCACGCGTTCCGGGAAGGGAGTGCCGAGAGTTTCTCCCGCCCAAAGCACGCCGGCACCGTCTGGAACGACGAGATCGGCATGATTCAGGATGTGCCCGAGCTCCTTGTCTTCCTGCGCCTGCATGATCATTTCTGCATTGGCTGTAGCAATGAGGCGGGATTTCTCATCCCCCATCCCTTCCTTCGCCCACCGGAGGACTTCCTGCATGGTGAGCGCGTAGACCGTGACATCCATCACATTGTGCGAGGATTTTTCTATGTCGATCATTTTACGCTGTAGTTCGGTGCTTCCTTGGTGATGCTGACATCATGCGGATGGCTTTCACGCAGACCTGCGCCGGTAATCTGAATAAACTGGGTGTCTTCATTCATGGCCTTGATGTCCTTCGCGCCGCAGTAGCCCATGGATGCACGGAGACCGCCGATGAGCTGGAAGAGGACGTCGGAGACATGTCCCTTGTAAGGAATGCGGCCTTCGATGCCTTCCGGTACGAGCTTCTTCGCATTCTGCTGGAAATATCTGTCCTTGCTGCCAGCCTGCATAGCGCCCAGAGAGCCCATGCCGCGGTAGGATTTGTAATTCTTGCCCTGATAAATGATCATTTCGCCAGGAGCTTCTTCCGTGCCTGCCAGAAGATTGCCGAGCATGACGCAGGACGCGCCCGCCCCCAAGGCCTTCGCAATATCGCCGGAGTACTGGATGCCGCCGTCGGCAATGATCGGGATACCGGTGCCTTCGGCTGCTTTCGCGCAGTCATAGATCGCTGTGATCTGCGGCACACCGATGCCCGCAATGACGCGGGTGGTGCAGATGGAGCCAGGTCCGATGCCGACTTTGACAGCGGAAACGCCAGCTTCGATCAGTGCCTTGGTCGCATCATAGGTCGCCACATTGCCGGCGATGAGTTCCAGATGCGGGAATGCCTTGCGCAGACGGCGGATGGTCTGCAGCACGCCTTCGCTGTGACCATGTGCGGTATCGATGACAAGGACATCTGCTTTGGCATCGAGAAGCGCTTCGACGCGGTCTTCCACGTCCGAAGTGACACCGATGGCAGCAGCCACCTTCAGGCGGCCGTCAGAGTCTTTGTTCGAATTCGGGAATTTTCTCATCTTTTCGATATCACGGATGGTGATGAGGCCTTTCAGATGGCCATTATCGTCCACGAGCGGCAGCTTTTCGATGCGGTGCGCCTGCAGGATGCGTTTCGCTTCTTCCATGGTGGTATGTTCCGGAGCGGTGATCAGACCTTTCGAAGTCATGATGTCGCTGATCGGACGGGACAGATCCGTCTCGAAGCGCATATCACGGTTCGTAATGATGCCGACCAGTTTGCCGTTCTCTGTGATCGGCACACCGGAAATATGGTATTTGTTCATCAGTTCATCCGCATCCGACAGGGTATTGTCCGGAGCGAGATAGATCGGATCCACGATGATGCCGTGTTCCGAACGCTTGACCAGTTTCACTTCTCTGGCCTGTTCATCGATGCTCATGTTCTTATGAATGACACCGATGCCGCCCTCGCGCGCCATGGCGATCGCCATTTCTGCTTCGGTGACGGTATCCATGCCGGCGCTCATGACCGGAATATTCAGTGTGACATTCTGTGTCAGGTGGGTGCGTACATCTACGTCTCGCGGAAGGACATCCGAATGTGCCGGAATCAGCAGCACGTCATCAAAAGTCAGCCCCTGCTTGCCAAATTTGTCTTCTCTCATCATAGCCTCCATTCAAAAACTTTGGTTACTTATGTGATGTCATGTCTATCTCTCTGCCGGGAAATACAGATTTCTATCCCTACGTGCCAAAGAGGTGCATTCTTTTCAATTAAAACATTATACCATAAATCACAGAGCTGTGTCTTGTATGATTTTTGAAGGTTCAGGGTTAGCCCCTTGGGCGTGCTACCCTTTGATTGGGGATGAAAGCTTCGCATAAATTAGGAATTAGGAATGAGGAATTAGGAATGAAGGTGGCGGCTTCGCCGCAGAGTATAAATAGGGCGATGCCCGAAGGCGGTATTCAAGTCACTAGTCACTAGTCACCAGTCACTTCTCCCCCAATTTTTCAAAGAACGCCCCGCCGAATCTGTGCGAGAGTTCATCTCTGAAGTCCATGCCACGGTCGACGGCTTTCTTTGCTTCCTTCCTCGCTTCTTCGAGGAGCGGGAGGTCTTTCACGATATCTGCCGCCTTGAGGTCCGGCATGCCGTGCTGGTGATAGCCGAAGAATTCACCGCTGCCGCGCAGGATGAGATCTTTTTCAGACAGGAGGAAGCCATCCTGGATCTCGCACATCAGCTTCATACGAAGCCGTGTGATTTCATTCTGGTTATCTGAGTAGAGGATGCAGTAGGCCTGCGCCTCCCCGCGCCCGACACGGCCGCGAAGCTGGTGCAGCTGCGAAAGGCCGAAGCGATCAGCCCCGTAGACGAACATGATGGTGGCATTGGGCACATTGACGCCGACTTCGATGACCGAGGTAGCGACGAGGAGTTTCTTCTCTCCCCGGTGGAAAGCCTGCATGACTTCCTCTTTCTCGCTGTTTTTCATCCGCCCATGGACAAGTCCCACAGGAAACATGGGAAATACGCGGTCGCGCAGCTCTTCATACACGGAAACGGCGGAGGCGAGGTCCTGCTTCTCACTCTTTTCGACGAGCGGACAGACCACATACACCTGATGTCCCGCTTCCATTTCCCGTCCCATGAAATTGAAAACGCGCTGAAGCATATCACTCCCGATGGCGTAAGTCTTCACCGGATGTCTCCCCGGCGGCATCCCGCGGATGGCCGAGACATCGAGATCCCCATAGACGGAGAGCGCCATGGTGCGCGGGATCGGCGTGGCTGTCATGACGAGAATGTGCGGAGACTCCCCTTTCGTTTCCAGCACCTTTCTCTGCTTCACGCCGAAGCGGTGCTGCTCATCAGTGATGACGAGACCCAGATGGGCAAAGATGACATCCTTCTCGATCAAAGCATGGGTACCGATCAGCACATCGATGTCGCCTGCTGCCAGCTGCTTCAGGATCTCATGCCGCTCAGAGGTCTTTGTATTTCCGGAGAGGTAAGCGACGCGGATGGGAAGGCCTTCGTAGAAATGCTGGAATGTCTCATAGTGCTGCCCTGCCAGAACCTCAGTCGGTGCCATGAGTGCGCCCTGATAGCCATTCTCTACGATCTTGGCGAGCGAGAGCGCCGCGACAGCGGTCTTACCGCTCCCGACATCCCCCTGCACCAGACGGTTCATCGGGACGAGCCCTTCCATATCGTCTTCGATATCGCGAAAGGCCTGCTGCTGGCCTTCTGTCAGCTGGAAAGGGAAATGCTCGCGCACCTTGCGGACGAGCTCACCGGATGGCGCGCACTTGATGCTCTCGCTCCCCTCTTCTCTTTTTTTACGCAGGAGCAGGACGCCTGCCTGCATGAAGAACAATTCCTCAAATGCGATCCTTCGGCGCGCTTCTCTCTGCTCGGCCCAGTTCTTCGGATCGTGCATCGCACGGATGGCGGCAAGCCGTCCCATCAGTTTTTCTCTCCGGACAGTATCCTCCGGAAGATTCTCATCGGCATCCTCCACCAGCTTGAGCGCCCCTTCGATCATGCGCCGAAGCTGCGGCGTCTTGATCCCCTCGGTCAGTCCGTACACAGGGACGAGCTTTTGAAATGACGGCAGATCTTCCGGCTCGATGGCCTCGATTTCCGCATTGCTGATCTGGTTCCTGTTATAGCCATACTCCACCTTGCCATATGCCAGCACATGCTTCGAACGATGAAAAAGATCCGCTTTCCACGGCTGGTTGAAATACGTGAGCACCACCCCGCCCGTATCATCGACGATCATGACATTCAGGATCGACATGCCTCTTCGGGGATGGATCTCCTTCATGTTCACCACTTCCCCATAGACCACAGCCTCTTCATCAGGCACCAGATTTCCCATCGGCGTGACCTTCGTCCAGTCCTGATAGCGTCTCGGGAAATAGGAAAGGAGATCTTCCACGGTATGAATGCCAAGGCGTTCCAGCTTCTCCTTCATCCGAGGGCCGACGCCCTTCAGATATTGGACGGAATCAGATAGTTTCATGGATGACCTCCTTTGAATGGTTACGGGTTCGGGGTTCAGGGTTAGCCGAGGCGGCTCCGTCCACTGCTTATGAATGAAAGCTTTGCGCGAATTAGGAATTAGGAATTAGGAATTAGGAATTAGGAATGAAGGTGGCAGCTTCGCCGCAAGTATATATGGGGCGATGCCCGAAGGTAGTATTTAGTCACCAGTCACTAGTCACCAGTTACTTGCGGCTCCCAATCCCCAATCCCTAGCTACTCATCTCTGCTTTCAAACTTCAGGGTTGTGGTGGCGGCTTCGCCGCAATTTTGTATTCGGCGCTTCGCGCCGTGGGACTCCCCCTGAACCCTGAACCTCGAACCCGACACCCCTAATTCTTTTCTCCTATTATAATTCTTCAAATACTCTGCTGTAAAATACTTGCGTAAAAAAAAGAGTTGTGATATAGTATGAATGTTGCAATCGCGGAAGTGCAAGGAGGTGTAGCACATGGCTAACTATTGTGAAGTTTGCGGCAAGGGAACCGCTACGGGATTCAATGTATCCCATTCCCATTTGAAAACAAAGAGAACCTGGAAACCGAACATCCAGAGAGTTCGCGTACTGGTTGACGGACAGGTCAAGAGAATGAATGTCTGCACTCGTTGCCTTCGTTCTCATAAAGTAAACAGAGACATCTAATCGATCATCTGATTGCTGCATTTCAAGCCGGCTGAATTTCAGCCGGCTCTTTTTGCATGGTTTTCTAGTGACTGGTAACTGGTGACTAGTGACTAGTGACTAGGGACTGGTGACTGGTGACTAGTGGCTAGTGACTTGTAGCTAGGGATTAGGGATTAAGGTGCAAAAAGCGGCGAACTTTTTGCGCCCATCTGCCCGGCTTGAAACATGCTCAAGGTTTCTATATAATGAGAGCAAACAGCAGTATCAGACTTTATAGTTTAAGGAAACACTGATTATTATTTTCATTCAAGAAAGGAGTCTCCTATGCGAAAAATTGTATTAACCGCTGCCCTCGCTACCCTCACGCTGGCATCTTCTGTTTCCGCGAACTGGATCACGGGCGAGCCGACGATCCTGGCCGTCAATGCCGGGGAAGCCGCCTTCCACACCGCCCTCACCAGTGACCAGCGGCTTGACGTGAACCTCACCGCAGGTACGGAAGGCAAGGCTGACCTCACCTTCACGACGAAAGCATCGGAGAGCGAGCTCGCCCTCTCCGCCCTCCCCGTTCTCGTAAGCGAAGAAGGCGGCTATGCGGATGCGAAACTCACCATCACGCCGCTCGTGAATGATGCGAACGGTCTTCGCTTCTACCTCGTCGATACCGGAGAAGCAGGCGGCGCTCATATCGTTTCCTACAAGGGCGGCACCTTCAAGAACGCCTTCGATGCAGCGGATCTGGAAAATATCAATGGCGCCTCTTCTTTCACCGTTGAGAAGAAACAGATCCTCTTCCACACGAAGGAAAATGGCACAGACGCTACCTATACTCTTTCGCTCGATACAAAGTCGCTCACATTCACAGCGGTGAAGTGAGTGGATACTGGTGACTGGTGACTAGTGACTGGTGACTGATGACTAAATACCACCTTCGGGCATCACCATTATTTATGCATCGCGGCGCTTCTGATTGTTATGCGCCGCACCACATCTTTTGAACCCGCTGAACCCTTTGAACCTGTTGAAGCCCAACAAAAAACGCTATCCGAAAATATTTGGATAGCGTTTTTCGTTACTTTCTATCAGCCGACAATGTTCAGCGCATAGACAGCGTATTCTTTTTCCAGAGCTTCGGACTTCTTGGAGAGTTCGATCTGGAGATCAGAAGCAGTGTCATAGTCTTTCGCTTCGAGAGCTTCTTTGAGCTTGGTCACGATAGACTTGCTGGCTTTGGTATCTTTGATGAGTTCATATTTCTTCGCTCCGATAGCTTCCCAGCGTTCTTCATCGAGTTCATCTTCGCTTGGAAGTTTCTTGAAGCTCTTCACGAGTGCTTCTGTAGCCGGAATGATGCGGTCGACGAGTTCATTTTCCCAGCGGTATTCGATGGAGTCGAGGAAGGAGTCTACAATGACCTGATTCAGGCTGTCGCCAGCGGTGATGACGGCGACCTTGTCTTTGTTTGCCTTCATGGTCTTGATGTTTTCCCATACGGTAGCCGGCGGTTTGCCGAAAGCAGCATCACGTTCTTCCTGTGTGAAGTCTTCGAATACGTTGTCTTCACAGCGATATGCGCGGCCTGCTTCGAGGTAGTCAGCCGCTTCGCCCGGTTTCTTGGAGAGCTCAGCAAGGAGGTCTGCCGGTGCTTTGCCGGAGGCGATCGCATAGGTGATGCCGTCCAGTGCCGTCAGGAAGAGACAGGAAGCAGCGAGATAGGTATTGGTGAACGGGTTCGGTGCGCGCAGTTCGAAGCGGGTAGCTTTCGGACTTTCGATGTCGCGGACAAGACCGATCAGAATGGTTCTGTTACGGGACGGTACTTCCGGATTATGACCAAGGGAAGTAACGATGCAGACTGGTGCTTCGAAGCCCGGTTTCAGACGGTTGAAAGCATCGGTGGTGGAGGAAACGAATGGATTCGTTGCTTCGTAGTTCTTCAGGATGCCCATGATGAAGCCATAGCCGATGGTGGAGAGGAAGTCGGCTTTCATATCGCTCGGTGCCAGAAGGTTGATGGTCTTGCCATTCTTCAGAGAAGCGCAGATGCCGACATGGGTATGTTCGCCGGAGCCGGCGACGCCGATGATCGGTTTTGCCTGGAAGGAAACATCGAGGCCGTATTTGCGGAAGACTTCACGGATGATGATGCGGGCTTCGAGTTCATTGTCAGCAGCCTGCAGCGGATTCATAGAGAAGAGCCAGTCCAGTTCGAGCTGTTCGCAGACATCGACGGTATGTCCCAGATCATCGACTTTCGGTTTGATACCGCCGACTTCTTTATGCCCCATTTCTACATGCATGCCGCGAGCATCCAGTTCTTCGATGGCTTCTTCCATCGCAGTTCTGACGTTGCCGCGCATTCTCTGCCAGTACTGTTCCTGCAGTCTCTGAGAAATGGACAGGTGCTGTACCGTTTCCGTTTCGCTCGGTGTCTTGACCCAGAATTCCAGTTCCGTGCCGATGGTGAATTTGATATCTTCGATCTCATCGACCGGCAGATCTTCCATGCCTTTGACAGGCTTGCCGCTTGCAAGGAGTCCTTTCAGCTTCTCAGCGACGAAAGCGCAGGATTCTTTCAGGATAGAGCGGGAGTCGATGAATTTGCCATTGTGCAGGAGGAAGCATGGGATGCGCAGCGTACCGACCGGACGGCCATTGCTGTACAGGTTGTCTTCATTGTAGTCGACATACCAGTTCACGCTGGCATCTGCGACCATGTCGACGCGGGCATCATTCAGTGTAGCGATGTTCATCAGGACGACAGAGGAGCCGTCGGTCTGTACGGCTGTGCCGGCAAAGAAATCATCGTAGTTTTTCAGGAACAGTTCGATCGGCACCTTTTCATCGGTGTCATTGCCGGCCAGATCGATGCCGACCAGAGAAACGAAGCGGATTTCCGGATGGGTCTTGAGGAGTCCCAGGACGCCTTCTTTGCCAAATTCACCGGACGGGATGTAGTACAGTAAGTCGTTGTTAATCATTTTGAATTCCTCCTGCGTATGGTTGAAAATGTGGTTTGTTTTTTTAGGAATAGGTTGGAAGGTTTAAAAGGTTCAAGAGGTTCAGCGGGTGTGGTGCGGCGCGTAAAAATAATGAAGCACCGCGAGAAATTAAAATCATGTTTTGATTCTCCGTTTTTGGGGAGAATGGAAAACCTGTGAACCCGTTGAACCCTCTGAACCTGTTTAACCTTTTCCCCGCTGGCGAAACCCCAACGTGGAGTAGCAATACTCCATTTTCCATAAACGTCTCATCCAGGTTGTCCCCCCTATTTGAGTTTCTTTATAAAATAAAAATGACCTACTCTGCGGGTATCCACAGAATAGGTCATCTTTGGCCAGATGAATGTATAGTTGGTTAGTAGTGACTGGTGACTGGTAGCTAGTGGCTAGTGGCTAGGGATTAGAAACTGCGCGGCGCTATTTCTTTGTACGCCGCATCTTCCTTTTGCCCGTTAGTCCTCTTGCACCTTTGCCTCGGACTGCTGTAACAGGGAGCCTTACGGTGAAGGTTTCCATCACTAGTCCAGAATGTTCAGCGCATAGACGCGATACTCTTTTTCCAGCGCTTCGGCTTTCTTTGCCATTTCCACCTGCAGCGCAGAAGCAGTATCGTAGTCATTCGCCTCGAGAGCTTCCTTCAGGCGGGTGCAGAGGCATTTCTCATCCTCCGTATCCTTCGCGAGCTCGATGCGCTTTGCCTTGATGGCTTTCCAGCGCTTTTCATCGATCTTGTCATCGTTATCGAGTTTTTTATATCCTCTGACAGCAGCTTCTGTACCAGGAATGATCCGATCGATCAGCTCATTCTTCCAGCGATAAAGGATGGAAGCGACAAAGGAGTCTACGATCTGTTCGGAGATCGCGCCGCTCTTGGTGAGCGCAGCGACTTTGTCCGGATTGGCTTTCATGATCTTGACATTGTCCCAGACGGTAGCCGGCGGCTTGCCGAAGACAGCATCGCGTTCTTCCTGCGTATAGTCTTCGAATACGTTGTCTTCGCAGCGATATTCTCTATCCTTGTCAAGGTATCCGGCTTCTTCTCCGGCTTTCTTAGAAAGCTCAGCGAGAAGTTCTTCCGGACCTTTTCCGGAAGCGAGTGCATACTCGATGCCATCCAAAGCAGTCAGGTACAGGCAGGAAACGCAGAGATAGGTATTGGTAAACGGGTTCGGCGCACGGAGTTCGAAGCGGGTCGCTTTCGGATTTCCGATATCACGGATGAGCCCGATCAGGATGGATCTGTTTCGAGACGGCAGCTCCGGCTTATGTCCCAGAGAGGTGACGATGCAGACCGGTGCTTCGAAGCCCGGCTTCAGACGGTTGAAAGCATCGGTGGTCGAGGAAACGAATGGATTCGTCGCTTCGTAGTTGTTGAGGATGCCCATGATGAAGCCATAGCCGATGGTGGAGAGGAAATCTGCCTGCATATCCTCCGGCGCCAGAAGATTGATGGTCTTGCCGTTTTTGAGAAGAGCAGCAAAGCCGACATGGGTGTGTTCCCCGGAGCCGGCGACGCCGATGATCGGTTTCGCGCGGAAGGAGACGTCGAGCCCGTTTCTGCGGAATACTTCACGAACCACAATGCGGGCTTCCAGTTCATTATCTGCCGCCTGCAGCGGATTCGTCGAGAAGAGCCAGTCGAGCTCAAGCTGTTCGCAGACGTCGAAAATATGACCGTCATCATCGATCTTGGGTTTGATCCCGCCGACTTCTTTATGTCCCATTTCTACATGCATGCCGCGGGCATCGAGTTCTTCGATCGCCTGTTCCATGGCGGTGCGGACATTGCCGCGCATGCGCTGCCAGTACTGCTCCTGCAGACGCTGGGAAATGGAAAGATGCTGTACGGTTTCCTTTTCGCTCGGTGTCTTCACCCAGAATTCCAGCTCTGTGCCGGTGGTGAATACGATATCCTGGATCTCAGAGAACGGGAAATTTTCCATCCCCTTGACCTGGGCACCGACCAAGAGCTTTCGGAGGCGGTCAGCGACATATTCGCAGGACTGCTTCAGAATGGAACGGGAATCAATGTATTTGCCATTGTGGATCAGGAAACTCGGGATGCGGAGCGTACCGATCGGAAGGCCTGTCTCTTCATCCACGTTGTCATCATTATAGTCTACATACCAGTTCACGGTGCTGTCGGCGACCATGTCGACGCGCGCATCGTTCAGGGTGGCGATATTCATAAACACGACAGAAGAACCATCTGTCTGGACAGCTTTGCCCGCGAAGAAATCTTCGTAGTCTTTCATGAAGATTTCGATCGGGATGCGTTCATCTGTATCATTGCCTGCAAGATCGATTCCGACCAGAGAGACGAACCGAATTTCCGGATGCTGTGCCAGTAAAGAAAGTACCCCTTCTTTGCCATACTGTCCAGCAGGGATGCAGTACAATAAGTTTTTGTTCATTTGAGTCCTCCTATAGACTTTCTTGAATTCCACCATTTTTTAGATTGAAAATAAGCTATATGAATCAATAGAAAATGACCCATCCCCGGTAGGAATGAGTCATCTTTGACGTAGCATATGAACTTATGACTTAAGGATACACCACGCTTCTTACTTTGTCAAGCCTTTCGCCTAAGCAAGCAGTTTGCGGACGATCTGATTGATCAGCTTTCCGTCTGCCTGTCCTTTAAGCTTCGCCATGACAGCTTTCATCACAGAGCCCATGTTTTTCTGCCCAGGATCCATGGCATCGACGATTTCCTTGACTGCTGCTTCAACGGCTTCTGGAGTCATTTCTGCCGGCAGGTATTTCTCAAGTACATCGATCTCAGCTTTGGTCTGTTCAACCAGGTCTTCTCTTCCGGAACCCTCGATTTCAGACAGAGTTTCTTTCCTCTGCTTCACTTCTTTCCGGAGAACCGCAAGAACCTGATCATCATTGAAGTCCGCGTGTCCGTTGTCGATTTCAGCCTGTCTGATGTGAGCACGAGCCATGCGGATCGTATTCAGAGCAAGCTTTCCTTCTTCTTTCGCTTTCATGGCTGCTTTCATATCAGCCATGAGCTGTTCTTTGATTGACAAAACTAATCACCTTACAACCTATTATTTAAACTTACGTTTTCTAGCGGCTTCAGATTTCAGTTTACGTCTTACGCTGGGCTTTTCATAATGTTCACGTTTTCTTACTTCAGAAAGAACCCCGGCTTTTTGGCAGGAACGTTTAAATCTGCGAAGAGCACTTTCAAGAGTTTCGCCCTTTTGAACTTTGATTTCAGACATCTATATCCCTCCCTCCCAATAAGACTGATGGGGTGCTATTGCACACTTAATTAGTATAAAGTACAAGTGGCATTCTGTCAATCTGTTTTATGAAAAAAAGTGACTAGTGACTAGGGATTAGGGATTAGGGATTAGACCAAGAGACCAGGAGACATCTGACTTCTATCCTCCAGCCTTCGGGCATCGCCCCGTTTCGTCATCCTGAGCGGCGAGAAACGTCGTATGTGAGATAACGAATGCCAGAACAGCTGCGACCTGAGTCGAAGGATCGCGGCAAAGCCGCCACCTTCATTCCTAATTCCTCATTATTTTTCAGGGAATGGCGGCCAGCCCATTTCTTTGCCGCCGATGATATGGGCGTGGAAATGGAAGACAGACTGTCCTGCTTTTTCGCCTGTATTCATGACGAGGCGGAAGCCATTTTCTTTGAGGCCGGCTTCTTCCGCGATCTTCTTCACGACGAG
Source organism: uncultured Dialister sp. (assembly GCA_934178345.1). GTDB lineage: Bacteria > Bacillota > Negativicutes > Veillonellales > Dialisteraceae > Dialister. The sequence goes on along the minus strand of CAKPQG010000010.1, from coordinate 15,754 downwards.
GAAGAAGTCAGCGAAGTTTTTGTTGTACTCTTCATCGAATGCCAGAATGTTGTCGACATGTTTCTTCGGAATGACGAGGATATGGACAGGCGCGCAGGGCTCGATGTCCTTGAAAGCAAACCAGTTGTCATCTTCATAAACTTTGGTGCTCGGGATTTCACCGGCAGCGATTTTGCAGAAAATGCAGTCAGACATAGTATTTCCTCCTTAAATAAATAAGATTAGGGTTCAGGTTGGCGGGTTCAGGGTTCAGGTTGGTGGTGCGGCGCATCATATGATGAAAGCGCCGCGAATTTTTTTATTTTTTACCTACAAGAATGCGGTATTTCCCAAAAATGAGTAACCCGTTGCACCTGTAGAACCCATCAACCTGAACCTTGAAGTTTGAAAGCAGGGATGAGTGGCTAGGGATTAGGGATTAGGATTCTCGAGTGACTTGTGACTAGTGACTGGTGACTTAAATGCCACTTTCGGGCATCGCCTTATTTATACTTCGCGGCGCTTCCGATTTTTATGCGCCGCACCACCATTTCTCATTTCTAATTTCTCATTCGAGCAGAGCTTTCATCCACAATCAAGGGACGTCCCGCCCCACGGGCTAACCCTGACCCCTTTTTCAAAAGCCCCCATACGCGTTACGCTGTAACGACATCACCCACCATTCCCTCTTCGGTGATGGCGGTGATGCGGACGGGGTACATATGCCCCCGCTCTACGCCCTCGCTTTGGATGGTGACGCGGATGTATTCATCCGTGAGGCCTTCGTACCAGCCGTTCTTGACCTCTTCGGCGAGGACATGGACGACCTTGCCGAGGAACTGTTCGCGGTAGTCTTTCGCGATGCCTTTTTCCAGCTCCTGTACGCGATGGACGCGCTCCTTCTTCACCTCATTGGATACCTGGTCCGGATAGGTCGCCGCCGGGGTGCCGGTGCGCTGGGAATAGGGGAAAACATGGATGCCGGAGAAGCGGATTTCTTTCAGTGTTTCCAGTGTTTCCTTGAAATTTTCTTCCGTTTCTCCCGGGAAGCCGACAATGAGATCCGTGGTCAGAGCAAGCCCCGGGATCTTATCGCGCAGCTCTTTGATGAGTGCCTTGTACTTGGCGAGGCGGTAATGGCGGTTCATGCCTTTCAGCACGCTGTCCGAGCCCGACTGGATGGGGAGGTGGAGATGGCGGCACACCTTCGGCTCATTCTCGATGATCCGGATCAGCTCTTCGGAGAGTTCGACAGACTCGATAGAGCCTAAGCGGATGCGGAGAAGGTCCGGGATCTTTACAAGCTCAGCGACGAGGCTGGAAAGGGAAGTCCCGTCATGGAGATCCTTGCCGTAGTTGCCAAGATGAATGCCTGTCAGCACGACTTCGCGATAGCCGCGATCAACGAGCTTTTTGATTTCTGAAACGGCATCCTCCTGCTTTCTGGACTTCAGCTTGCCTCGCGCATAGGGGATGATGCAGAAGGTGCAGTAGTTGTCGCAGCCTTCCTGCACCTTGATGAAGGCGCGGGTCTTGACCTCTCCTTCCGGGTCGACCTCCATATTTTCGAAATCTTTCACCTTCATGATGTCCACGACTTCATTCAGCGGCTTGTCGCTCGTCCGCGCTTTTTCGACGTACTCGACGATATGCGTGCGGTTCTGGTGACCGACGATGACATCGACGTCCCCCATCTCTTCAAAAACCTCTGGCGCGAGCTGCGCATAGCAGCCGGCAACGGCAATGATGGCATCCGGGTGCGCGCGGCGGATGCGGCGCACCATCTGGCGAGATTTTCTGTCACCGACGCTGGTGACAGAGCAGGTATTGATGACATAGACATCCGCGTCATCGCCTTCTGCCGGGCTGTACCCGTTCCGGACGAAAAGGGTACGCATCGCGTCACTGTCATACTGGTTCACCTTGCAGCCCAGTGTGAGGAAGGACACGGTTTTCTTCTGTGATAATTTTTTCTGTTCCATGGCTTCTATTATAGCATAGGAAAATAAAAAAGAGCACCCGACTTTGGTCGGGGCTCTTTGAGGGGGAAGGGTTAGTCCGTAGGGCGTGCCGTCCCTTGATTGTGTTTGAAATCTTTGCTCTCTAAGTTAGAAGTGAGGAGTGAGGAGTGAGGAGTGCTGGTGCGGCGCATAAAAATCAGAAGCGCCGCGGAGTATACATAGGGCGATGACCGAAAGAGGCATGTAAGTCACCAGTCACTTTGCGCCCCTAATCCCTAGCTCCTAATCCCTAGCTACCAGTCACTAGCTACCAGTGACTAGCTACTAGTCACTAGTCACCAGTCACCAGTCACCAGTCACTATTACATCGGATACGTCTCAGACTCCGCTTTCTTGGCGCGGCGCATGAGGGCTTCGAGAGCTTCCAATGCCGTGTGGTCGCCATCAATCAGATGGCAGACCTCTTCGGTGATCGGCATATCGATATGCTCACGGACAGCGATGTCATGCACCAGACGCGCCGTGCGGATGCCTTCGACGATCATATTCGTTCCTTCCGTGATTTCCTTCGCCGTCTTGCCTTCTGCCATCATCATACCGGCGGTGTGGTTGCGGCTGTGGACAGACGTGCAGGTGCAGACGAGATCTCCCATCCCGGAAAGGCCGAAGAAGGTCGTCATCTGTGCGCCGAAGTGTACGCCGAAGCGGGTCATTTCGACCAGCCCGCGTGTCATGAGAGCCGCGCGGCTGTTATCGCCGAGGCCGATGCCATCCAGCACACCGCAGGCGAGCGCCATGATATTCTTCAGCGCGCCGCCGTACTCGACGCCTTTGATGTCATCGCTGCGATACACGCGGAAGACCGGGCTCATGAAAAGGTCCTGCACCACCTGCACCGCTTCCGGTACTTCGGAAGCGGCGACGGTCGCGCATGGCAGCCCACGGCCGACTTCCTCGGCATGGTTCGGCCCGGAGAGGACGACAATTTTTTTCGTGATGCCCTTCACCTTATCCGTGATGACCTCGGAAAGTCGATGACCGGCATGATCCGCAAGTCCCTTGGACGCACAGACGACGACGGTATCCTTTTCCAGCCACGGCGCAAGGCTTTCCGCCATGGCTTCGACTGCGTGCGACGGTGTACAGAGGATGACGCAGCCTGCCCCCTTCACCGCCGTCTCCAAACTGCTCGTGATTTTCACGTGGAGCGGGATGCGGCAGCCCGGAAGGTAGTTCGTATTTTCGCGGCTCTTCTGTATTTCCTGCGCTGTTTTCGGATTTCTGCAGTACATGAAAAGATCATCATGCCGCGCTGCGAGGGAGATCATCATCGCTGTCCCCCAGCCGCCGGCACCTATCATAGCTACTTTCATCTGCTACCTCTTTTCCCGAGAAATCGGCTTCTCTTCTCCGCGAAGGAGTCGCCCGATATTGTCTTTGTGCTTGCCGATAATGATGATGGCTGCGACTGCAGCAAATGCCACATACTCGATCGGCTTATCCATGAAGAACATGACGATGGCTACGACTGGCGCTGCCACAATGGAGCCAAGGGAAACGATGTGCTTCCACTTGAAGATGGCAAGCCATACGAGGAAGGCCGCCAGCACCGCCGGAGCGCAGATGTAGGCGAAAGCGCCCACGCCGCAGGCGACGCCCTTGCCGCTCTTGAACTTCAGGAAAACGGACCAGTCATTGCCGACGATCGCAAAGATCGCACACGCAAGCACCAACGTGGGATCCGGCATGCCCAGATGCACCGCGATGAAGCCCTTCAAAAAGTCGCAGATAAAGACAGAAAGGCCCGCGACGGCACCCAGCTCACGATACGCATTCGTCGCACCGATATTGCCGCTCCCCACCTTTTTCAGATTCACGCCATAAAATACACGTCCGATAATATATCCGCTTGGCACCGCGCCGATGAAGTACGCCAGCACGATCCAAACTATGCCATCCATCACGCCTCTTCACCATCCTTCTTGCTTCGTACCACGATGCGGATCGGCGTACCTTCGAAGCTGAAAGATTCACGCAGCCGGTTCTCGATGAAACGGACATAAGAGAAATGAATGAGGTTCGCATCATTCACAAACATGACGAACGTCGGCGGACGGATCCCCACCTGCGTCATGTAGTAGATCTTCGCCACACGGCCGGAATGTGCCGGCGGCGGATTCACCATCTTCGCATCTTCCAGAAGGTCATTCAGGACCGACGTCGGGATGCGCAGACTCTGCTGCTCAGCTACATTGTAAATCATATCCCCCAGACGATGGATTCGCTGCTTTGTCAGCGCCGAGCCGAAAAGCATCGGCACATAGGACGCAAATGGCAGGCCATTCTTGATTTCCTTCTCGAATTCCACCATCGTATTCGTCTCTTTGGCGACCGCATCCCATTTGTTCACGAAAAGGAGCAGCCCCTTCCCTGCCTCGTGGATATAGCCGATAATCTTCTTATCCTGCTCTGTCAGCTTATCGATCGCATCCAGTACGAAAATCGCCACATCGCAGTTATCAATGGCACGGATAGAACGGATGACACTGTATTTTTCCAGCGGTTCATCGATCTTGCTCTTCTTTCTCATACCCGCCGTATCGACCAGGATGAAGGTCTTTCCCTTGTAAGTCCAGAGAGAATCGACCGCATCTCGCGTCGTCCCCATTTCATCCGCCACGAGCGAGCGCTCATAGCCCAGAAGCGAATTGATCAAGGTAGACTTCCCGACATTCGGGCGTCCCACAATGGCGGTACGGATGATATCTTCCGACTCCTCCTCCGTCTGTTCCGGGAAACCTTCCGTGATCCGGTCCAGAAGCTCGCCGAAAGAGAGACGGTTTACTGCGGAAATCCCGATCGGATCCCCCAGCCCCAGCGAATAGAATTCGTATACATCCATCTCCTGATTCTCGCTGTCCACTTTATTGACAGCCACGACGACCGGTTTCCCCGTGCGGCGCAGAATCCCGGCGATGATCTCATCATCTGACGTCAGTCCGGCGCGTGCATCAAGCACGAAGAGGATCACATCCGCCTCTTCCATCGCCAGCTCCGCCTGCTGGCGGATGCCGCTGGAGATCTGGTCTTTCTCATTTCTAAACTCGATACCGCCGGTATCGATCAGGGTGAATTCACGGTTCAGCCATTTCACATCACAATAGATGCGGTCACGGGTGACGCCCGGGATATCTTCTACGATGGACACGCGACGCTGCGCCAGCCCATTGATCAAGGTCGATTTGCCAACATTCGGCCGCCCGACGATGGCTACGAGAGGTTTACTCATGAGCCCATTCCTTTCTTTTCTATGGAAATCATATATTAAGGAAACGCTGATTCAATCACAGAATCAGATTTCATATGGATTTTTACACATAGTGTCGTCGACATTCTCCTTGAATAGCTCGCTATTCGCGTCCCCTGTCTCCTCGCTCTGTATAAAAATCCAAGAATAAAATCCGGTAACGATTGAATCAGTGTTTCCTTAACCAGGGAGTGTACTCCTTTTCGGCTTCCTGCAGCCGACCCTCTCCAAAGAGAGAAGCAACACTATCCCATTTTCACTGTACATAAAATTGTATGATAGGCCAGAAGCAAAGTCAAGTAATCCCATACGTTTCACTTCGCGTCATGAGAGGATCTCCCAGAAGTCACCGGTGGCTATAACGATGGATACTCCCCATCTGCGCCAAGAAAAAACCGCATTGCGCATCGGCGCAACGCGGTTTTTATCATTTTCTCTTATTCAGCATCATGAGCTGGTGCTTCGACGAGGGAGAAGGAGATTCTTCTGCGAGCTTCGTCGATGTTGATGATCTTGACTTTCAGATCATCGCCGACCTGGCAGATGTCGCCCGGTTTCTTGTTGTGGTCGTCGGTCATTTCATTGATGTGGAGCAGACCGGTGAGGCCGTCTTCGAGTTCAACGATAACGCCGAATTCCAAAATCTTGACGACTTTAGCGTCTACGATGTCATCAGCAGCGTGGTTGGTGACAGCGGTTTCCCATGGATTCGGGAGGCAGTCTTTGTGAGAGAAGGAGATTCTCTGCTTTTCACGATCGAAGGATTTGATCTTGACGTCGATCACCTGATCTGGTTTCAGGACATCTTCCACTTTGCCGATCTTCTTCCAAGAGATATCGGAGATGTGGAGCAGGCCTTCTACGCCATTGATGCCGATGAAAGCACCGTATGGCATGATCTTCTTGACAGTGCCCTGAAGAACGTCGCCGTTTTCATAAGCAGCTTCGATTTCATCCATTTCATTGTTTCTGGCATCTTCCAGTACTGCTTTGCGGGAGAGAACCAGTCTATTCTTAGCGCGGTCGACTTCGAGAATCTTAGCCGGGAATTTCTGTCCGACCAGGTTCTGCAGGGAGTGAACGAAGCGCAGGTCGCCCTGAGACAGCGGAATGAAGCCGCGGAGGGACTTCAGCTGAACGAGCAGACCAACTTTGATCGCTTCGATGCCTTCGCATTCGACAGCTTCGCCTTTTTCGAAAGCTTCTTCAACAACATCCCAGTCAGCGAGACGGTCAACTTTGATCTTGGATACGTAAATGGTGCTGTCTTCTTTGACACCGCTGACGATCTGTACACGCAGTTTGTCGCCGACTTTGAGTTCATCTTTCAGAGATGCCGGTGCCGGGTATGCATATTCATGAGCCTGCAGTACAGCTTCTGTTTTGTAGCCGAAGGAAATATAGGCTTTGTCATCGAGTACGTCGACAACTTCCCCTTCTACTACACTGCCTTTATGCACGTCCAGGTTCATTTCTTCCTGTTCCAGCATTTCTTTCATGTTTTCCATAATAAAAACTACCTCCTCTATGATCCAGTCCGGTGTGGATGCACCGGCGGTGATGCCAATCTTGTCCCGGGTTTGGAACCATTCAGATTTTAGTTCCTCTGCCGTTTCGATATGATGGACGCAGGCGCCTTCGCTCCTGCATACGTCTGCCAGTCGGCTGGTATTAGCGCTGTTGCGCCCGCCGATGACAATCATCACATCTACTTTCCTCGCCAGCTCACGCGCCGCCTGCTGCCGCTGCATGGTCGCATCACAAATGGATTTGTGAAGAAACACATGCGGGATCCGTTGCCGGATCGCCTGCACCAGCTGGTCAGCCAAAGCCACCGAAAATGTGGTCTGCGTGACGATATGCGCCTCTTCCATGTCTGGAAGCCGGTCTACATCTTCGAGGGTTTCTACCTGGAAGGAATGACCCACTGCCCACTCCGCTACGCTCTTCATTTCCGGGTGCTTCTTTTCACCGATGAGTACGACGGTCTTTCCATCAGCCACGAGGTCTTTGGTGATCTCCTGGTTTCTTTTGACGAAAGGGCACGTCGCGTCCATTAGGGCCAGATTTTTGCACTTGAGTTTATTATAGCACGAAGGGCCCACTCCGTGCGAGCGAATTATTACAGTTTCATCGGTCAAAGTATCCAGGTCTTCCACCGGATGTACGCCTTTTTCAGAAAGCCGGCCGACCACCTGCGGGTTGTGAATGATGGGACCGTAGGTAACGGCCTTAATGCCCGAATTTGCCGCATTTTCCGCGATTTTCATGGCTCTTTTCACGCCGTAGCAGAAGCCCATCACTTTCGATTTATAGATTTCCATGATTTTAATTCTCAATTGAAACGCCCGCTATAGAGCAGACGTTATGTTTGAAATAGAAAAGTTCAATAGCAAGATAAGGTTCAGGGTTCAGGGTTCAGGGTTCAGGGTTAGCTCATCGGGCGAGTTGCCCTTTGATTGTGGATGAGAGCTTTGCTCTCTAGTTAGAAGTGAGGAGTTAGGAGTTAGGAGTTAGGAGTGGTGGTGCGGCGCATAAAAATCAAAAGCGCCGCAAAGTATAAATAATGGCGATGCCCGAAGGTGGTATCTAGTCACGAGTCACCTGGCGCTCCTAATCCCTAGCTACTAATCCCTAGCCACCAGTCCCTAGTCACTAGTCCCTAGTCACTAGTCCCTAGTCACCAGTCACTTTTTATAATCATCCATCAGTTTTTGAATTTCTGCCTTCACGATGTCATTGAGCTCAGCCACTTTCTCATCGGTCGGACGCTGCTTTTTGACTTCGATCGGCTTGCCGATGAGGACGGCAAGGGGGCCATTTTTACGAGGCAGGTCCATCGTACCGAGGACGGCGACAGGGATGACCGGAGTACCGGTCATGAGGGCGAGGGATGCCATGCCCGTGTGGAAACGACCAAGCCCCTCTCTCTTGATGCGGGTGCCTTCCGGGAAAATGCCGAGAGGATTGCCCTCCTTGATTTCCTTGATGGCCTGACGCACAGCCGCGCGATCGACGGTGCCGCGCTTCACCGGGAACGTACCAAACTGACGGATCAGCCAGCCGAAGAATGGATTTTTGAAAAGTTCTTCCTTCGCCATGTAGTGGATAATGCGGGTATTAAAAGCCACGCCGACGACAGGAGGATCCCAGTAGCTCTTATGGTTCGGCGCAACGATGATGGCCCCGGTCTGAGGCACATTCTCCCGCCCTTCGACCTTGAGACCGAAGATGACGAAGAAGAAGAAATTTAAAATGGCTCTGACAATAGCATAGCCCATAGGATTCACCTCGTTTGAAAATGGTGGTTGGCTGTTAGGGAAACACTGATTAAATCGTTGTCAGATTTCATTCTTGGATTTTTATACAGAGCAAGGAATCATCTGACGCGAATAGCGAGCTATTTAAGGAAGATGATGACGAAGCTATGTATAAAAATCCATATGAAATCTGATTCTGCGATTTAATCAGCGTTTCCCTAGCCGTTTGCAGTTGATAAAGCGCAAGCAGACAGGGAGACTAAAAGACTTTAGACTTTAGACTTTAGACTTCAGATGTCTGATGTCTCCAAGTCTCTATGTCCAGTCCTTAATCCCCAGTCACTAGTCACTTACTAAACCCCGGAAACTTTTTCTCACAGATAGCGATCATGGCTTCTGCGGTGCCTTCGAGCGTGAGGTCGCCGTTATCAAGAAGGATGGCATCCTCTGCCTGCTTCAGGGGGGAGATCTCGCGATGACTGTCCATGTAGTCGCGCTTGGCCACATCGGCTTCGATGTCTTCGAGCGAAAGCTCCGGGTGCAGGGCTTCGAGCTCTTTGAAGCGGCGAAGCGCACGGGTGTGAACAGAGGCGGTGAGGAAGATCTTCACATCCGCCTTCGGCAGGACAGTCGTCCCGATGTCACGACCGTCAAGGACGATGCCGCCTTTTTCGGCCTGGCGGCGCTGGATGGCGACCATCGCTGTGCGCACGCCGCCGATGGCAGAGACTTCCGATACATGCCCGGAGACTTCCGGCGTGCGGATGAAGGGTGTCACATCTTCCCCATCCACAATGACATGCATGGCGTCCGTACCGGGCTTTACTTCCATGTCGAGCGCTTCGGTCATAGCAGTGATTTCCGCCGGATCCGTCAGACCCTTCTTCAGGGCTTCATAGGTGACAGCGCGGTACATCGCTCCGGTATCGAGATAGGCATAGCCAAGGCGCGATGCCAGGATCTTCGACACGCTGCTCTTGCCGGCCCCTGCCGGACCGTCGATAGCGATAGATAATTTTCGCATAAATGATGATCTCCTTTATATGAATTGATTCAGGGTTTGCCTCTGGGCGTATCGCCCTTTGATTGCGCTTGAAAGAGGTGGCGGGTTCTATAGGTTCAAGAGGTTCAAGAGGTTCAAAAGGTTCAAAAGGGGGTGGTGCGGCGCATAAAAATAGGGAAGCGCCGCGGAGTATAGATGGTAGCAATGCCCGAAGGTGGTATTTGGTCAGCAGTCCACTAGTCACTTGAGATTTCTAATCCCTCATCCCTAGCCACTCATCCCTGCTTTCAAACTTTTTGGGGGATATCCCTTTCCCGTATCGTCATCGAAAGCGTAGCCCTCCATCTCTATGGCACCGCGGTTAGTATCACATAGGCACTGGCGGGAAACGACGTCTTGGTGTTACGTATTTCTGCTTTCACACACCCATTGTTTATCGGTCTGCAAGGAACATTTCTCGCTTCGCTCGAAATGACGATGCGGGAGTCTGATGTCTTCTAGTCTCCTAGTCACCAGTCACTAGTCACTAGCCACTAGTCACTAGTCACCAGTCACTAGTCACCGCTGGCTGCACTTTCCGCTGCCAGGTGTCCGGTCGAAAAGGCCGCCTGCAGATTGTAGCCGCCAGTGAAGGCGTGGATATCTAGGACTTCTCCGGCGAAGTAGAGTCCTGCCACTTTCTTTGATTCCATGGTGGACGGATTCACTTCTTTGACGGAGATGCCGCCAGCCGTCACGATGGCTTCGTCGATGGGCCGTGTACCCATGATGGTGAGCTTCATGGACTTCATCGTCTGCACGAGGGACGCGCGCTGGGCTTTCTTGAGTTCGCTGACGGGAAGATCCCTGGGGATGCCTGCCAGCGAAAGCACGACGTCGATCATGCGATGCGGGAGAAGCTCGACGAGAGCGCCGGCCATCTGCTTCAGGTGGTGCTTTTCGAGATCCCTCAGGACTCGCTTATCGAGGACTTCCTGCGTGAGGGCAGGCTTGAGATCGAGCGTCGCTTCTACGGGATGTCCCTGTGAGAGCCAAAGGGAGGCTTTATCGGAGAGGGACAGCACGATGGGGCCTGTGATGCCGAAATGGGTGAAGAGCATCTCTCCGAATTCCTCTGCCTTTCTGCGCCCGCCGGCGGAAAGGGCCAGTGTAACATTCTTGAGGGAGAGCCCCTGCAGGTCCTTCGGCCAGCTTTCTTTCGTGACGAGAGGGATAAGAGCCGGGCGGATGGTCGTGACCTTGTGCCCGATTTCCCCAGCCATCCGATACCCGTCCCCCGTCGAGCCCGTGCGCGGATACGATGCACCGCCGGTCGTCAGGATCACAGCATCGGTATCGTAGCGTCCCTTCTTCGTGACGACGCCTTTCGCCCTGCCATCTGTGACGACGATATGAGACACCGGCTCCTCCAAGTGAAGCTCGACCTTCTTTTCTTTGAGAAGGCGCATGAAAAGGTGGCGCACTTCCTGGGCATCATCGCTGGCAGGGAAGACGCGTCCGCCGCGCTCGACCTTGGTCGCAAGGCCATAGCCATGGAGCAGCTCCAGCAGGTCTTCATTCGAGAAGGCTTCGTAGGCGCTGTAGAGAAATTTCCCATTGCCCGGTGTCTTCCCGATGAAATCCATGATGGGCGCGCTGTTGGTCAGATTGCAGCGGCCTTTGCCGGTGATGCCCATCTTCAGGCCGACCTTCGGCATTTTTTCAAAGAGCATCACTTTGGCTCCCCGGTCAGCCGCCGTGACAGCTGCCAGAAGTCCCGCCACACCGGCTCCGATGATGGCGATTTTTTTATTTGTGGAGCTCATACAGTTTCTTGACCTCCTCTAAGGACAGACGGCGGTATTCCCCGCGAGCGACGCCGGCAAGCGTCAGGAAACTGTACTGCACGCGTTTCAGCCCGAAGACGGGATAGTGGAAAGCCGCCATCATTTTACGGATCTCCCGGTTCTTGCCTTCATGGAGTGTCATGCGTACCTTCGTCTTATTTTTCTCCTTATCATAGCCAAGGACTTCGATCTCGCACGGTGCAGTCACTCCGCTGTCGATGCGCACGCCCTTCGACATTTTATCTGCCAGCTTCAGTGAATATTTCCCGCGGACCGTGACTTCATATACCTTTTTGACCTCATGCTTCGGATGGGTCAAAATGTTGTCGAGCTCGCCATCATTCGTCATGAGGAGCAGTCCTTCGGAGTGATAGTCAAGACGTCCGACCGGGAAAATGCGCTCACGGATATTTCTGAAATAGTCCATGACCGTGCGCCGCCCCTGCGGGTCGGTGACGGACGTGATGACATTATCCGGCTTGTAGAAAAGGAAATAGCGTTTCCGCTCAGGACGGATGCGCTCTCCGGCAACCTCGATGCGATCGGAAACGGGATCGGCTTCACTCCCCAACTCGCGGATGACCTTGCCATTCACACGGACCTGTCCCGCTTCGATCAGCTCTTCTGCCTTGCGGCGGGAACAGATGCCCGCATGGCTCAATACCTTCTGTAAACGTTCTTTCAAAATAGTTCTCCTTCTTCCAGTCCTTCTCGCCAGCGCATCCGGAGCTCATTCACATCCGAAAGCCCGGTGCAGGCGAGGAAACGCTTCGTCGTACCATAAAGGATCGGCCGTCCGGGGATATCCAGACGTCCTCTTTCTTCGATGAGGCCCTTCTCCATGAGGAGCCCCAGCACACGGCCTGCCGCCACGCCGCGGATCTTCTCGATCTCGACTCGCGTCACAGGCTCTTTGCAGGCCACCACCGCCAGCGTCTCCAGCGCCGCAGCCGAGAGCGGCGTCTGTTTTCCCAGAAGGGAGGAGAGCCAGGTGTCGTATTTCTTCTTCGTCGCCAGCATGTACCCCGCGCCCGTGTGATGGAGCGTCAAGCCGGAGTCTGGCTTTTCATATTTTTCAGACAGCAGCGTGAGCGCTTTCTCGATCATCTGAGAGTCTTCTCCCACGGCCTTTGCCATGTCGGTCAAAGAGACAGGACTCCCTTTCGCAAAAAGAAAGGCTTCGATGAGCGCTGATAGCTGTATAAGAGTGTTTGTCATAAATGTCCTTTGTTGCGTTATGGGTTTAAGGGTTCAGGGTTCAGGGTTCAGGGTTCGGGGTTCGGGATTCAGGATTAGCCCGTGGGGCGGCTCCGTCCACTGATTTTGAATGAAAGCTTTGCGCGAATGAGGAATTAGGAATGAGGAATTAGGAATGGTGGTGCGGCGCATAAAAAGCAGAAGCGCCGCGGAGTATAAATAGTGGCGATGCCCGAAGGTGGTATTTAAGTCACCAGTCACTAGCTACCAGTCACTTGCGGCTCCTAATCCCTAGCCACTAATCCCTAGCCACTCATACCTGCTTTCAAACTTCAGGGTTCGGGATTCAGGATTAGCCCGTGGGGCGGCTTCGCCACAAATATATATTTTGCAGCGAAGCTGCCACTACACCCCTGAACCCATCAACCTGAACCTTGAACCCCATCTCTGCTTTCAAACTTCAGGGTTAGCCCGACTACTTGAACCTTAACCCCTAATCCCTCACAATTTCCAATCCCCCTGCGCCTTCGATCACCCTCACCTCTCCAAGACGGATCAGTTCAAGGAGTGCCACGAGGGTGACGGCGAGGCGGAGGCGTGTCTTCAGCCGCCGGAAATACTGCGTGAAGTCCACACGGCGAAGTCGCGAGAGCGTTTCCTTCAGCGTCTCCATTTCCTGCTCCATCGACACCTCTTCGGGGGCGAGGATTTCTTCCTCCTCTTCATGGAGAGAGTCATAGAGCGAGAGAAAGGCGGCGCGCAGCTTCAAGAGGGAAATCCGCCCCTGATACAGCCCGCCCTTCATCGCCTCGGGCTCTTTCTTCCAGTACGGCCGCTCGGCTTCGATGAGTTCCTCGATGCGCCCCTTGATCTCCTTCATCCGCTTGAATTCTTCGAGCGACCGCGCGAGCTCGGCTCTCGGGTCTTCTGTCTCATCGGCCGCCTCCTGCCGCCGCTTCGGGAGCAGCATCCGCGACTTGATGAAGAGCAGCGTCGAGGCCATGGCGAAGAAACTGCTCGCCAGCTCCAGATCGAGCTCCTGCGCTTTCCGGAGATACGCGAGATACTGCTCGGTGATCTCATGGATCGGTATGTCATGGATATCGATCCGGTTCTTCGTCACGAGGTGCAGCAAAAGATCCAGCGGCCCTTCGAAGACCGGAAGATTCACCTGATATTCTTTTTCGATCTCTCCCGCCTCCTTGCGCGCACCACCCCATCATGAATGTACTCTATTATATTAACATAAATCGAATCGTTTGTTGATAGGATTATGTTCAGGGGGGGGGAGCCCGTGGGCGTGCTGTTCCTTGATCGGGGATGAACGCTCTGCTCGAATTAGGAATGAGGAATTAGGAATTAGGAATGAAGGTGGCGGCTTCGCCGCGAATATAATATGGGGCGATGCCCGAAGGTCTTGAGGATAACAGGTTTCCCGTTTAGGGTTTACAAACATAATCCGCCTGATCGCGAACAAAAAAGATTCAAGGGCTTCGCTCGAAATGACGACGGCGCGAAGCGCTATCAAAATTCTGCGGCGCTTTTGATTTTTTGCGCCGCACCACCACTCCTCACTCCTCACTCCAACTAGAGAGCCGAGCTTTCATTCATAATCAGTGGACGGAGCCGTCTCAGGGGTAACCCTGAACCCATCAACCTGAAGTTTGAAAGCAGGGATGAGTAGCTAGGGATTAGGGATTGGGGATTAGGGATTAGAAGCCTCGAGTGACTTGTGACTAGTGACTGGTGACTTAAATGCCACTTTCGGGCATCGCCTTATTTATACTTCGCGGCGCTTCTGATTTTTATGCGCCGCACCACCATTCCTAATTCCTCATTCTCGCAAAACTTTCATCCGCAATCAAGGGGCGACACGCCCCCAGGGCTAACCCTGCCCCCCAACTTATGTTACAATACAGGCAAAGGAGCTGAATTCAATGACCGACCATTCCCACCTTCCCCCCTTCACGAAAGCACTTTTGAACTTTGCGAAAGAAGCGCGCGATGATTTCTGCACGCCGGGACACCACAGCGGCGCGCTGTTTGAAGAAATCCCTGAAGGACGCGCCTTTGTCTCTTCGCTCGGTGAAGGCGCTTTCACCGCGGACATCTCGGACTCTTCTTCCGTCATCGGTGATCCGTCCTCACACGAAGGCGTCTCGGGAGAGGCAGAAGCTCTCGCCGCGAGCGTGTATGGCAGCGACCGCTGCTTCTTCGTCTTAGGCGGCACCTCGACATCGAACCGCATCGCGATCAGCGCACTCGTTTCCGAGGGCGACCTCATTCTTTTCGACAGGAATAACCACAAGTCTGCCTCGCAGGCCGCACTCGCCGCTGCCGGCGGACTTCCTGTCTACCTCGCCTCCGAGCGAAACGAAAGCGGCATCATCGGCGGACTGACGGAAGAAACGCTTGACCCGGCCCGCCTCCGCGAGAAAGCGGCAAAGCTCTCGCCCGATGCAGGGAAAAAGCAGCGTCCCTACCGCCTTGCCTGCCTCCAGCTCTCCACCTATGACGGTCTCTTTCTGAATGCGAGAGAAATCCTTCGCCGCATCGCCCCTCTCTGTGATTACATTCTCTTCGACGGCGCATGGGCCGGCTACGAAAATTTTCTCCCGCTCCTTTGCGATTCTGCCGTCCTCACCTTCCCCCTGACGAAAGACGATCCCGGCATTCTCGTGACGCAGTCCGTCCACAAGCAGCTTGCCGGATTCTCTATGACGAGCCAGCTCCACAAGAAGGACAGCCACCTGCGGGGGATGGCGCGCTACCTCGAGGATGATGTCCTGCAGGCCGCCTACCTCATGCACATATCGACCTCCCCTTACTATCCGCTCCTTGCAGGACTGGAAATGAATGCGTACCTCCACCAGAAGAAAGGAAGGGAGCTCTGGCAAAAAGCCGCGATCACGGCAACAGAGCTAAAGAGATCCATCCTCAAGCGCTGCCGCCTCCTCCGGCCCTTCACCGCTCCCATGGTGCGCGCCGCTTCCTGGGAAACCCATCCGACAGAAGAAATCCTCTCGGACCCCGCGTTCTTTGCGATTTCCCCCAAAGACACATGGCACGGCTTCTCCCATATCGCAGAAAACCTCTACCTCACAGACCCCTGCAAAGTGCTCCTCACGACCGGCCCCCTGCCCGCGCCGCTCCTCTCTCACTGGCTCGAGAGCCGCCATGTGACGGTGGAGAAATCTGATTTCCACACCCTCCTCTTCCTC